>JAZUIN010000024.1:0-202803 GCA_045642225.1 Lachnospiraceae bacterium | reverse complement strand
TCTGCTTTGCCGATGAGTCAGCGCTGCTCATTTTTTAACATGGTCGACAGGGCTTAGGTGGTCGTTTTTTGTTTTCGTGAAATATATCAAAAAATAAAAGGATTTTTATTTTTCTTCACTTGACATCACACCGCTGGACTTTACGATTAGAATATCCCCTTTCTAATTATATTATAATCAAGAAAAATGAGACTGTCTACAATATCAATTATTAAATTTTTATAAATTTTATTAACACTTTATTAACACTTTATTAAATTTTTATTAAATCTTTGCCAAATCTATTGAAAGATATTTAAAGACATGTTATAACACCTTTAAGATGTTTCTTTCTTAGGAAAGGGGCGATAAAAATTTACATTTCACAGGAATTGTCAAGTAAGTATGAAGAACGCAAGATCATTTATGAGTCAGCAGCCAGCGTAGTTATACTTGTGAGACACAAAAGTCTTGGGGAGGATCGAATTGTAAAGAGAATCCCGAAGGACAAGACTAATCAAAGCATAAGAGAAGCTGAAATTCTCTTAAATCTTAGACATCCTAATATTCCCATAATGTTCGACTTGGAAGAAGATGAGAAATATTTCTACATTGTTGAGGAATATATTAGAGGTCATTCGTTGGCAGATTATGTTAATCTGTATCATATTTCACATACCCTTTTGATGGAGATAGCAATAGCAATATTTGATGTGCTTAATTATTTACATTCTAGAGAGTGTCCTATATGTTATCAGGATATGAAGCTTGAAAATGTAATGATTGGGGATAGAATAGTTGTAATTGATTATGGCATAGCTACCTTTTTGAAAGATTCAGTGGAAAAAACAGCTTTTGGAACAATATCGTATAGCTCGTCGCGACAGCTTGCTGGAGAATGTGTTTTAGAAAACGATATTTACAGCACGAAGGAGCTTTTGAGACGATTATATGATAAGTCAGAAGAAAAACGGAATATAAGAATAGAACATTTGATAAATCATAGAAAGCAGGAGAAAGAGGCTTTTTATTATTTAGAAGAATGGAAGAAATTATATTCAAAAAATAATGAAAAGAAACATCTTAATGTGAAAATAGCAGTTGTAGGAAATGATATCGGAGTAGGAGTAACGCACATTAGTGTAGCTTTAAATTGTTTTCTTAACAATATAGGTGTTAAAAGCATTTATATAGATAAGTCGCAAGATAACAATTTAGAGAAAATGTACGCAGGAGATAATACCTTCAAATTAAAAGAGGATAGATTATACCACGGTTGTTTTGCGGGTGAATATATTACGCAAAGTACAAAAAAACAAGCTATGCCAAAGGAATTAAAGGTATTTGATTGTGGAACAAATGTTGATGCTGCGTTAAATGCGGACATTGTTATATATGTTCAGTCTTCAAGAGTGTTTAAATCTAATGAATTGTTAGATGTTGCATATGATAAAGATACTGTTGTAATTATAAATCCACGTCAGACAGGTACAGGAGCAGTGTTAGCAAAAGCATTGGGAAAGAAGATATATGCATTTCCGCTAGACTCGGATCCATTTTCTATAACAAGAAAAAAGACAAAATTGTTTAACAGGATTTGGAGGAAAGAGATACTTGGCGAGAAGAATTTTTAAAAGAAAGCAAAAAATGATATATGGTGTGTATGGAATAGGTGGAACTTGTTTTTCGTTAGCACTTGCTAACTTCTGTGGAAGTGTTCTAAAGGAAAAAGTTGCGTTTCTAGAAATGGGTGATGACGGAATAAGTGATCTTACTACAAGAGATACAGTGCTTTCTGGTCCGATGGTTGGATTTAGAAGAGGTAGTGTAGACATTTTCCCAGCAGTATCTTCAGATGAGGCTAAAGAAATAGGACTTCTTAGCTATGATGTAATAGTTTGTGATTTCACAACTGATTTGGAAATGAGCCATGATTATTTTCAGGTTTTTAAAGAATGTACGAGAAGAATATTTCTAGCCTCTTTAGCACCTTATCGCAGACGAAAATATAGTAAAACATATAATTTTTTTAATACGAACATGGTAGAAGTGGAAGTCTTAGTATTTGTATTAAATTCTGCGATGAAGGTATGGCATATGGCAAATTACAGTAAAGAGGTTAAAGAAGCACCATATATACCGAATCCTGACAAATTAAGCAAGGATAATATGTTTTTCTTTAGGAAATTTTTGGCTGCTTAATTACAAATTAGAGAAAGGAGAACGTTAGGTGAATCATAGGTTATATCATATATAAATTTATTGAGACCCTAATATTTGCATGATTCACAAAAAACTGTTTCCAGATAAGATAAGCCGTCTAGAGTATGTCTAGGCGGCTTTTTTGCGTTTGGATGTGAGTTGTTTGTGTGTAAAAACGAAACCTCAACCATAGGCGTTAGTATAGCGTTAGCTAGGAGAATATAAAATAGTCACAAATCGTTTTAGATAATGTGACAAATATATAGTCTACTTAGGAGGAATAATTATGAAGAGGTTAAAAAGAATATTAAGTTTGTTGCTAGTGTTAGTGTTGTGTTGGTCGCTTGTGCCGACAGAGGCTTTTGCTTCAAATAGTGTATGTCGTAACCGAAGGACTAACGTTGAATATGAAACATTAGCCGAAGCTGTAAATGATGCTTCGGACGGTGATACGATTGTTGTAACACGAGATTGTACAGTTGATACAGCGATTGTATTTGATAAGAGTATAAATATTGAAGGTGCTACGGGTTCAGAGGTTATATCTAGAAATACTGCTGTAAATAGAGGTAGGATATTTGGCGGTGTAAATAATCAAGGTCCTCAAATCAACGTTAGCTTTAAAAATATAATTTTAGATGGAGGAGCGAAATGGAGTACATCAGAATCTGATTGGAATTCTGCGAATACTAGAACTGATGCAAATACACCAGCTATAGAGGCACTTTTAGTTTTTGGTGGTTTGGTTAATGTTACTCTTAATTTAAATGAAGGAACAGTTATTCAAAATTGTAATACATATAGAGACACATCAATGTCGGTGGTTTATTCTGCGGGAGCAGTGTGTTGTGAAAATTATAATAATGACAATAAAGAAGTGAATGTGAATGGAGCGGTTATTAGAAATTGTTCATCAGGTGGGAATACTATATCAGAGTCTGGTGGTATTAATTGCTTGAATTACGATAATGACAAAAAAATACGTTTTAATATGAATGATACTCTTATTACGGGGTGTGCATCATATGGTACAGATGCTAATACAGGTGGAGCGTTGTTTTTAGCTTCATGTGATTCAAAAATAACTAATTCACAATTTGTTGGTAATTATGCTCTTGAAGGAGGCGGCGGTATTACTCAAAGATGGGGTGTGTGTACAATAACAGATTCTGTTATTAAAGAAAATTATGCCTTAACGTGTGGTGGAGCTATGCTTTTATATACTTCTGCTGATTGTACTTTGAAGGGTAGTACAGTTATTTCAGATAATGAATCTTCAAATGGTGGAGCGATAGAGCTTAGCGGTAATAGTTATATTGATAAAGCAGGTTCGAAGTTAGCAATATTAGATAATGTTAAGCTTCTTAGAAATAAAGCGTCTCGGTATGGTGGAGCGCTTATGACGATTAGAGCGTCAAATATATACATAGGAGAGCATGTTGAAATTGCGTTGAACGAAGCAACTAGAGGCGGTGGTATATATGAAAGCGCTTCTGGAAGCGCTTTGCAAGAGTTAGATAAGCTTGAGATACAGGGTTCGATTTATCAGAACAAAGCAAGTATAGCTGGTGCAGATATTTATGCACCAGAGTTGTTGGGTGATAAGATAGTTTTGCCAATTGCTGGTGCAATGGGTAAGGCTTATTTAGATTCATCAGGCAATTCGTACAGGATTACAAATTGGCATTATGATTATCAGAATGAACGTTTTGATCCTATAAGTAATGTTACAGGTATATATCCAAATGAAGGATTGAAAGCTTACATTGCGCTAGTGGCAGCAGGTGTAAAAGAAGATACTTGGAATGTAAAGTATGATAATGGTAATGATTCTGTAACAGGAAGTCAGATAGATGATACAGATTATAATGATGGAGACATAGTTACCGTAAAGGATGCTGGTACAATGGCTTGGGAAGGACATTTCTTTAAAGGATGGAATACACGTCCAGATGGTAGCGGCACTAAGTATGCTCCTGGTGATACATTTAATATTACAGAAAATACTACTTTGTATGCAATGTGGGATACTTATTATACAGTTAATTACAACATGAATGGACATGGTACACAGATTACAGGACAGACTATTGAGAATGGAAATAAAGCAACAAGACCAGCAGATCCAACAGCAGAAGGATTCACATTTGGAGGCTGGTATACAGATTCAGCATGTCAGACACTATATGATTTTAACAGTGCAGTTACAGGAAATGTAGTACTATATGCAAAGTGGACAAAAAATGAACCACCGGCACCAGTGTATTACACAGTTAATTACAACATGAACGGACATGGCGAACAAATCACTGGTGAGACGGTTGAAAGCGGAAATAAGGCAACAAGACCAGCGGATCCAACAGCAGAAGGATTCACGTTTGGAGGCTGGTATACAGATGCGACATGTGAGACATTATATAACTTTGAAAATGCAGTTACAGGAAATGTAGTATTGTTTGCAAAGTGGACACAAAACGAACCACCAACACCACCAGAACCAATATATTATACTGTTGGTTTTAATATGAATGGGCATGGTGAACAAATTGCAGGACAGACAATTGAGAATGGAAATAAGGCAACAAGACCAGCGGATCCAACAGCAGAAGGATTCACATTTGGAGGTTGGTATACAGATGCGACATGTGAGACATTATATAACTTCGAAAATGCAGTTACAGGAAATGTAGTGTTATACGCTAAATGGACACAAAACGAACCACCAGCACCACCAGAACCAATATATTATACTGTTGGTTTTAATATGAATGGGCATGGCGTACAAATTGCAGGACAGACAATTGAGAATGGAAATAAGGCAACAAGACCAGCAGATCCAACGGCAGAAGGATTCACATTTGGAGGCTGGTATACAGATTCAACATGTCAGACGCTATATGATTTTGAAAGTGCAGTTACAGGAAATGTAGTGTTATACGCAAAATGGACCAAAAATGAAAATCCACCAACACCACCAGAACCAAACCCACCTGTACCAACACCACCTACACCAGCAAATACGCTTGGAAATTCAAGTCATACGGATAATGCACCTGTTGTGAAAAGTAACACAAATTCTATAAAATCAACAGCTTTGAATAGTCCAAAAACAGGAGAAGAGGATAGTGTTATGCTTTGGGTACTAATTTTGGTAACAACATTTAGTAGTATGGCTTTGACTGGAACTGTAATTTATAGCAGAATTAGAAAGAATAATAACTAATATATTACACACGAGGCGGCATTCATTGCCGTCTCTTTTTTAGTTGTAGAAATAGCATAGGGAAACAGTAGAAGCGTCAGTAAAGTGTTAGTGAGAAAAATAGTTTTTGAATGGAAATAATTATGATATAATATCAGCAAATTGCAGATTCTCAGGAGGTCAAAATGTCTAATAAGAAAATAGGTTCATATAAAAGAAAAGAGAGCGTATTAAAAAATAAATTATTTAAAGATAAAAAGTTTTTAATACTATTAATATTATTGGTGGTATTAATCGTTGTAGGTATAGTATTTTACGTTGTGAGAAATAGGCCTTCAACAGAGCGAATGACATTAAATGAATATTATGAGCTTAAAGAGGGTGAGATGGCAGTTTTATCTGACAAAGAGTACTATGCTGATAAGAATTCAATAAATGGTATAGTTAGAGACGGAATGCCATATGTAAAAGTTGACATTGTTAATGAAATAGTTGACGACGTATTTGCTTATGACAATGTAGAGCATGTAGTGTGCTTTACGACACCAAATGGCACTGTAAAAGCAAAGGGTGCAGAGCATCAGTATTTGAATAATGGTGTTGCAGTAGCAGTAGATTATCAACCATTTGTTGAAGAGAATCAAACTGCATACATTGCGCTTGAATTTGTTAAAGCAACCGCAGATATTACATATACATTTACAACCGATCCAGATAGAGTAGTGATACATCCAGCGGGTAAAGAAAGAACAATTGCGAAAATTGATGGTGATACTCAAATGCGTCGCTTTGGCGGAGTGAAAAGCAAAATTTTAAAGGATGCAAAAGACGGTGAAGAGGTCACTCTTGTGGAGGATTACGGTAGATGGAGCCTTGTTGTATCAGAGGATGGCGTACGAGGATGTGTAAAAAACAGTGATTTAGAAGACAAAGAAAAAATTACTAACAAGAGAACGTTACCAGAGGTAAAATATACTCACAATTTGTACAACGAAAAGATTAGAATGGGTTGGTATCAGGTAGGAAATGCAGCAGGAAATGCAACAATTTCAGAAACAATTGCAAGTGCACCAGGGATGAACGTGATATCTCCTACTTGGATACAAATTAAGGATAATAAAGGCGCAGTTTCGAACAATGGTACAGCATCAGCGGTAGAAACATGTCATAGTAATGGCATTAAAGTATGGGCGTTAGTAGGAAATGTGGACCATGATGTAGATGAAAATACATTGTTAAATGTAACATCTGCAAGAGAAAATCTTATTAACAACATAATGAACAATGCAACAAGCTTAGGAGTTGACGGTATAAATGTGGATATAGAAGATATAGATAAGACTGCGTATGATGGTTATGTTGAATTTTTGAAGGAATTGTCTATTAAGTGCAAAGAGAAGAATATGGTTCTATCTGTTGATGATTATTCTCCAAATTCATCAAATTATAATATTAAAATGCAAGAGAGATACGCTGATTACTTGATATTTATGGGATACGATGAGCATTGGACAGGTTCGCCGGAAGCTGGTTCAAATGCATCAATAGATTTTGTTAGAAGTGGAATAAAGGCATTTCTTGATTTGGGTGTTGATAAAGAGAGATTAATTCTAGGAATACCATTCTATACTAGAGTTTGGACTAATAATAACGGTATACTAACAAGCGAAGCAATCCCAATGAAGAAGACAGAAGAAATCCTTAGCAAGAACAATGCCGTAGCTTCTTGGGATAAAGAATTATGTCAAAATTATGCAGAGTGGAATACACCAACAGGACAAAGCATGATTTGGATCGAAGATAACAAATCTCTTACTAACAAGTGCGAATTAGCAATGGAGAAGGGATTAGCTGGAGTTTCAGGGTGGAAACTTGGTCAAGAAGATGATGGCATATGGGAAATGATAGGTAAGACTGTAAAATAAGTGTACCCGATTTTGAATAAGTAGTTTCTAATTGAAACTAGACATAAAAGTGGTATAATGTTTTCTATGGAAACTCTTGTGTTGAAAGTGGACGAAACTGAAGAGGGTAAGAAATCGCTTTTGAAAGCGGCAAGCGTGATTAGAGAAGGTGGACTAGTTGCATTTCCAACAGAGACGGTTTATGGCTTGGGGGGCGATGCATTAAATCCTACATCTAGTAAGCGCATTTACGCAGCAAAAGGAAGACCATCGGATAATCCACTTATTGTGCATATTGCAAATGTTGAACAGGTAAATGAAATTGCTAGAGATGTACCACAAGAATTATTTGAATTAGCGGAAGCGTTTTGGCCGGGACCACTAACAATTGTTTTGAAAAAAGCGGATAAAGTACCAACTGAAACAACAGGTGGTTTAGATACAGTGGCGATAAGAATGCCAAGTAACAAAATAGCAAGGGATTTGATAATCGAAAGTAACTGTATGATTGCCGCTCCATCTGCAAATGTTTCTGGCAAACCAAGTCCAACGTTGGCTGAACATGTATATAAGGATTTAACTGGCAGAATAGATGCAATTATTGATGGTGGACAGGCAATAATAGGTTTAGAGTCTACGATAGTTGATTTGACTTCTGAAGAGCCGACAATTCTTAGGCCGGGTGCAGTAACGAAAGATATGCTAGAGACTGTGCTTGGAAAGGTTGAGATAGATCCAGGAATATTAGATAATAATTCAGGGGTTAAGCCTAAGGCGCCAGGTATGAGATATAAGCATTATGCGCCAGACGCTAATTTGATTGTTGTTGAAGGTACGACTGATAATGTAATAAATTTCATAAATAAAGAAATCGATATACAGAGTAAAGAAGGAAAATCTTGTGGAGTTCTAGCCACAGCAGATAACGAAAGTCGATATATAGCTGACTATATAAAATCTATTGGAAATGCAGATGATGAAGACGAAATTGCTAAGAATTTATATAGTGTTTTGAGAGAATTTGATGAGACAAATGTAGATATTATCTATTCTGAAAGCTTTGATAATAGTGGGATTGGTCAAGCTACTATGAATAGATTACTTCGTGCAGCGGGTAATGAAGTGGTTGATGCTGATATTAGAACTATGACACGAGTGATTTTCGTGGGAAAAAGCGGTTCGGCAAGAAGTCCAATGGCAGCAGCTATTTTAAAAGGAATGAAGACAAATAGAGAAATAGAAGTTTTGTCGAGAGGGATGCTTGTACATTTCCCAGAACCCTTAAACCCTAAAGTAGAAGCAGTTTTGACGAGTAATGGCGTAGAAGTAGGCGAATTTACAACAAAACAATTAGAAGAAGAAGACATAACATCTACAACGATAATCCTTACTATGGAAGAGGCACATAGAAAGAAAATTATCGATAAATATGAAAATGCTAATGAAAGTAATACATTTGTATTGTCGAAATATGTTGGAGATGAGTTAGAAATAATAAATCCATATGGTGGTACGCTTCAAACATATGGTTTGTGCTTTGAAGTGTTAAATGAGACACTTGTAAAATTAGCAGATAAATTTAACAACCAATAAGTGAGGTAGTTACAATGGGTGAGAAGAGACTAGATTATATAAGTTGGGATGAGTACTTTATGGGAGTTGCGCTTCTTTCTGGATTTCGTTCTAAGGATCCTAATACACAAGTTGGCGCATGTATTGTAAGTCAAGATAACAAGATTTTGTCTATGGGATACAACGGATTTCCAACAGGTTGTTCGGATGATGATTTTCCATGGTGTAGAGAAGGAGATCCGTTAGACAATAAGTACTTTTATACTACACACTCTGAGTTGAACGCTATTCTTAATTATAGAGGTGGAAGTTTAGAAGGAACGAAATTATATGTGTCACTTTTCCCTTGTAATGAGTGCGCTAAGGCAATTATTCAAGCTGGAATTAAGACTGTAATTTATGAGAGTGATAAATATGAAAAGACACCTTCTGTTGTAGCATCAAAAAGAATGCTTAAAGCTGCAGGTGTAGAGTTTTATAAATATGAGCATAGTAATAGAAAAATTACTATTGAGTTATAATAGGTGAATATTGAGTATGAAGAAAAACTCAACAATGGATACGTTAGTGTTAATACTTCAAGTAAGTATTAATATGATAGTTCCAATTCTTGTAATGACATTTATAGGTGCATGGATTGGCAAAAAAATAGATATGAATTGGATTTCTGTTGTTTTCTTTTTTCTTGGTGCAGCAGGTGGAGCATCAGGAGTGTATAAATTGTTGAAGAAATATTTGAAGAAACAAAAAGAACCATACGAGATTGCAAGAGAAAAAGAATTAGAAGAACAAAATGATAAAGAGAATTAAACAGCTAAATAAAGCTTTGCCATTATTAATTCTAGGAATTATATGCTGGGGGATATTGGTGCAGTTTTCTGCAGTATGGTTTGTAGAGGATAAGCTTAGGTATTCAACCGGCACATGGATTGGCGTGGCGTGTGCTATATTTATGGCATTTCATTTAGCATTTACAATAGAAGGCGCAGTGGATAAAGGCGATGGCCAGTGGAAGCTTAGAATAAAATCGATACTAAGATATATAGTAGTAGTTCTAGTCTTTTTAGCATTGGTATTTTTAAATATTGGTAATCCGATTGCGGCTTTTGTAGCAGCTTTGGGGCTAAAGGTTAGTGCGTATGTACAACCTTTCATATATAAATTGATTCATAGAAAGGATCAAAATGAAGAAAAGGAGGTGAAATTGTGAGCGAACCAATTTTAGCAGCAGCATCGGCTGATAATATTGACTTTATGATACATGGATTGTTTTCGTATACGATATTTGGACATGAAGTGTGGATTACAACTAGTCATGTATGTATATTAATAGTAATGTTGCTTTTGATCATTTTTGCTTTTGTTGCAAATCGCAAGTTAAAGCACGCAAAAGATGTGCCAGAAGGATTTCAAAATGTGATCGAAATTATGGTTGAGTTTTTGCAGGGGATTGTTAAAGGCTCAATGGGAAAAAACGCACCAAAATTTGCTAATTATATATTTACAATTTTTGCATTTATTTTAGTTAGTAACATTTCGGGATTATTTGGATTACGTCCACCAACAGCAGATTATGGAACAACATTTGCTTTGGCGCTAATTACATTTATCCTTATTTGGTTTAACACATTTAAGCATAATAGCATCAAGCAGATTTGGATTGATGGGTGTTCACCATTACCACCTTGGTTGCCAATCTGGTTGCCTATTAACATAATTGGTGATATAGCAGTACCAGTTTCATTATCTTTACGTTTGTTTGCAAATGTTTTATCAGGAACCGTAATGATGGCCCTTTTATACGGATTATTATCAAAAATAGCATATGTTTGGCCTTCAGTCTTACATGCATATTTTGATTTGTTTTCTGGTTCGATTCAAACTTACGTATTTTGTATGTTAACAATGACATACATTTCCAATGCAATTGGAGAAAAAGAATAATTTTTTATTAGGAGGAACAAACAATGAATATTACAGGTGAGGATTTAATTTTAGCATGTTCAGCTATCGGTGCAGGTCTTGCAGTTATTGGTGGTATCGGTGCTGGTATCGGACAAGGTAATGCAGCAGGACATGCAGCAGCAGCAGTTGGTAGAAATCCAGGTGCAAAGTCAGACATTACTTCAACAATGTTACTTGGACAAGCCGTTGCAGAGACAACAGGTCTATATGGTTTGTTAGTAGCTATGTTACTTCTTTTCGTAAAACCACTTGTAGGCTAATTATTAAAGTCACAAAGTGAATTTGCGAGACAGAAAGGAGGAACAAGGTAAATGACAAGACTATTCAACCTTGATATCCAGCTATTGCATGATACTGTTTTGCTTGCCATTTCAGTTTTCTTCTTGTTCATCATTTTGTCATATCTATTATGGAATCCAGCTAAGAAGTTCTTAGAGGATCGTAAAAATAGAATTGCAAACGATATTGCTACTGCTACAAATGATAAAGAAGCAGCAGCTAAGTTGAAAGAGGAATACGAAGAAAAGCTTAGAAATGTTGATAAAGAAGCAGACGCTATTCTTGCAGAAGCTAGACAGAAGGCTTTGAAGAACGAAACAAATATCGTAAATGAAGCCAAGGAAGAAGCAGCGCGAATTATTGCAAGAGCACAAGAAGAAGCAGCTCTTGAGAAGAAACGTGTAGCTGATGAAGTTAAGCAAGAAATGGTAGTAGTTGCAGCAGCTATGGCGAAAAAAGTTGTATCTGCTAATATAGATGCTACTGTTCAAGCATCCTTGGTGGATGAAACATTAAGAGAGATGGGTGATTCTACATGGCAAAGTTAGTATCAAACGTATATGGTGATGCGTTGTTTGAACTTGCCGTTGAGCAAAACAAAGTAGATGACTTTACAAAAGAAGTAAAGGCTATAATAGATGTTTTGAATGATAATGCAGATTTATCGAAAATAATGTGTCATCCTAAAATCGTTAAAGAAGAAAAAGTAGAAGTGATAGAAAATGTTTTCAAGGGACGAGTTACTGATGAGATTGTTGGTCTTATGGTAATGGTTATTGAAAAGGATCATTTCAAGGATATGGAAGAGATTTTCACTTACTATTTGAATCGTGTTATGGAGTATAAAAATATAGGTATTGCATTTGTAAAAACGCCTATAGAGCTTACAGACGCGCAAAAAAGTGATGTTGAAAAGAAGCTTCTAGAGACTACAGATTATGTATCATTTGAGATGAACTATGATGTAGACCCCGAATTAATTGGAGGCATGGTAATTCGAATCGGTGATAGAGTTGTGGATAGCTCAATCAAAACAAAAATATATGAATTATCAAAAGAATTGTCCAAAATACAGTTGAAAGTAGGTGAAACCGCTCCATGAATTTAAAACCGGAAGAGATAAGCTCAGTAATTAAAGAGCAAATGACTAGATATGCTTCTCAATTAGAGGTAGCAGATGTCGGTACAGTTATTCAAGTGGCCGACGGTATTGCCAGAGTTCACGGACTTGAGAAGGCAATGCAAGGTGAATTGTTAGAATTTCCTGGCGAAGTATATGGAATGGTATTGAACTTAGAAGAGGATAACGTTGGTGCCGTATTACTTGGTGATCATCGTAATATCAATGAAGGAGATACCGTTAAAACAACGGGACGTGTTGTTGAAGTGCCTGTAGGCGATGCAATGATCGGACGTGTTGTTAATGCTTTGGGACAACCTATTGATGGAAAAGGTCCTATAGAGACAGACAAATTCAGACAAATTGAAAGAGTAGCACATGGTGTAATCGATCGTAAATCAGTAGATACACCTTTGCAAACAGGTATAAAAGCTATTGACTCAATGATTCCTATCGGAAGAGGTCAAAGAGAGCTTATTATTGGTGATAAGCAAACAGGTAAAACTGCTATTGCCATTGATACAATCATTAACCAAAAGGGTCAAAATGTAAAATGTATATATGTAGCTATAGGTCAAAAGGCATCTACAGTTGCAAGTATTGTTAAAGAATTAGAAGAGTTTGGAGCTATGAGCTATACAACAGTTGTAGCATCAACAGCTTCAGAGCTTGCGCCACTTCAATATATTGCACCATATGCAGGATGTGCGATTGGTGAGGAATGGATGGAAAATGGCGAAGATGTACTTGTAATTTATGATGATTTGAGTAAGCATGCTACAGCTTATCGTACACTTTCATTATTACTTAGACGTCCACCAGGACGTGAGGCGTACCCAGGTGATGTTTTCTATTTGCATTCAAGATTGTTGGAAAGAGCATCAAGATTAAGTGATAAATTAGGAGGAGGTTCTCTTACAGCACTTCCTATTATTGAAACACAAGCAGGAGATGTTAGTGCATACATTCCAACAAACGTAATATCTATTACAGATGGTCAGATTTATCTTGAAACAGATGCATTTAACGCAGGATTTAGACCAGCTATTAACGCTGGACTTTCAGTTTCCCGTGTAGGTGGATCTGCTCAGATTAAGGCTATGAAGAAGATAGCAGCACCTATCCGTGTAGAGTTAGCACAATATAGAGAGCTTGCATCATTTGCACAATTTGGTTCTGAACTTGATGCTGATACAGCAGAAAAGCTTGCACAAGGTGAGAGAATCAGAGAAATGTTAAAACAGCCTCAATATGCTCCAATGCCAGTAGAGTATCAAATTATTATTATTTATGCTGCTACTCAAAAGTATTTATTAGACATTGCAGTAGAAGATATTCTTAGATTTGAAAAAGAATTATTTGAGTATATTGATATAAAGTATTCTAATATTCCAGCAACAATTCGTGAGAAAAAGGTTATGGATGAGGATACAGAAAAGGCTTTAATTAAAGCTATAGAAGAGTGTAAAGCTGATTTTAAGTAGAATAAGTGAAAGGTGGTAAAGTGCTATGGCTTCTATGAGAGACATACAGCGTAGAAAAAAGAGTGTTTCTAGCACTCAAAAAATCACTAAAGCCATGAAGCTTGTTTCTACTGTTAAACTACAAAAGGCTAAACAAAAAGCTGAGAATACAACACCATATTTTAATTATATGTATAACACTGTATGCTCAATGCTTGCAAAGTCAGGTGATATTAATCATCCATATCTTAAGGCAGGTGAGTCTAAGAAGAAGGCAATTATTACAATTTCTTCTAATAGAGGACTTGCTGGTGGATATAACAGTAATGTTTCCAAATTAATTACTGGAAGTGATTTAAATCCTGAAGATGTTAAGTTATACACTATTGGTAAAAAAGCACATGATTTCTTAGAAGGCAGAGGTTATGAAGTGGCGGCAGAATATGACGAGGTTATGGAAGCGCCACAATATACAGATGCGATGGAAGTTTCAAAAAATGTATTAGAAGCATTTGCTAATGGTGAAGTTGGGGAAATATATTTAGCGTATACACATTTTAAAAATACGGTTAGTCATGAGCCTAAGCTACTTAAGCTTCTACCGGTAGAAGTACCAGAAGAAGATGTAGATGGCGAAGATTATGGAAAGATGGTTATGAATTTTGAACCAGATCCAGAGCAGGCTTTAGACGAGATTATTCCAAAGTATATAACAAGCCTTATATACGGTGCATTAGTTGAAGCTGTTGCCAGTGAAAACGGCGCACGTATGCAAGCAATGGATTCTGCTACAAGTAATGCGGAAGACATAATTAGTGATTTAACACTTAAGTATAATAGAGCCCGTCAAGGTTCGATAACACAAGAATTAACAGAGATTATAGCCGGTGCAGAGGCTATATCATAAGGAGTGAAAAAATGGCAGATAATAAAGTAGGAAAAATCACTCAGATTATTGGTGCGGTACTAGATATAAAGTTTTCTGAAGGATACCTTCCAGAAATAAATGATGCTATTAGTATTGCTATGAATGATGGTAATAAGCTAATTGTAGAAGTATCACAACATTTGGGTGACGACACTGTAAGGTGTATTGCCATGGGTTCAACAGACGGTTTAGTTCGTGGAATGGATGCAGTGGCTACAGGAGCTCCTATTTCAGTTCCTGTTGGTGAAGCAACATTAGGAAGAATCTTTAACGTTTTGGGTGACCCTATTGATGAGGTTGAAGCACCTACAGATGTAGAGTATATGCCAATTCATAGAAAGGCACCTTCTTTTGAAGAACAAGCAACAACACAAGAAATCCTAGAAACAGGTATTAAAGTTGTAGACTTGCTTTGTCCATATCAAAAGGGTGGTAAAATCGGTCTATTCGGTGGTGCCGGAGTTGGTAAAACAGTATTAATTCAAGAATTGATTCACAATATCGCTACAGAGCACGGTGGATACTCAGTATTTACTGGTGTAGGTGAGCGTACTCGTGAAGGAAACGACCTTTATTTTGAAATGAAGGAGTCAGGAGTAATTGACAAGACTTGTATGGTATTTGGTCAGATGAACGAGCCACCAGGAGCTCGTATGAGAGTTGGTCTTACAGGTCTTACAATGGCAGAGTATTTCCGTGATAAGGGTGGAAAGGATGTGTTGTTATTTATTGATAACATTTTCCGTTTTACACAAGCTGGTTCTGAGGTTTCAGCGTTGCTTGGACGTATGCCTTCAGCCGTTGGTTACCAACCAACATTGCAGACAGAAATGGGTGCATTACAAGAGCGTATTACATCTACAAAAAATGGATCTATTACATCGGTTCAAGCTGTATATGTACCTGCTGATGACTTAACAGACCCTGCGCCTGCTACTACATTTGCGCACTTGGATGCTACAACTGTACTAGAACGTTCTATTGCAGAGCTTGGTATTTATCCTGCAGTAGATCCTTTAGGTTCAACATCAAGAATTCTAGATCCACGTATTGTTGGACAAGAACATTTTGAAGTTGCTAGAGGTGTTCAAGAGATTCTTCAGAAATACAAAGAATTACAAGATATTATTGCAATTCTTGGTATGGATGAATTATCAGAAGAGGATAAGCTTGTAGTTAGCCGTGCTAGAAAGGTTCAAAGATTTTTATCACAACCATTCTTTGTTGCAGGTCAATTTACAGGTCTTGAAGGTAAATATGTACCAGTAAATGAAACAGTTCGTGGTTTTAAGGAAATTCTAGAAGGAAAGCATGATGACATTCCAGAAGGACATTTCTTAAATGCTGGATCAATTGATGAAGTTCGAGCTCGTATGAAGTAAGGAGTGAGACTATGGCAGAAAAGTTAGTGGAAGTTGAAATCATTACACCAGACAGAGTTTTTTATAAGGGTGAAGCAAGCATGATCGAATTCAATACCACTGAGGGAGAAATTGGAGTTTATCCAGAACATATTTCCCTTACAACAGTAATTGCGCCAGGAATAGTTACTATTCACGCTGAGGAAAATGTTAAAGCAGCAGTTCACGCTGGTTTTGCAGAAATTCTTCCAGATAAAGTAACAATTCTTGCAGAAATTGCTGAGTGGCCAGAAGAGATTGATGTTTCGAGAGCTCATGCGGCAGAAGAACGTGCACGAGGACGTTTGAGTAAAAATGATTCCTCAATAGACGTTGTGAGAGCAGAAATTGCACTTAAAAAGGCTTTGGTAAGACAAAACCTTACTGTATAATATTCATTGTTTTTTAGCCCCCGGGGATAACCGGGGGCGTAGTTTATAATATGTGTTTTTATATAATAATTATTTGGTTGTTATATAAAAGGATATATTGTTGAGTGATTAAGTAATAAAAGTTTGTGGTTAGATATGAGTAGTTTTATTTATAGAATGGATAAGAAAAGAGCTGTAATATCCATATTAGTGGGAATTCTTTGTAGTGTTGGTTTAGAAATGTCTATTACTAAAGTTATAACGCCAGCGAATACAGAGATAGATCAGCTCACGGGTGTAACAGAATTTTTTAGGACAATATATTTGTCGTTAAATGGCGATAGATTTTCAACATTTTTGATGGCAATAGGTATAGGTATTTTAATCTATTTTTCTTCGAGAATTAAGCATGAAAAAGGGTTGAAAATAACGTTAATTATTGTTTCGGTGTTGTTCGCGCTAGGTCAAGTGACGGCACTTTCTTTTGATGCTAGTGATTCAAGCGTATATATTTGGGGATCAGGACTTAATTTTAGTAGAGCATTATATAAAGGAATAGTATACGGAGTAGTTTTTTACTACGGATTAAAATTTTTGTTTGACTTATTAAATAAGTTTGGGATACAAAAAGAATTTGTGAAAGAAAAGACAACGTGGACAAATTCGCTTATCATTTGCGGGTTGTTTTTGATTGCGTGGTTGCCATATTTTGTTATATTTTTCCCGGGTACGGCAAATACGGACACTGTAATTCAATTGATGCAAAGCTTTGGAATCAAAAGTTATATTAATGATTTAACAACGATAAAACCACCTATAACATTTTACACAAATCATCATCCGTTTTTAACAACATTGTTATTTGAAGCTTTCTTTAAACTAGGCTTAAATGTATTCGGAAACATAACAATAGGCGTTGCGATATACACGATTTTTCACATGGTAGTAAGCGCGGTAGTTTTTACAGTGGCTTTACAATATTTAAGATTTGCAGGAGTAACTCGAAATAGACGTTTAGTTATCCAATTAGTTATAATGTTTATTCCTATATTTCCAATGTATGCAATTTGTATGTTAAAGGATACTTGGTATGCGCTATTTTCTTTGTTATTAGTTATATTGATGGCTGAAATTGCAAGAACAAAAGGAAAAGCGTTTTCTAAGTGGTGGTTTGATGTTTTGTTTGCATTAAATAGCCTTGGTTTAATGCTTACCAAAAATTATGGCTTCTATGTAATAATAATAGTTGGTATAATATATTTAGTGATATATCGAAAAGAATGGTGGAAAATCCTAATTTCTGTGGGTGTTCCAACCGTTTTATATAGAGTATTATGGGTTGCAATTCTTTTACCGTTGTTAAATGTAGCACCAGTAGGGAAACAAGAGGCGCTTTCAGTACCATTTCAACAAACAGCAAGATATGTTGTAGAACATGGTGATGAAGTAACAGAAGAGGAAAAGGAAGCAATAAATAAGGTTCTTCCTTATAAATCTTTGGCGAAATATTATAGACCTGATTTGAGTGATTATATTAAAGAGGAATACAAACAGAATGCGTCTAGCACGGATTTAAATGAATATTTTAAGACCTGGGCGATGATGTTTTTTAAGCATCCGTTGACATATGTAGAAGCAACTGTTAATAATACCTATGAATATTGGGATATAGATAAAATTTCAAATTTGGTGTATTATGAATTTGAACCATATTTGCAAAAGCATGATCCGAATAAGGAATATGAACATTTGTATGTTACTAACTTTGAGTTGATGAAAAATGCTAGATTTGTAGTAAATCAAATGATGCTTTCCTTTGAGAAAATTCCATTTATTAATATTTTTATGTCGATGGGATTTTTGCCATGGATTGTATTAGTTATGGTTGTGTATAGCATTTATAAGAAGAAAAAAGATTATATAATGCTTAATGTTATGCCGGTAATAGTATATGCAATATGCTTAGTATCACCAGATAATGGAAATTCGAGATATATTATGCCTGTGATATATTCTATACTATTTATAGCAGTGTTGTTATTGTTGCCAGAAGATAAGGGTATTGAGGGAGAAAGCAAATGCAAGTGAATGATTTTTCAGAGAAAAGAGAAATAGAAGATTTATATGATAAATATAGAGAAATTGAAAGAAAGCAAGAATTGCTTAGAAAAGAACTAGATGAGCTTGAGATTCACAAAACAAGAATAAAAGAGCAATTAAAAACAATGCAAACCGATGAAATGATAGGCGAGAAGTTAGAACTTCTTTATTCGCAACGTCAAGAGAAGATGAAAAAGCAAAAAAGATAATTAATATTTTTGAAGTTCATCGTTTGAATCATCGCTAGTTTCATCAATGGATATTATTTTTAAATCATAGGAGATGTTTGAATCTATTTTTATAGTGACAACGTCTCCTTCTTTTTTTCCAAGAATTCCTTTTCCAATAGGGGATTCTATGCTTATTAAATCTTTTAGAGAGCTAGAACGAATAGAAGTAACAATTTTGAAAGTGTCTCTAGTATGATCGTCTAAATACTCAACGGTCACCGTGTTATTAATTCCAACTTCACCAGCTTTTGATTCATCACTAATGACAGAAGCGGTCTTTAGGATTCTTTCTAGATATTTAATACGAGATTCATTTTGATTTTTTTCACGTTTTGCGGCATAATACTCAAAGTTTTCAGATAGGTCGCCTTGTGCACGAGCTTCCTTCACAGCTTGGATTAGCTCTGGACGTTTAACAAGTTTTCTTTCTTCGATTTCTGCATTGATTTTATCTATATCTGATTGTGTTAATTGTTGTTTCATATTGACTCCTTGAAATAATAATATTTATTATAGCATATTGATTGCGTTTATGGTAAATGTTGATGATGATATCATTCCTTGTAATAAAAGCATCAATCTTTAGATGTGGTATATAATAAAAGTGTTATAAATGCAGTAAAACTTATGCAATTTTTAATATTGATTTATGTCCTCTAAACAAGATATAATATAAAAGTATGAGGGTGTATTATTTTGCGTAAAAAAGGAGAAAATGATGGGAATAAGTGTAGTATTACTAGCTTATAAAGAAGAAGAAAATTTGAAGGTTCTTTTGCCACAGATTAAGGAAAATGTGGAAAAGTGTGGAGAAGATTATGAAATAATCATTGTTGACACAGAGAAGCCTTTGGATAATACAAAATCTGTATGCGAACAATATGGTGCGAGATATATTAATCAAGAAAAGCCAGGGTTTGCAGGTGCATTTAAAACAGGTATTAAATATGCAAAAATGGATAAGTTTTTGATTATGGATTCGGATGGGTCTCATCCACCAGTAACAATTCCTGCAATGCATAAGAAATTTGTTGAAGATAAATGTGATGTTGTAATTGGTTCTCGCTACTGTAAAGGCGGAAAAACTAATGATACAAAGTCATCACAAATTATGAGTAAGTTATTAAACTTTGCGTATAGAGTAATGTTAGGTCTTAAGGCGAATGATTTGTCAACGGATTTTCGTTTGTATCATACAAAACAGCTAAAGCAGGTAAAAGGTTATTTAAAGAGTAAGAATTATGATGTTTTAGAAGAAGTGTTGTTAATGCTTCAGATAAACAAACCAAATCATAAATTGAAGTTTGGAGAAGTTCCTATTGATTTCCAAAAGAGAATGTATGGAGAGTCTAAGAGAAGATTATTACCATATATTTGTACATTTATTTCAACATTAGTAAGATTGTTCTTCGTAAGACTTGGAGCAGGCTTGCCAAAGAAGGAGAAGTAAGAAAATGAATTTACTTAAACAAATATTAAAATTTGGCGTTGTTGGAGGAATATCATTTCTTGTTGATTTTATAATAACTAATATAGTTGCACTTGTGCTACGTAATTTCGGTATGGCAGCAACAACAGCAGCTATGGTAGGCGCATTGCTTGGTTTTATAATATCTGTAATCGTGAATTATTTACTAAGTATGAAGTGGGTATTTGAAAGACGCGAAGATATGAATCGCGGTAAAGAGTTTACCATTTTTGTTATTCTTAGTTTGATTGGTTTGGGATTAAACGAGGTAATAATTCTAGGATGTATGAAATTAGTTGAAAATGTAGCTTGGGCTAATTCGTTTACAGAGTGGTGTCAAAACATATTAGGATACATTCATGAATTTACATTTGATGGAACAGCAACAGCAATTGCTAAGATTATTGCAACAGCAATAGTAATGATATTTAATTTCGTAACACGTAAGATTTTCCTTGAGAAGAAGGAAGATAAGGTTGAAGCGTAGTAGCGTTATATAAGGAGAAGAATGTGAAGAAAATAATTATTACAGGTTTTTCAGGATTTGTAAGTAGACATTTTTTGGATTACTTATATGAAAATAATCTAAAATATGAAGTTCTTGGGGCAGATGTTAATGAGCCTAAGCTAGATATAAATCAATATAGTGATGTGCTTGATATAACATTTAAGAAATGTAATATGCTTGATGAAGAAGCAGTAAATGAAATGGTAGAAGGGTTTGCACCTGATTATGTTCTCCATTTAGCAGCATTTTCATCAGTTGCATATAGCTGGGAGCATCCTGCAGATTGTTTTAACAATAACACTAAGATTTTTCTTAATTTGACAAATGCAGTTAGGAAGCTTCCTAATAGATGTAGGATTTTGAGTGTAGGATCAAGCGAAGAATATGGAAATGTATCTAAAGACCAATTGCCACTTCGAGAAGATATGTCACTTACACCTGTAAGTCCATATGCAGTAGCTAGAGTATCTCAAGAAATGATGTCAAAGGTATATGTTGACAGTTTTGATATGGACATTGTCTTGACACGAAGCTTTAATCATATGGGACCTCATCAAGATGAAAGATTTGTTATACCTTCTTTTGTAAGAAGAATTCTTGATGTTAAAGAAAGTGGAAGGGAATCAGGAATTATTGAAACAGGAGATACAACAATAGTTCGTGATTTCGTTGATGTAAGGGATGTTGTGAGAGCTTATTACGGATTGCTTATGGATGGTGAGCCGGGTGAAGTATATAACATTTGTAAAGGACAAGGTGTTGCATTATCTGAGATAATTTCAGAGATTGCAGATGTTGTTGGTGTAAGCATACAGGGCAAGGTGAATCCTGAGTTTGTACGACCTGACGATAATAGACAAATTATTGGATCTGCTGAGAAAATCAAGAAGGATATAGGTTGGGAAGCGACTATTCCGCTTAGACAGACACTTACAGATATGGTTAACACTATGAAATAAGAAAAAATATTTTAATCAAAAAAGGAGAAAAAACATGGCAAAGAAAGCATTAATTACAGGTATCACAGGACAAGATGGTAGTTACTTAGCTGAATTCTTATTAGAAAAAGGTTATGAGGTTCACGGCATTATTCGTCGTTCTTCAATTCATTCGACAGAGAGAATTGACCACCTTTTGAAAGCAGGAACAATAACTATTCATGACGGTGATTTATCTGACTCTTCATCTATTGTAAAAATTGTTAATAATGTTAAACCAGACGAAATATATAACTTGGCTGCACAGTCTCACGTTGGAGTTTCTTTTGATGCAGCAGAATATACTGGAGATGTTGACGCTATTGGTGTTCTAAGAATTCTTGAAGCTGTTCATATGTTAGGTATGGATAAGACTTGTAAAATTTATCAAGCATCTACATCAGAGCTTTATGGTAAGGTTGAAGAAGTTCCTCAAAATGAAAATACACCATTTCATCCATATAGCCCATACGCAGTTGCAAAGCAATATGGTTTCTGGATGATGAGACAGTATAGAGAAGCGTACGGACAATTTGCAGTTAATGGTATTTTGTTTAATCATGAGTCTGAAAGACGTGGAGAGAATTTTGTAACACGTAAGATCACACGTGCAGCAGGACGTATTAAAGTTGGAACACAAGAGAAATTATATCTAGGTAATCTTGATTCTTTACGTGACTGGGGATATGCAAAAGACTATGTAGAATGTATGTGGCTTATTATGCAACAGGATGAACCAGATGATTACGTAATCGCAACTGGTGTACAGCATACTGTAAGAGAGTTTACAACACTTGCATTTAAGCATGTAGGTATTGAACTAGAGTGGAAAGGTGAAGGCGTTAATGAACAAGGTATTGATAAGGCAACAGGAAAGGTTCTTGTTGAAGTATCAGAAGAGTTCTATCGTCCAACAGACGTTGTAAATCTTTGGGGAGATCCTACAAAGGCTAAGACAAAGCTTGGATGGAATCCACAAAAGACAAGCTATGAAGACTTGTGTCGTATCATGGCAGAACATGATTTGGAGCTTGCAAAGCAAGAAGCAAAGTTGGCAGAATAAAGAAATGAGAAACATTAAGCTCGCTAAACAGCGGGCTTTTTGTGGGTTTTTAGATTACTTTTTTATAATATAAATATATTTATAGATAAGGTGTGTAGATGGAAAATAATAATCAAACTAGACAATTTGATTATAGGAAAAAGAACATAAAAGGTTTTGTGTTGTCCTTGATAGGTCTCATGGTTGGGGCTTTTTTGTTGTATTATGACCAGAAAATGCAAACTTATAATTCAACAGTATTAGCATTTAGCTATAAGTATGGATTTTTATCAAGAGGATTAATAGGAAGTATATATCAACTTATTGATAAGATTATTCCTATTGATTTGATGAATCATGACGCGGCAATAATTGTAACGCTAATTGTAACAATACTTTTAGCAGTAGGCTTGGTATTTTTCTTTGTAAAGATATTAGAGATGATACCAGAAGATAAATTGATATATGTAGAGTACGTGATAATATTATTTGCAATTAATTGCGTAAGTATGTTTTTTTCAAAAAGAAATTTTGGCAGATTAGATATATATATGTTGGCTGTAAGTATTTTTGCAGCCTATATAATAATTAAGGGTAAATATATTTTTGCAGTAATACCTTTGGCTGGGGTAGGAGTAATGATTCATCAAGGATATGTGTTTATGTTTTTGAATATAATCCTTGTGCTTTTGTTCGTAAGGATGCTTGAATATAATACGGGTAAAGAAGATACAGAGAAAAAGTATATACGAATTAATAAAAAATATTTATTTATCTTTGTATTAACAATAATAGTTACAGCAGCGCTTTGTTTGTATTTTGAATTATTTAGTCATTTTAACGGTGAGGAAATATTAGATGAAATAGTTCGCGATGCTAAAGCATTAGGCCTTAAGGGGGATTATCATAAAACATTAATAGATCATGAAATACTGGGAATAGACCTTACAAAATCAGAGATTCCTTATCATATAGAAAATCTTGTGGAAATACCAATTATTGTTGTCTTTGCAATGCCGTTTATTATACTTGGCGTTAAGTTTGTAAAAAAAATATGGAATAAAGCAAAAATCAAGCAAGAAAAATTAAAATATCTTGCTGTAATTTGTGGGCCGCTCACGATGTTACCTTGTTATTTGTTAAAGGTGGATTTTGGAAGATGGGACTTTGCAGTGATAGCATATATGAATGTAGTAGTAATTGCACTTGTCGCTATGGGTGATGAAATAGTGTCAAGTTCTCTAATAGAGATTATTGATGAAGTTAAAAGCAAATATTCGTTTTGGTATATATTGTTGATATATGCTTTGCTTTTCTTCCCATTTTGGGATGTACATGTTGATACTTTAACTATGAGAATAAGTAATGTGATAAATGAGAATTTCTTAGGAGAAATATGGTAGAAAATAAAAGAAAGTTTACAAAAAAAGAATATGGGTTTTTGTTAGCGTTAGTAGGATTTTTCATTGTATATGCCATAAGAAATTTTCAACAGGAGATATCAGAATTTAACACAACAAATTTTGCGATGTCGTACAAATATGGTTTTATTTCAAGGGGCTTATTAGGAACATTGTATCAAGGATTGGACGAGATTATGCCTTTTGAAATGATGAATTATACGGCAGCATTTTGGTTTACATTTATTAGTACATTAATATTATTTATATGCTTCTTTTGTTTCTTTGTTACATGTTTAAGAAGAGTTGATTTGAAATACATAAGTAATTTGAGATATTTATTTGTGTTACTTTCTATTTTTTCTGCATGTATGTTTGTTTCAGATGAAATGTTTGGAAGATATGATACGTGGTTATATCTTATTTCACTTATAATGACATGCCTTCTTGTTATGAGAAAAGGAGAATGGTTAGTAGTACCGTTGTCTATTGTATGTATGCTTTTGCATCAAGGGTTTGTATTTACTAATGCAAATGTAATATTAGTGGTTTTATTTGCATTAATATTAATGGATAAAGGTAAGGATAGAAAAAAATATATTTGGATATTTGCGTTAACGTTAATAAGTATTAGTGTGTTATTTATATATTTTGAATTCTTTTCGCATTTTAATGGAAAAGAACAAATTGCGGAAGATGTGATATCAGTTGCGAAATCGTTATCTTATGATGGTAAGAGTTATAATACGTCGATTGTAAATCATGAGATATTAGGGCAGGATGTATTTAAGGAAGAATGGAAGTATCATGTTAATAATTACAAAGAATTCCCTATATTGTTGGTGTTAGCATGTCCATTTATAATTATATTTGTAAGTTATTTCAAAAGGATTTTTGGTAGAATAAAGGCTGATAGAGGAGAATTTGCTTGGAATCAAGATAGAAATTTTTGGATAGCGTTAGCATTTCTCTTAGGTGGAATGACAATCGTTCCTGAAATGATTCTTAAAGTAGATTATGGTCGTTATACATATATGACGCTGTATTATTATTTGGTGACAGCTATATCATTAATAGTCCTCGATTGGAGTGTTGCCGGCGATGCATTAGATTATATAAAGAATAAGATAAAAAGTATTCTGCCGATTCCGCAAGTGATTCTTGTATATGCATTTCTTTTGACTCCAATGTTTGATGTAGTAATTAATGGTGCATGTCACAAGGTTAGTGTATGGTTGTTTTCGTGGATATAAATTCTTAATAGGGAGGATGTTTTGATTATTTGATAGATAATCACTTATAAAGAAATGAAAAATATTATAAAAGATAATAGAAAATTTATGATATCTTTATCGGTGTTTTCTGTGATTTTAATTTTATATAATCTTGCAAGTAGGACAAATAGTTATAATTCAACAACATTAGCCTTTTCGTATAAGTATGGATTTATTCCTAGGGGATTAATAGGGACTTTGTATCAAGGCTTAAATGATATATTACCAGTAAATTTGAATTGCTATAGAGCAGTAAATAATTATACATTGATTGTAACGATATTGTTTGCAGTTTGTACGATTTGTTTTGTCGCGTTTGTTTTAAAGAACACGACGGAAGATAATAGATATGTGAAAGCATTATCAGCGTTTTTCATTATATGTGTTATACCAACTTTTTCGGGGTATTACAATTTTGGAAGACTTGATTTATATATAGTTCTTTTATCGTTTTTTGCAGTTGTTTTAATCGTAAGAGATAAAGCTATTTGGTTGGTTGTTCCAATCGCTATGTTAAATGTAATGATACATGAGGGATATGTTTTTATGTATTTTAACATTATATTAGCGCTTTTAGCTTATAGGTTTTTGTCTAGTTTGGTCAGTGCGGATAAAGAAAAGTCGAAGAAATATTTGATAGTATTATTATTAACATTTATTCTTGGTTCGGCAATGTTTTTGTATTTTAGATTAGCAGAGCCTGCAGGTCAAGATGCATATGAACAAATAAAATCACTAGCAAATGGGATGTGTAAAAACAATAAGAGTCATAATGATTTGATTAGAGCGGAGATTCTAGGTGTCGATTTGACATCGGAGGAATGGCTTTATCATGTTCAAAATGTAATCGAGTTGCCAATATTTTTGGTATTGTTTAGTCCGTTTATAGCTATACTGGTAATGTTTTTTGTAAGGCTTATAAAGGGCGTAAGAAATAAATTAGATAAATTAAAATATATAGTAGTTCTCATAGGTGCGCTTACAACATTACCATTATTTATAATGAAGGTTGATTATGGTAGATGGGTATTTGCAGTAATTGCGTATTATGTAGTGCTAATTATGGCATTAATGGCAATGAAGGACGAGAATGTAATAAGAAGTTTCGATAATACAATAGATGTTATAAATGAAAAATGTCGTTTTGCGATTTTATTGTTGCCATACGCAATGTTATTTTCGCCATTTACAGATCTTGCGATTTGTAAGTTTACTTATAGACTGTATGATTTTGTTGGGATGATGGAAAATTATTTTTGATAAAGATTTGATTATAGATTATAAAGTATGTATTGATATGAGATTTCTTCGTGAATTTATATGATTGTAAGGTGTAGAAAAATTGAAAGAAGTTTTGTCTAATAAGAAAAACAGAATATTTTTTGGAGCGATACTTGTGTATATGCTACTTGCACTCTTTCTGTATTGGGAAAGAGTTCTTGATATTATGAATACAACAGTGTTTGCATTTTCGTACAAGTATGGATTTGTGTCTCGTGGTGTGCTAGGATCATTTCTGCAGTTTTTAGATAAATATACTAGTTTAGATGCACTAACATATAATATGGTGTTTAGAATATCAGAGGCAGCAACAGCGATATACTTTTTGATGATATTATTTTTTGTTTTTTCATTAGTTTATAAATGTGAAGAAAAACAATTAGAAAATGTCAAATGGATTGCTCTAGTAATGATTTTCTTAGCTGTTCCAATGTTTTTATCAAAAGATAATTTTGGACGTCTTGATGTATATTTAATGATAATAACATTATTTTGTCTTACATTAATTGTCCTTGAAAAATGCGAATTTTTAATTATTCCTGCGGTGTTTATAGCAGCTTTGATTCATGAAGGTTTTGTCTTTATGAATTTAAATATTATACTCGTTCTTTTGTTATATAAGGTATTAACTAAGCGAGATAAAAGACAAAAAATAAAATATGGAATATATCTGGGTTTGACATTTGTTTTGCCATCTTTAGTGTTCTTGTATTGTGAGTTTTTAAGTCATACATTTGATGTAAATGTATATAATGAAACATATAATTTGGCAGCACAAATAACAATTGATAATAATCCACATGAACAGGTTTTGGTACATGAGATTTTAGGACAAGATATAAAAGGGATGGAAGTAGAACATCACAGGTGGAATATGGAAGATACTCCAATTTTTCTTGTGTTGTTTAGTCCATATATTGTTTATATTATTTATTTTTTAAGAGACTTTGCTAAGACGAAAAAAAATAAATTGGATAGTTTCATTAACTTTATAGTAATAGCTGCACCACTTACGCTTGTTCCAGAGATATTGTTGAAGGTGGATTTTGGTCGTTATGCATTTGCAATAGTGTTTTATTATTTGGCAATTGTATTGGTGTTGCTTGGTTTAAGAGACAATCGTATGCAAGAAGCAGTATTGAAACAGCGAGAAATAGTTATAAAAAATAAAATCATAGCACTTATTGGATTAGCATATTTATTTATGTTTATTCCGTTTCGTGGATATAGAATATGTGACGTTGTAACAACTTTAACAGGAATTATTTTTAAGAATTAGAAATATGAGTAATACAAAAAACAAATTAACAAAAAATGACATACGGTTTTTCATTGGACTTGGAATATTTTCGGTGGTTGCTTGTATATATTACTTTGCTCATGAAATGAGTGAATTTAATACATCACTATTTGCATTAAGTTACAAGTATGGCTTTATTTCAAGAGGAATAGTTGGTACATTTTGGCAGTGGCTTGATAAAGTACTTCCTTTTGATTTGATGAACTACTACTCGATATACAATACCAATATTTTGATAACAGCATTGTTCTTTATATTTATATTTATACTTGGAATATTGGCTGTAAAATGTGTGAGTATAGAGAATAAAAATACAATAAAGTATTTATTAGTATTTTTTATGATTTTTACAATACCGACATATGTGACAAGACAAAATATGGGAAGAATAGATATTTATCTTATAATGATAAGTATGATATGTGTATTTCTTCTCGTGTTAGAAAAAGTAGAATGGCTTATTATTCCTTTATGTGGGTTAGCGATGTCAATTCACCAGGGATTTGTGTTTACAAATGTTAATATTGTTTTGGTATTAATTTTATATAAAGCGCTTAAAAGTAATAATAAGAAAAAATATTATGTATTATTTGGATTAACATTTGTTCTTGTATCTGTACTGTTTTTGTATTTTGAATTTGCACGAAATAATGTAAGCATTGAAGCATATAATGAAATGGTTGAAAATGCAAAAAATATTTCTCCAAATGGAGATTATTATAAGATGTTATTTAAACACGAATTGTTAGGACAAGATGTGTATGAAGATGAAAGCTTCTGGCATCTTCAGAATAGAGTTGAATTTCCAATTTTTGTAGTGTTATGTTTACCATATGTTTTGATGGCAATACAGTTTTTTGTGTCTTTGTTAAAGGGATTAAAAAATAGAAATGATATGGTTGCGTATTGGCTGGTTTTACTTGGTTCGTTAACACTTCTTCCAGAGTGGATTCTTAAGGTTGATTATGGAAGATATGTCTACAACACAGTTTTTTACTATGTTGTAATATGTATTGCTTTGATTTGTATGAAGGATAATTTGATTTCAGCTAAATTAAATAATATGAAAATGAGATTGAAAGAGATATCAAGTTTTACAATTATATTGGTAATATATCCGCTCATTTTTATGCCTTTATATGATACAGAAATTAGTAGGTTGACTTATAACATTTTGAGAATAGTAGGGTTTAGAGAATAGATGAAAGGAGTATATGATTATTAAAGGTAGATAATCATTATAATAATTAATGGAACAAAGGAAAGATTACCTTGATTTTCTAAAAGGTGTAGCTATTTTTGCGGTAATAGTAATTCATGTATCTACTGAAGGATTTTATAGAGAATTGTCATTGTCAAATGTTATAATATGTACTACAGTTTATTCTTTGGCGAGATTTTCTGTGCCAGTCTTTTTGATGACAACTGGTGTTGTTTTTTTAGAGCCAAATAAGCAATTGACAATAAAAAGAATTTTTTCAAAATATATATTAAATATTATAATTGCAGCATTTATTTGGGGTGCTATATATAAAGTTATAAATGTATTTTTAAACGGTGGATTTAATGGTATATTCAACGTGATAAAAGCGTATATAAAAGAATTTTGTACTGCAGATTTGGAGTTCCATTTTTGGTATGTGTATGCGTTAATTGGAATATATTTAGCGCTGCCAATTTTAAGAGCATTTGTTAAAGGTGCAGATAGAAGAACGATAGAGTATTTCTTGTTGGTTTGGGCTATTTTTAATATGTTGTTTATTATTGTGCAAGGTGGCTATTTTGAATTTTTGAATAATTTATCAAATAATTTTAGATTTATAGGATTATTTATAGGTTATATCGGGTATCCGGTTTTGGGATATTATTTAAATACATATGAACAAAAGAAAGTAAATAAAATAGTATTAACTGTAGGTGCTGTAGTTGTTTTTTGTTTGGGCTTGTCATTTACAATATATGATAAAATAACTTTAGGTGATATACGTGTGGAATACATGTCTTATTTGAGTCCTGTAGTAGTTCTTTATGCTATAGTTATTTTTTTGTTGGTAAAAAACAAAAAAATTTATTCTGGCTTTTTTAGTAAAGTTTTTAAACGTATAGGCAAACAAACATTGGGTATATATTTTATGCATATGACTTTTGTAATACTATTTTTTAGAACAGGTTTAATTCCTATTGGTATTTTGTTCTCCTGTTCTCCAATAGACATATTAGTATATTCAATAACGATTCTTCTAGTTTCATGGGTGATACAGGAACTACTGTCTAAGATTCCGTACGTAGGGAAATGGCTATAAAAAGGTTTTTATGGAAGGTAAGTTCAAAATGATAGAAAAGAGAAAAAAAATAAGTTTAGGCATATTGCTCGTTGTATTAGAAGTAGTAATTTTTATGAGAGATTATGGTGGATATGTAAATTCTTATAATTCATCAATAATTGCCTTGTCCTATGAAAGTGGATTTGTGTCAAGAGGATTAAGTGGAACGCTATTTCGTGTATTTAATATGGTAATGCCGTTTGATATTTTCAACTATAATGGTGTGTTGTTGTATACACAAATTATAACAATATGTTTTTTGTTATTGATTTTATTATTTTGCTTTTACTTAATAAACAAAGCGGATGAAAAGAATTATCAACATGTTCAAATTATTACGATACTGTTGGTGGTTTTTGGCGTATCTTTTTTCTCTAATTCATTTAATTTTGGAAGAGTAGATATTTTTCTTTTGATTATTTCAATAATATGTGTTTTTTTATTGTTGATAAGGAAAATGGAATGGATGGTTATTCCACTTTCTTGTATAGCAGTAATGTTTCATCAAGCATACGTGTTTATGTTGTTTAATGTAACATTAGTGATATTAATATATCGATTTTTAGAAGAAGATAAGAAGAATAAAACAAAGTACGCAATATTGTTTATATTGTCATTTGTTAGTGCCTCAATATTATTCTTGTATCTTAATTTTTTTGCACATACATCGGATATGGAGGTTTATAATAAAGTAGTTGATGCTGCAACGTTGATATCAAAGGACACAGAAGGGTGTCACAAAGCTTTATTACAGCATGAAATATTAGGGATAGATCCTACAGTATCAGAACGGGAACACCATTTTAAAAATTTTGTTGAATTTCCTTTTTACGCCCTAATTATGATGCCTTATATTGTTTTATTAGTTAAGATTTTTGTTAATGTCATCAGAAGAACGTATAAAGTTCAAAAGTATAAATACATAGTTTTATCTATCGGAGTTTTGACAATAGTACCAAATCTTATTTTAAAAGTAGATTATGGAAGATGGATGTTTTCTGTATTAATGTATTATATACTAATATTTGCATATCTTGTGGCAAAGAAAGATGAAGTTTTTTTGGAAGTGTTGGACGAAGAAGTAGGGGAATTAAAAACAAAACCATATGTTTTTATTTTATATGTGATACCTATTTTAATGACACCGATGTGGGATGTTAATATTTGTAGAGTGTCAGCTCACATAAGTGGAGATTTAAATAATAATTTTTTACATTTATGGAAAGATTAAGGTGAGTTATGAGAAAAAAAAAAGAAGGCAATATAATATTTTTATTAACGCTAGCATTGTTTGCTGTGTTATGTTTTTTTAAAGATTTTGGAAGTGGAATGAGTCATTATAACTCTACGCTTTATTCTTTTTCATATAAGTATGGATTTATTTCTAGGGGATTTGTTGGAACGTGTTATCAGTTGTTGGATAAGATAATGCCATTTGACTTGATGACGTATAATAATTTATATCACTTTTCTATAGTAGCAACGGTAGTATTATTATTAATAATGTTTGTTTTTTTCTATCATTGCTTAAAGAAGTGTAATCCAGAGAATTTACATAATGTTAGAATGTTGATAGTATTTTTTTCTGTTTTTACATTTTCAAATTTTTGGGTTCCAGAAAATTTAGGCAGAATAGATACTTATTATTTAATGATTGTATTTATATGTTTGATGCTCATTATTGAGGATAAACTAGTGTGGTTAGTAATTCCTTTGGTTGGAATATGTATGTGCGTTCATCAAGGGTTTACGTTTACTAATGCTAATCTTATTTTAGCGTTATTGTTCTTTAAAGCGATGTGTAAGAAAGAAGGAATAGATAAAAAATATTTTATATGTTTTATACTTTCCTTTGTAGAAGTTTGTGTTTTGTTTTTATTCTTTGAGTTTTTTAGTCATATAAATACGGCAGGTGTTGTTGATGAATTAATAGCTCAAAGTAAGTTGTTGTCACATACGGGAAATGATTATAATGAAACAATACTTAATCATGAAATTCTTGGACAAGGTGTATTTAAAGACGAATTAGAATATCATCTGATTAATGTTAGGGAGTTGCCGTTTTTCTTGATTATGTTTTCTCCGTATTTAGTGATCTTTATTCTTTTTTCTAAGAGATTGCTAAGAGGTGAAAAAGGAAGACGTTTATTAGCATATCTTGCGGTGGTTTTAGGGGCATTGACATTGTTGCCAGAGATGATTCTTAAAGTTGATTTTGGAAGATATGCGTATTATACATTTTTCTATTATATATTGATTATCATGTCTTTGATTGTAATGAAAGATAAAAAAACTATAAATGCCTTTGAAGACGTAAAATGTGTTGTAAATGAAAAGATTAGTTTTGGAAAACTTTTAATAGTGTATCCATTGATATATATGCCATTTTCAGATTGGTTTATCTCACATATTACGTTGAGATTGTGTGATATATTTTTGCCAGGACGATGGTTCGTATAAAGATATGGATGTTGATTATTTGTGGATTTAGTAAATGAACGAAAAAAATAAAAGAAATACAATTATAGATTTTGCAAAAGGGCTTGCAATAGTGTTGATGTTAGCAGATCACATAATAAAAACAGGATCTTTTATAACATCTTTTCATATGCCGTTATTTATTATTCTGAGTGGTTATTTCTTTAAGGCTACACCTTTTAAAGAATATGTGGTTAAGAAAGTGAAAAGTTTATTAATTCCTTATGTGAAATTAAACATAATAGCTCTTATTTTTGTCTTGATTAGAGATAGAAACAATTTTGATATAGTTGAATTTTGTAAAAAAATAAAAAGAATATTTTGGGGATGTGACGGATTATCTCTAGGATGGTTTTTGATAGCACTATTTGTTGCATCAATAATTTACTGGGTAGTATATAAGATTTCGTGGAATAATAAAGTTTTATATGTATTAATTCTGGTTTTGTTAACGGTAACAGGATGGTTTTTTGGTACAAGGATAGAAACTCATTATTATCAGTGGGACGTTGCTTTGATTTGCGTTGGCTTTTTTGCTATTGGACATTTATATAAAGAATATGCAAGAGAAATTCCGAGATGGACTCAAATTCTTGCTTTAGTCATTTCGATTGTAGTATGGGTTGTAGACATTTTAAATGGAGGAATTGTTCTTTCTTTGAGAATTTATCATGTGTTCCCACTTTGTGTAATAGGAGCAATTGCTGGAACATATGTAGTTTTAAAAGCTTGTAAGTATTTAGATAGAATACCTGTAGTAAATAACTATTTTAGATTTATGGGTAAAAATACGTTGCTATTAATGTACATGGGAAATGTAACTGTTACAGTATATGACTGGAATGCGTTAGGAGATAATTTGATAATATTAATTGTTGCTCAGATTATTTTGTTTTCTGTCTTGGTATGGTTGTATAGTGTGGCAAAAACTTTTTTTGTAAATAAAATAAAAGTGAAAAGAATATAGTTGGAGTAAAGATGAAGAAAAATGTTTTTTTAGAGTTGTTGCGATTTTTGGCAGCAACAATAATAGTTGGATATCATACAAAATATATATTTCATTCGGGTTGGATATTTGTAGAGTTTTTCTTTATTATAAGTGGTTTTTTTGCATATAAAAAGGTTTTACAATATAAAGAATCCGGCAATTCTTTTAAAGATTTTCCAGTGAAATATACGTTAAAGAAAATGTGGAGAATCCTTCCATATACATTTTTGTCTATGATATTATATGTTGTTTTTATTTTGAGAGAGCAGTTGATGAATGTTGGTGTTAGAACAATTGGACGTTTCGCACTATATTTTACAGAAAATGTCTCACTATTAAACGCAACGGGAATGATTGCTAATGGTGTTGATTTGGGTGATGGATGGACAATGAGTTCTATGCTGATGCCGATTCTATGGTACATTATTGCGTTGTTTGTAATGTTACCAGTGATGATGTATTTAGCATATTATCTAGATGAGAAAATAGGATTGTGGTTATACACATTTCTTCCAATGTTTCTATATGGTGTTTTAATTATATCAACGGGTACTATTGATGGGTTTCATTACGAGATGATGATATATCCAGCATTATGTATGAGAGCGTTAGCAGGATTGTTGCTAGGTGCTTTGGTATATAGAGTAAGTGAAGCATTTCAAAAAACTATCAAGAAAAAAAGAGGTTATGTTATTATTTTTGGAATAATAGAGCTATTAGTTTATGGATCGGTTACATGTCTTGCGACACTAGAGAATTTGCAAAGTGAAATAATAGTTATTGTTTGTTTTGTAATAGGGTTAGGATTGACATTATCAGGTGAAACTTTTACATCATGTGTAAAAGGAAAATGTATTTCGTTTTTAGGTGCATTAAGTTTGCCAATGTATTGTACACATATGATTATTGTTGAAGCGAGACCTGAATTTTCGCCTTATATGGTATATTTGATTACAATTGGTATTTCAATTGTTATGTGGTGTGTCGTACAGGGAATTACAGTTTTATTTAAAAGAGTAAAAAATAAGAAAGTAAAATAATATGAAATTAAAAAAAGAAATAATAGGTTGGATTTTAATAGTTGTCTTATGTGTTGCAATAGAGATTCTATTTTTTAATTTTCGCGCTATTGAATCATTAACGTTTGATAAAGCGAATTTTATAACGAGAACCTTTACAGAAAATGAGTCGCTATACATAGAGCTAAATGATATAAATCAACACGTTGACAATATTTGTATAGACGCGAATATATACGATGAAAACGGTGAGTTAATTAGTGGAGCACCTATAGATGTTGTGATTTCAAAAACAGATGCAGCAGATGCCACATATTATGAATTACCCAAAACAAAAATAGTAAGTGGTAATGAACAAAGTAGGTATCTTAGATTACATTTGTCTGGCGATAGTAAGAAGATTTTAGTTAATCTCTCTTCTGGTGTTCCAGGGAGACTAGAAGTAAAGGGCATAGGTATAAATGAAAAAAGACCATTTGATTTTTCGGTGATAAGATTAATGGTGTTGTTTTTGGTTATAGGAAGTATATATTTATTTAGGTCAAAGTCTATTTTATTTAAGAAAAAGTTTTCACTAACTAGCAAAAGTCAAATGGTGATAATGGTATTGTTATTTGTTTGTTATTTAGTATTTATTTTAGGACTTTTAAAGTGTAATTCGTCATACAATGCCTGGTGTACAGATCCTGAGTCAACTAGGCAGTATGAAATGTTAACAACAGCATTGGCAGATGGACATTTATCGTTAGATTTTGAAATAGCTCCACAATTAGACCTACTCGATAATCCTTATGATTTTCAAAGCAGGGTAAATGCAGGTGGAAAATATTTGTTTGATATAGCGTATTATAATCATAATTATTATGTTTATTTTGGGATAGTTCCAGTGATACTTGTGTATTTACCTGTGTATATTATAACAGGCATCGTTTTGAAAACTTATCAGGTAGTTTTTCTTTTTGCACTATTTTTGTTTGCAGGAATATATATGTTTTTGCGCTCGTTAATTAAACGATATCAATTAAATATTTCTCTCGGGAGGTTTCTTTTAGCGGATATAGCTCTTTTAATGTCAGCAGGAGGTATTGCTTTAGTTTATCCGGGGAATACGTATTCTTTGGCGATATTATCAGGTATATCGTTTGTTTTCTGGGGGCTTTCATTTTGGTTATTATCATCTGATGGTATAGGTAAAATATCAAAGCCTTTACTTGTTTTGGGAAGTATATGCATGGCACTTGTTGCAGGGTGTCGTCCACATTTAGCAATATTAATATTAACAAGTTTTGTTATTTTTTACGAAGATATAAAGCAAGATAGGTTTTTCTCAAAAAAGGGGATTTGGAATTTATTGTCTATTGCGTTGCCTATAGTAGTAATTGCTGTTGGTTTGATGACATATAATTATCTTCGTTTCGAATCTATTTTTGAATTTGGGGCACAATATAATTTTACTGGAGTTGATATGACGCATCAGGTTGGATCTGGTGTTAAATTTATTCAAGGTATATGGGAATACGTATTCGCGCCTATTCCGATTGTGGACCATTTTCCATATTTACAGTTAAGAGATTTGTCATCAGATTATTTGGGGTATTTTTATTTGCATGATATGATAGGAGGAATGATTTGGCTTTTCCCTATAAGTATAATGACTGTGGGTATTTTTTCTCCATCTATAAAAGGAGATTTGAAAAAATTAGGGTTATTACTAACTATATTGGCTAGTATATTAGTGTTGGCAGATATTTGGATGGCTGGTATTACATCGAGATATATGTATGATTTTTCCTTTGTTTTTGTAATAGTAGCTGTAATAGTTTTGTTTTTGCGCAAAGAGAATGAAAAGAGCTTCGATGCTAATATAAAAAACTTTTTAATAAAAGGATCTGTATTGTCTAGTCTTTATATTCAGATAGTAGCGATATTGATTGTAAATATTCAAAATGGTTTGTTTTTAAGAAATCCTAATTTGTATTATGATTTAGAGATTTTGTTTAGAATGTAGTGAGAAAGATATGAAAAAAATAGGAATTTATCAATATTTGCGTGGTATTGTTATATTACTTGTACTTTTAGGACATAGCTTATATATGGCAGCGGGAAGTAAATACGGAGGAGTTTCGTATTTTGACTTGATTCAAGGCGATGCTGCGATGAAAGTTAACAATGCATTGCAACTGTTCGTAGATATGATATATGGGTTTCATATGCCATTATTTATGATGCTTTCAGGCGCTGTATATATGTATACAAGAAAAGAAATAAATACGATACAAGAAGTTGGGGCATTTATTTTAAAAAAAGCAAAGCGTCTTATTATACCCTTTGTCTTGGTGACAATTTTTTGGCAGATACCATTAAAATATATAGGTGGATATTTTCAAAATCCTTTAAAAGATGCAATATTTGGTCAGTTGTTGTTGTTTGGAAATAGTCATTTATGGTTTATAGTTGTTTTATTTATTATATTTGTAGTTGTTGCATTTATAGAATATTTGAATATAAATAAAATAAGCGTAGTAATTGCAGTTGCGTGTTTTGTTTTGGGTTATTTTGCTACTGGAAATATGATGTTGCAGTCGTTGCAATATGGTATATGGTTTTTATTAGGTGTATATTTTGAAAAATACATCAGACGTAAGCTGGAAAATGGAAGTCTTTTTTTGTTTAAAAGTTTGCTAGTAGGAATTGTATATGTTGTAGTATTTTTTATAGGAAAAAAATATTTTTATGAAGGTTTTTCTCAATACATATATATTATAATTACAGGTGTTATAGGTTCATTGTTTGTATTATACATAGCCTTACTTTTCGAAAAACTAAACTGGTCATTATTTGAAAAGATTGGAAATGTATCATTTGATTTATATTTGTATTCTGATAGTATAAATTATGTGTTATTGTTGATTTTATCAAAATATTTTGCAGAAATTTACACTACTGGAATAGGAAATCTTGTTGCATATATAATGAGATTTTTGATTACATTGTTTGGAGCAATTATTGTTGGGAAAATAGTTAAAGTTATAAAGAAATGGATATGGAGAAAAGGATGAAGAAAGTAGTTGTTATTGGAGCTGGTCCAGCGGGACTTACTGCAGCGTATGAGTTGTCAAAACAAAAAAACGAATATGAAGTTGTTGTTTACGAAGAGAGTGATACATTTGGAGGTATTTCCCGTACGGTAAACTACAAAGGAAATAGAATGGATATGGGTGGCCACAGGTTCTTCTCTAAGGTTGATGAAGTCAATAAATGGTGGGAAGAAATGATGCCTACACAAGGGGCACTATCGTTTGATGATAGAGAGTTGTCTAGAAATGGAAGTATAGTTAAAAATGGCCCAAACCCAGATGAAGAAGACAGGGTAATGCTTAAGAGAAATCGCTTGTCTCGTATTTTCTTTAAACAGAAGTTTTTTGACTATCCTATTTCATTAAAATTTGAAACAATAAAAAATATGGGATTTTTCACTACTATAGTAGTAGGTTTCAGTTATTTAAAGGGAACAATTTTCAAAAGAAAAGAAGAATCGTTAGAAGATTTCTATGTAAATCGATTTGGCAAGAAATTATATGAGATGTTCTTTGAAAAATATACAGAGAATTTATGGGGAAGACATCCATCTGAAATCTCTCCTGAGTGGGGTGCTCAGCGAGTAAAGGGATTATCAATAATGGCGATTCTTAAGGATATGTTCCAAAAGAAGATAGGGAAAAAAGATCGTCATGTAGAAACATCTTTGATTGAAGAATTTTCTTATCCTAAATTAGGACCAGGACAAATTTGGGAAATAACTGCGGGCGAAATCATTAATAATGGTGGAACAATAGTAAAAAATACTAAAGTAGAAAATGTTTGCACTAAAGACGGTAAAGCAGTAGGTGTAAATGTTGTAGAAAACAATGAGAAGAAATTTATCGAATGTGATTATGTAATATCATCAATGCCTCTTAAGGATTTAGTTGTAGGTATGAATGATGTTCCAGATACAGTTAGAGAAGTTGCAGAAGGGTTACCTTACAGAGATTATGTAACAGTAGGTGTATTAGTTAAGAAGTTGAAATTAAAAAATAAAACTAAAATCCCTACATTAAACAATATTATTCCAGACAATTGGGTATATGTTCATGATCGAAATGTTACAATGGGAAGATTTCAGGTATACAATAACTGGTCTCCATATATGGTTGAAAATCCATACGAAACAGTTTGGCTAGGATTGGAATATTTCTGCGATGAAGGAGACGATTTCTGGAATTTATCAAATAAAGAAATTGCAAAGCTCGGCGCTAAAGAAATGATAAAAATGGGCTTGATTGAATCAAAGCATGATTTACTAGATACTCATGTAGAACGAGTAAAAAAAGCATATCCTGCTTACTTTGATACATATGAGCGTATAGATGAAGTAAAGGAATATCTAGCAAAATTCCCTAACATTTTGTGTGTTGGAAGAAATGGTCAACATAGATACAATAACATGGATCATTCAATGTGTACTTCGTTTGAAGCGGTAAAAAATATAAATAATAACGTGAGCGATCATACAAATGTATGGTCTGTTAATACAGAAGCGGAATATCACGAACAATAGAAATTTAGCAATCTACTTATGTATATTAAACGTCTGTGAGCGAGAAAGGAAAGTTTCCAAAAATTGGTTACAAAGTGTTGTAAATGAAAGCTGTAAATATCATTTATAAAATAATATATGGGTTAATAGCATTGCTGTTTTTGTATATTATTGGAACCAACCTACTAATGAATAGAAAAGATCAATATTGGATGTATTATGATTTTTCTGTTTCTAAGTGGATATTGTTTTTCCTTTCAGTAGTAATTGCTATATTAATATTTTTTTGGGGGGACAGGATAGCTCAAAAAGAAAAAGAAGAAAATAAAAAAAGATATTTCTATTTTTTAATAATAGCATCGGTTATTTTGTTGATTCTCCAAGTTGTAATTGTTAAAAATGTTTTCTTTCAAGTGGGATGGGATGTGTCTTATCTAAAAGATGCAGCGACACAATATGTTGATAGTAATTTAGACGAATTTCATAAGCATTATTTTGAGAAAAATCCTAATAATATTTTAATGTACGAAATAACGATTGTTTTTGTGAAAATAGGAAAGATAATAGGGTTTAATGGATATAAAGCACTAGTATATTTTGGTGTTTTATTAAATAATTTATCTGTTCTAGTGACGTCATTAGTTGTATATCGTATTACAAGAAAACGTGTGTGGGGATATTTTTCGTATGTCTTAGCAGTTTTATTATTTGGACTATCTCCATGGATGATTGCGCCATATTCTGATATCTTTTCGGTTTTGGTACCGGTGTTGAGTTTGTATATATATCTTGTAGTAAGAGAGTCGAAATTGATATGGTTTTTAAAGCCTATTTTGGTTGTTATTTTACCTAGTGCTGCATACGCGATTAAACCAACAAATTTATTTGTTCTATTTGCAATAGCAATTTGTGAGTTGGTTCAAATATTAAAAAGACCAGATAGATTAAAAGCTTTTTTTAAGATTATTATTGGTATTATAATAAGTGTTTTGATAGTTATATTAACAAGAACTATTGCATACAAGTCTATAAATTATACTGAAAATAAAAACGCAGTTATGCCTATGGCGCATTATTTGTTGCTAGGATCAAACTTTGATATGGTTGGTCAGTATAATGGGTATGATGATGAATATACTTGTAGCTTTGAAACAAAAGAGGAAAAATCTAAAGCAGATATTCATATGGTTATAGACCGATATAGAGAAATGTTTCCTTTTAAATATATTAATCATATCTGTAATAAGACATATTTAAATTATTCAAATGGTATATTTGGATGGGGCAAGGAAGCAGGGTTTGTAAAAGAAATGTATGAAAACAATTCTAAAGTGGGAAAGCTTTTGAGGAGTTATTATTATCTCGGGGGAGACAATATTTTAATTCCAGAAAGTTTATTCCCAGAAGGTGGAGAAAGATTTTCGTATTTTGCAAATTTATCTCAAATAGTATGGTTTGTAGTTTTGATATTGTCATTTGTTCAATCAATAAAAAATTTGTTTGTTATGGATTCAGAAAGATTTGAGGATTCGCACGTCGTAATAGGAATAGTTCTTATTGGAGCGTTTGTTTTCGTTAGCTTGTTTGAAACTAATGCTAGATATTTGTTTTCATTTCTACCATTGTTTGTTGTTTATGATTTGGTAAATAAAAACGAGAATAAATGACAAATATATTATCTAAAATCAAGTAGATTACATTAAATTTGGAATGTATTGAAAGGATTTTATAATGAAAAATTTTGTAAAAAATATAGGGAAATCAATAATAATAGTTATTATAGCTTCTATAGTGGGATTGTTGGCCATGGTTGTGGTTTATAATATTCCGGTTAGTAGAATAAGTAATCATATATCGGAATCCGAGGGAACTCTTAGGTTTCAAGTAGAACAGAGTTCAGACTTTGTTAATAATACATCAAATATTTTGGATACAGGAACAAATATAATTATGCTTCATGAATCATTGTATCCACTTTCGGGAAATAGTATTAATGACGCGTTGCTTAACCCGACTGTAGATGATTATTTGGCAGAAGGAAACGTATGGGTAGATAAAATATGTTATTTGGCAAATACTGGAGAATTTGATAAATCTGGTAAGTATTTCTATCCAAGATATTGGCATGGATATTTAACATATTTAAAGCCCTTATTGTCTTTTTTCGATTTGTCAGAAATATATAGATTTAATTTTATAATTGTAGTTGGCAGTATTATTGCTGTATGGTATTTGGCGTATAAAAAACTAGGCAATTATAGTTTTGCATATTTGATGATGTTGGCAACAATGAATGTAGGAAGTATATACCAATCATTTCAGCTATCATCTGCTTTTTACACGATGCAGTTGACATTGATATTATTATTAATACAAAAGAAGGAAAAAATAGAAAAAAATGCTTGGTGTATTTTCCTTATAGATGGAATCGTGTTGGCATATATTGATTTTCTAACATATCCTGTACTGACATTCACAGTGCCAATAGTTATTTATTTATTGTTAAAGAAAGAAAAAAAGTTAAATTTGATCTTTATTGAATTAATAAAAAAAGGAGTGTTTTTTGTAATAGGATATGTAGGTATGTGGCTGATGAAGTGGATATATGCTACGTTGTTGACAGATGAGAATGTTATTATGGATGCAATACAGAGTGTATTACATCGAGTTGGAGCTGGGAATATGCAAGATGAAGATATTTTTGCTACAACGCGTAGTATAGCAATTACATGGAACATTTCAACATTTTTTTCTCCTGTAAATATAGTGATTATTATTTTGTTGATAATTATTGGTATAGCATTAATTATTATAAGAAGAAAACTATATTTTCATAAAGAAGTTGCATTAATAAGTGTTATAGGTATTATATTGCCATTGCTATGGATTTTTTTTGTATATAATCATTGTGCGCAACATCCGCATTTAGAATGGCGTTCGATATGTGGAATTATATTTTCATTATGTGTTTTTGCAATTAGTTTATTCGAAGATAAGAAGAATAGATATGTGGAGGATCGTTAAGTAAGTGAAAAACATAATGAAAAAGTTAAATTCTGAAATAAAATTTTATATTTTTATTGGAATAATTTCTGCAATAATGTTCGTTATCATATTTGGCTTTAAAGTTTTAAATCCGGTATATGATAGTTGGTTGTATACCGGATATGATTTGAACCAACATTATTTGGGGTGGAGAGCGTTTAGACAAAGTGCGTGGCATTTCCCAATAGGATTAATGGATGGATTAAATTATCCTGATCAAGTATCTATTATTTTCACAGATTCAATCCCTTTATTTGCTATATTTTTTAAAGTCTTGTCTCCAATTCTACCAGAAACATTTCAGTATTTTGGATTATGGGGACTGTTTTCTTTTGTTATGTCGGGGGTGTTTTCAGCAAAGATATTTTATCAATATTCAAAATCAAAAGTTGCAATTTTGTGTTCTGTGATTTTGATGTTATTGCAACCCGTTATGCTTTGGAAGATGTTTCGTCACACTGCGTTAGCAGGACACTGGATTTTGATTTTGGCGTTTTATTTACTATATTTTAAAAAGAACAGTAAATGGTATTATCCAATAATAATAGCCTTTTTAGCAGCAAATGTTCATGTGTATTTTCTATTAATGTGTGGAATATTAATGATAGGATTTGCAATAAATGAGTGGATTAAAAAAAGTTTTTTGCAGTTCATATTGCCAATATGTTTGTTTTGTATAACGGCTTTTTTCGTAATAGGAGTGCTTGGTGGATTCAGTGGAGGGAATGTACGTACGCAAGAAGGACTAGGAGAATATGGGTTGAATCTGCTAGGATTTATTAATCCTGGTGGTTGTGATGTGTCAAGTTCGTGTATTTTACCGGATCTTCCTATTGCAACAAAGTGGGCTGATGAAGGCTTTTCGTATATTGGATTAGGTGGAATATTTCTTGTGATTTTGGAAGGAATACTACTTGTTGTTTATAGAAAAAAGCTTTTTGTTAACAAGAAATATATAGGTTTATTCGTTTGTTTTCTTGTTGCATTTTTGTTTGCGTTATCACCACGATGGTGTGTAGGAAGTAGAGTGATATTGGAAATACCATTGCCACGTTTTATTGAAAATGTTTGGTCAGTGTTTAGAGCAACCGGAAGAGTTTCATGGGTATTGATATATGGTCTACTGTTATTTGGAATAGCAATTTGTTTTGTTTGTTTATCGCAAAAAATATGTCTTATAATATTGGTAGTGTTGATGAGCTTGCAAATTGTTGATATTCATAATGTTATAATTGATCGACATAACAAATGGAGTCAAACATATACTTATGAGGACCAAACAATTTCGTATGAGGAGCTTTCTGGCATAATGAAAGATGATATAAAGCATTTGTATTATATTTCTGACTGTAATATATATGAAATGTATGGATGGACAAAATGGGCATTAGATAATGATATAACAACAAATGATTTTTATTTTGCAAGGTCAAATAAAAACCAAACGGAATTAAATTTAAAAAAAGCAATAGAAGAAAAGAATAAATCAGATATGTTTGTTTTAAAGAACGAGGATCAAGATAGAATGAATGAATACCAAATGAAGTTTAAAAACGTAGGAAAATTCTATGTAGGAACATATGAGGAGTAATTATGCGAACTAAAGAGATTTTTTGTAGATGGTCTACATGGATTGCCATAATTGTATCTATTATTATGATTTTAGCTGTGAATCATAATGATTGTATTGTAATAGTAAATTGGGTTTTGTCATATTTAGATCATATTTTTTCTTTTAATATAAATAATTATGCAATAGATTACGTTAATTCGGGAGGTTTTTTCACGAATTATAGTTTGTTTTCAATTTCTGTTATTAGTGTATGGATTTTGCCTATATACTTGATAAGTAAATGGATAAGTATCCCACTCGTTGTATATACAACTTGTATGAAAATACTAATGGCAATACTTGCCTTTGTTTTAGTTGGATTAATTGAAAAAATATGCAAGAAGTTGAACCTTGAAGTTGATTATTGCAAAGTGGAAATTTTATTTATTCTATCACCTATAGTAGCGCTTTACAGCATAGGAATGGGACAGATTGATGGAATAGCAGTAGTTCTTATGTTGTGCGGAATTCTATTGTTTTTAAATGGATCATATTTAAAGATGTCGATTGTATTAGGCCTTTCACTTTTAATTAAAGGTTTTTCTATTTTTGCCATAGCAGTAATTCTAGTATATTTGATTAGAAAAAACATTAAGAATATTGTATATGCAATACCGATAGGATTGATATTGGTTGTTGAAAAAGTTTTATCAGAAATTATAGTTAAAGATTTTCTTTCAGTTGGAAGTGTTATTAATAAAGCAAGCTTTTTACCAAGAGTCTTTGAAGTAGAGTGGAATATGTTTTCTCCATGTATTGGGCTAATTGCGTTGGTATTATTTTACGTGTATTTTAAGTCTAATGAAGAAGACGAAGTATTTTGTATGAATTTTTGCATGATGATATATATGTGTTTTTTCATGTTTTTTGATTGGAGTCCACAGTATTTATATTATATGCTACCGTTTATGATTATTGTTTATTTGCAAATTAGAGAAGAAATGATGAATAGATGGATCTGGTGGGGAAGTAATGTTGCATTGTTGATTTTTGGAATATTACATTTTAATTATGATTATATCAATGGCTTGCTTTTCTCTGAGAGTGTAATTGGCAAGTGTTTGGGGTGGAAAGATATTTTTCTTAGCAACGTGTTTGATGTTGGAACATATCATTATTTCGGAATTGTTGCAAAAACTTTATGGGTAGTATGTACTATAGTTATGATTATGCAAGTGGTATTGAAGGGAAGAAATAAAAATGTGTAAAAGAGATTATTCTATTAGTTTTGTGAGATTTGTAGCAACTGTATTCATTGTTGTTTGTCATATATATCAGTATTTTTCTAATGGTTTGACATTTTGGTTTAATGTAGCGGTACAAATGTTTTTCTTTATAAGTGGATATTTGTATGGAAATAGAAAGATAAAAGATAGACTTTCGTTTTATGGTAAAAATTTTAAAAAGATATTGGTGCCATACTATATATGTGTAATTATTGTAGGTGGTATAGGGTTAGTGTTTGCAAGTGACACCTGTGGATTATATGATATAGGTAAATTACTAATTTTGGACGCTGCAAATGATTTTATGCCATTACATAATTTATGGTTTATAGCATATATTTTACTATGTTATTTGATAACGCCATTTGTAAATGAGTTGTTAGATAAGCTGGAAGAAAAGAAGATATATATAATGTTTATTGAAGTGTTTGCTTTAATGCTAGGCGTGTTTATATTCTTTGAGCATTATGCAACATTTTATAAATCATTATGGATTTTATGCTATTTGGTAGGAGTATTATATCGTAGATTAAGTGATAATTATGGTAAACTTCAAAAATATATATTTGTTATAGTAGTAGGGATAGGAGCTTTAATAACAAAATTAGGCGACATTTATATTGGAAAGAATTCATTTTTGTTGACGACAGATGAAATGATAGAAAAGTCGCTTAAATTTCATGATTTTGGACACGTATTATTAGGAACATTTTTGTGTATATTATTAGCACAAATATTTAGATGGATATTTAAAAATGAAAATAAAACACCACGTTTTATAATATCTTTTTTAGATTTGTCTGATAAATATTCCTATGACATATATTTGATACATCAAGTGTTTATATTGGGAGCTTTTTCTTTGTATTCTGTAATTGAATCTGTGTGGATTGCTACTATAGCGGTTGTTGTATGCACAATTGTTGCAGCAATAATCTTACATAAATTATCGGATATTGTTTTTAAATTTTTTAAATAAATGTGGTAATACGAATGGAGTTGAAAATGCTAGAAATTAAAACGCATTCTCCAAATAGACAATTCTGGAATATAGTAAAAGGGATAGGAATAATATGTGTTGTTTTAGGACATGTTGCAGCATGGTCTACGAGATATATATACTTATTTCATTTGCCTTTGTTTTATTTTGTTTCAGGATATTTATTTGACGAGAATAAATATGGAAAGCATCCAGTAAGAAATATTAAAGCTAAGTTTAAAAGTACATATGTGCCATATTTAGTTTTGTATACAATATTAATTTTGTTTCATAATGTATTGTATAAATTAGGACTGCTAGAAAGTGCAGCATATTTATATTCACCAAAAGATTTTTTAATAAATTTAGGCAAAGCTCTAGTTGGAAATGCGAGTGAGTTGATGGGAGGAACGTTATGGTTTCTACCTACAATATTTATTGGAACAGTTATTCTTGGATTCATTGTATTTGTTAGTTGTAAAATTGAGAATGTAACAAAGAATTCTATAGTAAAAATAGTATTTCAGATTATAATAATTGCAATTCTTACAGTTGTAGGATACAACTTGTTAAAAAATCAAATAAGATTGCCAGCGAAATTAGAAGTGGTTTTAACTGTGTTGCCTTTTTTTGAAGTTGGTTATTTACTTAGAAATTATGTTGGAAATATAGAAAAATATTTAAATTTGATAGTTGCTATTATTTTTTCAATATTGCTTTATCCAGTTAGCAAAATATATTGGATGGATTTGGTTTTTGGTGGAGTTTTTTCTTCTATGTATGTCTTTGCATTTTGTGGGATATATGTTTGTTTGTATTTTGCGAAAGTTCTAAATAAAATCCCATATGTTGAGAAGGGAGTAGGATATATAGGGCAAAAATCAATGATTATTATGATTTGTCATTTCCCAATTCTTAGAATAATGGATAAAATAATACTTAGTATTGTTGGAGATCCAACGGGATTGTTATATGACAAAATACCGGTATGTTTTGATGATAAATGGTATATCTATTTTGTTGTTTCATTATTTATGTCTTTGGGTATAGCATTTATTTGCGGATTAATTGGTAATTGTAAATCAAGAATGCATAAGGAGCATAGAGTATGAATATAAAAATACCTTACGAGAAATTATTCCCCAAAAGAGCTCTTTGGATGGGAAATGCCCTTGTATACATTTTCAAATAATGCATTAATGATGATGGGGATGACAAGAATGCCGGTGTATAGTTATGTGTTTGTCAATTGTTGTAGTAGTGTAAATTTATTGGATATTTAGAGGAATAAAATGTTTAGTATATTGTTTGAGAAAATCAAAAATTTATCAATAATTGAATATATAGAAATTGCATTAATAATAGCATTTTGTTTTGTTTTAAGAAATACAAATGCAACATATTTTACATATATAGTTGTAAGTGTTTTGGCAATACTTGCAGTATTATTCTCTGAAAAGAATATTAGTAAAAGACATAATATAGCAATAATAATTATATCTATAGTTTTCGCAATTGCGACTGTAGTAAGTCAATACATACTGTTTGAACAAGGTGAAATGTTTTGGCGAATATGTAAAATGATTTTAGTAATAGTAGGAAGCTTTGTAGTATCGTATTCGTTATTTAAATATGGTGTTACAGTTCTTGCTTTAAAAAGTTTTAAAAAAGATAATAAATACGAATGGAATAATGTAATTGTTTTTGTTGTTTCGACAGTAGTGTTTTTTATATTTAATTTTTTGATATTGGTTTTGTCGAAGTATCCAGGAGAATTTCAATATGATACATTATGGCAGTATGATGAAATATTGACTGGAAATTATACCAATCATCATAGCTTCTATCATACTTTAATAGTGAAATTATTTATTGAATTTGGAAAGATTATTGGATTTGATATAACTAAATCTTTTTTTATGTATAGCATATTTCAGATTGTTGTAGTAAGTCTTATTGTTGGATATTTTATGCTTACATTAAATCAAAGTAAATTATCATACACTGTAAAAGGTGTAATGTTTTTTGTATTACTAATTCATCCATTAAATATTAAGATTATTACATATATATTAAAGGATGCTTTCTTTGCATATTTTGTTTTGCTGTTCCTTGTTGCATTTTATAGAATAACAAAAAATATTGGTAAGAAAAAAAATATTGATTATATATTAATGATAATAGGTGCAATAGGATTTGGAGTGTTTAGAAGTAATGGCTTTGTTGCACTTTTTATTACCGTGATTGTAATATTATTTGTAAAATATGAAGATAAGAAAAAGATTGTTATATCTCTTGCTTTTGCTGTAGTAATTGCTTCTGCAATGAAGGTTTCTTTGTTAAATGTTATAGGTGTTGCGCCTACAGAATATTCAGAGAAGTTTTCTATTCCAATTCAACAGATTGGACGAGTTGTATGTGATGATAAAGAATTAACACAAGAAGAGATAGAATTGATTAATGAGCTTGATCCGGTAGAAAATATAAAAAATGATTATAGACCAGAATGTTCAGATAATATAAAAGGTGCAATACAGTTTTGGGAAAATGATAAAAAACTCGAAGATAATAAATGGGATTATTTAAAATTATATGTTTCATTAGGATTAAAATATCCAGTAGAATATATTAAAGCATATGTCGACGAAACATCGGGATATTGGGCTCTAGGTTATGGAGAGGCTGAGCTTGGGTATGCACCTTATTCTGATGAAATACATAGATATGCAGATCTTGGAAAAAAAATTCATCCTAAAACTGTAAGTGAAGGCTTTAATAATTTTCTAAATAATTATTGTCATTTCTTTCAGAGGAATGGTATTGCACATATTGTTGTGGAAATCGGATTATATTTTTACGCGTTAATTTATATTATGGTTATAGCAATAATAAAAAAGAATAAAACAGCACCATTTGCTGTGCCAGGTATTTGTGTTATTCTTACTCTTATGGTAGCTTCGCCTATGCATGGAGAACAAAGGTATGCATATGCGATGTATACATGTTTATGCATTGCAATAATAGTAATATTTTCAAAAGACAAAGAAATTGAGGAAACAAAATGAAGGAAAAAGTAGTACAAAAAAAAGATGTTGCTTTTTTGGTTGCATTAATAATATTTTCAGCGGTATGTATGTTGAGATTTTTCGATCACAATTTATATGAGAGAAATTTTTTATTAGCTATTATGAATAATTATTATTTTGTGTGGATAACGAATATAATTATGCAAGCCGTATTTGTATTTATGTCATTTTTATTTATTAGAAAAGTAGGGGAAGAAAAGAAAAGCAGTTTTATTTTTTTATTAGTATTTCTTGCTGTATTTGTATGCTCGATGTTTTGGAATGAGAACTATTTTGGGGCGTCAGATGTATATGTAATAATAATGGCATTTATTAGTATGATGTTATTTGTTTTTGAAAAAGGAATGTTTCTAATTCCAATATTTGCTTTTCTAGGTACATTTTTATCGCCTATATGTTCATTATCAGTTTTTACAGCTTTGTTTATGGCAATGTTTATATTTGAATCAAAAAAAGGATTAATTATAGATGTCGCGAGTGTAATAGCTGCTTTATGTGGATTTTTTATTTCGAATATACTAGGATATATAAATTTTGATGTAAGAATTTATCTTTCAATAAAGCAAGTTATAATAATTCTTCTGATGTTTATACCTTATTATGTTTTTGGTGTTATATATTTCATTAAAGTTAAAAAGAATAAAAAGTATACGGTGTCGCTTGTAGTTGGACTTCTTGCGCCTATTTGTGAGTTTTTGCTTCGAGATTGTTCGAGAGCAATTTTTTATGGATTTATGTATTATATTTTGCTTATGAGTATACTTTTAGTTAAGGGAGAAAAGACCACTAGTACAGCAATTTGTGAACTGGAAGAAATTATTAAGAAGTATATTAAATGGCCAGCACTTTTAATAGCGTATGCGTTTGTCATAATTACAATATGGATTAGTGGACCATTAACATTATTTGAAGAAACATTTGTAGGACTATAAAAGGGAAGTAAAATGACAAGAGAAAAGAAAATAGAAATAAGAAAATTTTTAATACCTTTAATAATATTTGAACTAGTAATTTTAATATGTACATATCAAGGCGTAGTAAGATCGTATAATTCAACAATGCTAGCGCTTAGTTATGAATATGGATTTACTTCAAGATCACTACTTGGAACAATATATCATGTTTTAAACTTTATTATACCTATAGACATAATGAATTATGGTGCAGTACTTAGGTTTGCTCAAATTGTAACAGGACTTTTCTTTGTCTTTGTGATTTATTTTTCATATTATTGTCTCAAGAATATTGAAGAAAAAAACTTTAAAACATGTGAGTATATATTATTCTTTTTTGATACAGTAACAATTGCAACATTTTCGTCCGGATTTAATTTCTTAAGAGTAGATTTGTTTATGGTTTTAATTGCAATCTTGTCTGCAATTATTATTTCTAAGAAAAAATTTGAGTGGTTAATAATACCTCTTTCGGCAATAGGTGTAATGTTTCATCAGGGATTTGTCTTTATGTATTTTAACGTTGCATTAGTTTTGCTTTTCTATCAGATTCTTACAGAGAAAAAGAAAGCAAAATATATAATAATATTTTCGACGTCGCTTATTATTGGCTCTATACTTTTTGTGTGGTTTGAGCTTCTTAGTAGAACAAATGGAGCAATGATAATTGATAGTGTATTAGCTGACGCTAAGAATTTGGCGTTTGAAGGAAAATATCATAGCACACTTATAGCACATGAAGTATTAGGAGTTGATCTTGCTACTGCTGAATGGGAATGGCATAAGATGAATTTTGTTCAAATGATATTATTTACTCTTTTATTTGTCCCATACATAATAATATTTGTTAAATTTTTTGTGAGATTATTCAAAAACGCGACAAGTAAACTTAATTTGTTTAAGTACGTTATAGTTTTAATTGGGTCGTTAACAATGCTTCCTGATTTCTTACTTAAGATTGATTATGGAAGATGGATAATGTCTGTTGTAGCATATTATGCAATAGTAATATGTGCATTAGTAGTAATGAAAGATGAGGGAATAATAAAAGAACTCGCTGGTGCTTACGATAGAATAAAAGAAAAGCGTTGGAGTATATTTCTCTTGGTGTATCCAATAATGTTTGTTCCACTTTGTGATACTGATATTAATGGCTTTGTTCAACAGATATGCGCGTGGCTTAATGGTAATATATTGCATTGGTACAATTTTTAGAGGAGAATAGAGATTGTCAAAAGAGAAAAATATTGGAATAAGTATATTAAGAATATTTTTTTGTTTTATGATTGCGTTTTGTATTATGCGTTTTAATATCGTTAGTACCTAATAAATATATTAAAGCTTTAGTAATGTAGTTGGAGATCATAATGAAAAATAGTATAGATTTTTGGAAAATAGTTTTCACAGTATTAATAATAGCGCTTCATTGTGGAGTTAGTTTCGGATGGTGTATGGGAGTTGAATTTTTCTTTTTGGTTTCAGGATTTCTGCTTGCAAAATCATCATATAATGTAAAAAAGCAACGTTCAGTTTGGAGTTATATAAAAAATAGATTAATACGATTATATCCTACGTATTTTGTGTCAATGATAGTATATATAATTGTTTTTTTGTTAATTAATAAACCAGATAATATAAGTGAAAATACTTTTATATATTTACTGGAAAATATTGTTGGTAGTTGGAAACCAATTCTTATGCTTCAGCCATTTGGCAAAAGCGAATTTATACCAATGAATCCGAATGGTTGGTATGTTGCGGCTTTGTTTTGGGTTAGCATATTACTATTTATAGTATTAAAATATGTCTCTAGAAAAATAATAAAGATAATATTACCAATTGTTTCGATAATTATATTAGGAATCTACTGTGTTGAATACGGCTGTATGGATTTTTGGGAAACGCATAGAAGATTAGTAATTGGTGGAACTAGCTATGAAATTGTAGCTGATTCAATATTTAGAGCAATTTCGCTTATGAGTATTGGTATTATACTATATTTTATTTGGGATAAATATAATGAGAGAATAAAAGGAAAAATTCTAAACGTATTTATTATTTTTGAGATGATTGGATACATTATAGTTATTGTAACATCTTTTTTTGTTGGATACACAAGACTAGATTTTATTTTGTTAGTAATTCTTTGCTTTTGCGTTTTTGTTTCTTTTTTACCACATAATAGAGCGTGGATTTATTCAAAAACAATAAAAAAAATATCTGGATGGACATATAGTATATATTTAAATCAAGGTGTATTTATTATTTGTTTGGCACCGATTATTTTACCAAGTGACTTGAATATTTTATTAAAATTTATAATTACATTGTTATGTATATGTATATATTCTATTTTTATGGATACAATAATATCAAAGATTTTATTTAGGAGAAATAAAAATGCCGAAATCAAATAGATTAAAACATATATCGCTTCTTTCAGTTTTGTCTGCATTTGCCGTTGTATTTATTCATACAAATGGATGTTTTTGGAGATTTAGCTATGATAAATATTGGATTAGTGCAAATGTTATAGAAGAAATATTGAGTTTTGCAGTACCTGTTTTTTTTATGATTTCAGGCGCAACATTAATAAATTATAGAGATAGATATTCAACAAAAGAATATTTTATAAAAAGAATAAAAAAAGCGGTAATACCATATGTTGTTTGGTGTTTTATTGGTTTATTTGTGTTACTTTATAAAGGTGAGGTAGCTTGTGGAGATATAGACATATTTTATCTGATAAAAATGGTTATACAATGCGACACAGTGCCGATTTATTGGTTTTTCCCTATTTTATTTGGTATTTATTTATGTATTCCGTTGTTTTCCGCCGTAAATAAAGAACTAAGAGAGCAAGTCTTTTTGTATTTGGTTTTCTGTGCATTTGTATTGAATTTTTTGTTGCCATGGTTAAAATTGATTTTGGGACTTGACATAATTTTGCCACTTAATATTTCTGTTTGTAGCAGTTATGTTATATATGTATTAATAGGATATTTGTTAACATATGTAGATTTAAAATTATGGAATAGAGTTTTGATATATATTATGGGGCTAGGAGGTTTATTAGGTCAGATTATTGGGACATATTATACAAGTATAGAGGCTGGAGATGTTGCTGTTAATTATAGAGGCTTTGAAGGCGTTTTGTGTGTTTTATATGCATCAGCTGTTTTTTTGTTTGTAAAACAAGTAAGTAAATATATCATGCAAGGTTGGTTTGAGAAGTTAATCAATTGGATGAGCAAATATACTTTTGGAATATACCTTGTGCATTATTTTATTATGGAAGTTGTTAGGGATTTGTTTGACAGATGGTTCAATATACCTGATGTTTCTTTAATATATCGATTAGGTGCACCATTTATTATAATTCCTTTATCCATTTTGTTTACGTTGGTTATTAGTAAAATTCCATTTGTAAGAATTATTGTTGGAGAGTACAAGAAGAACTAGGAGTAGAATGAAAGCAATCAACATTATTGAAAAAATTATATATGGATTTATTGCAGGGCTATTTCTGTTTGTTCTTGGAGTAAACCTTTTTATGAAAAGAAAATCACAATATTGGATGTATTATGATTTTCCGATATCTAATAGGTTATTATTTTTTATAGCAGTTCTTTTATTTGCAGGAATACTTATATTGGGAATATATCTTGCTAGAAATGAAAAACCAAATAAGACAAAGTTTTGGATTTTTATAGGAGTAGCAAGTGTTATTCTATTAGTTTTGCAATGTGTTATTGTAAGTAATATATATTTTCAAATTGGCTGGGATGTCAAATATCTTCGAGAAGCAGCAATACAATTTCTTGCTGGAAATATGGATGATTTTCACAAGACTTATTTTGAAAACAATCCTAATAATATTTTTATGTTTCTTATTAACATTATATTTGTGAAGCTAGGTGAGCTAATTCATATAGATGGATATAAAATAATGTTGTATTTTGGTGTAATGTTGGTTAATGCATCAGTCTTTATGACGTCATTAGTTGTTTATAAAATCTCAAATAAACGTGCATGGGGCTATATAGCATATATTTTAGCGGCAGTGTTTTTCGGGTTGTCTCCATGGCTTCTAGCACCATATACGGATGTTTTTTCTATAATAGTCCCAATTACGACCATATATATTTTCCTTGTGACAAAAGAATCTAATGTTAAATGGTTTATGAAACCAATAATAGTTGTTATTCTTCCGGCACTGTTTTATGGGGTAAAACCAACAAATATATTTGTACTGTTTGCTGTATTTGTTTATGAATTTATTCAATTTTTAAAAGGTTCAAATCGACTAAGGATTTTTTATAAATTGTTAATAGGAGTAGGTGCTAGTATAATAATTATATATGTATCACAAACGATTATCTATAAAGCGGTTGATTACAAAGTAAATGATAATGTAGTAAAACCTATGTGGCATTATCTAATGCTTGGATCAAATTATTATATGGTTGGACAATACAATGCTCCAGATGATGAATATTCGAATAGTTTTGTTGGTAAAGATGTTAAATCCGAAGCTGATATTGAAAAGGTTAAAGAAAGATACGCTGAAATGAGTTTTACAAGGTATCTTAAGCATGTATGTAACAAGACTTATCTAAATTACGCAAATGGAGTATTTGGATGGGGAAAAGAAGGTGGATTTATTGACAAAATGTATGATAATGAAACTTCTTTAGGTAGATTTATTAGAAGTCTTTATTATGTGGGGGGAGATAATTTATTAATAGAGGATAATAGATTCCCTGAAGCTGGAGATAATTTTTCTGTATATGCAAGTGTTTGTCAGGTGGTTTGGTATATTGTTTTGATGCTTATTACATATAAGTCGATATTGATGCTTTTTAAGAAAGATAATTCAAGTTGCAAAGAAGTCGGTATAATTGTTGGAATTGTACTTTTGGGTGTATTTGTTTTCTTAACACTTTTTGAAACTAATGCAAGATATTTATATTCATTCTTGCCATTATTTGTTGTATATGGCTTGATGGTCAAATCAGATGATTAATTAGGTAATACCTTATTTAGATACGAGGTCGTAAAATGTTTGAATTAAGTGAAGGACAGAAAAATAGAATTCAGATAGTTAGAGCAGTTGCAATTTTTATGGTAATAATAATTCATACTGTCATTTATAATCCGTATGAGATGTATGTAAGACCATTTGTAAATGTTTCCGTTGCACTCTTTATATTTCTATCAGGTTTTCTCACAAGTGAAAATGTATGGGGAAAAGACATTTTGGGGTTTTATAAGAGAAGATTGCTCAGAGTATTTATTCCTTACACAATATGGTCAATAGTTTATGTTATTTTTACGAGCGCATATTCAACGGCAATTAAGGACTTTCTTACAGGTAATTGTTGTAGCATTTATTATTATATATTTGTATATATGCAACTTGTTCTTATTACGCCATTAGTTGGTAAATTAGTTCAAAGTAAAGTAAGATGGATTGGTTTTTTGATAACACCAATTGCAATTATCGTTGAGTATATTATTGCTTGGCAAGGAATAGTGATTTCATATCCATATAATATAAATAATTTCTTTGTATGGTTTATATTCTTCTATCTTGGAATGGTATTAAGAATTCGCTATAAGAATATAAGAGGCGATTTAAAGTATGTAGTATTATGGATTTTAGGAATATTTGCAATTATATTAGAGTTAGTAGAAGCACATTTTTGGAATGTTTTTGGAAGACCTGATATTGTAGGAAGTCAGATTAAATTAACGTCGATGTTAACGGGAATAGTTGCGTGTTTATTGGTGTATAATTATATTTCAAAGCTTAGAAATAAGGAAGCTAAGCAAGGCGATTTGTTTCATAAATGTATGATTCAAATTGGGAATTGTTCTTTCGGTATATACCTTATTCATCAACTCCTAATTATGATATGGGGAAGATTTTTTCCAGGTTTAACGATTAAAAGTGATTGGTGGTTTATAATTGAAGGCGTAATATTGCTTATAATTGGAACTATGATAGTAAGTTTAATGCAGTTGATTTTACGACGTAAATTTGGAAAATATGTAGGAGCATACTAAATGTAGTTTGGCTTAGCTTTGGATAATTTGAAAGAAGGAAGGACTAGCTTTAAATATGAAAGATAAAGCACTTACAAGAAAATTTCATATGGATTTGCTTCGAATAGTAGCAATACTTTTTGTTATATATAATCATACTAATGAAAAAGGTTATTATTTGTATGCATTTGATTGTCCACAAATATTAAGAATAATTTATATTATAACTGGAGCACTAATAGCCGTAGCGGTACCTATTTTCTTTATGATATCTGGAGCACTTTTGATTCCTAAAGAGGAAAGCATCAAAGACTTATATGTTAAGAGAGTACTTAGAATAGTAGTTGTTATATTGGTGTTTTCAGCTTTGTCATATGCAATAGATATATTGACAGGAGTTAAGGAATTTTCTGTAGTATATTTTCTCAAGAATATTATATGCAACAACATTACTCCTTCATATTGGTATTTATATGCTTATCTTGCATATTTGATTTGTTTGCCGCTTATTCGCAAGATGGCAAAAAATATGAGTAACACAGAGTTTAAATATTTATTCGCAATTCTTTTAATTGTAAATGGTGTTATTAAGATTGCGGGTTTTGTAGTTGCGAAGGATTATGTAAACTTAAACTCATTTTTTTCAATTCCATTTCTTGAGAATATAATCATTTACCCAATGCTTGGATATTATATGGAAGAACGTGTCAAAGAAGAGGAATATACGACAAAGGGAATGCTGAAGTGGATAGGTTTAATGGTTATTGTTCTGTTAATCTTCGTAATTATGACACTTTATAGAAATATGCCGTACGAAGAGTTTACAACATACGACAAGGGATTATTTACTTGTAGCTTTACATTTGTGCTTGATGTAGGCGTTTATTATATTGCTAAAATGATATTTAAGGGGAGAGCATTATCAACTGTTGGAGCTAAAATTTTAACTACTTTATCAGGGTGTGTTTTTGGAGTGTATTTAATTGAGGAAATAGTTAGAGGCTATACTGTTGATATATACTATAGTTTGGCAGAATATATTGGGAAATTCCCAGCAGTATGGATATGGTGTGTAATAGTATTTATAATAAGTGCAGTAATAATATTTTTAGTAAAGCTAATTCCTGGAGTGAAGAAGTTTCTTTGAGAATGGGCTTTTTATTAGAATACTATTCATTGACATAAGTTATATGCGTGTATAGAATCAAAAAGAAGAGATGTTTAACACTAAAAGAGAAGAATTATAAGGGATAAAGGTAAAAATTATGAAGGCAATAATTTTGGCTGGAGGATCGGGTGATAGACTCTGGCCATTATCTCGAAAGAATTATCCGAAACAATTCATACAATTTAATAATGAGAAGTCGTTGTTTCAAGATGCAATAATTAGAAATATTCCTTTTTGTGATGAATTCTTTATTGTTGCGTCGTTAGAATATGAAGAGATAATGGAAGGGCAGTTAAAGCAATTTCAGTCTATCAAGTATACATTTTGTCTTGAAGAGAAAAGCAAAGGGACTACAGCAGCAATTGACTTTGCCTTAAATAATATTGAGGGCAATGATAAAGTTTTTATAGTACCAGCGGATTTGTTAATTAATGGCAGTACATATGCAAGTCATGTGTATAATGCTAAAGAAATAGCTGGAGATGAAGACATTTGTTTGTTTGGAATTAGGCCTAATAGTAGTAATAATTCGTATGGATATATTAGGCATGAAGGCAACAAGGTCACAAGATTTTTTGCAACCCCTTCAGAAGAAATGGCCAAAAGTCTATTTATAGAAAATGACATTTTTTGGAATTCAGGAATGTTGATTGCAAGAAAAAATGTTCTAGAAAAAGAGATAAGAGCATTTTGTGGTGAAATTAGTGGATTAAACGAAAAAGAATTACAGGCTATAAGAAATTTTGATGCAGCAGTTCTCGAAAAGTCAAACAAGTTATTCGTAGAAGAATTTGATTGTATGTGGAGGGATGTTTGTGATTTTGAATCGTTCAAAGAGACCATTGGTACTAGTCAAGAGAATGTTATAACTTCTCGTTGTGAAAATGTAGATGTTTTGAATACAGCACCAAATCAATTAGTTGTTACAAATGATTTGGAGAATGTATTCGTTGTAAATACACCAGATGCGACATATATTTCTAGTAAGGAAAAAGCGAATAATATCAAAAACATCTTGAAAAAGAATGAAACGAAAGCTAGTGAGTATGAGAGAAGTTATATAGATAATCGTCCGTGGGGTGTTCGTGAAATTCTAAAAAAAGATCCTGGATATAGAGTGAGGAAAATTACAATTTTCCCAGGTCAAAAGATTTCAAATCATTTGCATCATATGCGTAATGAGAATTATGTAGTGGTTTCAGGTGTTTTGACAATTGAGCTAGATAATAAAGTAATAGATTTGAAACCAGGAGATTCCTATAATATACGTCCAAATGTTATGCATTTACTTCGTAACGATACTGACGAAGAGTTAGTTGTAATTGAAGTTGATACAGGTGCAGAAATCGATGAATGGGATATGGTTCATGCTGATGAGATAGAACTTGGCATGGATAAGAATAAGCAAGAAGCATTACCTGATTTATATAAACTTTCGCCAGCCTTTAAGGATTATTTGTGGGGCGGAGAAAAGCTAAAAACCTTGTATGGAAAAAATACGCCATATGATGTTACGGCTGAATCTTGGGAGTTGTCAGCGCATCAAGACGGTCCATCTACAATAGTTGGTGGAGAGTATGGAGGTGTAAGCTTTAAGCTTTTTGTAGAAAAATATAAATCCTTAGTGTGTGGTTGGAAATCTGAGGTCTTTGATAGATTTCCAATATTGATAAAGTTTATAGATGCAAAAAAAGCTTTGTCAGTACAAATTCATCCAGAAGATGATTATGCATTTATTAATGAGAATGAATTTGGGAAAAATGAAGTTTGGTATATCCTAGATTGTGAAAAAGATTCATATTTATACTTGGGATTAAATAAAGATGTTACCAAAGAAGAGATAAAAGAACGAGTTGAAAATAAAACTATTACTGAGATTCTTAATAAAGTCTATGTGAAGCCAGGAGATGTGCTCTTTGTTCCATCAGGGACAATACATGCTATAGGTGAAGGAATATTAATTTGCGAAATTCAGCAAAATTCAAATAGCACTTATCGTTTATACGATTATGATAGGCGTGACAAGCAAGGTAATGCTAGAGAACTTCATATGGATAAAGCTATGGATGTAGTTGATACTACGAAGTTTGAGGTTAATACTCAAGGTGTAGGCGAAGCAATACAGTATGATAGATCTACACAGCGTTTATTATGTGAATGCAAGTATTTTGAAGTAAAGCATTATGATATTCCAGAACATGAAATAATAATGGTTGATGATTCTTCTTTTAAGGCCATCGTAGTGCTTAAAGGAGAATGTGAGATTCGTTGTGGAGAAAGTGAGATTGATGCTAAAGCAGGAGAAACCTTCTTTGTTGCAGCAGGACGTAAGAGAGTGCATGTTACTGGTAAATGCGAATTAATAGTGACAAATATATAATTTGGAGGAAAATTTTATGAAAACATACGGAGTAATAATGGCAGGCGGTGGCGGAACACGATTCTGGCCTTTGTCAAGACATGAGGTGCCAAAGCAGCTTTTAAACCTTAGTGGAAAAGAGAAAATGATCAATGAGACAGTAGATAGAGTATCTACTCTTTGTGATAAGTCAGACATTTTCATTGTGACAAATGTTGATCAAGTTCCAGGAATGCAGGAGGCAACTGAAGGAAGAATTAAGAAGGACCATATTCTATCAGAACCTTCAGCTAGAAATACAGCAGCTTGTATTGGTTATGCAGCACTAGAAATTGTAAAAAAGTATGGTGATGGCGTAATGTGCATTTTCCCTTCAGACCATTTTATAAAAAATGAGCCTGAGTTTACGCGAATTCTTAAGGAAGCTATTGCAGTTGCAGAAAATGGCTCGCTTGTAACGCTTGGAATAACACCAACATTTCCATCAACAGGATATGGATATATTAAGTTTGATAAGAGTGAAACTACGTTAGATAAAAAGGTTGTAGAATTCAAGGAAAAGCCAGATGAAGCAACAGCTAAGGCTTATGTAGAATCAGGAGAGTATGCATGGAATTCAGGAATGTTTGTATGGCAAGCATCGGTAATTCTAGATGAATTTAAGAAGCTTCTTCCTGATGTATACGCTTGCCTTGCGAAGATTGGCGATGCTCTTGGTACGGACAAAGAAGCTGACGTTATTAGTGAAATTTATCCTACAATTCCAAGCATTTCCATCGATTATGGCATTATGGAAAAATCTGATAAAGTTAGAGTAATTTCTGCTGAAATGGGATGGAATGACGTTGGAAGCTGGGATAATTTGGGCGTTTTATATGATGAAGATGAAAATGGCAATATAAATGCAGGTGATTTTCTTGGAATAGATACTAAAAATTGTATCACTTATTCTAAGAAGCGCTTAATATCTACTATTGGTGTTGAAGATTTGATTATTGTAGAGACAGATGATGCAATAATGGTAATAGATAAATCTAAAGCACAAGATGTTAAGAAGATTGTTGATGAGCTTAAGAATCAAGGCAGAGAAGAACTGTTGTAATTTAATAAAATTTTAGTCAAAAAGGTGGATTTTTATCTGCCTTTTTTTCTTACTATTTGGTATAATAAAATAAGTTTAATATATGGAGGTGCAATATGGGATACAAAGAAGAATTTAATAAATGGAGTACAGATCCTTATTTTGATGAAGATACAAGAGGAGAGCTTGCTAATCTTCTTGGAAATGAGAAAGAGATTGAGGATAGATTTTATAGAAGTTTAGAGTTTGGTACAGGTGGACTTAGAGGAGTGATTGGTGCTGGCACTAACAGAATGAATATTTATACTGTACGTCAAGCAACACAAGGACTTGCTAATTATATTGTTAAGCAAGGTGCACAGGACAAGGGTGTTGCCATTGCATTTGATTCAAGAATTATGTCACCTGAGTTTGCTAAGGAAGCAGCTCTTTGTCTAAATGCTAATGGTATTAAGACATATAGATTTGATACTCTTAGACCAACTCCAGAGTTATCATTTGCAGTAAGATACTTAGGTTGTACAGCAGGAATTAATGTGACTGCTAGCCATAACCCTAGAGAATACAATGGATACAAAGTATATTGGGAAGATGGTGCACAGATTACACCACCTCACGATAATAACATTTTGGCAGAGGTTGCAGCTGTTACAGACTTTAGTCAAGTAAAAACTATGAGTGAAGAAGATGCAACAGCTAAAGGGTTATATAATACTATTGGTAAAGAGGTTGATGATGCATATATTAAGGAAGTAAAGGCACAATCAATTCATCCTGAAATTATTAAAGATATGGCTAAGGATATTAAGATTGTATATACACCACTTCATGGCACAGGTCTTGTTCCTGTAACAAGAGTACTAGAGGAGCTTGGCTTTGAAAATGTATATGTTGTTCCAGAACAAGAGAAGCCAGACGGTAACTTCCCTACAGTAGCATATCCAAATCCTGAATCACCAAAGGCGTTTGAATTAGCAATTAAACTAGCTAAGGAAAAGGATGCTGATATTGTTCTTGCAACTGATCCTGATGCTGACAGATTAGGAGTATATTGTAAGGATACTGCTACTGGAGAATATGTTTCATTTACAGGAAATATGTCTGGAATGCTTATTGCAGAATATATCCTTAAAGAAAGAGAAGCAACTAATACAATGCCTGCTAATCCAGCACTTGTTGAAACAATTGTTACAACAGATATGGCTAAGGTTATTGCAGCTTCATTTAATGTAAAACTTGTAGAGGTTCTTACAGGATTTAAATATATTGGTGAGCAAATTAAGATATTTGAAGAGATAGGATCAAATAATTATGTATTTGGCTTGGAAGAAAGTTATGGTTGTTTAGCTGGTACTTATGCGAGAGATAAGGACGCTTGCGTAGCAGTAATGATGCTTTGTGAGGTTGCATCATATTACAAGAATCAAGGAAAGACCTTGTGGGATGCAATGCTTGATATGTATGAGAAATATGGATATTTCAAGGAAGGTCAAACACCTATCGAACTTAAGGGAATGGACGGCGCAGCTAAGATTCAAGAAATGATGACAGGCGCAAGAGAAAACACTCCTTCAGTATTAGGTGGACTTAAGGTTATCGCTGTTAGAGATTACAAGGCAGATACTAGAAAAGAACTTGCAACAGGAGAAGTAACAGCAACAGGACTTCCTAATTCAAATGTACTTTATTATGAATTAGAGAATAATGCTTGGGCATGCATTAGACCTTCTGGTACAGAACCAAAGATTAAATTCTATTTTGGTGTAAAGGGAGAATCTATTGAGGATTCGGAAAAGAAGCTAGAAATTTTAAAGAATGATTTATTGGAGATGTTTTCTTAATGAGTGATAAAAAAATATTATCCTTAGTAGTGCCTTGCTATAATGAAGAAGAAGCGCTTCCTATTTTCTATGAGGAAGCTTGCAAGGTTACGGATACTATGAAGGAAGTTGACATTGAATTTTTATTTATAGACGATGGTTCTAAAGATGGAACTATGAAAGTAGTTCATGAGCTTGCAGATAAAGATGATAGAGTGCATTTTGTGTCTTTTTCTAGAAACTTTGGGAAAGAGTCAGCCATATATGCAGGACTAGAAAATGCGGTGGGCGACTACGTTGCAATATTAGATGCTGATTTGCAAGACCCCCCAGCGCTTTTGCCAGAAATGCTAGAGATAGTGACAACAAAGAATTGTGATTGTGTCGGCTCTAGAAGGGTTACTCGTAAAGGAGAGCCACCAATTAGATCTTTCTTTGCTAGAATGTTTTATCGAATAATGGATAGAATTAGTCATACAGAAGTTGTTGATGGTGCAAGAGATTTTCAGCTTATGAATCGTAAGGTTGTAAATGCGATACTTAGCATGGGAGAATACAATAGATTTTCTAAAGGTATTTTCGGCTGGGTCGGATTTAAGAAGGAATGGCTTGAGTATGAAAATGTTGAAAGAGCTGCTGGTGAAACAAAGTGGTCTTTCTGGAAACTGTTTGTATATGCATTAGATGGTATTGTGGCATTTTCTACGGCACCGCTTACTATTGCAAGCGTTACAGGTGTTGTGTTTACGTTGATTTCTATTATTTCAATAATAGTAATTGTTGTTAGAAAGCTTGCTTTTGGTGATCCGACTAGCGGTTGGCCAAGTATGGTTTGTATAATGCTTTTTGTTTCTGGTATACAGCTATTTTGTATAGGTATTATTGGTCAATATTTAGGTAAAACATACCTAGAGACAAAAAGAAGACCTTTGTATTTAGTTGAAGAAGAGAAAATTGGGGCAAAAAAGTAGTACTTATAAACTATATAAGAGTTGCGGGAGGTAAATGAGATGAATACACTTGAAGAATCAGCATTTGAAGAAGAGACTGTAGTTGAAGAAACTAATAAGGTTGATGAGATCAAAGAAAAGACAGCTGAAGCTAGAAATGTTGTTTTAGAAAAGGGTGCTGAAGCAAAAGAAATTATTTCTGAAAAGGCTATTTTGGTTAAAGAGAAGTTCGACGAGAAAAAGGCTGAAGTAACAGAGAAGTTCGATGAGAAGAAAGCTGAAGCAACAGAGAAGTTCGATGAGAAGAAAGCCGAAGTAACAGAGAAGTTCGATGAGAAGAAAGCCGAAGTAACAGAGAAGTTTGACGAGAAGAAGGCCGAAGTAACAGAGAAGTTTGACGAGAAAAAGGCCGAAGTAACAGAGAAATTTGACGAGAAGAAAGAAGAAGTTTCTGAAAAGCTCGACGAAAAAAAGGCTGAATTTTCTGAAAAAGTAGATGATGCAAAAGGTTACTTTGAAGAATTATATAAAAGCTATGGCGAAAAATATCAAAATGGTTTTAATGAATCTGATCCATCTAGAGATGTTTGTATGTTAAAAGGTGATTTGGCTGAGAATGGATATGATTGGTTATGGCATTCATTTACTGGTTATCACAAGGAAACAGGTGAAGCTAAAACATTTTTTGTAGAATATTTTATGATTAATCCTGCGCTTGGCGGAAGCGAAGTAATCTATGGACAATTGCCAGAAAATAAGGAGGCTGGTATTAAGCCTTCATACATGATGGTTAAAGCAGGAGCTTTTGGTGAAAAACCTGTTCAATTACATAGATTTTATCCATGGAGTGAAGTTGAAGTAGAAGAAGACCAACTATCTATTAAAGCAGGAAAATGTTTATGTACAGAAGAGAAAATAGTAGGTAACATCAAATTGACAAAGAAAGATGCCGCAGCACATCCTGAATATATGTGCGATGGTGGCTCAATGTCTTGGGATTTGACAGTTGATAAACAGATTGCTTATAACGTTGGATATGGTGCAAGTAAGCCATTAAGAGATGCTAATTCATTTGAAATGTATTGGCATGCAGAAGGTATGAAAACAGCATTTTCAGGAACTGTTAAACTTGGAAAAGACGAATATGAAGTAAGACCAGAAGATTGTTATGGATATGCAGACAAAAACTGGGGTAAAGATTATACATCTACATGGGTTTGGTTGTCTTCAAATAATTTATACAGTAGAATTTCGGAAAAACAATTAGAAAATTCTGCGTTTGATATCGGAGGAGGCGCTCCAAAGATTGGTGATATTACAATCGAAGATAAATTGTTAGGTGCTTTGTGGTATGAAGGAAAACCATTAGAGTTTAATTTCTCTAGGCCATGGACATTACCAAAGACACAATTTAAGGTGGTAGAAGGTAAGAATAATGTCACTTGGAAGGTGATTCAAGAAGTTCCAGGATATAAGATGTATACATCCATTTCTTGTCCAAAGAAGGATATGATATTTAATAATTACGAAGCACCAAATGGTAAAAAGCTTCACAATAAATTATGGTGCGGCGGTACAGGTATTGGCTACATCAAGATTTATGAGAGGGGGCTTATGGACAGTGACTGGAAATTAGTAGATTATATCGATGTCAAGAATTGTGGCTGTGAATACGGCGAAGCAGATTCAGAGTAAATTAGTGATAAAGCCCGCTATAATCTAGTGGGCTTTTAATATCGAAGGAGATTAAAGGTGTCTTATACAGCGCTTTATAGAAAGTTTAGACCTAGCGATTTTGATGAAGTTAAAGGTCAAGACCATATAGTTACAACTTTAAAAAATCAAATATTGAATCAACGTATAGGACACGCATATCTTTTTACCGGAACAAGAGGAACGGGTAAGACTACCGTTGCAAAGATATTAGCGAAGGCGGTTAATTGTGAAAATTTAGTTGAAGGAAGTCCATGTAATGAATGCACTGTTTGTAAAAGCATAAATGAAGGCGCGTCGGTTAATGTAGTTGAATTCGACGCGGCTAGTAACAATAGTGTAGAAGCTATACGTCAAATTGTTGAGGAGGTGCAATATCCTCCAACTGAGGGAAAGTATCGTGTATATATAATTGATGAGGTGCACATGCTTTCTACAGCAGCATTTAATGCGCTTCTTAAGACTTTAGAGGAGCCTCCTAGTTATGTGATATTTATTTTGGCAACTACAGAGGTTCATAAAATACCAATTACAATCCTTTCTAGATGTCAACGTTATGATTTTAAGAGAATTACAATTGATACAATATCTAATCGATTAGAAGATCTTATATCAAGAGAAGGAATAGAAGTAGAAGAGAAAGCGATTAGATATATAGCTAAAGTTGCTGATGGTTCAATGCGTGATGCGCTTAGTTTGTTAGATCAGTGTATAGCATTTTATTTGGGTGAAAAGCTAACTTATGACAATGTATTAGCTTGCTTGGGAGCTGTTGATACAGAGATTTTCTCAAGACTTCTTAGAAATGTAAATGATAAAAACATAGTCGGCTCGATTGGAATTGTAGAAGAGATTATACAACAAGGTAGAGAGATTGGCCAATTTATTATTGATTTTACTTGGTATCTAAGGAATCTTTTGCTAATAAAAAGCTCAAGCGACATGGAGGATGTGTTAGACATTTCCACGGATAATTTGAAGCTTCTTCGAGAGGAAGCTGAAATGACTGACGATAACGAAGTGATGAGATATATTAGGATATTATCAGAGCTTTCGAATCAGATTAAGTATGCAACCGGTAAGAGAGTCTTAGTGGAAATTGCGTTGATTAAGATGTGTAAGCCTGCAATGGAGACGGATATGAGCTCTGTAATGCAGCGTTTAGACGATATGGAGCAAGAAATAGCTAGTGGTGCTATAAAGTCGGTAAATGTTGTGCAAGCGCCTGTTAGTAATGGATTTATAGGAAATGCTAGTGAACCACAGGAGCCGCCAATGGCTTTGTCAGAAGATATTCAGGAGGTTGCGGATAATTTTCATTCGATAATACCTCAGATAGAAAATCCTATGGTTAAAAATTTGTTGACCAATACTAGAGGCATTTCTTACAAAGAAAATAGTGGAAAGCTTCAATTTGTAGCGAATAAAATGGATGAGAATAAAGCGTTAAGTCAATTTATGGAAGCAATGCAAAGAGAAGACCGTTTCTTTGTAGAATCGATAGAAGAAGCTATTCTTAAGGTTATAGGCAAAAAGGTCGAGGTTGAAGCTGTTACGGGTGAGGACGCTAGTATTTTAAAGGGTGCGCACGCGCTTGATTTTAGAAATGAATTAAAATCTAAGAATATAATGAAAAATTTAGATTTTGAGATAACACAAAATAATAATTAGGAGGTAACTATAGATATGGGAAGAAGAGGTGGATTTCCTGGTGGTGGAGGCGGAATGCCTAATATGAACCAATTGATGAAGCAGGCGCAAAAAATGCAGCGTCAAATGGAGGAAGCTACAAAAGAATTAGAGGAAAAAGAAGTAAGTGCATCGGCTGGTGGCGGTGCTGTTGAGGTAACAGTTTCTGGTAAGAAAGAAGTTACAAAAATCAAGTTGGATCCAGAAGTAGTAGATCCAGATGATATTGAAATGCTTGAAGATCTTATTATGGCGGCAACAAATGAAGCTCTAAGAACTATGGAAGAGCAATCTCAAGCAGAAATGTCAAAGATTACAGGTGGTATGGGTAACATGCCTTTCTAGTGAGGAAATATGGAGTATTATAGTAAGCAAATAAGTGATTTGATAGGAGAGTTGTCAACTCTTCCTGGAATTGGTTCTAAATCTGCACAAAGAATTGCATTTCATATTTTGCATATGCCGCTCGATCGAGCAAAAGGACTTAGCGATGCTATAATTAATGCAAGAGAAAATGTTAAGTTCTGCAAATCTTGCTTTACGTTGACAGATCAAGAAATATGTCCTATATGTGCGAGTGAAAAACGTAACAAAAAGACTATCATGGTTGTAGAAGATACAAGAGATTTGGTCGCGTATGAGAAAACTGGGAAATATGATGGTGTATATCACGTGTTAAATGGTGTTATTTCTCCAATGCAGGGCATTGGACCTAATGAAATAAGGTTAAAAGAGTTGTTTGTAAGGCTTGAAGGAGATGTAGAAGAGGTTATAATTGCAACGAATTCAACATCTGAGGGTGAAGCAACTGCGATGTACATAAGCAAATTAGTAAAGCCTACAGGGATTAAGGTGTCAAGAATTGCATCTGGCGTGCCGGTAGGAGGCGATTTAGAGTGTATAGATGAAGTAACCTTGCTTAGAGCCTTAGAAGGCAGAAAATCATTATAATATAAGAATAGTCTACTTTCTTGTTATAGAAGGTAGACTATTTTAGTTTAGAATAATGTGAAATGTATTTTTCTCTATCAAGTCTAGCATTTTCAGGAGAAATTGGGTCTATTTTGGGAAAATGTTTGGCGAAATAGGCAGCTTGACATTGTTTTTCTATAATTAGGGCTAGAGCATTAAGCTCGTCCTTTGGAGAAATGCATAATATCCCTTTGTTATTTAAGATGGCACATTGACGTAGTTGTAACATGTCTACACTTGCTTGGGGAGAGACATTGTCAGAATTAAAGCTTGTTGCATCAAAACTTAAAGCTTGGTTTAATTCTTCGGTAGAATCTATATTTCTCATGCTTATACCGGCAATTTGAGCAAAATCGTCTATGTAAGGATAAGATGTCTCTTTGTATTTACTAATTTCTAAAGCGTAAGGACTTTTTATAAGAAATAAATCGTTAGAGGTGTCTATACTCTCGATGTATGAAGTGAGACATTTTGGATCATTTTGAGCAAAAGCATTTATAGCAGCTTCATTTTCTATATATGATACGCCACATTGTTTTATAAATTCTTCCTTGCAGGTCTTTTCTAGCTCAAAACATGTATTAAATGCTTCTTCATAAGATTTGCCGAGGCAAATTGCACCATGATTTGCCATTAAAAAGGCGTTTGTCAATTTGTGCTTTCTGACAGCATGGCCTACAGAATTTATTAAAGCTTGTGAACCATTCAAGCCATAGTCGCAGCCAATGATGGAAGAATTTTGTTGTTTTGAGCCAAGAATACTTAAGCAGGATGCAAAACTTTGATGTGTGTGAATAATAAAATTGACATCTTTTCTGATGAGGTAGGATATTCCGTGTACACCTTTTTCGCTACTAGGAACACCACTACTTACAGGCTCGAGGTTGTTGACTTGCACTTCAACCAAATCTTCTGGGCGTAGACTGTCGTATCCTTTGCCGCTAGGTGTAATAAGAAATGTATTGGCGTCTAGTCTAGCACTAACATTTCCCCAAGTTCTAGCGATTAAGCCGGCGGATACAAGCTTGTGGCAAGCATCTATTATTAAATTAGCAGCTTCTGCTTTGCTATAATACATATAACTCCTTAAAGTAGTAGGCTTGTAAAACCAAGATTAAATATTTATGTTCGAAAAACATTATATCAACAAAAGTCCCATAATAAAAGTAATATTTGTTGCTAAACTAAGGGCGGGGTTGTAAAATAGTACTATGGCTAAAAATAAGAAAAAACGTAGTAAAAATCAAAAATGGTGGACATTTCTTAAAATACAGATTGTGCTAATAATTCTTGTTTTGGGAGGCATAGGCTTTTACTATTTGAGCGGATATGCAGAAGTTATTTCGAAAATGAGAAAAGAAGCAAGTTCTTGTGTGTCTAAATCATCAGAAGAAACCTTCAAAAAGAATCAAACAAGTATAGCATACGATTGTAATGGAAATACAATTTCGGTGTTAAAGGGCGCAAAAGACTCATATTATGTAACTCTTGAGGATACGCCGCCATACGTGGAGCAGGCTTTTATATGTGTTGAAGACAAAAAGTTCAGAAATCACAGTGGTATTGATTTCAAGGGTATAGCTAGAGCTGTGTGGGAGCTTATTAAGAATCGTAAGGTTTCAAGCGGCGGAAGTACTATTACTCAACAGCTCGCGAGAAATGTGTTTTTATCACAAGAAGTTACTTGGCAACGTAAGGTTAAAGAGATTTTCATAGCCTCCGAGCTAGAAAAGAAGTATAGCAAGGACCAAATTATGGAATATTATATAAATAATATCTATTTTGGAAATGGATATTATGGAATTCAGGCGGCGTCAAAAGGCTATTTTGGTAAACCAGTATCAGAACTAAGCTTGTCACAAATCGCATTTTTGGCAGGAATTCCTAATAATCCGACAGAATTTGATCCTAGAGTTCATCTTGATAATGCTGTAGCACGTCGAAATATTGTTCTTGGTGAAATGCTTGAGGATAGGGCAATTTCTAAGGATTCATATGATAAGGCTATGCAAGAGCCGATTGAATTGTTTACGCCAGAAGAGGTTCATAATAATTATGCTGAAACCTTTACATTTTACTGTGCTACTAGGGCGTTAATGGCAAAGAACGGCTTTAAATTCAAGTACGATTTCAAGAGCGATGCAGCTAGAGAAGAATATTATAAAGAGTATAATGAAGCATATGATCGATATAATAACGAGCTTTATACTGGTGGATATAGAATATACACTAGTTTAGATATGAATATGCAGCAGGAGCTACAAAATGCGATAGATCAAGGCTTAGCGGCTTATGGCGAAGTTGGAGATGATGGCATATTTACGCTCCAGGGCGCAGGAACTTGTATAGATAACGAGACGGGATTGGTTAAAGCAATTGTTGGCGGTAGAACACAAAATATCCCGGGATATACATTAAATAGAGCTTATCAAAGCTTTAGACAACCGGGCTCTGCGATAAAACCGTTGATTGTGTATACGCCTTGTTTGGAAAGGGGATATACGGCTGATACTTCTGTGGTTGATGCTAGAGAAGAGGGTGGACCGAAGAATGCTGACGGCTCATATTCAGGTACAACAAATTTGAGAACGGCAGTTATGCTTTCGAAAAATACTGTAGCGTGGAGATTGTTTGCAGAACTAGGACCAGCAGTTGGGATTTCATACCTTAAAGAGATGGAGTTTTCTAAGTTAGACGCGAATGATAACAATTTGGCGGCGTCACTAGGTGGATTTACACATGGTGTTTCTACATTAGAGATGGCTAAAGCGTACGCAACCCTTGAAAATGACGGCATGTACAGAGATGGAACGTGTGTAGTTGCTATAAAAGATGCAAAGGGTAACGAAGTATACAAAAGCGAACAGCAAGAAAAAGAAATATATCGTAAAACGGCAGCGAGAGAGATGACGGATATTTTGCAATTGGTAGTAAGCCAAGGAACTGGTGCAGGCCTAGGCGTTGGCGGACAGCCAACTGCGGGAAAAACTGGTACGACTAACGATAATGTAGATGGTTGGTTCTGCGGTTATACACCGTATTATTCGACGGCAGTTTGGGTTGGTTATGACATGCCGAAGAAATTGCCAGGGCTATATGGTTCGTCTTATCCAGGTGGTATTTGGAAGAACTTCATGAACGCCATACATTCTGGCTTAGAACGTAAGGATTTCCCAGGTGTGGAAAATGTAGGAGCTTTGCCAGTGGAGCAAAGTATAAATGAACAGTAGTACGAACAACAAATGGAGGATATGAGATGAAGTACGGAGTTGGAGTTGACTTAGGGGGAACAACAGTCAAGATCGGTTTGTTTACAGCAAAAGGTGAGTTGTTAGAAAAATGGTCTATTCCTACAGATATAAGTAACGATGGAGAGAATATTTTGCCTGATATAGCAAGATCTGTTTCCTATAAGCTTGCAGAAAAGGGAATTGATAAGAAATATGTTGAAGGTATGGGAATTGGCGTTCCTGGTGCAGTGACAAAAGGTGTCGTAAATCGTTGCATCAACTTGGGCTGGGGAATAATTGACGTTGTTAAAGAGATGGAAATGTTATCTGGGCTTAAGGTTTATGCGGAAAATGATGCGAATACAGCAGCGCTGGGCGAATTTATGGTGGGTTCAGGTAGAGAATACGATAGTATAGTAATGGTAACACTTGGCACTGGGATAGGAAGCGGAATTATTCTAGATGGCAATATTTTGCAAGGCCATACGGGTTCTGGTGGAGAAATTGGACACATTATTGTAAATCCAAGTGAAAAGATTCCTTGTAACTGTGGTCATAAGGGTTGCTTGGAGCAATATACTTCGGCTACAGGTATTGCAAGAACAGCAGTGGAAATGTTAAATGATACTGATGAAGAGAGCGCTCTTAGAGATATTGAAAATATAATTGCAAAAGATGTATTTGATGCGGCAAAAGCAGGTGATTTATTAGCGAAAGAAGTGGTTAAAAGGTCTTGTGACATATTAGGTCACGCACTCGCAGGAGTTGCGGCAATTATTAATCCAGAAGCTATTATTTTGGGCGGAGGAGTTGCTAACGCTGGAGCGTATTTGCTAGAAAATGTTGAGCATCAATTTGGAAAAGAATTATATCATGCAGCAGCAGGCACAAAAATATGCCTAGCATCTCTTGGCGAAAATGCAGGCATATATGGCGCTTATTATTTGACAAAATATTTATAGTTTAGCGTTATTGTAACCATTTAAAATTATGTCAGAAGCGTATTTTATTAGCTCATCCAAAGGGATGGGCTTTTTATTTTGTAGCCAACTTCTATACATAGATGTGATGGTTACACAGTAAGCTCTTACAAGGTATGGTTCTCTAGTTCTTTCATAAAAGGGCTTAAATGCTGTAGAATCAAGAAGTGCTTGTGTTACTTCTTCGTAGAAAAAGCTATATTCTGTGTCGCATAACAGCTTTTGTTCTACATCTCCACAGTCGTTTAAATAGTGATAAAACTTGTAAATGCAACCCTCTACATTAAGGCTAGCAGTTTCATTTTCTACCAATTTAAGAAAATTATTTACGATATCCTTTTGTAGTTGATGGATTAAATCATCTAACGAGGAGAAATGTAAATAAAAGGTTTTTCTGTTGATTTCAGCAAGCTCAGTAAGCTCTTTGATAGAAATGTCTTTGAAATCTTTTTCAAGAACTAGCTGGCAAAAGGCGTTTCTTATTGCTTTGATAGTTCTTTTTACCCTTAAATCGTCACTATAGTTACGCATAAGCCCCTCCTATATTTAATACATTGTTGTAGAATAAAGGACACAAAGCGATATGTGTACCATTAATGTATACATTATATTATATATTTTCCCTTATAGCAACAGAGAGCTTTTTAGAATAGATGTAAGTATAATGTGCAATATATATACAAATTATTTCCTAAAATTCATATTTTATACACATAGAATAGAAATATGGGTGTATAATAGTAATGCTGTATAAAAAGGAGATGAAAATGATAAAAACAATATTTAAAGAATTAAAGGAATATAAAGTTTCGACAATAAAAACTCCGATTTATATGATTTTAGAAGTTGCAATGGAAATGTGTATACCATTGTTGATGGCGAAAATCATTGATGACGGTGTTAATGCGGGCAATATGTATGCCATATTTAAGGTGGGCGCATTGATGCTAGTTTGCGCAGGAGTTGGTTTGTTTGCGGGCATGAGAGGTGCTGCTGTAGGAGCGCATGCGGCTACAGGCTTTGCGAAGAATTTGAGACAGAAGATGTTTGAAAATATTCAAACGTTTTCATTTAGTAATATTGATAAGTTCTCTAGCGCGAGCCTTATAACTCGTCTTACAACAGATGTTACCAACATTCAGAATGCTTTCCAGATGGTGTTAAGAATGGGTGTTAGAGCGCCTGTAACATTAGTTATCGCGATGATAATGGCGTATTCAATAAATGGAAAGCTTGCAAATGTTTATCTAGGAGCGATTGTTGGGCTAGGAATTGTCTTGGCAATTGGAATAAGCTTTGTTTATAAGATTTTTATGGCGTTATTTGAGAAATATGATGCCGTAAATGCAAGGGTGCAAGAAAATATAACGGGAATTAGAGTTGTCAAAGCGTATGTCAAGGAAGATTATGAGAAGGATAGATTTTCTAAGACATCTAGAAATCTTGCGAAGCAATTTATTAAAGGTGAGGCAATTGTTTCAGCGCATATGCCTATCTTCTTGATTGCGGTATACGGTTCAATACTACTAATTAGCTGGCTTGGCGCTAATTTTATTGTGCAAGAGACATTAACAACGGGCGAATTAGTAAGTATGTTAGCGTACTGTATGAACATTTTAATAAGCTTAATGATGTTCTCTGTAAGCTTGATTATGATTGTTATTTCGATCCCAGCTGTAAAACGTATTGGTGAAGTGCTTAAAGAAGAAGCTGATATCAAAAATCCAGAGAATCCGGTATATGAAATAAAAGATGGATCTATAGAGTTTAAGGAAGTTGATTTTAGTTACAACTTAGATGGAAGTGGTAAAGTCCTTGAAAATGCTACATTTACAATAAATTCAGGAGAGACGATAGGAATTATCGGTGGAACAGGAGCAGGAAAAACAACCTTGGTTAATTTGATATCAAGATTGTATGATGTAAATTCTGGTGAGGTTCTTGTTGGTGGTGAAAATGTAAAGAATTACGATTTGAAAGCGCTTAGAGAAGAAGTTAGTCATGTTCTTCAGACGAATGTCTTATTCTCAGGAACTATATATGAAAATCTTCGTTGGGGAGATGAAAGTGCTACAGATGAAGAATGTCAGAAAATGTGCGAATTGGCTTGCGCTGACGAGTTTATTAAACATTTCCCAGATGGATATAACACATATATAGAGCAGGGCGGTACAAATGTTTCTGGTGGTCAGAGACAAAGACTATGTATTGCGAGAGCTTTGCTTAGAAAGCCTAAAATATTGATATTAGATGATTCAACATCGGCTGTTGATACAGCAACGGAAGCGAGCATTAGACGAAGCTTTAAGGAAGAAATTCCAAACACGACTAAGATTATCATAGCTCAAAGAGTAACATCTGTTATGGATGCAGATAAAATTATTGTTATGGATGACGGCGCGATTGATCAGATTGGTACACATGAAGAATTGTTAAGAACAAATGAGATATATAAAGATGTATATGATACTCAAACTGGCGGCTTAACAGCAAGCTTTGATGAGAAAGGAGGAGAGTAAAATGGCTAAACCTAGAGTAAGAGCAACAAAAGAAGACATTCAAAACGGTTCTAAGGCATTAGGCAGATTATTCAAGTTCCTTTTTAAGAATTATGGTGTGCGATTGATTATAGTAGTGATATGTATTGTTCTTGCAGTAATTTGCAATGCTCAAGGAACAATGTTTATGCAAAGCTTGATTGATGATTATATAACACCGATGGTCCAAGCAAAAAGTACCGATTTTGGGCCGCTTATAGCCGCAATTAGTAGAGTGGCTATATTTTATGCAATAGGAATAGTTGTTACATTTACATATAACTTAATAATGGTTTTTGTTACACAAAATGCTTTAGATAAGTTAAGAACAGACTTGTTCTGTCATATGGAAGACTTGCCTATTAGTTATTTTGATACACATGCACATGGAGACATAATGTCTGTATATACTAATGATATTGATACATTAAGACAAGTTATTTCGCAAAGTATTCCTCAGTTTATTAATAGTGGAATTACAATTGTAACGGTAGTTATTTGCATGTTTAGGTTGAATTGGTTATTGACGCTTGTAACTTTTGGAATGATAGGGGTTATGGTTACAATAACTAAGAATTTGGCAACAAAGTCTGGTAAATACTTTACAAAACAGCAGAAGAGTATCGGTATTGTAAATGCTCATATTGAAGAAATGATGAAGGGGCAGAAAGTAGTTAAGGTGTTTAATCATGAAGAAGCGTCTATAGAAGATTTTTCGAAATTGAATGAAGAGTTGCGAGATAGTGCGTATAAGGCTAATAAATACGGAAATTATTTACCACCTGTTAATGCTCAAATTGGAAATATAAGCTATGTAATAATCGCGGTGCTTGGAGGCTTCTTGGCACTTACAGGAGTTACAGGCTTTACGTTGGGAGGATTGGCAAGCTTCCTTACATTTAACAAGTCTATAAATATGCCAATTAGTACGGTTTCACAGCAATTTGCATTTATTGTAATGGCTATGGCTGGTGCAAATCGATTGTATGAAGTTATGGATACGCCAAAAGAGGTGGATGAAGGATACGTTACTCTTGTAAATGCTAAAGAAGAGAATGGTGAGCTTACTGAATGTGAGGAGCGTACAGGAATGTGGGCTTGGAAGCATTATCATAAAGTTGACGGTACTACAACGTATGTAAGACAACGCGGTGATATAGTCTTTAATGGTGTTGACTTCGGATATAATGATGAGAAGACAGTTCTTCATGATATTAAGCTTTATGCCGAACCAGGACAGAAAATAGCATTTGTTGGTGCAACAGGAGCTGGTAAAACGACAATTACGAACTTGATTAACCGTTTTTACGACATTCAAGATGGAAAAATAAGATACGACGGCATTAATATTAACAAGATTAAGAAGCAAGACTTAAGAGCGAGTCTAGGAATTGTGTTGCAGGATACACATTTATTTACAGGAACAATTGCTGATAACATAAGATATGGAAAGCTTGATGCGACTGATGAAGAGGTGATTGCAGCAGCAAAGCTTGCAAATGCACATTCCTTCATAAAGAGACTTCCAAAAGGCTATGACACGGTAATTTCTGGCGATGGCGGAAGTTTGAGTCAAGGACAGAATCAGCTTCTAGCAATTGCAAGAGCCGCAGTAGCAGATCCTCCAGCGCTAATTTTGGATGAGGCTACAAGCTCTATTGATACTAGAACTGAGAAAAAGGTTCAAGAAGGTATGGATAATCTTATGAAGGGTAGAACAACATTTGTTATAGCGCATAGATTATCAACAATAAGAAACTCTGATTGTATAATGGTATTAGAAGACGGACGCATTATCGAACGTGGAACACACGAAGAGTTGATAGAAGAACAAGGTAAATATTACCAGCTTTATACAGGTAAAATAGTTAATGCATAAGATTTGAGAATTTAATAAATGATGATTTAGGGCAGGTTTGACGATGCGTTGAACCTGCCATATTTGTTGTAAAGACAAGAGTTGAACTTTGTTACAACTAAAATGCAGTTTGAAAAGTGTATGTTATGTAGAGAAATATATTTTGTTTTGTTCATACATTCAAATAAAATAAGCTGAAGGATATATCCACATATTCACAATTTATAGTTAATAAAAAAATCAACTATTTTAAAAATTTTTTATTATTTAGTGTAAAGTAATTACAACTTGTGTCCGATAAAAATAAAGAACTACTATAACTATGTCCAATTTTTGTTTATTTTTAAAGATGTTTCATATATAATGTAGTTATCTATCAACTATAATTGGGGAAGATATCCTAGGCAGTATTATAAGCGGTGAGTGTAATGCTTCCTTATAATATAGTAGCGATTCGCTTAGGGAGAGAAAGGAGTACTTTATGAAGAAGTACAAGAATTTCGGAAAGAAAATATTAGCTGTGGTGATGGCGGCACTGACTGTGGTGTCGACTGCGTCGGTTGATTTGACGGCATTTGCAGCAGAATATGGAGGAATAGGTACTGTAAGTGGTGCAAGTATTTCCAGTGGCGGAGCCATATCTCAGGTGATATCTTGTGGTAGCAATTATGAGAGAATGGATAAAGCATCATTTAAGATTGTTGCAGCTGCAAATACTTCATATACCTTTGAAACTAAGGTTTATGAGAATTTGACAGATATAAGTAATCCTGAATCTGGCGTGCTTAGAGCGACGAAAACAGATACTTTCTCAAATACAGGCGAAGAAGCAGAACAGGTTATAGATATAGATCTTCCAGCTACAGGGCTTGATGGAAAGCCAATAGTATTAGTTCAAGGTGAAACGGCTGCCGTTGTTGTAACCATAACTTCTACACCGGGCGGACCAATCTATTACTTTGAAGGAGGTAGTAGTGAGAACGGATTTAGACGAAATGGTATTGGTTCAGGATGGGAATCAAGACATTGCGACATTCTAGATGTTAAGACTGAGGATGGTGCAGCTGAACCAGATGATGTTTCGTTGAATACTATTCCAAGTAAGGTCTTCATGACACTTGGCGATGAAGATTTGGCAGTAGATTTGACTGTTACTCCAGCATATAAGAGAAATGTATCTCTTGTAACAAAGGCTGGAACAAGTAATGTTAGTGTAGTGAATAACAAAATTCATACTGCTATAGCAGGCGTTGGTGGTTTAGATGTAAAAGTTGGTTCTTTCACTAAGGGAGAAATTGGTGCTGTATATGTATTTGATAATTCATTCCCAGATGGTTTGACATATGTGTATACTGGGTCGGCAATTGAGCCTAACGTAGTTGTTATTTGTGATAGACCTTTGGTAAAGGGTGCTGATTATGATGTAGCATATACTAATAATACTAATCCTGGAACAGGAAAACTTACTATAATAGGTAAAGGGGCATATGAAGGATATTCAAAGTCGTATGATTTTACTATAAATAAAGCAGAAATTACGCAGGCAGATGTAGATGGTGGTTCATATACAATTGATCCAGCAACTGGAAATGTTACAGCTGCTACATTAAGAGCTGGAGCGTTACATCTTGGAGATGATTTTACAGCAACAACAACATTAGTTAAGACAACACCAACATACATTGAATATAATGTAAATGTTAATGGTGCAGGTAATTATACAACAGCAAGTACAATCACAACAACAACACCAATAAAGGTGTCAGCATCACCTTCAACACCACTTGATATTAATCAAGTTGTTACAGCAGAGCTTAGTCAAGATAGCTTTACTTATACGGGTAATGATATAACTCCTTCAGTTGTTTTCAAGGATAAAGCAACAGGAGATGTAATAAGTGATTTTTCTAACAATGTAAATATTGTATACGGAAATAACTTAAATGCTACGGAAGATGCAACAGTTACTATTACAGGTAGAAGTGACAAGAATTATAAGGGACAGATAGACCTTACATTTGCAATAAAGAAGGTTAGCCTAGAAAATTCAAACATTTCTATTGAATTAACAGGTGGACCATTTGTTCATACGGGTGCTCAGATAATACCAGGATACACAGTGAAGTACACCGTTGGGGGAATTAGTAAAGCCTTGGTAGAAGGCGTTGACTATACAGTTGAGCCTGGAACCAACAAAAATATTGGTAGAAGAAATAATTATATGTACTTCACAGGTAAAGGAAACTTTAAGGGTGAAGTTGAGGAAGAATTTACAATTGTTCCGGATTTTGAAAAAGATATTGAGGTTTCAATTGGTGGAAGAACTACAACTTATGATGAAGGTTATGCTTCGTCATACAAGACGAAATATTCTGGAAGTGCAATAAAGCCTTCTGTTTCTGTTGAACTAGAAAATGGTACTTCTTTAAATAAGGGTACAGATTATGATGTAGAGTTTATTGATAATACAAATGCAGGAACAGCTATTGTTCGACTTAAAGGGTTGGGCGCATATGCTGGAAAACAAGTAGATGCAACCTTTAGAATCGAAGCACAAGAACTTACGGGTGGTAGTGTGTTCGTGCATCAACTACCACATGCATTTAATGGAAAAGGACAGGAATTAGCAGCTAGCGAAGTAGATGTTAGAAATAACAGAGGTACAATTCTTGTAAGAGATGTTGATTACGAATTGACATATACAGATAATGTTAAAGCTGGTAAAGCCACGGTAAATGCTATTGGTAAAGGAAATTATTCAGGAACTTTATCAGGAACATTTACAATTGATCCATTAGCAATTGGTGATCCATTGATTACAATCGATCCTATTGCGGATTATACATATACGGGCGGAGAGCTTAGACCACCAGTTACACTTAGAATTGGCGGTGAAACAGTTTCAGGAGCTGATTATTCGGTAGAATATACTAATAATAAGAATATTGGAACTGCAATTGTTACAATTACTGGTAAGAATAATTTGGTGGGTACAAGAACAACTTCCTTCCAGATTAAAGCAAAAAGCCTTGTTGGAAAGACATTTTACGTTGCCGGAACTCCATGCAGCGGAAGCGGTGATCAGTTAGCTTCTAATTATGAGGGCAATTATACAGGCGGAGAAGTTAAGCCTGCAGTGGCAGTGTTTGACACAAATGGTTCAGCGCTAGTAGAAGGTACTGATTATGATGTCACATATCCTTCAGCTAAAGATGCTGGATCTACAGTATATTTGTTTGTTGTAGGAAAAGGCTCATATCAAGGCTCTCAAGTGAGAATTTCTTACAAGATTAAGCAGAAAAACATTTCTGATTCAAATGTTACAGTGTCATATCTTGGCAATGAAAAAAGAGGTGAATATACATATCCTAAGGTGACTGTAAATAATACAGAAGCTGTATATGGTGCAAGAGACCTTGTGGAAAATGTAGATTATAAGATAGTTGTTGGCGAAGATGCAAAGGTTGCTGGACCAGGAAGAGTTGCTAAAATACAAGGTATGGGCAATTATACTGGTGAAGTAGAGGTTGTATATGATGTAGGAAGGAACTTGTCTGGACATAGTTCTATTAAGCTATGTAGACCAGGTTCTTTGACTGATGTATATCCTAAATCTTTGGATGGAACATATCATATTCCATATATTGGAACTTATCATCCAAATGCTGTTGTAACATATACAGATGGCATGGGTGTTGATTTGACACCGGGCGTTGATTATGAGGTTACATATGAATCGTTAGTGCCGGAAGCTGGTGGAGATACTTATACTGCAAAGTATAATAATAAAGTAAGAGCAACAGTTACTGGTAAGGGTGATTATTACGGAACAGTTTATGTAGATTACAACATAGAGCGTAAAGCAATTGATACAGAGGGTGATACACAAATAAATCTGTTTGATGCTAGTACAGATGCGTCAAAGACAGCGGATTGGACGTATACATATGACGGTAAGACTAAGAGTGTTACACCAGCTATCAAGTATAAGCCTACAGAATCAATTACAAATGATTTGGTTAAGGGTGAAGATTTCACAATAAGCCTAGATCCAGCTACGATTGGACCTGATGTTTATTTCGATTCTGAAGGAAAGGTTAAGAAATTGCCAGTGACAATTACAGCACAAGGCAATTATGTTGGTACTCGTGTTGTAGAATATGTTATTAATCAATATGATTTGGGATCTGCTTCAGCTTTGTCAGGTGGAATATCAATTTCAAGTGTTCCAGATCAAGCTTATACAGGAGAAGAGATCAGACCTAGCGTAACAGTGACACGCAAGTTGAGTGATTCATCAACTATATTGCTAAAGCCGGGAATTGATTATGATATAGAGTATGAGAATAACATTGATGTTACGACAAGCGTGCCAGCGAAGATAAGAATAATCGGTAAAGGTAATTATAAAGGTATTAACGAATCGAGAACATTTGATATTGTTAAGAGAGAGTTAAAACCTGATAATACAACTATTTCTCCGATTACAGATGTAATCTATGATGGAACAGCAAAGACACCAGGCGTTAGCGTATTTTACAATGGTAAAGTCTTAAAGCAAGGTGTAGATTATACAGTTAATTACATTAACAACAAGAAGGTGGGCATAGGAAATGTTGCTGCTCATGAAGGTCCATTAGTTGAAATCACAGGAATTGGTTCGTACGATGGAACACTTACAACATCCTTTAATATACGAGGAAATATCAGCGATAGTTCAATATTTACCGTTGAAGGTATCAATGATGAATACGATTTGGTAGGCGGAGATATTGTTGTAGGAGACGTTGTTGTTAAGTATAAGGATCCAGACGATCCTAGTCAGGTTATAACAGTAAGTAGTGACAATTACGATATTGTAAAGCGAGGAACAACATTACCTGGTAACGGAACAGTAGATATAGTTGGTAAAAATGCTATGTACGGCGATTCGTTGCATGCTGTAAAGGTTATAGGTAATCTATATAATGCAACTATTGTAAATGTAGGAACTGTATATGATTATATAGGATCGGCTATTAAGCCAAGTCCTACAGTTAAGTATAGTGATAAAGTGTTAACAAATGGCATCGATTATACGGTGTCTTATGGCGATAATACAGAGGTTGGTGAAGGAACTGTTACTGTAACAGCCAAGAGTGGTGGTTACTTTAAGGGTGAAAAAGGAGCTAGCTTTAGTATTAAGTACAATTTGGAAAATGCCATTATTACAGGCGTGCCTGAAAGCAAAGAATATACAGGAAGCCAGATTACAGTACCAGATATTTCGGTAACCTGTAATGGCAAGCCACTTTCTAAGGATGTTCATTATACAGTTACATACGGTAACAATGTAAATGTTAATGAAGGTGGTTTGGTTAAGATTGAAGCTATGGGTGATAATACTAGAGGAAGCAAGAGTGCGACCTTTAAGATTACTCCAGTATGGTTCACAGGTGGCGAAAATGTATTAATTGATGGTTCCCCATCAAACACATACACATATAGTGGAGGCGTAATTCAACCAAGCATAACGGTTGCTACAGAGTCAGGTACTCCGCTAGTATTAAATACTGATTACACAGTAACTTATTCGAATAATCAAAATGTTGGTACTGCAAATGTAAGAATAGCTGGAACAGGAAATTATAAAGGTAATATTAATAAAACATTTGAAATAACACCGGAAGATATCGCAAATGCTGATTTTACAGTAAAAGATACGGGTTATGCAGGTGGCTTACCAGTTGAGCCTGAATTTTCTGTTAAATTTGCCGGTAGAGAGTTATATAAAGGAACAGCAAATGATTACACTTATTTAGTAACTAATAATACTGGCGTAACTGATTCAGCGAAGATAACAATTACAGGACATAATAACTTTACTGGAACTGCTGAAAAGACATTTAAGATAACACCTACAAGTCTTTCAAATGGTAAGATTGTAGTTGGCTCTAATAGTAGCGTTTATACAGGAGAGCCTATAACACCTGAAATTAAGGTTCTTTGTCCTACAGGAACTAAGGATGCACAAGGTGAAGAAATTTTCTACACATTAAATAAGGACACAGATTATACAATTACTTACAACGGATTCACAGAAATGGTAGATGTTGGTTCTTATTCAATAAAAGTAGCTGGTAACGGTAACTTCGTAGATTCTTTGAATACGCAATATAGTGTAACAGCAAAGCCTGTAGATGCGTTAGATATTGAATATACTTATGATGCTAATCAAGAGTATACAGGAGAAGAGATAACACCTGATATCGTTGTTAGGGATACGACAAGAGATCTTGTTCTAACAGAGGGTGTTGATTATGATGTTGAGTATTTAAATAATGTCAAATCTTGTCCAGCAGACTATGAAGATGAAAGCTTGAGACCAACCATAAGAATTACAGGACTTGGAAATTATGGCGGAGTTGTAGATAAATACTTCAATATTGGTCACAGCATGGACGCGGTTACGGCTGCATTAGAACAAGTTTCATTTGTGTATGATGGTCAAGAACATAAGCCTAAAGCAATTGCACAGCTTGGAGGCGTTACACTTACAGAAGGTGTAGATTATGTAGTTAGATACGAAGCTGAAGATGGTTCTTCAGATTTGAAGAATAAGGGACTTAAGAAAGCTTATATAGAAGGAACGGGCGGATATTATGGTGGAACTGTAATTGATTACGAGATTACACCAAAGGTTGCCGATGCTTCTAAGATAATGATAGTTCCTAACTTGCCTAAGGACGAGAGTGGCAATTATATAGCTACTTACACAGGAAATGAGATAACACCAAGTGTTGTGGTATATGATACAGAGATTGATGAGGTTACACCTCTTAGAGCAGGAATCGATTATACAGTTGGTTATAATCATAATGTAAATGTTAGTACAGTAGAGAACCCTGCTGTAATCATGGTACATTTACAAGGAAATTATGATATTGGTGCTGACGATTATGCTAAGGATTTCATAATCCAAAGAAGAGAGATTGAAGGTAATTTCCAAGTTGTTCTTGTAGATGGCACACAGTACTGGTATACAGGCGAGGCTGTTGAGCCAGAAGTTAAGGTATACGCATTGACACCAGAGCTTGTGGAGACCGTTCTTGTAGAAGGTGTTGATTATGATGTTACATACGAGAATAATGTAAATGCTGGAGAAGCTAAGTTAGTTGTTGAAGGTAAAGGAAATTTTGCGGGAATAGTTGAGAGAAACTTCAACGTAGTTGGTAAATTCTCAGAAGCTGTGATAAATGTTGAAGATCAGTTCTATACTGGACAACGAGTAGAGGCTCCTTTAGAGGTTAGCTGTGGTGGAAATAACTTAGTTAAAGATGTTGATTATAGTGTTACATATTACTCAGATGATAACTGGGAGACTAGCGCTCATGCTACAATAACTCCTCTTAAACCATATTATTCATCTGAAACAGTGACAGCTGATTACAATATCGTATTTGATCCTGAAATGCTTACGGTAGTAGATTATGCTAACCAATATACATATACAGGTTCAGAGATTAAGCCTAACTTCAAGGTGTTAACACCTGCAGGTACAGAGATAACTTATGATCCATCAAAGGTTAAATATGTAAATTCTAGTACAGGAACAGATGACTGCACAAATGTTGGTACCATAACAGCAGTTATTCCACTAAATGTTGGGGCTAGGACTTGCGAGTTGACAGTTACTTATGATATTATTGGAAGAAATGTTAACATTTGTGACATGATTCCGCTTATTGATAACACATACACAGGAAGAGTATTATATCCACCAGTAATTATTAGATGTAATGGAGTTCTTCTTCAAGAAGGACGTGATTACACATTATCTTACAAGGATAATATTAATCCTGGTGTTGGAACAATAACCGTACACGGTAAGGGCAATTTTGTTGGTGAAAATGTATTGCATTTCAATATAATTGCACCACAAATGCTTAATTTACAAGCAACACCTACTAGTGATACATCAATAAGACTTAACTGGACTAACAATGCTCATGTTACAGGATATGAAATATATTCTTCAGATTGTTCTATAAAATATGGAACAACACAGAATACATTCTTTGATGTAAGTGGGTTGACACAAGCTACAACTTATGGCTTTAAGGTTAGAACGTTTATAACTGTAAACGGTAAGACTACATATGGATTGTTCAAAGATGTATCAGCACACACTGGTATTTCGGCTCCAAAGCTAGCAATTACTTCATATGCTAGAGGACGTGCAACAATTAACTGGAATCCTAACGCAAATGTATCAGGATACGAGATTTATAGAAGTATAGAACCAAACGGTACTTATCAGAAGATTGCTGTAATGCCTGCAACTGCAGGAGGTTATACAGATTCAGGTCTTGTAAGCAATGGAACTTACTATTATAAGGTTCGTGCTTATGAAAAGATAAGTGAGAATGAGTTCTTATACGGATATTTCTCAGATTCTGTAGCAGTTCGAGTAAAATAGGATGATACAGTAATGCAAGAAGACAATAAGTTTCGAATTGGAGAGTTTGTATTTGATACTTTTCATGAGTATCGAGACGGACAGGAAGATTTGAAGAAAATTGAATGTATTAATAAAGAGCTAAATATACATGATCCCAAAGTAGCGGTGCGACTCTATAACATGATTCGCGCCGGGGAGATTGTATTTAAAAGCCCAATAGGGGACAAATTCTATGCTCATTTGGCAGATATCGTTGCTGATAAATCGGTAGGTTTATTAGAAGTAAAGGATGATGTTGAAGAGGCAGAGTCTAAGGTCAAAAAAGAAAAGATAATTGGTATCGCCATAGTAGGCCTTGCAATTATCTTTTTTGCGTACTTTGGAATATCAGAAATTGTTGACTATGTTCAGACTCGTAAAATGGCTGAATTACAGGCAGAAAAGGTAGCGTCTGAAGCAAATAAAACTTCTGAAAATACTAATAAAAAGCAAAAAAATACTGAAAATACTAAGGTAGATCCGTCTACACTCACTGTTTTGCCAGAATATCAAGATCTCGTGGCTCAAAACCCTGATTTCGTAGGATGGATAACAATAGGTGATACAAAAATCAACTACCCAGTCGTTCAGAAGGCAGGAGATAACGAATATTATTTAACACATACATTTGACAATTCTGAAGATTCTGCGGGATCTGTTTTTATGGACTATAGATGTGATGTTGCGAATCCTACAACCAATACGATTCTTTACGGACATAACATGAAAAATGGAACCGTATTTGGTGAATTAAAAAAATATTTGGACCTAGATTTTTATAATAATCATAAGATAATCACATTTGACACGAAATATGCAAAAGGACAATATGAGGTTGTTGCTGTGTGCTTATCTGAAGTAGGGTACCAAGATGATAACAATTTCAAGTATTATAATTTTGTAAATGCTGAAAATGATGAAGCACAGGTAAGTGCATTTATTTCTACAATCGCTAATTTATCGGTTCACGGAAGTGATATTAACGTTAATAAAGATGATAAATTGTTGACTTTATCAACTTGTAATAGTTATACTGAAGATGGAAGATTATTTATAGTGGCAAAAAAAGTAAATTAGGTGTATAATATACAAGATATAGTGAAATTTTTTCGTAACAAAATGGAGACGAGCAATGAAAAAAGGTAAATTAATAGGACTAATAGGGTTGGCTTGCATTGCGGTATCTATTGTTTTGACAGCATTTATTGTTGTTGGGCAAAGCTTAAGCGCCGACCATCAGGTAGGGGATTTTATTTTATCAGATGATGATACAGTTGCTATTTCTTACACTGGTGCAGGTGGAGCAGTTACAATACCTGATGGAGTAACAACCTTGAATGGTGGACTTTTTAAGAATTGTGGAGTTAGTAACGCGATTACTAGTGTTACAATGCCTGATTCTGTATCTTCGATGGGGGATGAAGTATTTAGTGGATGTTCTCAATTACAAAATGTAACACTTAGTTCAAATTTGGGTTCAATTCCAACAAATACGTTTAGAGAATGCGGAAGCTTGATTTCGGTATCTCTTCCAGGTGGTATTTCGTCAATTGGTTCGAATGCATTTTATGGATGCGCATCACTTTCGTCTATAACAATTCCAGCGAATTGTACAAGCTTGGGTAGTGGAGTATTTAGAGAATGTTCTAACATGAATGAGATAAATGTTGCTTCTGGTAATAGTGCGTTTACTTCGTCAGATGGATGTTTGTATAATGCTGCTGGTTCAAGATTGATTCAAGTGCCTGAAGGAAAGTCATCAGTTAACATTTCGGGTTCATGTACTGTTATTGGAACAAATGCGTTTACAGGATGTTATTATATTGGAAGTGTTACAATTCCAAGTTCGGTAACTACTATAGAAGGAAGTGCATTTTCAAATTCAGGAATTACAACAGCGACAATTCCTTCAAGTGTAACTAATATTGGAGATCAACCAGGTTGGAGTCCTACAACTATTTATGGTGCTGCTGATTCTGCAGCAGAGACATTTGCTAAGAATAATAATATTCCGTTTATTGTTATTGGACCAAAACCGGATCCACCAACACCAGATCCACCAACACCGGATCCACCAACACCGGATCCAACGCCAACACCGGATCCAACTCCGACACCAACACCTACTCCGATTCCAAATCCGTCGAATCCTTCGGCTAGTGGTGGAGTAGTAAATGCAGATGGTACTGTAACATATCCAGATGGTACTGTAACAGATGCGACAGGAAAAATTATTAAGTATGGAACAAGCTTTAGTCATTCAAAGGATGCAACTCCTAAGACAGCAGACGGAGATATTGATCCACGATATATTTTGTGTATCGCTGTGCTTTTAGTAGGTGTAGGATTTATCGTATATTCAAGACTTAGAAAAGCAAAAATTATGAATGATAGAAAATAAAAATATAAGGCTCGGAACCCGAAAGGGTTTCGAGTTTTTATATTATATAATATAATTAAGTAAGAAGATGGTAGGTTTTGTGAGTCAAACGTTTGTATATAATATCTATAATAAACAAATGTCAAAAGTGTAATTGTTTATTATTGTATGAAGGACGTTTAGATGTTTTAGGAGGGCTGAGTTTTAGGTATAGGGTTTTTATAATGAAAAGGGGGGAAGTATATGTATTCTTTAATCATTTTTATGGTAGTTATAAGTATGCTAAGTCAAGGTGTGCTGTTATGTATGTGTGATAATTCGTTAAGCAAAAGATGGTACCTTCCAACCAAAATGATTGCTAGTACATGCTTTATGATTTGCTTGGTAGTTGCAATTTATAATAAGATAAGTGGTAGCATTGTTGTGGAAGATTATGTGATGCTTGCAGCGTTTGTATTTTGCTTTTTTGGAGATTTATTTATTGGGCAATATAATCAATTAGGAAAAAGAAAATACATGACAATGGGCATTGTGTTTTTTGCCGTAGGCCATATATGTTTCTTAATATTGATGTATATGTTAAATCTACAGTTAAATATTTGGCTTATAGTCTTTCCGCTATTGTCAGTTGGATTTATTGCTATAGTGATACGTGTATTTAAATTACAGGTTGGTAAATTATTAGTGCCAATTCTTATATATTCGTTCTTTGTTTCTTCGTTATTATTTAAATCGGTTTATGATGCTTTTGTAGTGGCAGATGTATCAAGCATATTAATGGGGATAGGTGGAGTTTTATTCTTTACATCAGACTTTTTGATAATCTTTTTGTATTTTTACAACTTCAGCAACTTCGCATTGAGAAAGATGATACATAGATTTAATTTGTTGACGTATTATTGTGCAATGTTAGCCTTTGCAATTTCTGTTTTATTTAGGTAAAATATAAGCAGGCAGTATATGCCGAATAAATAAAACAAGGAATAATAAAATGATTACACTTTTATCGAAAATATTTATAAAGGATAACAAGAATTACACTGATTCAAAAGTTAGAAATGCGTATGGTTCACTTTGTGGAATAGTAGGGATCATATTAAATGTTTTGCTTTTTGGGATAAAATTCTTTGCTGGATTGATTTCAAATTCGATAGCGATCTCAGCAGATGCGCTTAACAACTTATCCGATGCAGGTTCATCGCTTGTGACATTAATAGGATTTAAACTAGCAGCAAAAAAGCCTGATCCTGATCATCCTTTCGGTCATGGAAGAATGGAATACATAGCGGGGTTGGTTGTTACAGCGATTATCGCGTTTATGGGTATTACTTTGTTTAAAGAATCAATAGGGAAAATCTTTAATCCAGAGTTAACAATTCTAAATCCTGTTGTAATTGTAATACTTGTCGTGTCTATAGTTGTAAAGCTATACATGGCATTTTATAATATGAGTTTATCACGCAAAATTAATTCTAGTGCATTAAAAGCAACAGGAATTGATTCTTTGTCAGATATAATAGCTACTCTTGTAGTATTAATTTCTATGATTGTTACACATTTCACAGGATGGTCAATAGACGGATACGCTGGACTTCTTGTGGCGTTGTTTATATGTTATGCTGCATTTGAAGCGGGAAAAGACGTTATAGGGCCGCTTTTGGGAGAGCCACCTACAAAAGAATTTGTTGAAAGTGTTGAACAAATAGTTTTGTCTCACGATAGAATTCAAGGTATACACGATTTGGTTGTCCATAATTATGGGCCAGGACGTGTTATGGTGTCTTTACACGCAGAAGTAGATGCTTCAGAAGATATTGTTCAGATACATGACATAATTGATCAAACAGAGTATGAATTAAATACTAAGTTAAGTTGCGAATCTTGTATTCATCTAGATCCGATAGAGACAAATAATCCAGAAGTAAATAGACTAAAAGATATAGTGTTGTCAATAGTAAGCGAGATATCAGAAGAAATGACAATGCATGATTTTAGAGTTGTTCCAAGTGGAGGGACGCATACTAATATTATTTTTGACGTGGTGAAGCCATACAGTCTGAAAATGACTGATAAAGAAGTGATGTTGATGATTTCTGATAAGGTGCGAGAGCAGATAGGAGAGAGTTATTTCTGCGTGATTAAAGTCGATAAGCCATATGTTAAGTAGCAAATAATAATACTTTTGTGTGAAATATCATACATTCTTGCTTGCAAGAGGTAAGTATGGTAAAATTGTTATGGTTACTTGAAAGATTAGAGGTACATTATGGCGAAAATATTAATAGTAGATGATAATGATTATACAAGATTGATGCTCAAAGGTATTCTTGTTTCTGGAACACATGATGTCGTAGAAGCTAAGGATGGTTCAGAAGTGATGGATGCATACGAGGAGCATCATCCAGATATTGTGATGCTTGACGTAGTAATGCCAGAGAAGGATGGTATTACTGCAGCCAAAGAATTGGTTGAGAAATATCCAGATGCAAAGATTGTTATAGCATCTGCACAGCAAAATAGCCAATTATCAGAATCAACAGAGAAGATAGGTGTAGCTGGATATGTAACTAAACCTTTCGATTCTACAAAGATTCTAGAGCTAGTTGATAAAACAGTAGGATAAGAAAAAGCGTAGCAGAAGCTACGCTTAATTTTTTGTCGTTTAATAAAGTTAAAACTAGAATAAATATTGTTGGTTTTCCTAAATAAGACCGAACTTATACGTACTAGTGTATACCTTTGGTTCATCAGGATAAAGGTAAGGTTTTTCAAAAGAATCAACATTTACACTATTAGGGAAAAATTGAGTCTCTAGTGCAACTCCGTAATTTGGAGCATAAGGGTAATTTCCTTTTCCGATATCGCTTTTTGCAAGATAATTACCAGTATATATCTGAAGACCTGGAACATCAGTGTAAATGTCAAGTTTAATACCAGAGTCTTTAGATAAGAGAGTAGCTGCGTGTTCTGATTCTAACACGTAGTTATGGTCATAACCTTTCTTTAAAATCATATCTTCATGACTAGAATTAATATCTTTGCCTATTGCTTTAGGTGTTCTAAAATCCCAAGGTGTGTCAGTGACATTTACTAGTTCGCCGTTGCAAATACTTTCTGAATCACTGTATGTAATAGCACTTGAGTTGATTGTTAATTCGTGACTTAATATATCGCCAGAATTGTGACCGTTAAGATTAAAGTAACTATGATTTGTAGGGTTAAATACTGTTGCTTTATCTGTATCTGCGCTATATGTAATTTCTAAAGAATTGTCTATAAGCGTATATCTTATTTCGAAATGTCTATTTCCTGGGAAACCGCACTCCATATCAGGACTGTCATATGAGAAGGTGATAGAATCTTCAGCTTGATTAATCACGCTCCATAGTCTCTTGTGCAATGGTTCAAAACCGCTATGTAAGCTGTTTTTGCCATCGTTCTGGTCAAGAACGTACTCCTTGCCGTTAATATCAAAGCTTGCATTTTCTATACGATTTGCGTTAGGCAAAACACAACAACCAAAAGCAGGTGGATTATCAAAATAGTCTTCTAGCTTCTCATAGCCTAGAATTACGTCTAATTTCTCCCCTTTCTTATTAGAAATCCATAGCTCTAGTAAGGTTGCTCCGTAGTTTGTAACCTTTGCTTTGATTTTGTCATTTTCAATTGTGTAGGTTTTTAATTTATCACTTGTATATTCCATATGATTATGATAACAAATTACAGACAAAAAAGCACGGTAAATTATTATATATTTGACGGACAGATGAGTATAAAATGATTTAATATATATTGTAAATATGATATAATTTATCCAAAGAGTTTTCTATATGAAAGGGAAAATGAATGGGTAAAAGTAAAGAAAAATATTTAAAAATGCTTGCGAAGGAATATCCTACAAAGCAGTCAGTGTGCAGAGAAATCATAAACTTAAATGCAATTTTAAATTTGCCAAAGGGTACAGAACATTTTATGAGTGATTTGCACGGTGAGTATGAAGCGTTTCTTCATATACTCAATAATTGTTCTGGTGTAGTTAGAGAAAAGGTCGATCTTATTTTTGGCGAATCGATGACAGATAAAGAGAAAGAGGAGATTTGTACTCTTATTTATTATCCAAGAGAGAAGCTTAAGGTTCTTCAAAAAGAGATGGAGTTATCTACTGAATGGTACAAAATGACCTTGAATCAGCTAATTGAAATTGTAAAGATTTTGTCGTCTAAATACACTCGCTCTAAGGTTCGTAAGGCTATGCCTAAGGATTTTGCGTATATTATAGATGAGCTGTTGCATGTTCAAAAGGATGAGGATGACAACCAAGTTCTATATCATAGAGAAATTCTAGAAACTATCATTAATCTTAATAATGGAGATGAATTTATCGTTGCGTTAGCTGAGTTGATAAAGCGCTTGGCCGTCGATCACTTGCATATTGTCGGTGATATTTTCGATAGAGGCGCGAATGCGGATAAAATCATGGATCTTTTGATGGACCATCATTCTATAGACATAGAATGGGGAAATCATGATATTTTGTGGATGGGTGCAGCATCAGGCTCTAAAGCTTGTATAGCAAATCTTGTGCGCAATAACCTTAAGTATTCTAATGCAGAAATTCTTGAAAACGGTTATGGAATATCAGTTAGAAATTTAATGCTTTTTGCGTTAGATACTTACGATGAGAAGGATCCTATGAAAGCAGCATACAAAGCGATGTCTGTAATTCTTCAGAAGGTGGAAGGCGCAGTAATTGCAGCAAATCCTGAGTTCGAATTAGAGGAAAGACGACTACTTCATAGGGTTAATTGGGATAATTATACAATTGAACTAGATGGAAAGGTATATGAACTTAATACTCATGACTTTCCGACAGTAGATCCTGCAAATCCATACGTATTATCGCCAGAAGAAAAGAAGATAATGGATGATATGGTATATGATTTTGTAAATGGTGAGAGAATTAGCAAACATGTTGAATTCCTCTACGATAAAGGCAGTATGTACAAAATATATAATGATAATTTAATTTATCATGGATGCGTACCACTTGATGAATATGGTAATTTTGATAGAGCTTTGGTTGAGGGAAAAGAGTATTCTGGCAAAGCATATTTTGATGCATGCTCAGTAGTGGCAAGGCGTGCATTTTTCAATAGGAAAAAGGAAGGCTTGATACGACATTCGGGAGACAAATCCCACCATGAGAAGGATCTTGACTTTATGTGGTACTTGTGGGGCGGTTTCAAATCGCCAATGTGTGGGCGTATATTGAAAACCTTTGAACGTACATATATAGACGATAAAGAGACTTGGGTAGAGCCGCAAAATAAATATTTTAAATTCTATTATGAAGAGAGAACAATAAATATGATATTGCGTGATTTTGGATTATTTTCGCCAAAATCTCATATTGTTAATGGACATACCCCGGTTAAAACTGTTAAGGGCGAAGTGCCAGTTCGTACAAATGGCAAATTGTATGTTATTGATGGAGGCTTTTGTAAGAGCTATCACAAATCAACTGGAACAGCCGGATATACAATGATTTACAATTCTCATGGGATAAGGCTTAAGTCACATAGACCTTTTACAAGTGTAGAAGAGGCGCTTAAGTATAATAAGGATATCGAGTCGGAATCTAGTGTTGTTGAAACAGAGGTTTCTAGAGTAATGGTTAAGGATACTGATATAGGAAAGAAGATTAAGGAAGATATAGAAGACCTTGAAACTCTTTTAGAGTGCTATAGATCGGGAGAAATCAAGGAAATTAATTAAAGGTAGAATTAACAAGCTTGGAAATGTTAAGAATAACACGGGTATGTCAAAAATTATCTTATTCTTTGTGATAAATTCGATTAAGTGCTATAATTATGAGAAATGAAGATTACAATTTATGAAAGTTAAATGGAGGACGATATGCCAGGATTTAAATCACATTATTTGTTTGGCAAAAATGCACTTGCTAACTTTACACCAGATAAACACGAACAATTTCTAGTAAACCATCCTAAAAGCTATAATTTGGGATTGCAAGGACCAGATGTGTTCTTTTATCATTTGCCATCGTGGTTGTTTTACAAAGAAAATATAGGCGACAAGATACATGCTAGTAGTTCAACATCGTTTTTTGAAGCTTTAATTGCAGCAAGAAATACATTGACTCAAAAGCGCTCAAGAAATGTTGCTGACGCATATATTTGCGGCTTTATGGGACACTATACATTAGATGTGTATTGTCATCCTTACATTTATTACAGAACAAAGAAGCTCGAACACAAAGATAAGCCACTTAAGGATTTTGGAATGCATGTTTTCTTAGAAACTGACATTGATAATGCGCTTCTAAGACATTATACACATTTGAGACCTTCAGAATTTATGATGGGTTCAACCATTTTCTTGCCTATTTATGAGCATGGAGTTATTGCATTACTTCTATTTAGAGCTATAAAAATAGCTTTTCCTGGCTCGAAGGTAAAGCTTACACATATAAATGGCGCAATGCAAGCTATGAGACGTGAAGCTAACTTGATGAAGGACCCAACTAGCATAAAGAAACGAACAATCAGGAAAATAGAACAGCTAATACTTGGACACGCGTTTATATCATCTATGATTCCGAACGATAATGTCACAAAATACAAAGATCCATGTAATCTTCGTCGTAAAAAGTGGCGTAATCCATGGGCAAAGGATCAGGTTACATCGGACAGTGTGTATGATTTGATAGCAAAGGCAAATGTTGATTTTGAGAGGCGAATTCATCTATATGCTAAAGCACATACATTGTCAAAGGATTACACAGCAGAAGAAAAGGAAACAAGCCTTGTTAAATTATATGAAGATTTAGGAGATTTGTCATATTTGAGCGGCTTGCCATGTGAGTAACGACAAATATAAAACAAGAGTAGGAATTAATCCTGCTCTTTTTTGTTGGTGTCATATTTTATACAAATTTACTATGAAATATAACAACGTTTGTGGAATAATGGACATTTTGCATATGGCAAAAAAGGGGGCATGTGTTAAAATGTACTTTAGCATTATTTTGCAATAAAAATATAGTGTATTGTTATATCTATATGTTATGTGTAAGCATACAGATTTAGATATAGGAGGAAATTATGTCTAATATATTTGGGAAGATTGGTCATTCAATAGAGAGAAAAGGATTTGAAATTCTTGCTGCAAGACTAGTTAAAAAGTTAAGTAAAGAGAATATAGAAGAGAGAACGAAGTTTTATTTGAAAATAGTTGATGCCGCAGATAAGTTCTGGGGCGCACAGCAGAACCAGAACAAGTTTGTGATGGCTAGAGAGTATTTTCAGAATCCTGAGAATAGATGGGTGAAGTTTATTAATAATGTTATAGATGAAACAGATCCTGACTATGCACAAAAGGTTTTGGTTAATTTAGGATATGAGTCTTTCCTTAGAGGAACAACAACTATTCGTAAAAACCGTGAGAAATATAAGTGTAATATTCCTTGGTTAATTCTTTTTGATCCAACGGATGCTTGTAATTTACATTGTACAGGCTGCTGGTCGGGTACATATGGTCACAAAAACAACATGTCATTCGAGGACATGGACAAAATTGTAACTCAAGGAAAAGAGCTTGGTACACATTTGTATCTTATGACGGGTGGAGAGCCAACAGTCCGTAAAAATGATATATTGAAGCTTGCGGCAAAGCATAATGACTGTATGTTTGCGTTGTTCTCTAACTCTACTTTGATTGATGATGATCTTTGTCAGAAGATTGTTAAGCTTGGAAATATTACATTCCTTCTTTCTGTTGAAGGTTCAGAAGAAACCAATGATGAACGCCGTGGTGAAGGTCATTACGAAGCAGCTATGAAAGCTATGGATCTTCTTTCTAAATATGGAATCATTTTTGGTACATCAATTTGTTATACACGTAACAACATTGAGGCTGTTACAGATGAGAAATTCTTTAGATTTTTGGCAGATAAGGGTGCGAGATTTGGATTCTACTTCCATTACATGCCAATTGGAGGAAATGCAGCGCCTGAGCTTATGCCAACAACTGAGCAACGTAAGATGATTATTGACAAAATTCGTTGGGTGCGTGATGGTCAAAATGATATTGCTTTCTATCCAATGGATTTCCAAAATGATGGAGAATTTGTTGGCGGTTGTATTGCGGGCGGAAGAAATTATTTCCACATTAACGCGCAAGGTGACGCAGAGCCATGTGTATTTATTCATTTCTCAGATTCGAATATTCATGATAATTCGATTCTTGAGATGTTACAAAGTCCACTATTTAAGGCATATCACGAGGGTCAGCCATTTAATAGAAATATGTTAAGACCTTGTCCTATGTTGGAGAATCCTGATTTGCTTCGTGAAATGGTTGAGAAGACAGGAGCAAAAGGAACAAACGCTGAGTGCGAAGAGACTGCAGAGCAGCTTTGTAGTAAATGTGATGAATATGCTAAGGAATGGGCTCCGATTGCGGATAAGTTATGGGAAGAGCAAAAGCATAATCCAAAGGCATATATGGCTTATTCTCAAGAGAAAATGGACAACCCAGAGCTTGCTGCTTTTGAGCACGAGGATGGTTCTGTAGGGCTTGATTTGAACAATTTAAGAGAATAATTTTGTAGAATAAATTTTATTTGCATAGATTTAGTGTGGGGTACAGAAATGTACCCCATATTTTGTTGTTGAAAATATAGTTGAATCGTAATACAATAAAAATGCTGTATTATGAATTTTCTGCAGCGTTGAAGAGGTGTAAAAATGTTTATAGGAAGAAAAAAAGAAATAGAAGCATTAAATGGTTTCTATGAAGATGATAATAAGAAAGTTGCTTGCGTTTATGGACAGCTCGGAATGGGTAAAAGTACATTGCTACGTGAGTTTGTGAAAGATAAGAAGCACATTTTCCATACGGCATATCCTACAACTGGTGTAGGTCAATTGGTGCTTTTCGCAAGAGCTATGGGCGAAATATATGAGATGCCACGTTTTGCCAACACAGCAAATTTAGATGTTCTCAAAGAAGAATACGAGATGATTCCTAGCTTCGAAGAGTTGATGAACACTATAGAAGAGAAGGCTGGGGACGACAAAATTATTCTAATAATAGATAATTATCCTAACTTTGTTAAAGCGGATGCACAGTACGAAGTACTCCTTAAGGAGTATGTCATGAATAAGTGGGCGGATAAGAACATTAAGTTGATTTTGTGTGGCGATTCTTTTCTTGCTATGGACAAGTTTGTGATGGGTAAGAAGGCGATTTGGAAGGATGTCGACAAGCTAGAAATAGAACTTAAAGGCATGGGATTTTACGATTCGTGTGAGTTCTTCCCTGAGAGAGATGGAGAGGAAAGGGCGTTCCTTTATGGATTAACTGGTGGTATACCTCAACATTTGTCCCGTATCCATGGCGGTTTGGAGGACGTTGCAAAAGAATTATTCTTGAAGTCAACGCATGAAGCTGGACTTATGCCTGAGGCTACAATGAGTCTTGACTTGAGAGAACTTTCTTACTATAACAGAATCCTTATGACGCTTGCGCAGGGAAATGTTAGAGTTAATCAGATTTCGGCGCTTGTTAATAAGCCAAAGGACGTGGTTGTTCCTTATATGAATACACTTATGTCTATTGGAGTTGTCGAGAAGCATAATTGTATTACAGAGAAGAATAACCGCAAAAAGACTAGATATGGAATTGTAAATACGAATTATTTATTCTGGTATAGATACGTTGCGCCTAATATTGACTGGTATTATACAGGCAAAATCAGAGATATGTGGTCGGAGTTGATTGAACCAGAGGTTGGAGATTATATGCGCCTTGTGTTTGTACGCATGTGTAAGGAGTATCTTGAGAGAGAGGCGGCACAAGGTAACCTACCATTTTCGATTGAAGCAATCGGCAATTGGTGGGAAAATGATGAAGAAAAGGGCACAACTGATGGTTTTGATTTAGTTGCGCTTGGTCAGACAGAGGGTAAGAGCTCAACTGTTTTCGCTAGATGCTACTATGATGATGCACCAATTGAGATGGCAACACTTAAGAATTTGATTGAGTTGACCAAAAGAGTATCTTCTAAAGGAGATGTTTTCTATATTGTGTTTTCTAAAAGCGGTTTTCATGAAAATACATTAACCGTGGCAGGAGCAATTAAGAATATAATGTTGATTTCTCTTGAAGATGTAGTGAAATTATAGTAGAATACACAATATATTGTGCTGAAAGGAAATAGTAATGACTAATACTGAATTGCAGAAGATTGCGGTAAATGTTAGAAAAGGAATTATTAACGGGACAAACGCAGCAGGTGCGGGACATCCAGGGGGATCTTTGTCGGCGGCTGATGTGTTTACATACTTGTATTTTGAAGAAATGAATATCGACCCTGCTAATCCTAATATGGATGATAGAGATCGATTTGTTTTATCAAAAGGTCATTGTGCGCCAGGGTTATATGCGGCATTGGCAGAAAAAGGATTTTTCCCAAAAGAAGATATATTTACACTTCGTAAGATAGGTTCGCATTTGCAAGGTCATCCTTGTGTTGGATATACACCGGGTATTGATATGTCTTCGGGCTCATTAGGTCAAGGGGCATCTGCATCTTGCGGAATAGCAATGGCAGGAAGAATTGATAAGAAGGATTATAGAGTATATGCTTTGCTTGGAGACGGAGAGCTTCAAGAAGGGCAAGTATGGGAAGCAGCAATGTTTGCTGGTTTCAGAAAATTAGATAATTTATGTTGGATTGTTGATAATAATGGTCTTCAAATTGATGGACCTGTTGATGAAGTTAACAGTCCATATCCTATAGGTGATAAGTTTAAGGCGTTTAATTTCCACGTTATTGAAGTAGATGATGGAAATGATTTTGACAAGCTACGAAGTGCGTTCCAAGAAGCGAGAGCAACTTCTGGTAAACCTTCGGTTATTATTATGAAGACAGTCAAAGGTAAGGGTGTGTCTTTCATGGAGAACCAGGTCGGATGGCACGGTGTTGCGCCAAATGATGAACAGGCAGCACAAGCATTAGAAGAATTAACCAAAGTGGAGGAAGAGCTATGTCAGAATTAAAGAGAATTGCAACTAGACAAAGCTACGGTGAAGCTTTGGCAGAAATAGGTGAGAAGGACGATAGATTGGTTGTTTTAGATGCTGATTTAGCAGAATCTACTAAGACAGCTATCTTTGGTAAGAAATTTCCAGAAAGATTTATCGACTGTGGTATAGCAGAGGCTAATATGGTAAGTATGGCAGCAGGTCTTGCGACTTGTGGTAAGGTGCCATTTTGTTCAAGCTTTGCTATGTTTGCAACGGGTAGAGCATACGAGCAAATTCGTAATTCGGTTGCATATCCTAAGCTTAATGTTAAGGTTGTGGCAAGTCACGCAGGTATTTCTGTTGGTGAAGACGGTGCCACACATCAATGTATAGAAGATTTGTCTCTTATGAGAAATATTCCTGGAATGATGGTATTTAGTCCAGCGGACCACGAGGAGACCAAAGCATGTATCAAGGCTTTGATGGATGTAGATGGACCTTGTTATGTAAGAGTAGGACGTCTAGCGGTTCCTGCATATAACGAACCAGGACTTGATTTTGATTTGTTCAAAGCTCCTGTTCTTAGAGAAGGGGAAGACGTTACATTATTTGCAACTGGTTTAGAGGTTGCAGAGGCACTTGAGGCAGCTGAGATTCTTGCCACAGAGGGGATTTCTGCAGAGGTGGTAAATGTTCATACTATTAAGCCACTTGATGAAGAGACAGTTATCGCATCGGCAAAGAAGACTGGCAAAGTTGTTACAATAGAAGAACATTCAATTATTGGCGGACTTGGTTCGGCAGTGGCAGAGTGTTTGGCGGAAAATCATCCTACAAAGCAGTATAGGATTGGTGTGAGAGATACTTTTGGTGAATCTGGACCAGCGCTTAAGCTATTAGAGAAGTATGAATTAGATGCTAAGGGTATTGTCAAGCAAGTAAAAGAGTTTGTGAAATAATAAAGATACATTTAAAATTAGGGGGAAAGATATGGCAAAGAAGGCAAGGAAGAAATTTTTGTATGCGGACAAGAAGGAACAGGCAATTAGAGTTGATCATTGTTTGTTGTTGAGTTTTATTGCGTTTTACTTGTTGGTAATTGTTTCAAATGTAGCTGCATTTTTGACAGGTAGATTAAATATGATTTTTGCTATTATAATGATAGCGCTTTCTATTGTAGCAGTTGTTTGTAATTTCGTTATATACAAGAAGAAGCCAGGAACTGGTGCAATGAGATATACATCGTTTGTGTTCCTTGTTATTATTGCAATTATCTCGGGATGTGTATACACAAGTTATTATTTGTTGTTTTTGATGTCGGTTCCACTTGCGGGATATATTTTCTATTACAAGAAGAAGTTTTTAACAATAGCTGGTGTTATTATGATTTTGATAAATTTTGCAACACCAGTAATAAAGATGTTCTTGTTGGGGGCAGCATTAACAGGTGATCAACAATTTGATTCTTTCTTTGCTGCAGCAGTTGCTTCAATATACGTTGTTTTGATTATTATTGTAGAGTCAATGGCAATTGACTTTAACGAAGATACAATTGGCAAAGCCGAAGATGAGAATGAGAAGTCAAAACGAATTCTTACAGACGTACTTCAAGTTGCAGCTCAAGTTCGTAATGGAACAGTAGATGCTATGGATGTTGTTAAGAGCTTAGAGGATTCATCGGATGTTGTTAATGGTGCTGTTAAGGGTATTTCTGAGAGTACACAAATTACAGCAGAAAATATCGAAGCTCAAACAGTTATGACTCAGAATATTCAGGAGGCGATTGAGGAAACACTTCGTCAGGCTCGCGATATGGTAAATGTTGCTGATAAATCTAAGAAGTTAAATGCTGAAAGCTTGCAAGTTATGTCAGATCTTAAAGTTCAATCAGATTCGATCTCGCAAGTATCTAAAACAGTTGCTGAGAAGATGGCAGAGCTTCGTGAAAGAACTGAAGCAGTTAAGGGTATTACAGATACAATTCTTAACATTTCAAATCAAACTAATTTGTTAGCGCTCAATGCTTCAATTGAATCTGCTCGTGCAGGTGAAGCTGGACGTGGTTTTGCGGTAGTTGCTGATGAGATTAGACAACTAGCAGAAATGACTCGTCAAGAGACTGAGAATATCACAGCAATCGTAGGAGAGCTTGCAGAAAATGCGACAGAAGCTGCAAATGCGGTTGAGAAATCTACAGAAGGCACAAAGCAACAAGAAGTTCTAATCGAGAAGGCAACAGAAAGCTTTGAGGTTATGAACGGAAATGTTGAGCATTTGACAAATAGTATTGATGAAATTGATAAAATGCTTAATGATTTATCAGAAGCAAATAACAAGATTGTAGAGAATATTACAAATATTTCTGCAACGACAGAAGAAGTTACAGCTTCATCAAGTCAAGCTGAAGGCCTATCACAACAGAATTTGAGCCAAGCTGATTCAACAAGAGAATTGTTGACAGGAGTGCTTGAAGAAGCAGCTAAGCTTGATAAATATACAAATGATCAATAAGCCTTGAAGGGTTATTTGAGAATTGCAAAAAATATAGAAACTGATTTAATTGGCACGCCTTTTAGGTGTGCCAAAATTTTTTTGTAAAAAACGCTTGACACAGAAGAACTTTTGGAGTTACAATGTAGAATGCTTTATTGTGGATAATTAGGGGTATAGTCTGCCTTTTTATATGATTGGGAGAAGGGCTATAAATCAGACATTTTCCATAAATGAACAAAAATATAATGAAGAGGTGAAACGTCAAATGGAGAAAAACAGAATACGTCCAGTGAAAGCTGGAAAAAGCATGCGTATGAGTTACTCAAGACAAAAAGAGGTACTTGAAATGCCTAACTTTATCGACGTTCAGAAGGATTCCTATAAGTGGTTCCTTGAAGAAGGTCTTAAAGAAGTATTTGAAGATATCTCTCCGATTACTGCTTTTGGTGATCGTTTGAGCTTGGAGTTTGTGGACTTTACTTTGTGTGAAGATGAAGTTAATTACACAATTCCACAGTGTAAGGAAAGAGATGCTACATATGCTGCTCCTTTGAAGGTAGAGGTAAAGCTTTACAATAAGGAGACTGACGAAATTACAAGCCATGAAATTTTCATGGGTGATTTACCACTTATGACAGAAACTGGTACATTTGTAATTAATGGTGCAGAAAGAGTTATTGTAAGTCAGTTAGTTCGTTCCCCTGGTATTTATTATGCAATCGGACATGATAAGATTGGTAAGGAACTATATTCATGTACAGTTATTCCTAACCGTGGTGCGTGGTTAGAGTATGAGACAGATTCAAATGATGTCTTCTATGTACGTGTTGATAGAACTCGTAAGGTGCCTATTACAGTACTTATTCGTGCATTGGGTGTTGGTACAAACCAAGAAATTTTAGATATGTTTGGCGATGAGCCTAAGATTTTAGCTTCTTTTGAAAAGGATCCATCTATTGATGAATCTACAGGTAACGGTAGTTACGAAAGAGGCTTACTTGAGTTATATAAGAAGATTCGTCCAGGCGAACCTCTTACAGTAGATAGTGCTGAGGGCTTAATCAATGCTATGTTCTTCGATCCAAGAAGATATGATTTAGCAAAGGTAGGTCGTTATAAGTTCAATAAGAAGCTTTCATTTAGACATCGTATTTATAATCAGGTTTTGGCTGAAGATGTTGTTAGTGAATTGACAGGTGAAGTTCTTGCAGAAGCAGGTACTGTTGTTAGTCGTGAGCTTGCTGATGAGATTCAAAACAATGCAATTCCATACGTAATGATTCAGACAGAAGAGAGAAATGTTAAGGTTCTTTCTAACATGATGGTTGATTTTGATCATTTTGTAGAGCTTGATTGTGATCCAAGAGATTTAGGAATAAATGAGAAGGTTTATTATCCTGTACTTCAAGATTTATTAAATGAATATGAGAGTGGAGAAGAGTTGGCAGAAGCTGTTCGTCGTAACATTGCAGATTTGATTCCAAAGCATGTTACAAGAGAAGATATTTTTGCATCTATTAACTACAATCTTCATCTTGAATATGGCATTGGTAAAGATGACGATATCGATCACTTGGGTAATCGTCGTATCCGTGCCGTTGGTGAGTTGCTACAGAACCAATACAGAATTGGTTTATCACGTCTAGAAAGAGTAGTACGTGAGAGAATGCAATCACAAGATTTAGAAGGCATTTCACCTCAAAGCCTTATAAATATTAAGCCTGTAACTGCAGCAATTAAAGAGTTCTTTGGCTCTTCACAATTGTCACAGTTTATGGATCAAAATAACCCACTTGGTGAGTTGACACATAAGCGTCGTTTGTCAGCACTTGGTCCTGGTGGTCTTTCTAGAGATCGTGCCGGATTCGAGGTTCGTGACGTTCACTATTCTCATTATGGAAGAATGTGTCCTATTGAGACTCCTGAAGGTCCTAACATCGGTCTTATTAACTCACTAGCTAGTTATGCAAAGATTAACGAATATGGCTTCGTAGAAGCACCATATCGTGTTATTGATAAGTCTGACCCAGAGAATCCAAGGGTAACAGATGAAGTTGTATATATGACAGCAGATGAAGAAGACAATTACCATGTAGCACAAGCGAACGAGAAGCTAGATGCAGAAGGACATTTCGTACGTAAGTCTGTATCAGGTCGTTACAGAGAAGAGACTCAAGAGTATGATAAGACTGTATTTGATTATATGGACGTATCACCTAAGATGGTATTCTCTGTTGCTACAGCGTTAATTCCATTCTTGCAGAACGATGATGCTAACCGTGCTCTTATGGGTTCTAACATGCAGCGTCAGGCAGTGCCACTACTTACAACTGATGCACCAGTTGTTGGAACAGGTATGGAGCCTAAGACAGCAGTTGACTCTGGAGTTTGTGTAGTTGCAAAAAATGCAGGTGTTGTTTCATATGTTGATGCAACAAAGATTATTATTAAGACAGACGAAGGCACAGACGAGTATGTAATGTCTAAGTTTACAAGAAGTAACCAATCAAACTGCTACAACCAACGTCCTATCGTATTTAAGGGTGATAAGGTTGAGAAGGGTGAAGTTATTGCTGATGGACCTTCTACATCAAAGGGTGAGTTAGCTTTAGGTAAGAACCCACTTATTGGTTTCATGACTTGGGAAGGTTATAACTACGAGGATGCCGTTCTTCTTTCAGAGAGATTAGTTCAAGATGACGTTTACACATCTGTTCACGTTGAAGAGCTCAAGCTTGATGCAAGAGATACTAAGCTTGGACCAGAAGAGATTACAAGAGATGTGCCAAATGTTGGTGATGATGCTTTGGCAGATTTGGATGAAGAAGGTATCATTAGAATTGGTGCTGAGGTTCGTGCAGGCGATATCTTAGTTGGTAAGGTTACTCCTAAGGGAGAGACAGAACCTTCTCCAGAGGAAAGATTACTTCACGCTATTTTCGGCGAGAAGGCAAGAGAAGTAAGAGATTCTTCACTTCGTGTTCCTCATGGTTCATATGGTATTGTTGTTGATGCCAAAGTATTTACAAGAGAAAATGGTGATGATTTACCACCAGGAGTTAACAAATCAGTGGTAATCTACATTGCTCAGAAACGTAAGATTTCTGTAGGTGATAAGATGGCTGGTCGTCACGGTAATAAGGGTGTAGTTTCACGTGTATTACCTGTTGAAGATATGCCATATTTACCAAATGGTAGACCACTTGATATTGTACTTAATCCTCTTGGTGTACCATCGCGTATGAATATTGGACAGGTGCTAGAAATTCACTTATCACTTGCTGCTAAAGCATTAGGATTTAATATTGAAACACCTGTATTTGACGGTGCTCGAGAAATTGACATTCAAGATACACTTGAACTTGCAAATGATTATGTAAACTTACCTTTCGATGCAAAAGAAGCGAAGGAAGATAAGTGGGCAGATGCGACAACAAACTTTACTGAGAAATATGCAGATGTATTAGGTGAGGAAGTAATGGATTACCTAAGTGAAAATCGTGCACATAGAAGTTTGTGGGAAGGCGTTGAGTTATCAAGAGATGGTAAGGTTCAATTACGTGACGGACGTACAGGTGAAGAATTTGATTCGCCAGTTACAATTGGTCACATGCATTACTTGAAGCTTCACCACTTGGTAGATGATAAGATCCATGCACGTTCAACTGGTCCTTACTCATTAGTAACACAACAACCACTTGGTGGTAAGGCACAGTTCGGTGGACAACGTTTCGGTGAAATGGAAGTTTGGGCTCTTGAAGCTTATGGTGCAAGCTACACACTTCAAGAAATCCTAACAATGAAATCTGATGATGTTGTTGGTCGTGTTAAGACATACGAATCTATCATTAAGGGAGATAATATTCCTGAACCAGGAATTCCTGAGTCATTTAAGGTACTTCTTAAGGAATTACAATCACTTGGTCTTGATATCAAGGTTCTTGATGAAGATCGTCAAGAAGTACAGCTTATTGATACAAGTGAGTATGACAATACAGATTATAATTCTATAATGATGGATGATAATAAGAATTTTGCTTTTGAAAGAAAAGAAGACTTTAGCTCTAGAGGATTCACACAGCACGAGGCTGGTGAGGAGACTCTTCAAGATGAAGACGATGCAGCTGAAGGATTCAGTGCGGATGATGAAGCATTTGACGTAGAAGATTAGTAGAAGGGAGTTTCATAATGCCAAGTACAAACAGCAAAGAAACAAATCAACCAATTGAATTTGATGCTATTCAAATTGGTTTGGCATCACCAGAGAAAATCAGAGAATGGTCTTATGGTGAAGTGAAAAAGCCCGAGACAATCAATTATAGAACACTAAAACCAGAGAAAGATGGTTTGTTCTGTGAGAAGATTTTCGGACCTAGTAAAGACTGGCAATGTCATTGCGGTCAATATAAGAAGGCTCGTTATAAAGGTGTAGTTTGTGATAAGTGTGGTGTTGAAGTAACAAAATCTTCAGTACGTAGAGAGCGTATGGGCCACATCGAGCTTGCTGCTCCTGTATCTCATATATGGTATTTCAAGGGTATTCCTTCAAGAATGGGATTACTTCTTGATTTATCACCTAGAGTATTAGACAAAGTATTATATTTTGCTAATTACATTGTTCTAGATCCTAAGGATTCAACATTAGAATATAAGCAAATTCTTACACAACAAGAGTATGAAAATGCTGTTGAAGAATTTGGATTCGATGGATTCAGAGCAGGAATGGGTGCAGAGTCTGTTCAAGAATTACTTGCAGCAATTGATTTAGATGTTGAAGCTACACAGCTTCGTATTGAATTAGAATCAGCTACAGGTCAGAAGAGAACTCGTATCGTTAAGAGATTAGAAGTAGTAGAAGCATTTAGAGAATCTGGAAATAAGCCTGAGTGGATGATTATGAATGTTATTCCAGTAATCCCACCAGATCTTCGTCCAATGGTTCAATTAGATGGTGGTAGATTTGCTACATCTGACTTAAATGATTTATATCGTAGAATTATTAACCGTAACAATCGATTGCGTAAGTTACTTGAAATTGGTTCTCCAGAAATTATCGTTCGTAACGAGAAGAGAATGCTTCAAGAAGCAGTAGATGCGTTGATTGATAACGGAAGAAGAGGTCGTGCAGTAACTGGACCTGGTAACAGAGCACTTAAGTCTCTTTCTGATATGCTTAAAGGTAAGTCTGGACGTTTCCGTCAAAACTTATTAGGTAAGCGTGTTGACTATTCAGGACGTTCAGTTATCGTAGTAGGACCAGAGCTTAAGATTTATCAATGCGGTCTTCCTAAGGAAATGGCAATCGAATTATTCAAGCCTTTCGTTATGAAGGTTCTTGTTGAAACAGAAGAAGCCCAAAACATCAAGGGCGCAAAGAAGATGGTAGAGAGACTAGACCCTAAGGTTTGGGATGTATTAGAGGATGTTATCAAAGAGCACCCTGTAATGTTAAACCGTGCTCCTACACTTCATAGATTAGGTATTCAAGCATTTGAGCCTGTATTGGTAGAAGGTAAGGCTATTAAGCTTCACCCACTTGTATGTACAGCTTATAACGCCGATTTCGACGGTGACCAAATGGCTGTCCATCTTCCACTTACAGCAGAAGCTCAAGCAGAGTGTAGATTTATGCTTCTTTCACCTAATAACTTGCTTAAGCCTTCAGACGGTGCTCCTGTAGCAGTACCTTCTCAAGATATGGTTTTAGGTATTTATTATCTAACACAGCAAAGAGAAGGCGCTAAAGGTGAAGGTAAGGTATTTAAGAGCGTTAACGAAGCAATTCTTGCGTATGAGAACAAGGTTATTACTTTACATTCATTAATTAAGGTTCGTGTATCTCGTGAATTAACTGATGGTACAGTAGTAACAGGCGTTGTTGAATCTACATTAGGAAGATTTATATTTAACGAAATCATTCCTCAAGATTTGGGATACGTTAACAGAGATGAAGACAAGTTATCTCTAGAAGTTGATTTCTTAGTTAAAAAGAAGCAACTTAAGGATATCTTAACAAGAGTAATTAATACACATGGCGCAACTAAGACTGCAGAAGTTTTAGATGATATTAAGGCTATGGGTTACAAATATTCTACAAGAGCAGCAATGACAGTATCTGTATCAGATATGACAGTTCCTGCTGCTAAGGAAGAATTGATCGCAGAGGCAGAAGCTAAGGTTGAAGCTATTTCTGCAAACTATAAGCGTGGTCGTGCAACAGAAGAAGAAAGATATCACGAAGTTGTATCTGTATGGAAAGAGACTGATGAGGAGTTAACTAGAGAGCTTCTAGAAGGTCTTGATCAATACAACAATATTCACATGATGGCTGATTCTGGTGCCCGTGGTTCTGATAAGCAGATTAAACAGCTTGCAGGTATGCGTGGACTTATGGCGGATACAACAGGTCGTACAATCGAGCTTCCTATTAAGTCTAACTTCCGTGAAGGTCTAGACGTATTAGAGTATTTCATGTCTGCTCACGGTGCTCGTAAGGGTCTATCAGATACTGCTCTTCGTACAGCCGATTCAGGATACTTAACAAGACGTCTTGTTGATGTATCACAACAATTGATTGTTCGTGAGAAGGACTGTGTTGAAAATGTTGAAGGTGCTGAAATTCCAGGTATGGAAGTAAGTGCATTCATGGATGGTAAAGAAATAATCGAAAAATTAGAAGACCGTATTACAGGTCGTTTCGCTTGTGAATCTATCTACACTGCAGATGGTGATTTGATTGTTAAGGCAAATCATATGATTACACCTAAGCGTGCAGCTAGAATTATGGCTGAAGGTGTTGATAAGGATGGAAAGGCTTATGCTGATGATCCATACAAGTTGAAAGTTAAGATTCGTACAATCCTTACATGTCGTTCAAGACTTGGTGTATGTGCTAAATGTTACGGTGCTAACATGGCTACAGGAAATGCTGTTCAAGTAGGTGAAGCTATTGGTATTATTGCAGCTCAATCAATTGGTGAGCCTGGTACACAGCTTACAATGAGAACTTTCCATACTGGTGGTGTAGCTGGTAACGATATTACACAAGGTCTTCCTCGTGTTGAGGAAATTTTTGAGGCTAGAAAGCCTAAGGGACTTGCAATTATTTCTGAAATTGCTGGTACTGTTGAGATTAGAGATACTAAGAAGAAGAGAGAAGTTGTAATTCACGGTGAAGACGGTGAGGAAAAGGCTTACCTAATCCCATACGGCTCTCGTATTAAGGTATTAGAAGGAGCAGTAATTGACGCTGGTGACGAGTTAACAGAAGGTTCTGTAAATCCTCATGATATTCTTAGAATTAAGGATAAGAGAGCAGTTCAAGATTACATGCTTCGTGAAGTACAAAGAGTATACCGTTTACAAGGTGTTGATATTAATGATAAGCATATTGAGGTTATTGTTCATCAAATGCTTAAGAAGATTAAGATTGAGACAAGCGGTGATTCTGAATACTTGCCAGGAACACAAGTTGATGTACTTGAGTTTGAGGCTATGAATGAAGAGTTGAAAGCTCAAGGTAAAGAAGAAGCAACTGGTTCTCAGATACTTCTAGGTATTACTAAGGCGAGTCTTGCAACAGATTCATTCCTTTCAGCTGCATCCTTCCAAGAAACAACTAAGGTTCTTACAGAAGCAGCAATTAAGGGTAAGGTTGATCCATTAATCGGTCTTAAGGAAAGTGTTATCTTAGGTAAGCTTATCCCTGCAGGTACAGGTATGAAGAGCTATGGAAATGTTAAGATTAACACTACATACGAGACTGAAATGTCTAAGAGAATCAACGATGCAAAGAACAAAGCCATCAGAGAGATGGAGCAAGAAATGGCAGAAGCAGAAGCTAACAGAGACTTAGTTCTTGAAGAGGTTGAAGCTGATGAAGCTCCTGAGGCAGGCCTTGGTTCATTGTTGAGTGCAATTGCAAATAGCGAGGAATAATATACGGAGGAAATGTAATGGCAATTACAGGGTTCATTCTTTCAATTGCGTCGGCACTTTCAGTAGCGCTTTCGTTATTGATAAGTACAGGAACACAAAAGGTAGTATTATATGCATTTGCGATGCTTCTAAGTATAGCGGCAATAATTATTTCTGCTAAGGCTAGAAAAGAAGCAATTGGTCCTAAATGGATGACGATAATTAGTTTGATATTATCTATAGCATCTTTGGCGATAAGCACAATTGCGTGCGTTTCATGTATAGGATGTATAGGAGTTTCATGCTTAGTTGTTCAGCAATTAGTTTAGGATATATTTAAGGTATAAAGGGAAAGTTACGTTAGTAGCTTTCCCTTTTTTGTGTTATTTTTTAAGTGGAATTATGTAAATGTTGCATGAGCTCATAGATGATATATATAGTCTGGAGTTTTGTCGGAAATTTGTTGACAAAGATAATGGCATATAGTATGCTACTAGCGTACTTTATATATTTATAATTTAAGGAGGAAATAAGTATGGCAGTAGCAGGATTAGTTCTTGGTATTATTTCAATTGTTTTTGCATTTATTCCAGCTTATCCTATAACATCAGTGATCGCTATCATTTGTGGTATTGTAGGTATTATTCTTTGTGCAATCGCTCTTAAGAAGGATGCAGAGAAGAAGGGTATGAAGATTACAGGTCTTGTACTTTCAATTGTTGGTCTAGTAGTTAGTATTATTACATTGATTGCATGTGTAGCATGTGTATCTGCTGCAACTCAAGTAGCAAATGATCCAGCAACAGCAGCAGCTATTGAGCAAAGCGTTAATGATAGTCTTAACGAAGTAGTTGCAGAAGCACAAGCTCAACAATAATTTATATACTGAGTTTGACTAAGCGTTTGTCTTATGACAGACGCTTTTTTGTTGTCATTTTTATTTGTATTTATATATAGAATTTAGTAAAATGGGATAGAATATTGTTTGCTATAAAGGGAATAAAAGGGAAAATAATATGAGCATTTATTTAAATATTTTCGGGTTTAAAGTGCCCGGATACGGTTTGATGATTACAATAGGCGCTATCTTGGCCAATTTGATTGTCGGCTGGATGGTTATAAAAAGGGATAAGAAGGATATACTAGATCTTATCATTATAGAAGCATACGGATTGTTGGGGGGATTTTTAGGTGCTAAAATATTATATATAATTGTGTCATTTGATATGATTGAATGGGACCGTCTTACAGATTTTAATTACTTAGGAACAATAATTGGCGGTGGATTTGTATTTTATGGAGGATTAATTGGCGGTCTTTTATGTGTTATTATAGCGGGAATTGCTCATAAAATAGATGCGTGGTTTTTTGTTAGAAAATATACATTTGCCATACCATTTGCGCATGCCTTCGGACGAATAGGATGCTTCTTGGCAGGATGCTGTTATGGAAAGCCTTATGATGGTCCTTTTGCTGTGGTATTTCCGAAAGGATCTATTGCGCCAGCAGGAATAAGCTTGTTTCCTGTACAGCTTGTGGAAGCTATTTGCTTGATGATGATAGCTTTGGTGCTATTTATTTATAGTATGAAGGGTGGTTTGAAATATAGCATTTCTATATATTTAATGTTATATGCGGTAGTTAGATTTGTTCTAGAAATGTTTAGGTATGATGAATATCGAGGTAAGTTCTTGGATTTGTATACTTCACAGTGGATTAGTATAGGTTTATTTATTCTAGGTATAATTTTGATTGTTGTAACAAAGGTAGTAGATAAGAAGGCTAAAGGAAATGAAACTTAAAGATTTAAAGATAAAATTTTTTAATGCATTTGTAAAGATTACAGCGTATCCTTTTTGGATTCTAGCATTAAGACCTAAGGTTTATTATGAAGACAAACGTATACAAGGTAGAACAATATATGGTCCAGCAATAATAATTTCTAATCATACATCGGTATACGATTATGCATTAATATTTTTTGTAATTATAGGTAGAACTCTAAGATATCAGATGGCAGAAGTGCTTTTCGAGAAGCCTGTCCTTGGATGGTTTCTTAGTAATCTTGGCGGAATATATGTAAATAGAAAAGCGATAAATGCTAATTTTATTAGAGAATCTGAAGAAATTTTAAGAAATAATGGTGTAGTAGGAATTTTTCCGGAAGCAAGACTTGCAGAAAAGGGTGAAGAGACGCCACTTCCATTTGTTCCAAGTACAGCAATGATTGCAATGGATAGTAATGTTCCTATTATTCCTATTTATACTAAGGGTGGATATTTTAAGAAAAGTGCCAAGATGATTATTGGTAAGCCAATAGATGTAAATGATTATATTGATCCAAGACTCAGTAGGAATAAAAATATTCGAAAGATTTCAGAAGATTTACGACAAGAAATAATAAGACTCGGAGATTTATTAGATGAAAAATGCCAAAGTTAAATTTGGAATTAAATATTTGTTTTGGGATTTTGTGAGAGTTACAGGTGCACCTTGCTGGCTTTATTTTAGACCAAAGGTGTATTATGCAGCGCACAGATATAAGATAGAAGGAGGCGCATTGATTTGTGCTAATCATAGTACATTTGCAGATCCTTTTATTATTATGCTTTCAATTTGGAATAGAAGACACAGATTTGTATGCATCAAAGATATTTTTGAAAAAGCATATGGATTTGTGTTCAAGGGATTTAGATGTATTCCTATTGATAGGGATGATTTTAGTATGGCAACATTCAAAGAAATAGTATCTGGACTTAAAAATGAAGAACTTATAACTATTTTTCCTGAAGGCCATATTAATACTACAGATGAAATATTAGATAGCTTTAAATCGGGAATGGTACTAATGAGTCTTTCTGCGAAGAAACCGATTATTCCAGTATATATTGAGAAACGAAAAAATATTTGGAAGCGGTACAGATGTGTGATAGGAGAGCCTATAAAGGTATGGGAAATGTATGGGAATCGACCTACAAAGCAAGAAATTGAAAAGATTACAGAGCACATTTTCCAGAAAGAAATAGAATTAGAAAAGATATTAGGAGACAAACGATGATAAATAAAGAGATATTTGCAAAATATACTTCTCCAGCTACTTTCGCACAAATTGTTGAATATGATACTGTGAGTGAAATGTGGGAGAACTGCGTATCTAAATATGCCTCGTTGACGGCTGTTGTTGAAGGTGGAAAAGAGTATACATTTTCTCAATTAGAGAAGAAAGCATCAGCTTTAAGAGGTGCGATAAAGCAGAATGTAAATAAAGATAATGATAGAATTGCAATTTTGGCAACTAATAGCATCGACTTTGTTAAAGCATATCTTGCAGTTGTTACATCAGGCAATACAGCGATTATTCTTCCAGCAACTTTAGATGAAAAGGCGGTAATGGGGTGTTGCTTGAAACTAGGGGCGGATGCAATTATTTATGAAGAGGCTTTAGAAGATAAGGTTAAGCTAGTCGATACTAGTGTGTGCAAGCTGTCGGTTAATGACAACGGGCGAGAAGAAGGTATTGCCAAAGTTGACGGAAAAGAACCTGCAGTAATAATGTTTACTGGTGGTACGACAGGTGGAAGCAAAGCCGTTTTGTTAAGTAATGAGGCCGTAATGCAAGGAACTATCAATGGTTGCTATGGCTATGAAAATGTATTTAATCAAAGATATTTACTTGTGATTCCTTTGACACATGTGTTTGGATTAATTAGAAATCTTATGACGAGTCTATACACAGGAAGTATGCTTTACATTTGTAAAAATAATAAAGATATGTTCAAGGATATTGCAGTGTTTAGACCAACTATTCTTGTGCTTGTTCCGGCACTTGCTGAACTTGCACTACAGTTGTCTACGAAATTTAAACGAAATATGTTAGGAGATAGCGTTAAAACAATAATTGCAGGAGCTGCAGCAGTTAGCCCTTATCTTGTAAGAGAATATCAAGCATTAGGAATTAAGCTATTGCCAGGATATGGTTTGACGGAATCAGCAAATCTTGTTTCGGGAAATCCAGAAAGCTTATCAAAGCCAGATTCTGTTGGAATATTGTATCCTAATCAAGAGTACAAGGTTGTAGATGGAGAACTTTGGCTCAAAGGCAAAAACATAATGGATGGCTATATTGGCGAAGAGGAGAGCTTCACAGATGGTTGGTTTAGAACAGGAGACTTAGTCAAGTTTGATGTACAAGGATATATGTATATCGTAGGAAGAATAAAAGAAGTGATAGTTCTTCCAAGTGGCGAAAACATTTCTCCACAGGAATTAGAGGCTAAGTTTAATGAGCTTGATTTTGTGCAAGATTGTCAGGTTTATGAAGACAAAGATAGGAAACTAGCATTGGAGATTTATCCAAGAGCAACAGAGTTGAAGGATTTTGGCGAAGAAGATATAGAAGCAGAAATGCTTAAAAAGCTTCAAGAAAAGAATCTCGAATTACAACCTTTCCAGAGAGTGAATGATATTATTATACGCGATAGTGATTTTGAAAGAACACCAAGTATGAAGATTGTGAGATACCAAAATGACAATAAGTAGAGAAGAAATAGCTAGAAAGCTAAAAGACAATCTGATTCAGTCAGATGATAGAAATAAAGATAAATATGAAGCGGCAACAGAAGCATCAAATTTGTCAACGGATTTGGGACTGATGTCAATAGATATGTTGTACCTTGTAATAACGATAGAAGAAGAATTTGATATTGAGTTTGGAGATGTTGGCGTTTCAGATTTTAAGACGCTAGGAGATGTAGTTTCTTTTATAGAAGATAAATTAAATAATAAATAATTTAAGGAGATATGAGATGAGTGAGTTTGTTATATTGGCAGGAGCAGGTAGTGACTTAAATCAAGAATATATGGATAAATATAATATTGCTATCAACCCAGGACATGTGCAATTCCCAGACAGGAAAGAGATTGTAGTTGGTACGAGTTGGCTTGATTATGATAAGGATAGTTTCTATACAAAGCTTAAAAAGGATCCAATGTCGTATTCAACTTCACCAGCAAATGTAGAAGAGATAGCGGAGATTTTCGAGGGATATGCCAAAGAGGGAAAGGATATTTTGTCAGTAACGCTTTCTTCTGGAATTAGTGGTGCATATAATTTTGAAGTGAAGGCTAAAGAGCAAGTCGAAGCGAAGTATCCAGACGTAAAAATTCATGTAATAGATTCTTTGCGTTTTGGACCGGGATATGGTCTTATGGTTGTTCATGCGGCTAAGCTTCGTGATGAAGGAAAAACAATAGATGAAGTTGTTTCTTATTTGGAAGAAAATAAGAATAGATATCATCAAACAGGTTGGTTAGATGATTTGTCATTTGTTGCAAAGAAGGGGAGATTAACAAATGCTAAGGCTTTCTTTGGAACATTAGCAGGTGTAAAACCATTAGGTGAGTTTGATTACAATGGTTTGACAACTGTACTTGCTAAGGTTAAAGGTGCTAAGATGGCATATAAAGTGCTTCTAGATTATATGGAGCGCGAAATCGAAAATCCTACTGAGCAAGAGATTTTTATTGCACATTCTCAAAGAGGACCACAAGCTGAGAAATATAAAGAAATGATTGAAGAAAGATTTAATCCTAAAGCAGTTCATATTATTGAGCTTACAATGGTAAATGCTGTAAATGTTGGCCCAGGTCTTATGGCAGCATACTATGTGGGTAAGCCAATCAGTGAGGATTTGTCAGAAGAAAAGAAAGCATTTGAAGAAATAATTGAGAAGAATAAATAATTATTTCTAGTAATAAGGAAGAGTCATGAAGAAATTAACTAAAAAGTGGCAATTATTTTTATATGCAGCGTCAGGTCTTGGAGTAAATATGATTAGCTTGATGATGAATTCATATTTGTGCTCGGCGCTTATAGCTGGAGGGTTTAGTGATAAGGCTAAACCTTTTCAGACTTATGTTGGACAAGATTTGGTTATAGCTGCAATTTGGGCTGTATTTGTTGTTGTCGCAAGAATTATAGATGGAGTTATTGATATACCTATGGCTTCATTGACAGATAGATTTAGATCGAAATGGGGAAGAAGACGTCCATCGTTGTTGATAGGTTTTGTTCCTATGGTTTTAGCATACTTACTATTTTTAGTTGTGCCTAACCCAAGTGGAGTGAGTCTTTTAAATACCATTTATTATGGTGTACTTCTATGCATTTTCTATACATCATATACTTTGACAATGGTTACCTATTACGCAACATTTACTGAAATTGTTGAGACCGAACAAGAGAGAAATGTAATTTCAAATGTAAAGTCTTTCTTTGACATTGTATATTTTGTATTAGGCTATGTTGTGGTTAGAAGTATGCTTAATTCTATGAATATTAGAATGGTAGCATTACTTGTGTTGCCATTAGTATTAACGATGCTAATTCCGTTTTTTATGATTAAGGAAGAAAGCAACCTCGACAAAGAGATTTCGGTAGAAAAACAACCTAAGATGATTGCGTCACTTGCATATACATTTAAGAATAAAACATTTATTATATGGATGATAATTTATTCATTTATGACCTTTGGAGTGCAGCTATTTTTGGGCGGGATAAATGAATATTTTTCAACGGTAAATATAAGTATGATGATGGTTGCGATTTCAGCATTTGCACCAGTTCCATTAACGCTTGTAATATATGCCAAGATATTTAATAAGAAAGGCTTTGGCTTTGCCTTTAGGTATACACTAGTTTTCTTTATATTTGGTATGGGCGCGTTATTTGGAATATCCTTTATGGAAAGTGGAACACTTAAAACGGTAGTTGCTATTCTTTCTGGAATAGTTACTTCTTTTGGAATAGGCGCAATGTTTTCTGTGGCTTATTCTGTGCCATCGCAGCTTGCGGCCAAAGAGGAGGAAGAGACTGGAAGAAGTAGAGGCGCAATGTATTTTGCAGTACAAGGCTTGTTTGCAGGTGTATCATCTGGTATTGCGACTGGTTTAGTACTTACAGCATTGAAGAAGGGCAGTGAAGCTTATGCTGATGGAGTAGTTAGCCCAATGTGGTATCTTACATTGATTAGTGCGATTGCTGTAATTATTTCATTGATATTAACAGTATTTTTGCCTAAGTACCTTAATGAGTTAGGTAAGAAGTAATGATATATGAAATGTTGATGAAAGAAGAACGTAGAAGGAATTAAAATGACAGAAATTGATGGCTTAATATTTGAAAAAATGGTAAGAAATGGTCTTGCTAATATAAAGAGTCAAGAGACAGAAATTAACTGTATGAATGTGTTCCCGGTGTCTGATGGCGATACGGGCTATAACATGAGAATTACTTTAGAAAATGGTATAAATTCAGCAAAATCTACGACAAATTTAGGAGAGTATCTAAATCAACTTACGGAAGGAATGCTTCTTGGCGCAAGAGGAAATTCAGGAACGATTCTCTCGCAGCTTTTCAGAGGATTATATCTTGAAATGGCAGAGGTTAAGCGTGCAGATTCGAGACTTTTGCAAAGAGCATTTGTCTCAGCGTATAAGACGGGCTATGCATCAGTTGTTAATCCTGTTGAAGGAACAATACTTACAGTTTGTCGTCAGGGTGCAGAGAGAATAAAAGGACATATAGATGGTAGTTCTATAGAAGAAACATTTAAAGCATATATTGATGAGATGAATGCTACATTAGCAGAGACGCCAGATATGTTACCTATCTTGAATGAAAATGATGTAGTTGATAGCGGCGGCGTTGGTTACATTACAATTTTTGAAGGAATGTTTAAGTCGCTTATGGGTGAAGACCTTGAAGGGGAAATGTCCTTTCACAAGGATAATGAAGCTACGTTGAATGTCACGCATGAGATATTTAATGAAGATTCAGCCTTTGAAAAATGTTATTGCTTGGAGTATGTCTTGCAGCTACTTAATTCAAAGCACGCTGATGAGTTTAACGTGGATAAATACATCGAACAGCTTAAGAAGTTAGGAGACTCTTTAGTAGTAACAGAAGCTGGCAACAAAAGAGTGAAAGTGCATATTCATACATTTACACCTGGAGAGGTTCTAAATATTTCACAAAGCTATGGCGAATTCATTACATTTAAAATGGATAATATGCAGGTGCAATATAACAAATTTATCCGCAAAAATGTTGAGAATAAAAAGAAGATTATTAAGAAGGATGTAGTGGTTGTTGCAGCAGCTACGGGCGAAGGCTTTGTAGAAATATATGAGGAACTTGGCGCGGATGTCGTGCTTGATAGTGACGCTAATGTTTTAAAGCAGCTAAAGCATCAATTAGAATTTATTGAATCCTCGCAAATTATTTTTATTCCTAATGTAGAGGAACAGCAAGACTTAGAAGAGTTTATCGAAGGATACTCGGATAAGACAATCAAAATGGTTAACACTAAGAATATGGCAGAAGGTTATTTCGCGCTTAACATGAATATGCCAGATGAGACATTTGAAGAGAGAGTTTCTCAAATTAAATATGGAGCAGAAGATATTGATTGCCTAGTATTTAAGTCGAATAATGATTTGGTAACAAAGGTTTATAATGCTTTGGAGGATCTAGAAGATTTAGAGGAAAGAGATTGTCTAACGCTATTCTTTGGTAAGAATGTTGACGTGGATGCGCAGATAACTATTAAGAGTGAGCTTCAAGAGATGTTTCCTTATTTAGAGATGCAATTCTTTAATGGAAAGCAGGAAGATAGCCAAATAATCGTGGGGATAATGTAGAAGGTGATATATATGAAAATTGCATTAATAATTATTGGAGTAGTAATACTGGCGGCTTTGCTACTATTCGCACTTCCAGCATTTGTTGTGGGGTATAGAGTTTATAGAAATTTGTTGGTTCGCACAAGCAAAGACAAATGGAAGCGTGGTAGTAATTGGCCAGATGATTATGAATATTCACAAATGTTTGCGAAAGCCGGAGAGTGGTTTGAAGAGCACAAGGATAAAATGACACCGGTAGAAGTTGAAAGTGATGGGTTTAAGCTAGCCGGAGAATATTTTGATTTTGGCGCTGATAAATGTGCATTTATTATTTCGGGACGTCCTGAAACAGTTTTGTATTCGTATTTCTTTGCTAACCCTTACGAAGAAATGGGATATAACATTTTGGTTATTGATAATAGATGTCATGGTTTGTCAGAGGGTAAATATTTCGCTGTAGGCCAAAGAGAATACGTAGATGTTATAAAGTGGTGCGAGCTACTTCATGACGAATTGGGAAATAAAACAATATTTTTACATGGAGTATGTGTCGGAAGCGCAAATGCCTTATACGCATTTACTAGAGGAAATGCTCCAGATTATGTTGTGGGAATGGCAGCAGAAGGAATGTATGCTACATTTGCAGAATCTATAAAGACGCATATGATTGCAGAAAATAGACCGTTATTTCCGTTTTTTTCTACGATTATATTTTGGACGCGTAAGTTGTCTAAGGTGGATATATATGATCAGGGCCCATTTTATGAAATTGGCAAAATGGACAGACCGATTTTGTTCTTGCATAGTAGAGCAGATATATTTTCTACGGCTGTTTGGGCTGAGAAAATATATAATAAATGTAGTGCACCTAAAAGGATAGAGTGGTTTAACGAGTCTGCACATTCTAGAAGTAGATATACATATGAAGAGCAATATGATAATGCTATTAAGAATTTTTTGGAAGAGTTAGTATAACGTTAGTATTTGAGTGGTATTGTATACGATGTGGCGTGTTCAAGGTAATAAGAATTTGCGAAATATAAGAGCATGAGCATGTATGTTTACAGTGTTTGCAAATTGTGTTACAATGACACACTAGAATATAAATGTGTAAAAGCATTTATAAATAAATTATAAAGGAGAAAAAGATATGGATGAGAATCAAAATGTAAATGAAACAGTAGAAGATGCTGTAGTAACTCCAGTTGAGGAAACTCAGGAAGAGGAGAAAGCATACTACGAGAAAGCTGATGATACATCATCAAATAATAACACATATGCAACAGTAGAGGCTCCAAGCCCAACAACAACTATGGTTTTAGGTATTATTTCAGTTGTACTATGCTGGTGGATTGGTGGAAATATTGCATCAATCGTTTTAGGTGCAATTGCAATTTCTAAGGCTAATAAGTATGTAGCAGCAGGACTTCCACAATCTGGTCAAGTTAAGGCTGGTAAAATTACTGGTATGATCGGTATGATTGTTGGTATTGTGTCAGTAGCTATTTGGACAATTGTTGTATTGGGAATTGGTTGCGTAGGATGTCTTTCAGCAGCATACTACTAAATCGAATTTATTAAAAAAAAGAACCTTGAGAGTTGACAAATGTTAACCCTCAAGGTTTTCTTATTTTACAGATTTTTTCTCTATTACATAGCCGAGTGATTGGAATAAAGATAAGCATTTGTTTTTGTTATTAATCTCAACAGCAGAATATATAAATGTGTCGTCGATACGCACTAGATGGAAATACATTTTGCCATTAGAACCTGTACAGACCATGTTTTCATAACCATCTTGATACCAATTGTTATCGTTAGGGCATAATGTAGAAATTCGTGAACGCTTGTTGTGAAATTCGATAGAGGCCTTTTGGTCAGATTCAAATTTCCAATATTCTATTTCTAAGCCGTCAGAATCTGTGGCATGTATTACTTCTGTAACGGAAGCGGTGTTCCTTTTTACCTGAGAAGTAACATCCTTAAACTCAAAGTTGCTTCCGATTGTTTTTTCAAAATCTTTAGATGATATAGGTGATAATCCTTTGGAGCATCCGCATAAGGTTGCAATTATAAGCAAGCAAAGGATTAGGGCTGTAAATTTAATCTTGTTTTTCATAATCTTTCCTCCGAAGTAATTATATCATATAACAAAAAATTTTAGAAAAGATGTTTCTAGGCTCTGGAGAAAGAATGCTAAAAAAAGATGTCTTGGAATTAAGAAAAGTATTGACAAATCAATATAAACTCACTATAATTATCTAGCGTGCGCGACTGGGCGTATGCTAGATTTTATGTATAAGGAGGTGAAAATAATGCCAACATTTAACCAGTTAGTAAGAAAAGGACGTTCAACTTCTGTTAAGAAGTCTACAGCTCCAGCTCTTCAAAAGGGTTACAACTCTTTAAGAAAGAAGCCAACAGACAATCCTTCTCCACAGAAGAGAGGTGTTTGTACAGCTGTTAAGACTGCAACTCCTAAGAAGCCTAACTCAGCTCTTAGAAAGATCGCCAGAGTACGTCTTTCAAACGGAATCGAAGTAACAAGTTACATTCCAGGCGAGGGTCACAACTTGCAAGAGCATAGTGTTGTTCTTATTCGTGGTGGTAGAGTAAAGGATTTACCTGGTACACGTTATCACGTAATTAGAGGTACACTTGATACAGCAGGTGTTGCTAACAGAAAGCAAGCTCGTTCTAAGTATGGTGCTAAGAGACCAAAGGACGCTAAATAAGAGTTAACAAATTGTACAAGCGAAACGGTATAAAATGTTGAATTTATTTTCATCAAGAAATAAATCAGCACGAACACCAATTAAGTGAGTACCGAAGATCTAATTTATTAATTAAGGAGGGAAGAAACGTGCCACGTAAAGGACATACTCAAAAAAGAGACGTTTTAGCAGATCCTATTTACAACAGCAAAGTAGTTACAAAGCTTATCAACAACATTATGCTTGATGGTAAGAAGGGCGTAGCTCAAAAGATTGTATATGGAGCATTTGCTAGAGTAGAAGAAAAGACAGGCAAGGCAGCTTTAGATGTATTTGAAGAGGCTATGAATAACGTAATGCCTGCATTAGAAGTAAAGGCTAGACGTATCGGTGGTGCTACATATCAAGTACCTATCGAAGTTCGTCCAGAACGTCGTCAGGCTTTAGGACTTCGTTGGCTTACATTCTTTTCACGTAAGAGAAGTGAGAAGACAATGGAAGAGCGTTTAGCTAACGAAATCATGGATGCAGCTAATAACACAGGCGCATCTGTAAAGAGAAAAGAAGATATGCACAAGATGGCAGAGACAAACAAGGCTTTTGCTCACTACAGATTCTAATTATTTCTATATTGGAAATGTTAGAGCTGCATAGGAGATGCATATTTACCATATTAAAACAAGGAGGAAAAAATCTTGGCTGGAAGAGAATATCCGTTAGAGAGAACTAGAAATATCGGAATCATGGCTCATATTGATGCTGGTAAGACAACAACAACTGAGCGTATTCTATATTATACTGGTGTAAATTATAAAATCGGCGAAACTCATGATGGTTCAGCAACAATGGACTGGATGGAGCAGGAACAAGAAAGAGGTATTACAATTACTTCTGCTGCTACAACTTGTCACTGGACACTTCAAGAGCAAAACAAGCCAAAGGCTGGTGCAGAAGAGCATCGTATCAATATTATTGATACTCCAGGACACGTTGACTTTACAGTTGAAGTTGAGAGATCACTTCGTGTACTTGACGGTGCTGTAGGTGTATTCTGTGCTAAGGGTGGTGTTGAGCCTCAGTCTGAAAATGTATGGCGTCAAGCTGATACATATAACGTACCTCGTATGGCATTCATCAACAAGATGGATATCTTAGGCGCAGACTTTTACGGAGCTGTAGATCAAATCCGTAATCGTCTAGGTAAGAATGCTATCGTTCTTCAATTACCAATCGGTAAAGAAGATGATTTCAAGGGTATTGTAGACCTATTCGAAATGAAGGCTTACATCTATAATGATGATAAGGGTGATGACATCTCAATCGTAGACATCCCTGATGATATGAAAGATGATGCAGAACTTTATCGTACAGAATTAATCGAGAAGATTTGTGAATTAGATGATGATCTAATGATGCAATACTTAGAAGGTGAAGAGGTTGCAGTTGATGACCTTAAAGCCGCTTTAAGAAAGGGTACTTGTGAATGTACAGCAGTTCCTGTATGTTGTGGTACAGCTTACAGAAATAAGGGTGTACAAAAGCTTCTTGATGCTGTTATCGAATTCATGCCTTCTCCAATTGACATCCCAGCTATTAAGGGTGTTGATATGGATGGTAATGAAGTTGAGAGACACTCTTCTGATGAAGAGCCATTCTCAGCATTAGCATTTAAGATTATGACAGACCCATTCGTAGGTAAGTTAGCATTCTTCCGTGTATATTCAGGTACAATGAATTCAGGTTCTTATGTACTTAATGCTACTAAGGATAAGAAGGAAAGAGTAGGACGTATCCTACAAATGCATGCTAACAAGAGAGAAGAATTAGACAAGGTATATTCTGGTGATATTGCTGCAGCAGTTGGATTTAAGGTTACTTCAACTGGTGATACAATCTGTGATGAGCAACATCCAGTTATCCTAGAGTCTATGGAATTCCCAGAGCCAGTTATCGAGCTTGCTATTGAGCCTAAGACTAAAGCTGGACAACAAAAGATGGGTGAAGCTTTAGCTAAGCTTGCTGAAGAAGATCCTACATTTAGAGCTCACACTGATCAAGAAACAGGTCAGACAATCATCGCTGGTATGGGTGAGTTACACTTAGAGATCATCGTTGATAGATTACTTCGTGAATTCAAGGTTGAAGCAAATGTTGGTGCACCTCAAGTTGCATACAAAGAAACATTTACAAAGGCTGTTGACCAAGAATACAAGTATGCTAAGCAATCCGGTGGTCGTGGTCAGTATGGACATTGTAAGGTTAAGTTTGAGCCTATGGATGCAAATGCTGAAGAAGTATTTAAGTTTGAATCAACTGTAGTTGGTGGTTCTATTCCTTAGGAATATATCCCATCAGTTGGTGAAGGTATTGAAGAAGCTGCTAAGGCTGGTATCCTTTGTGGATTCCCTGTACTTGGTATTTCTGCTACTGTATATGATGGTTCTTACCATGAAGTCGATTCATCAGAAATGGCTTTCCATATTGCAGGTAGTATGTGTTTCAAGGAAGCTATGGCTAAGGCAGATCCTGTATTACTAGAGCCTATCATGAAGGTTGAAGTTACTATGCCAGAAGAATACATGGGCGACGTTATTGGTGATATTAATGCTAGACGTGGTCGTATCGAAGGTATGGATGACTTAGGCGGTGGTAAGATCGTTCGTGGTTTTGTTCCACTAGCTGAAATGTTTGGTTATTCAACAGACCTTCGTTCTAGAACTCAAGGACGTGGTAACTATTCTATGTTCTTCGAGAAGTATGAACCAGTACCTAAGTCTGTACAAGACAAGCTTATTGCTAATAAAGAAAAATAAGACATTTAGGTGTTGAAAATATCGGGAATTTCTTATATAATCAGAGATAACCGAGCGCCTTTCCTGTCAAGGATTTGGCAGGAGGGCTATTATATTAAGAATATTAATTTGAAAGGGAGAATTTTAAAATGGCTAAAGAAAAATTCGAGAGAAACAAACCACACTGTAACATTGGTACTATTGGTCACGTAGATCATGGTAAGACAACATTAACAGCTGCTATCACAAAGACTCTTTCTGAAAGAGTAGATGGTAACGACGCAGTAGATTTTGAGAATATCGATAAGGCTCCAGAAGAGAGAGAAAGAGGTATCACAATTTCTACAGCTCACGTTGAGTATGAGACAGCTAACCGTCACTACGCTCACGTAGACTGCCCAGGCCACGCCGATTATGTAAAGAACATGATTACAGGTGCTGCTCAAATGGACGGTGCTATCCTTGTAGTTGCTGCTACTGATGGTGTTATGGCTCAAACTAAGGAGCATATCCTTCTTTCACGTCAGGTAGGTGTACCTTATATCGTAGTATTCATGAATAAGTGTGACATGGTTGACGATGAAGAATTATTAGAATTAGTAGAGATGGAAATCACAGAGCAATTAGAAGAATATGACTTCACAGATTGCCCAATCGTTAAGGGTTCTGCTCTTAAGGCTCTTGAAGATCCTAATGGTGAGTGGGGCGACAAGATTATGGAACTTATGGAAACAGTTGATTCTTACATTCCAGATCCACAACGTGCTACAGATCAACCATTCTTAATGCCAGTAGAAGACGTATTCACAATCACAGGTCGTGGTACTGTTGCAACTGGTAGAGTAGAGCGTGGTACACTTCACCTTAACGATGAAGTTGAAATCATTGGTGTTAGAGAAGACGTTCAAAAGACAGTTATTACTGGTATCGAAATGTTCAGAAAGCTTCTTGACGAGGCTCAAGCTGGTGATAACATTGGTGCTCTTCTTCGTGGTATCAACAGAGATCAAATCCAAAGAGGACAAGTATTAGCAGTTCCTGGTTCAGTAACTTGCCATACAAAGTTCACAGCTCAAGTATACGTATTAACAAAGGATGAAGGTGGACGTCATACACCTTTCTTCAATAACTATCGTCCACAGTTCTACTTCAGAACAACAGACGTAACAGGTGTATGTAACTTACCTGATGGTACAGAAATGTGCATGCCTGGTGATAACGTAGAAATGACTATCGAACTTATTCACCCAATCGCTATGGAGCAAGGTTTAACATTTGCTATCCGTGAAGGTGGACGTACAGTAGGTTCTGGTAGAGTTGCAACAATCATCGAGTAATCTGCGCGTAAGCAACGAGAAGCTTAAATAAGCATAATAAGCCCGAGGAGAATTTATTCTCTCTCGGGCTTTTTTATGCTTATTTATAAGCGGCGACTGCCGCGATGAAATAACTGCGAAGCAGTTAAGAATGGGCTTTTGTTGCTTAGGCATTTAGCGAATGCCGTGACCGACATGAAGCGAAGCAGAATGGAGGTGCGCTTGCTTACTTCCGAGGTTTTCCTTGGAACCCTTTTTTGTGTGTAAATATGCGATTTGGGAGATGGGTGAAATACGAGGTGTCGTCGTTTTGTCGTCAAGAAGTGTTGGAAAAGGCCGTGTTCGTTTTTCTTTTTGATTATTTGATATAAAAATATCGCTATTAATCAAATGTTATATGTTTTTAATTAAATATTATTGCCGTTGATATATGTTGGTATAGTATATATAATAAAATAAGTATATTTTTTAACAAATACGAAAGAGTATGTTTTAGATAAAAGGTAATCAAGAAAGTTGGTGATTATATGCAGGAAAAAGAACATCAATCAATAGAGTGGAAAGAATCTTGGCAAGATGAATATTTAAAATGGATTTGTGGATATGCAAATGCTTATGGTGGAATAATATATATAGGTGCTGACGATGATGGGAATATTGTTGGAATTGACAACGCAAAAGACTTATTGGAGAGAATCCCTAATAAAATTACAGATACAATGGGAATTATTGCGGATGTCAACCTTTTATATAAAGATGAAATGGAGTATTTGCAGATTGTAGTTGATAAGTACCCATCTTTAATTAGTTTACGTGGAAAATATTATTATCGTTCTGGAAGTACTATGCGTGAAATTACTGGAAAGGACATTGTTAAAAACTCAGGGTAGAACATGGGATGGAGTACCTTTACCTAAATTTACTGTGGCGGATTTAAAATCGGATGCAATACAGTTGTTTAAGGACAAGGCCGTTAAAAGAGGTAGACTTACAAAGGAAGAAGTAAGCGTACAGGATTCTATTCTGATGGATAATTTGCATCTAATTGATGAAGATGGATATTTGATTAGAGCGGCGATGCTTGCATTTTATAAAGATCCAGAAAAATGGGTAACAGGTTCTTATATTAAGATCGGCTATTTTGGGAAATCTGATTCAGATTTGGTGTATCAGGATGAGGTACATGGACCACTAGTAGAGCAGGTGGACAAGACAGTTGATTTGGTCTACACAAAGTATTTAAAGGCTTTGATTTCATATGAAGGAATTCAGAGAGTAGAGCAGTTTATGTTTCATATAGATGCATTTCGAGAAATTTTGCTGAATGCTGTTGTTCATAAAGATTATAGTAGTTGTAACCCTATTCAAATTAGTGTTTATGAGGACAAAATATATATTTGGAATGATGGAGAAATGCCATCAAATTTGGATTCTACAGATAAGCTGTTCATGAAACATTCTTCTAAGCCATATAATCCAAAACTTGCTAATGTTTTCTTCAAAAGTGGTATGATTGAGGCTTGGGGAAGGGGCTTTGAGAAGATTAAAGAAGCATGCGAAACGTATGATGGTCCATTGCCAGAGTATGAAATTAATGAATCTGGAATAATGGTGCTATGCAAGGCTTGTGACAGATATTTAGAATTGTTATCAGCAAAAGAAAAAGTCGATTCAATCATTTCTGATGAGCGAATTATGAGCAAAAAAATGAGCGAATTAAAGAAAGAACCAATTATAAAAATAATAAATTATTTAAAGGGAAATGAAGAGATTACTACTGCAAAAGGTATGGAAATCACAGGAAAATCAGAGGCACAGGTAAGAAGATATTTGAAGTTATTATGCGATTTAGGAATGATAAAAGGTACACGAACTACTAAGGGAAATGTATATGTAAAAATTTAGATAATTCGCTCATTTATAATGAGCGAATTATGACGGAGTAATGTATGTGCTATAAGTTGTGGTTGTTCAGAGGTATATAGATGATTGTATATCGAATGGTTTATCAAAAAAAATAAGATAAATAGTATTAATTGGAATATATTTAATAAGGATTATTTGCGATGGGATTCTACTTTTGTGTGCAAAATTAAAAATAACCAAGGAGAAATATACTCCTTGGCTACAATTTGGCTACAGGTATGTTTGCCCACCTATAAGTAAAAACAAATATTAATTAAAACTAAAGTTGGATGTAACAACAAATATGTTATTTGTGTCATATAATAATGTTATAGTATGCAGCTTAGATAGGACTTGTATTTTGAAGAAATCATGATATACTATCTTTAGAATAGGAAACTATCTTCGGGAGAGTTCCTACCATAAAGTGGAAGATTTTAAACTCAAGGGAGCTATGTGCTCCCTTATTTAATTTATAGAGGTGCAATCAATGAAAGAATATAAATTTTACGGTTGGCAAACTGCAGACGTTCCTGCGGTAAATGAAGAGTACAAAAAGATAAAAGATCCAAAACATTTATATGATCTACTATCAAATATTTGGTGTGCTGATACTTGTGCACCTAGAATGAGAGACAAGTGGACGAAAGAGAATATGACAATGGGACAGTGCTCTATTACAGCATTTCTTGCACAGGATATCTTCGGCGGAGAGGTGTATGGAATTCTAAGAAGTGGTGGAAATTATCATTGCTACAATGTGGTTGGTGATAGGGTATTTGACCTTACGAGCGAGCAGTTTTGTGACGAGGTTTTGTCTTATGAGAATAACCCAATCCAAAGTCGTGACGCTCATTTTGCAAAGGAAGAGAAACGATTAAGGTATGAATACCTAAAGGAAGAGTTGAATAGATTAATAAGTGAAATGTAAATGATTATCTTGCCCTATTTTTTATAAAAAAATTATGATATACTATCTGTAATATTTTTGTTCGGATTTCAAAGGAGTTGGGGGATGACACTAACAGGGTTAAATGTTATTTATATTGCTACAATGACGCTACTATTTTTTATGTGTCTATATTTGGGAAAGAATACTTCTTCGAAAGAGCAATTCGTATTTATCATGGTGATGCTGTTTGCAGGCTTTATTGTCATGGGAAATATGTTTGAGATAAATTCTGTAAACATTCAAGAAGCAATTGTAGGTAGAAAAATAAGCTTTATTGGAAATTGTTTTACAGAGTGGTTTTTGCTTATTTTTGTTTTGCTCTTCTTTAGAAAAAGGGCGGAAGGAATTATTACGTATTCGCTACTTGGACTTAATTTTGTCGTACTAATCATAGAAATGTCTTGTGATAAGAATAATCTTATATACACATCTTTAGAATATGTTAGAACGAATGGAATTGGTAGAATTATTTCAACACCGGGGCCAGTTAATTATGTTAATAGAGCGTTAAGTGCAATTTATGTAATTGCAATAGTTGTAATTTGTATTAAGCATTTCGTTGAAAATAAGAAATCAAAAGAGCGATGGGGTGCAATACATATTATAATTTGTGCTATGCTTCCTGCATTAGGATATTTCTTTATGGCTACGGGCATTTCAGGAATATATGACTGGACACCACTATTCATAGCGGGCTCAACTTTGGTAGCATATTTCTTGGTTGTTCGAGTTCACTTATTTGACACCTTAGAGGTTGCTCAAGATAAGCTTTTATCTGACTTGACAGATGCTGTAGTTATTCTTGATAAGGATATGCAGTTATTGTATATGAACAAGAAGGCGGAAGCCTTATTTGGTGATATTAGTTTTGATGGTGACTATGGATTCTTAATGGATATGTGTCGATTTACAGTCGAGCAATATGAGCGAAATGGTCGAACCTATAAGCTTCAGACTAATAAAGTATATAATCGCAGAAAATTCTACGGTTTTACAATGGTATTTTCTGATGTCACAGAGCTTGTTCATTATGCAGGTGAACTCAAAGATGAAGTGGCACTTAAAGCTAATGAGATAGAGCGTATTCAGCATCAGGTTTTGTATTCATTTGCTAATATGATTGAAATGCGTGATGACATGACTGGTCAACATGTTAAAAGAACGACAGAATATGTTAGAGTTCTAGTTGATGAGTTGTTAGCTCGTGGAATGTATGCTGATGAGTTGAATGAGGAAAATGCAGCTCGAATGGTTTCTGCTGCAGCCCTTCACGATATTGGTAAAATTGCAATCTCGGATATAATCTTACAAAAGCCAGCTAGGTTAACAGACGATGAGTTTGAGATCATTAAGACTCACTCAGAAATCGGTAGTAAGATGATTGATGAGATCTTGATGGAAGTAGGAAATAATGATTATTTAAGTGAAGCCAAAAGAATGGCTATGTTCCACCATGAGAAGTGGGATGGAAATGGATATCCAAGTGGATTGAAGGGCGAAGAAATTCCAATTTCTGCAAGAATTATGGCAGTTGCGGATGTATTCGATGCTCTAATATCTAAGAGACAATACAAGGATGCATTCTCGTTAGATGAAGCCTATGAGATAATTGAAGACTCGAAGGGAAGTCATTTTGATCCAGATATTGCACAAGTATTTATCGAGTTGAGACCTCAGGTTGAGAAGATTATTATTGAGTTTGAAGAATAGAATTAACAGAAATATTTATAGTATAAGGAAGCTAAAATTAATTTTACAATAGAAGACCATTATTATGTTTTACGTGTGAAGCGTTGGGGATTTCAAACTTCTTGAATTTGATATTCTTTTTAGTGGTACTTGCGAAAGCAGCGAGAACCTATATTGAAAGGAGAATGTTAAATGGATAAGAAAGCTATGTATAAACTAAGTTATGGTTTATTTGTATTGACGGCGAGAGCCGGAGAGAAAGATAATGGATGTATTATTAATACAGCTATTCAAGCGGCGGCAACGCCTAATCAGATTAGCGTCTGTGTAAATAAGGCAAATTATACACATGATATGATAATGAAGACAAGAGAATTTAATATCTCGATAATTGCCAAAGACGTAACGTTTGATTTGTTTAAGCATTTTGGTTTCCAAAGTGGGAAAGATGTAGATAAGTTTGAAGACTATAAGGATTGCAAGAAGGGGAGCAATAACATTTACTATATCACAAAGGGAACCAATGCATATATATCAGTAAAGGTTACTTTGACATCAGATTTGGGCTCACATACTATGTTTATTGGTGAAGTTACAGATATGGAAGTGTTGAGTGATATGCCATCTGTAACATATGAGTATTATATGGAGAATATTAAACCAAAGCCACAGAAGGTAGGAAAGACTGACAACGGACAAACTATTTGGCGTTGTAGAATTTGTGGCTTTGAATATGTTGGAGAGGAAATACCAGAGGATTATATTTGTCCGATATGCAAACATCCAGCATCCGATTTTGAGAAAGTAACAGAGACTAGAGGAGGTAATACAATGGGAAAAAACATATACGAAGGAACAAAAACAGAGAAGAATTTATGGGAAGCTTTTGCAGGTGAATCCCAAGCAAGAAATAAATATACATATTTTGCGTCTGTAGCAAAGAAGGCTGGATATGAGCAAATCGCAGCATTGTTTTTAGAGACTGCTAATAATGAAAAAGAACATGCTAAGCTTTGGTTTAAAGCGTTAGGAGAATTAGATGATACGCCAACAAATCTTCTTCATGCAGCAGAGGGTGAAAATGCAGAGTGGACAGATATGTATGATAGAATGGCAAAAGATGCTGAAGAAGAAGGCTTTATGGAATTAGCAGAACAATTTAGAGGTGTTGCTGCGATTGAGAAAATGCATGAAGAAAGATATCGTGCGTTGCTTAAAAATATTGAAGAGATGGAAGTTTTCAAGAAGAGTGGTGTGACAATGTGGGAATGTCGAAACTGTGGACATGTTGTGGTTGGTGTTGAAGCTCCAGATGAATGTCCAGTATGTAAGCATTCACAAGCATATTTTGAAGTTAAGAAAGAGAATTATTAGAATTCGTTAATGAAATATTTGCAGAAAATGTATATAATATATGATACATAATAGTTCAAGGAGGAAATAACAATGTCAAAGTTTGTATGTAGTGTATGTGGTTATGTTCATGAAGGAGATTCTGCGCCAGAAGAATGTCCAGTATGTCATGTAGGAGCTGACAAGTTTAAGGAAGTTGAAGGCGAGATGACATTAGCAGCAGAGCATGAATACGGAGTTTATGCTAAGACTGTAAAGAATAATGATGCAATTAGTGCAGAAGATAAGAAATATATTTTTGAACAATTAATGGCTAATTTCCAAGGTGAGTGTTCGGAAGTTGGTATGTATCTATGTATGGCTAGAATTGCTCATCGTGAAGGATATCCTGAGATTGGTTTATATTGGGAGAAAGCTGCTTACGAAGAAGCAGAACATGCTGCTAAATTTGCTGAATTATTAGGTGAAGATTTAGAGCCTAATATGAAGGCGACAACTAAAGATAATTTGGCATGGAGAGTAGACTGTGAATTTGGTGCAACACAAGGTAAGGTAGATCTTGCAGATTGCTGTAAGAAGAATAACTTGGATGCGTTACATGATACAATTCATGAGATGGCTAGAGACGAGGCTAGACATGGTAAAGCACTCGAAGGAATGCTTAAGAGATATTTTGGTTAAATATTGTTTATCTTTTGTTTTATAAAGAGATTTGTGTTTAGAGGATAGCTCGTTAAGGGATATCCTCTTTTATTTAAATAGAAAGGAGAAATTAGTATGGTAATAACAACTGATATTAAATATGTTGGTGTAAATGATCATGAGATAGATTTGTTTGAGGGACAATACGATGTGCCAAATGGAATGGCTTATAATTCATATGTAATATTAGACGAAAAAATTGCCGTTATGGATACCGTTGAGGTTCGTTTCGGCGATGAATGGTTAGAGAATATTGCTGAGGTAATTGGTGATAGAAAACCAGATTATCTAGTTGTTCAACATATGGAACCAGACCATTCAGCAAATATTAAAGCATTTGTTGAAAAGTATCCAGATGCAGTTATTGTTGGTAATGACAAGACATTTACTTATATGCAGCAGTTTTATGCATTAGGAGATATTAACAAGCTTGTTGTAGAAGACAAGGGTGTATTAGAGCTAGGTAGTCATACTCTTACCTTTGTATTTGCACCAATGGTTCATTGGCCAGAGGTTATGGTTACATATGATTCAAAGGATAAAGTTTTGTTCTCTGCTGATGGGTTTGGCAAGTTTGGAGCATTAGATGTTGATGAACCTTGGGATTGTGAAGCTAGAAGATATTATATTGGAATAGTTGGAATGTATGGCACAATGGTACAGAAACTTCTAAAGACCGTAGCAAGTCTTGAAATAGAAAAAATATGTCCGTTACATGGTCCAATTCTAACAGAGAATTTAGAGCATTATATTGAGCAATATGATACTTGGTCATCGTATAAAGCCGAGACAAAAGGGGTATTTATTGCATACACATCTGTATATGGTAATACAAAAAAAGCAGCTGAAACTCTAAAGAAGCGTTTAGAAGATAAAGGTTGTGAAAGAGTTGTAATTGCTGATCTTGCGAGAGATGATATGGCAGAATGTGTTGAGGATGCATTTAGACATGATAGGCTTGTTCTTGCAACAACTACATATAACGGAGATATATTCCCATTTATGAGACATTTTATAGATGACTTAGTAGAGAGAAAATATCAAAACCGTAAGATTGCTATTATCGAAAATGGTACTTGGGCGCCTATAGCGGCAAGAAACATTAAAGCAAGATTGGAAGGTTGCAAAGATATTACAATTTGCAACGAGGTTGTTACGATCAAGTCAGCTATGAACGAGGATACATTAGCATCTATTGATATATTAGCAGACGAACTATTAGAGAATTAAGGGAATAATATAATGAAATATGACGTGAAAGGAATGACTTGTGCGGCGTGTTCTGCTCGTGTAGAGAAGGCTGTCGCAGGAGTTTTAGGAGTAGATTCTGTGCAAGTTAATTTGCTCACGAATTCTATGAATGTGGAAGGAAATGCACAACCACAAGACATAATTTATGCAGTAGAAAAAGCGGGTTACGAAGCGAGCCTTCCTGGAGAAAAAGTTCAAAATAAAAAAGAGACAAGAAACAATAAAATGTTGACGAGACTAATTTCGTCGCTAGTTGTCTGGTTGATACTTATGTATTTTTCAATGGGGCACATGATGTTTGGGTGGCCACTACCAACATTTCTCGAAGGTAATCATGTTGCAATGGGATTATTACAGCTATTGTTAACTGTAATAATAATGGTTATTAATCAGAAGTATTTTATAAGTGGCACAAAAGCACTGATTAACAAAGCTCCTAATATGGATACATTAGTAGCACTTGGTGCGGCAGCGTCTTTTGCTTGGAGTGTATACGCATTATTTGCAATGACTTCTGCAGTAATGTATGCAAATGAAACTCTTGTTATGAAATACATGGATGAGTTTTATTTTGAGTCGGCAGCAACAATTCTTACACTTATTACAGTAGGAAAAACTCTTGAAGAATTTTCCAAAGGAAAAACAAAGAATGCACTTGATGCACTTCTTAAATTGTCGCCAGAGAGGGCAACTATTGTTCGTGATGGCAAAGAGATGATAGTAGATGTATCAGATGTTATTGTTGGTGATATATTTCTAGTAAGACCTGGTGAAAGTATTCCTGTAGATGGTGTTGTTGTAGAAGGAGAAAGTGCGGTGAATGAAGCTGCGCTAACAGGAGAAAGCGTTCTTGTTGATAAAGCTATTGGAGATAAAGTGTCGACAGCAACAGTTAATACATCAGGATTTTTGAAATGTAGGGCTACTCGCGTAGGAGAAGATACAGCGCTTGCGAACATTATAAAAATGGTTAGTGATGCATCTGCGACCAAAGCTCCGATAGCACGTATTGCAGATAAGGTTGCAGCAGTTTTTGTACCAACAGTTTTGGGAATCTCAGCATTAACATTTATCATATGGTTACTTACAGGAAGTGAAATCACATTTGTTCTAGAGAGAGCAATTTCGGTGTTAGTAATTAGCTGTCCTTGTGCGCTAGGACTTGCTACGCCAGTTGCAATTATGGTTGGAAATGGAGTTGGTGCGAGAAACGGAATTTTGTTCAAAAATGCTACAGCATTAGAAAATGCAACAAAGTCTCAGATAGTGGTATTTGACAAGACAGGAACTATTACAGAGGGAACACCTAAGGTTACAGATGTTATTCCTGCAAGTGGTGTTGATGAAGCAGAATTAATCAAGCTTGCAGCAGCGCTAGAAAGTAAAAGTGAACATCCTCTAGGTAAAGCAATTGTTGAATATGCTAAGAATAAAGAAATTAAAGAGGTGTCTGATTTTACAACCTATACGGGAAGTGGTTTGGGAGCGACCTTAGATTCGAAAGAGATTAAAGGTGGTTCTGTTAAATTTATGAATGAATTTGCAACCGATTATAAAGATCAAATTGATGAGTTGTCAAAAGAAGGTAAGACACCTATGCTATTTGCTTATAATGGTAAATGTATAGGTTTGATAGCGGTTGCTGATACTATGAAAGAAGATGCAGTATCTGCAGTTTCGTGCCTTAAGAAGATGGGGCTTCGTGTTGTAATGTTGACAGGTGATAATAAGCGAACTGCACAAGCAATCGGGGCACAGGCTGGAATAGATGAAGTTATTGCTGAAGTTCTTCCAGATGAGAAGATGGAAAATGTTAAGCGGTTGATGAAAACTGGTAAGCTTATAATGGTAGGAGACGGAATAAATGATGCACCTGCTCTTATGACTGCGGATGTTGGAATTGCAATAGGAAGTGGAACTGATGTTGCAGTAGATGCAGCAGACATAGTTCTGATGAAGAACAAATTAGAAGATGTGGTTGCGGCCATTAGATTAAGTAGAGGGACGTTAACTAACATCAAACAGAATTTGTTCTGGGCATTTATATATAATATTATAGGAATTCCGCTTGCAGCAGGTGTTTTATATCCGTTCTTTGGATTAACGCTTAATCCTATGTTTGCGGCAGCAGCAATGAGTTTATCTAGCTTTTGTGTAGTTATGAATGCTCTAAGATTAAATTTAATTAACATTTACAATAAGAAAAGTGATAGAATTGTAAAGACGAAGGAGGAATTTAGAATGACTAAGACAATTAATATTGAAGGTATGATGTGTCCACATTGTGAGGCAAATGTTAAAGAAGCACTTGAAGCACTTGATGGAGTAAGTACAGCGGTTTGCAGTCATGAGAAAAAGACAGCAGAGTTAACCTTAGATAAAGAAGTGTCAGATGAGACATTAAAAGCAACTGTAGAATCTAAGGGATACACAGTTATTTCAATTGACTAATTATTATATGAGGCAAAGGAGTAGCGATGAGAATAGTCGACATTTTAAATGATGAGAAAATGTCATTGTCTTATGAAGTATTTCCACCAAAGCAGGAGACTTCATTTGATAGTGTAAAGAAGGCAACGGAGGATATCGCAGCGCTTAATCCAGCTTTTATGAGTGTGACGTATGGAGCCGGCGGTGGTACAAGTGAATATACTTTGGCTGTTGCAAAAAATATCAAGGAGAAATATGATGTGCCAATGCTTGCACATTTAACATGTGTTTCTTCCGATAAAGAAACTGTTGCACAACGCATTGCAGATATGAAGGCAGCAGGCATCACAAATGTTATGGCTTTAAGAGGTGACTTAACACCTGAGTTAGAGAAGACAGATAGAAGTAAATGGGATTACAGATATGCCGTTGAACTTATTGAAGAATTGAAGAAAGATGGCAATTTCTGCATAGGAGCAGCTTGTTATCCAGAAGTTCATCCAGAAAGCGCGAACCAGAGAGAAGATATTAAGCATCTTAAGGAAAAGGTTGATGCGGGAGCTGACTTTTTGACAACACAGATGGTATTTGATAATAATTTGTTTTTTAATTTCTTGTATAAGATACGTGAAGCGGGAATAACTGTCCCAGTTCTTCCTGGTATTATGCCTATTACTAATGGTAATCAAGTTGAGCGTGCTATTAAATTATCGGGAGCATTTATGCCTCAAAGATTTAAGGCTATGGTAGATAAATTTGGAAATAATCCAGATGCAATGCGTCAAGCAGGTATAGCTTATGCTACAGACCAAATCATTGATTTATATGCTAATGGTATTACAAATGTTCATGTGTATTCAATGAATAAGCCTAGCATTGCTCAGGGTATTAATAATAACCTTTCTGATATTCTAGGAAATAGCTTCTTGGAGTAATATTAATGAATGAAAATACAATTTTTGTAAATGTATACGATGAAGAAAATGATGATTTAATAATTAACGAACATGAGATTTGGAGATATTCAGGATACTTAGGTTTGCCTAGTGAACAAGATGCTGAGTTACTTAGTTTGTTAGAAGAAGTGAAAGAAGAGCTTAAGGGTGTATTTTCTTACAAGGTTTGTTATCGAAGAATGAATATTTCTTGGAAAGAAGATATGCCAAAGCTTCCTTTTGATTCAGAGTCACTGAATTTGGCGAAATGCTTAAAAGGGAGTGATGAGGTCATCATTTTTGCTGCGACAGTAGGTATAGGAATTGATAGGCTTATAGCTAAGTATCAGAGATTTCAACCTACTAAAGCTTTGCTTATGCAAGCATACGGAGCGGAGCGAGTAGAATGCTTATGTAATAAATTTTGCCAAGATATAGAGCAAGAAATGTTAGCAGAGAATAAGAAATGCAGCGCACGCTTTTCTCCGGGATATGGTGATTTGCCAATAGATACACAAAAGGATTTTTTTAGACTATTAGATTGCAGTAAGCAAATAGGTATTTCACTTAATGATAGCTTGCTTATGTCGCCATCAAAGTCAGTTACAGCAATTTTTGGTGTTGGTGAAAATGTGTGTAAACAAAGAGAACACAAATGTGACACCTGTGATAATTTAGATTGTGAGTACAGAAAATAATGAATGTTTTAGATTATTTAAAAGAAAATTATGTATATTTAGATGGCGGTATGGGCACACTTCTTCAGAAGCAAGGTCTTAAGCCAGGAGAGCTTCCTGAGAGGTGGAACATTTCTCATAGTGATGTGATTGTCGATATTCAAAAGTCATATTATGATGCGGGATCTAATATCATTTGTACAAATACATTTGGTGCAAACTCTCTTAAATTTGATGAAGAAGAGTTAATTAGTATCATTAATGCAGCTATAGATAATGCTAAGAAAGCTAGAGAGTTAAGTACAGGAACACAAGAGAAATTTGTTGCGCTTGATATTGGACCAATGGGCAAATTATTAGAGCCATATGGAGATTTTGCTTTTGATGATGCTGTAGCAGTATACGCTAAAACTGTGCAAATAGGTGTAAAGCATGGAGTAGATTTAATATTCATTGAGACAATGAATGACAGCTTAGATACTAAGGCTGCGCTTCTTGCTGCGAAGGAAAATAGTGATCTTCCTGTATTTGTGTCAAATGCTTATGGTGAAGATGGAAAGCTTATGACAGGAGCAACGCCTTCAGCTATGGTTGCAATGCTCGAAGGTATGCATGCAGATGCAATAGGTGCAAACTGTTCGTTAGGACCAAAGCAGCTTAAGTCTGTAGTAGAAGAATATGTTGAATATGCATCAGTTCCAGTTTTACTCAAGCCTAACGCGGGACTTCCTAGAAGCGAGAACGGCAAAACTGTATATGATGTTTTCCCAGATGAATTCTCTGATGATGTATGTGAATACATGAAGGCAGGAATTCGAATTGCAGGTGGTTGTTGTGGCACTACTCCAGATTATATTAAAGCTGTTGTAGATAAAACAGAAGATATGAAGCCTCAACCTATAACTGAGAAGAATAAAACACTTATAAGTTCGTATACACATGCGGTTGAATTTAAGGATTCGCCTATTTTGATAGGTGAAAGAATTAACCCAACTGGTAAGAAAAAGTTTAAAGAAGCTCTTAGAAATAATGATATTGATTATATTTTAGGAGAAGGCTTGACACAACAAGAAAAAGGCGTACATGTGCTTGATGTAAATGTAGGCCTTCCTGAAATCGATGAAGTAGAGATGCTTAAAACAGTATCCTTTGAGCTTCAAGCAATTATTGATTTGCCACTTCAAATTGATACGACAGATACTGTTGCTATGGAGGCAGCCCTTCGTCGTTATAATGGAAAAGCAATGATTAATTCTGTGAATGGCAAAGAAGAAGTGATGGAAGAGATTTTTCCATTAGTGCACAAATACGGTGGCTTAGTGGTGTGTCTAACGTTAGATGAAGACGGAATCCCAGAGACTGCAGAGGGACGTGTAGCAATTGCCAAGAAAATTATTAAAAAAGCGGCGGAGTATGGAATTGATAAGAAGGACTTGATATTTGATACATTAGCAATGACGGTTAGTGCCGATAGTAATGCTGCACTTGCAACACTTCAATCTTTAAATACCATCAAAAATGAAATTGGATGTCATACATCTCTTGGTGTTTCAAATGTATCTTTTGGTTTGCCAAATCGTGATGTTATTACAGCATCGTTCTTCTCACTCGCAATGGAGAACGGTTTGTCGGCTGCGATTATGAATCCTAATTCTGCTGAGATGATGAAGAGTTATTTTTCATTTAGAGCGCTTCATGGAATAGATGATAATTGCACAGATTATATTGAAAATATTGGTAAATATATTTCAGTTGCACCAACACAAAATGCTTCAGCATCGACAACTACTGAAGGTAATAGTCAAGAATTTGATAGCGATTTGCAAAGAGCAATAGTTAAAGGATTAAAGGAGCAGGCCGCCAATATTACAGTAGAGCTACTTAAGACGGTTGAGCCACTCGACATAGTGACTGAGCAAATTATTCCGGCGCTTGATATCGTTGGAAAAGGTTTTGAGAAGAAGACTATGTATTTGCCACAGCTTTTGATGAGTGCAGAAGCGTCGCAATTTGCATTTGAACAGATAAAGAATAAGATGCAAGAATCTTCGACTGAAAATGTAAGTCGTGGTAAATTTGTAATCGCAACAGTTCACGGTGATATTCATGATATTGGTAAGAACATAGTGAAGCTTATCATGGAGAACTATGGATTTGATGTTTATGATCTGGGTAAGGATGTACCACCTGAAGAGGTAGTTGCTAAGGTTGTAGAAACCAAAGCGCCATTGGTTGGATTGAGTGCGTTAATGACAACAACTGTTCCAGCTATGGAAGCAACTATTAAGCTTCTTCGTAAGGATGCACCTTGGGCAAAGGTAGTTGTTGGAGGAGCAGTGCTTACTCAAGAATATGCAGATAGTATCGGAGCAGATTATTATGCTAAGGATGCTATGGCGACAGTTAGATATTCGATGGAACAAGTTGAAAATGATTAATAAGAGAGCTGGTTATAAGTAGAGGTTATAACCAGCTCTAATTTTTAGATTATAGACAAGTTGTTGAAGACATTTTATAATTTGTTCATAACCTACTGAAAAGGTAAGCGAAAGGAGACTGATGATGAATAATTGTTATGAAAGGATGACAATGACTTCTTGTTGTCGAATGTGTAAATAAAGAGGATTTTATGTATAATATATTTAATAAATAGATGGAGGAAATATAAATGTCAGATATTAAAGAAAGCGCAATTGAGTTAATAGGTAAAACACCACTTTTGAAGTTAAATAATTATAGTAGTAAGAGAGATATCAAAAATGCAACAATACTTGCAAAGCTTGAATATCTTAACCCAGCAGGATCTGTTAAGGATAGAGTTGCAAATGCAATGATTCTTGATGCAGAAGAAAAAGGCTTGTTAAAGCCTGGAGCTACAATTATAGAGCCAACAAGTGGTAACACAGGAATTGGTCTTGCAGCAGTTGCAGCAGCAAAAGGATATAAAACAATTCTTACTTTGCCAGATACAATGTCAGTTGAAAGAAGAAATTTACTTAAAGCGTATGGCGCTGAACTTGTACTAACTGATGGTGCAAAGGGTATGAAGGGTGCGATTGCTAAAGCAGACGAATTAAACAAAGAGATTGAAGATTCTATCATTTTAGGACAGTTTGTTAACCCTGCTAACCCAGCAGTACACAAAGCTACAACAGGTCCTGAGATTTGGGAGCAAACAGATGGTAAGGTTGATATATTCGTAGCAGGTGTAGGTACAGGCGGAACAGTTACGGGTGTAGGAGAATATTTGAAAGAGAAAAATCCAGATGTGCAAGTTGTAGCTGTTGAGCCAGCAACTAGCCCAGTACTTTCTAAGGGCGAAGCTGGTCCACACAAGATTCAAGGAATTGGTGCAGGATTTGTTCCAGATACACTTGATACAAAAGTATATGATGAAGTTATTACGATAGAGAATGAAGATGCATTTGCAGAAGGAAGAGTTTTTGCAAGAGCAGAGGGCGTGCTAGTTGGTATTTCGTCTGGTGCAGCACTTAAAGCAGCAGCTATTTTAGCAGAACGTCCAGAAAATGCTGGTAAAAATATTGTAGTTGTTTTACCAGATTCAGGTGATAGATATTTATCAACAGCATTATTTAGCGAATAGAATTTAGAAAGAAATGATTTATTAATGGAGGAAAATAAAAATGAGTAACTATAAATTTGAGACATTACAATTACACGTAGGACAAGAAAATCCAGATCCAGCAACAGATGCTAGAGCAGTACCAATTTATCAGACAACATCTTATGTATTTAGAGATTCACAACACGCGGCAGATAGATTTGGTCTTGCTGATGCTGGTAACATTTACGGAAGATTAACTAACTCAACTCAAGGAGTATTTGAAGATAGAATAGCAGCTTTAGAAGGTGGCTCTGCGGCATTAGCAGTTGCAAGTGGTGCAGCAGCAATCACATATACAATTCAAGCTTTAGCAGCTAATGGTGGTCATATCGTGGCTCAAAAAACTATTTATGGTGGAAGCTATAATTTGTTAGCTCATACATTAACACAATACGGTATCGAAGCTACATTTGTAGATGCACACAATTTAGAAGAAATTAAGGCAGCAATTAAGCCTAATACAAGAGCAGTATATCTTGAGACTTTGGGAAATCCTAACTCAGATATTCCAGATATTGACGCAATTGTAGAGTTAGCACACGCTGAAGGTCTTCCAGTAGTTGTAGATAATACATTTGGAACACCTTACCTTTTTAGACCAATTGAGCACGGTGCAGATATTGTAGTTCATTCTGCAACAAAGTTTATTGGTGGACATGGTACTACATTAGGAGGCGTTATTGTTGAATCGGGTAAATTTGATTGGAAAGCAAGTGGTAAATATGACAATATAGCAGCTCCAAACCCAAGTTACCATGGAGTAAGCTTCTATGATGCAGTTGGTCCAGCAGCATTTGTAACATATATAAGAGCTATTTTGCTTCGTGACACAGGCGCTACAATTTCACCATTTAACGCATTCTTACTACTTCAAGGAACAGAGACATTGTCTCTTCGTCTTGATAGACATGCCGAAAATACTAAGAAGGTTGTAGAATTCCTTAAGAATCATCCAAAGGTTGCAAAGGTTAATCATCCATCCTTAGAAGATCATCCAGACCACGAATTGTATAAGAAATACTTCCCTAACGGTGGTGCAAGTATATTTACATTTGAAATCAAAGGCGGTAAGGAAGAAGCTTGGAAGTTTATAGACAATCTAGAAATATTCTCTCTTCTTGCAAATGTAGCTGATGTTAAGAGTCTTGTGATTCATCCAGCAAGTACAACACATTCACAGCTTACAGATGAAGAATTAGAAGATCAAGGAATTACTCAAAGTACAATTAGACTTTCAATTGGTACAGAGCATATTGATGATATTGTTGCTGATTTGGAGAAAGGTTTCGCAGCAATCTAGAGAATACAAATACATTTTATACAAAATGTAAAATATCATGTTGTGCAACACATACAAAAGTAGAAAAATGAAAATGTACAACTTTGACAAAATTTTAACAAAGTATCAAAATGAGATTGACAAAAAATTAACAATCCTCTATTATGTCTGATATAAACAAACGAGACATAATGGAGGATTATTTATTATGAAGAAAGTTAAAGAATGGACAAATGAATTAGTAGATAAACATGTAGCAGAGTTGACTGACAAAGGTGCAGCAGCTCTTAATGAATTCTTGAAGCTTGATCAAGAAGCTGTAGATTATATTGTTGCAAAGTGTTCTGTTGCTGGATTAGATAAGCATGGAGTATTAGCAGAAGCTGCAGTAAATGAAACTGGACGTGGAATTTTTGAAGATAAAGCTGTTAAGAACTTGTTTGCTTGTGAATATGTAACAAGTAATATGAGACATCTTAAGACAGTTGGTATTATCAATGAAGATCCAATTACAGGAATTAGAGAAATTGCAGAACCGGTTGGTGTTGTATGCGGAATTATTCCAACAACTAACCCAACATCAACTGTAATCTTTAAGTCGTTGATTGCTTTAAAGACTCGTAATCCAATTATTTTCTCATTCCATCCATCAGCTTATGAGTCTAGTAAGATGGCAGCAGAGATAATTAGAGAAGCGGCAGAGGCAGCAGGAGCACCTAAGAATTGTATTCAATGGTTAGAGGTTAGAGGCGAGTGCGCAATGTATGCTACAAATGCTTTGATGAACCATGAAGTAGTTGCAACAATTCTTGCAACAGGTGGAAATGCAATGGTTAGAGCAGCCTATAGCTGTGGCAAGCCTGCACTTGGTGTAGGTGCCGGAAATGTGCCTGCTTATGTTGAAAAGACTTGCGTACTTAAACGTGCTGTTAACGATATAGTATTAAGTAAGTCTTTTGATAATGGTATGATTTGTGCATCGGAACAAGCTGCTATTGTAGATGCTGAGATTTACGATGACTTTATTGCAGAGATAACTAGATTTAAGACATATCTTGTTAATGCCAAAGAGAAGAAGATGTTAGAGAAGTATATGTTCCCAGATAAAGACAAGGGTGTATTACCTATTGTTGTAGGTAAGTCAGCAGCTTGGATTGCAGAACAAGCTGGTTTCAAGGTTGACGATGACGTACAAGTTCTTCTTGCAGAATGTGATCATGTTGGTGTTGACGAACCACTTACTCGCGAGAAATTAAGTCCAGTACTTGCAATTCTCAAAGCAAAGGATACCAAAGACGGAATTAAGAAAGCTAGCGAAATGGTAGAGTTTAATGGTTTAGGACATTCAGCATGTATTCATTCACAAGATGATGCTGTAATTCTAGAATTTGGTAAAGCTTGTAAGGCTTGCAGAATTATTGAAAATGCACCTTCTACATTTGGTGGAATCGGTGGCGTATATAATGAATTTATTCCTTCGCTTACACTTGGTTGTGGATCTTATGGACACAATTCAGTATCAAACAACGTAAGCGCAGTTAACTTACTTAATATTAAGAGAATCGGCAGGAGGAATAATAATATGCAATGGATTAAGCTACCACCAAAGGTATATTTCGAGCGTAATGCAATTAAGTACTTAAAGGATATGAAGACAATGGAGCGTGTCATGATTATTACTGATAGAGGCATGTATCAATTAGGTTTTGTATCTAAGATTGAAAATGTAATTCTTGAAAGAAGAAATCAAGTTGACATCGAGATGTTCTGTGAGGTTGAGCCTGATCCAAGCTTGAATACAGTTAAGAGAGGTCTTGAGATCATGAAGAACTTCAAGCCTGATACAATAATTGCTCTTGGCGGTGGTTCTGCAATGGATTCAGCTAAGGTAATGTGGTTAATGTACGAGCATCCAGAAGTAAACTTTGATGATATTAAGCAGAAGTTTATGGATATTAGAAAGAGAGCATTTAAGTTCCCAGAATTAGGAAAGCAAGCAAGCTTGATTTGTATTCCTACAACATCAGGAACAGGTTCTGAAGTAACTCCATTTGCGGTAATTACAGATACAGATGCTAATAAGAAATATCCACTAACAGATTATGCTTTGACACCAACAGTTGCTATTGTAGATCCAGAACTTACAATGACACTTCCTGGAAGCATTGCAGCAGATACAGGTATCGATGTATTGACACACGCAATTGAAGCTTACGTTTCAATTTTGGCTAGTGACTTTACAGATGGTTGGGCAAAGCAAGCAGTTAAGATGGTATTTGATTATCTTCCACGTTCTGTTAAGAATGGGGCAGCAGACCCAGAAGCTAGAGAGAAAATGCATAACGCTGCAACAATTGCAGGTATGGCATTTGCAAATGCATTCTTGGGAATGAATCACTCTCTTGCACATAAGATTGGTGGTGAATTCCATGTGCCACATGGTAGAACAAACGGAATTTTACTTCCACATGTAATTAGATATAATGGAACTGTTCCTACTAAGTTAAACGTATGGCCTAAGATTGAGCATTACAAAGCAGACGAGAAATATACTGAATTAGCTAGACTTATTGGATGTAATCCAAAGGATACTAAGGAAGGTGTTGAAATGTTTGCTGATGCTTGTGAGAAACTTCTAGTAGAGGTTGGACTTGCAACAAACTTTAAGTCACAAAATATTACTAAGGAAGCATGGGATGAAGCTAAGCATAGAATGGCTATGAATGCATACGAAGATCAATGTACACCAGCTAATCCACGTATGCCAATGATTGCAGATATGGAGAAGATTCTTGAAGTAACATATGACTATAAGAATCCGTACGAAAAGTAATATAAAACGAGTTTTTTGAGACTTAATATAAGTTCATTAATGATGAAAGGTGCTCCAGAAATGGAGCATCTTTTTTTATTATCCAAAGATATTGAAAAGTGACAAAAATATTGTTAGAATTACAATAAGTATTTTACATAATGTTGTAATTTCGATTCGGGGGGAATAAGGGGTTTATATAATGAAAAAGCTTAAGATAGCTATTGAAATTGTATTAAGTATTATATTAATTTTTTCTGCGTTGGCATATTTGTTAGCAATGTTTTTACCAAAGGGTAAGGGAGAGCCAAGTATAGGTAATTTTGAAGCAGAAGATTACAGTGAGAATTGGACATTTTCATACAATGGAGAAGAAAGTAAGGTCGTAACATTACCGTTTAGAGTGGCAGAGTCTAAAGGGGACAAAGTTGTAATGACTAAGAAGTTGCCAGAAGGTATAAACGATAACATGTCTATGATGATGCGATCTTCAGCGCAAAATGTTGTTATAAGTATAGATGGCAGAGTAGTGAATAAATACGAATCTTCAGATTTTCCTGTTGTTGGCGAAAATTTAGCTAGTGCTTATATTGTAGTACCAGTTAATGCTTCGGATTCAGGCAAGGAAATGAAGATTGAATTTACGGCATGCAATGATGGAAATGGTAAATTTAATGCTGTTACATACGGAGCAGGCAATAATGTGTGGTTCGGTATTATACATACGAATATACTATTTATGATATTGGCTGTATTACTTGTTGCATTTGGTCTTGCTATATTAATTATTTCATTGGTTTTTCGTAGAAAGATTAATGTATCAACAGCTTTGCCTCGAATAGCAATCTTGACTATGACATTAGGATTATGGATGTTGTCTGAGTCGAAGTTGAGACAGTTGTTTATGAATAACCCAACATATGTTGCGTTGTACGCATCTGTATTGGTAAGTTCTATTGCAATTCTTGCGGCAATATTCTTCGATGATGTTCAGAATCATAGATATACCAAAGTTTACACAATTATGTGTGCTGTAATGACAGGGCAGATTCTCTTAAATGTGATTCTTAATTATGCTGGAGTGTTAAATTTTGGTCAGACATTAAATGTTTCACATGTATTATCAGCACTTGCATTAGTGACATCTGTTGTAATCTTGATAATAGATTTGAAAAAGGGATATGCAAGAAATTACAAGATAATTGCTATAGGTATATTTATAACAATTGCTGCTGGTTTTGCAGAATTAGTATTCTTCTATTTTGCTAGTGCATATATTATGGGAACCTTCCTTGCAATAGGATTTGTAGCGTTACTAGTTTGTACTTTGTGTCAGGTTATATTGGATGCAATTCTTACCGCTGAGAAGGGTAGGATTGTAGCAGAAGACCAGAAGATGAAGACGATTAAAACAATAGCTAACACAATCGATGCTAAGGATTCATATACTGGTGGACATTCTGAGCGTGTAGGAGAATATTCTAGAATTCTTTGTGAAGCACTTATGGATGAATATGGTTTTACACAAGACGATTCAAATAGAATTCGTTATATTGGAACACTACATGATATTGGCAAAATTGCAGTGCCAGATAAAGTGCTTAATAAGCAAGGAAAACTTACAGACGAAGAGTATTCTCTTATGAAAACACATACTTCTTCTGGTACAGAGGTTTTGCGTTTTATTGATAATATAAATGGTTTAGAGGATGGTGTACGTCATCATCATGAGCGTTATGATGGAAATGGGTATCCAGATGGTCTCAAGGGCGAAGAGATACCATTAGTTGCACGAATTCTTTGTATTGCAGATTGTTACGATGCAATGACAACAGACCGTGTCTATAGAAAACGTTTAGAAGATGATGTTGTGTATGAAGAAATTAGAAATTGTGCTGGCACTCAATTTGACCCTCGTCTTGCAGAGATATTCTTAAGATTAATCGATGAGGGCAAAATTAGACCTATAGAAAGTGTAAAAGGATAATACTATAAATCAGTTTCTTTTTCACTAGCAAAATAGTTATCGACAGCACGAATTAAGTCTTCTTGACCAATAGGTTTTATTAAATAACCTTGTGGATATAGACTTAGACATTTTACGATTATGGACTTGTCACTCATTGCTGTAACGAAAATAACAGGTAGGCTAGAGTAGTCTTTCCAAGTAGTTTTTCTTATAGCAGATAAGAATTGTGCACCGTTAATTTCTGGCATAACATAATCTAATAGAATTAAATCAGGTTTCTTAGCTCCTTTTTCTAATATGGCAAGAGCGTCTTTTGCAGAACTTGCAAGGAGCACATCGTATTTGTCTTTTAAGAAACCATAATATGTTTTGAGAATCATTGGTTCATCGTCGACGAGTAGCACTGTTTTCTTAACAGGTTTCTCTTCAGGTGAATCAATTTCTTTTTCTGGAACATATTGTCCGATTTTGCATACTACAAATCTACTATTTACATAGTGGTATTCCATATTTTCAAGAATTTCTGCGCAGTATTTTCTGTCGTTTATAGCAAGATTTACATATTCATTACATACATCATGAACAATAATTTTGCTAAACTGTAAGCTTTGATGATCGTCATTAGCGATATAGAGTTTTGTTCCAACATCTTTGTTGTTGCCAGCATGGTCGATTTCAATAGTATTCTTCGCAGTGGCATCACCACCAATGATTACCCCACGTCTCCCGTGAACTCTAATGCTGTCTCCGGCTTTTAAATGAGAATGCATTACAGTATCAACTTCTATATTTCCATCTGCAATCAGAGTGGCATTTTCTACATATGGACATATTATAGAACCACCAGCTTTGATTTGGTCGTTAGAATCACCCTTGATACCGCCGTGTACAATAATATCTTTACCTGCAAATATATTGTTTGCTTCAAGTGTTCCTAGTATTTCTACATTTCCAGCTGCTTCAATAGTTACGCCTTTAAGGACGTCGCCTTTTATAAGAACGTTACCAACGAAGTTGGTGTTAGAATCATACCCAAATTTAGCATTGCCTTCAATAACAAGTAGGTTGCTAACTGAGATGCTATCTCTTTTAAGAATGACTTCGCCATCTTGAGTAGCGTAGAAGTCATTTTCGATTTGTTCTACGCCTTCTCTACATTTTAGAGTGTAGTTTTTTACAGGCTTTGATGCAATTACGGTAGAAAGAACAGTATAGCCGAAAGTTCCAGCTACACTTCTATGGTAAGTTGCAAGCTTATCGCCTTTGTAGACCATTACACGTTTTTTGCCGTAATTAACATTTCCTTTTTCGTCAATAATTGTGCGTGCAGTATTGTCGACTTGTTCGAAGAAATATTCAAAGTAACCAGGAGTGGTTTCGCCAGCTTCACGACCGACAGCAATGTCAACCCATTTCTCATATTCCGTAGCATTAATCAAGGCTAAAATGCTATCTTCATTGACACCCATAGTAACCCCTGCTTCGTAGATGGTTCTTCGTACATAGTCTTCAGTTATTTCATTATCGCCAGGAAATATACAAGCTCTAGCGCTCATCATATCAACGGCAATTTCTATATGTAATTCACCATTCATAACAACTCTCCTTAGTTAATCATTTCTGATACTTTTGTAAAAGAAAGGTTTGATACTAACTGTTTTATTTCGTCGAATTTTGTTTGGTAGTTTGGTGGAACACTAAGATTAGATATTCTTTCTTCTAGTTCCATAAATTTTGTAGCGTCAAATGTGTCGGCAGCAGATTTTATCTCTGCAAGAATATTATTGTATTCGGCTTCGTTTATAGAAGGTAAAGTGTTGAAGTCATCAATATCATAATATTCTTTTATATTTGATACGCATGTATCGTACAAAGACATTAATTCATCAAAATCTTCTTGCGTCATTACATTTTGGTTGCCCATGTCTTCATTGTGCTTTGCTTTGTCTGATAACTCGATAGCACCAATCATTTTTGAAGTGCTTTTCAAGCCATGAACCTTTATAACATAATTTTTAATGTCGTTTGATTCAAAGAAGCTAGAAATGTCTTGCTTGTTTTTTTCATAAGCATTGACAAAGCTTTTCATATTTTTTTCTAAGCCTATTGGATTAGCGTTGTATTTTTTTGCTAGCGTAATGTCTATATCTTTTATATCGGTAGGCCAAGCGTCTGGCATAACAATTTCGCTAGAATCTAGATGTCCAGATTTAGCTAAAGCGGCAGTTTTCAACTCTTCTTCGCTCGCTTCCATAATCTTATCTTCAGGTAACCAACGTTTGATTACAGATATAATGGAAGATATTTCAATTGGTTTACTTATAAAGTCTTGCATACTTGCATTTTGATACATTTCCTTCATGCCTACAATAGCATTAGCTGTAAGCGCAACAATAGGAACACTTGCGTAATATGCATCATTGTATTCGATAGAAAGGTTACGAATTGCTTTTGTAGTTTCTATACCATCTAGGTCTGGCATCATATGATCCATAAAAATAATGTCATATTTTTCTTGCTTGATTTTATCGATTGCTTCTTTGCCAGAAAGTGCTTTATCTAAATTCATGTTTGTAAATTCGAGAAGAGCAATAGTAGCATCTATATTCATCTCGACGTCATCTACAATAAGAATCTTAGCCTCAGGTGCTCTGAAATTAATACTTTGAAATTCTTTATTAGCATTTTCTTGACGACGTATTTGGAAATTTCCAATGGTCTCTTCCTTCATAGAGAGTTGCTCTAGTTCAAAGTAAAATGTAGAGCCTTCATTATATGTGCTATTTAGTTGTATTTTACTATTCATTGCTTTTAGAGTCATTTGAACAATACTCATACCAAGCCCTGAACCTTCGACATGTTTGAAATGTTCTGTGTCTAGTCGTTGGAATTTTTCATAAAGTTTAGCCTGATCTTCTTCCTTGATTCCTTTACCTGTATCAGTAACGGCAAATAGTATGTTGTTCAAAGGTGGCTTTTTATCTAGTACTTTTATTTCTAGTGTTATAGAACCTTTGTCAGTGTATTTGACAGCGTTGCTCAAAATGTTTGTTAGAACTTGGCGCAAATGACGTTCATCGCCAATCATCCATTGAGGCAATGAAGAATCGATTTTGGTGTTGAATTCTAAGCCTTTTTTAGATGATAGAAGTTCAAACATACTAACAAGATTATCTAGTAACTCCACAAAGTTGTATTCTTTTGATACGATTTCTAGCTGCCCCATTTCTATCTTGGAAATGTCAAGAATTGAATTGATGATATCCTTTAAGTTTTCACCTGCTTCATGGATGTTATTTGAATAAACTTTCACCTTGTTAGTGTCCGCAGGGTTTTGAATAATTGCATCATTAAATCCTAAAATTGAGTTGAGCGGAGTCCTTATTTCGTGGGACATATTTGCAAGAAATTGTGTTTTTATAGCAGCCGCTTCCTCGTGTTTTGCCGACTCAATTTGAGATGTAATATTTGTCGCAGTTACAATGTATCCGATAAAATCTTCATATTCGTTGAAGAATGGATTTGTTGTAAGTATGAAGTGCTTTGTTTCGTTAGAAGTTTCAAGAACTAGTGGCAGCTCACAGCATTTTTCATTAATGTCTTCAGGTACTGACTGGTGGAATATATTTTCCCAAACGTCCTTTTCGTTATCACCGACATTGCAGTTAGAGCCAACATTATTTATGGCAGAATTATTCATGAATTTAAGTGAGTGTTTGTCATCAAATACGAAAAATGGAACGTCGTAATTATCGAAAATGTAGTTAGCAACATTTTCAAGACGAATAGCATTTTGACCAAATTTGTGTAGAGCGTGATACATAATTTCTAGGCCCACAAATTGAAGTAATGTGCAGATAGATAAATTGTAGCTTGGTTCAATAATAGAAATAAGTATGTCTGAAATTACACCAATAACGATTAAGCCAATAACAACTAATATAGCCTTGCCTAAAGCGTTAAAACGTTTTGAATATTTTTTAGAAAGCAAGTTAATAGACATGACGAGTAGTGCAACAACAATTCCAATAATATATATTGATAATATAATATTCGCTAGCGGAGAAAATGATATGTGTAGTTCATTATTTGTGTAACTAAATTGGTGGTTTGTCTTGGTGGATAAAACACAGAACAAGATTATGCCCGTACTTAATTCGACGGCAAGAAGTGTGCAAAGAGTTTTGAGGGCAGACTTAGTTTTCTGGAAAATGCAAATGGTTGTTTGATTCGCAATTATGAATAAAATGAAACCGAGTAAGCTGATAAGCGTGAAAATAAAGCTTAAACTCTCACTACTAGAAATAAGCGTTATTCCATAACCTAATCCCCATAGCGCACTCGCGATTGACAAAAAGGTTAGAAGTATAAATGTTTTTGTTTTGAAGTTTTTGTTGTATAAAATTCTTGTTGCATAGAAAAATGCGATTATTGTAAATACAAAAAGAATTGTAGCAAAAATATATCTCATAGACATTCCCCCATATAATTGCTGCAAATAAAAACCTTCCTAATTAATATTATATGGAATTAGAAGTTATTTGCAAGAATATAGGGGAGTGTAAAGTCAATAATTAATAATGTTATAGAGGGCTTTTTCGCTGTTTGACAAATTTTTCTCAGATGTTATAATAAAGATACAAAAAGGCAATACCGATAGATGGTTCGCCCTAAAGTTTTAGTTTTTGTAACCGCATTCTTTGGTCGAGAGGCGGTTATTTTTTGTGCGAAATCTTGTAAACAAGACTAACAATAGCAACGATTAGAATACAAAACTGTATTAAGTCTGCAAAATTAACCATAAGCTATCCCTCCTTTCTTTCGTCCAGAGGGCATAGCCCTCTGAAGTGAGGGCGAAACCACCTACCATACTAATAGTATTGCCTGAAAACATTATATCAAACGTGTGTTCGTATTGCAATAAAATCTATGATTTTTTCGTGTCTTGGAATCGTGTTTGCCACGAATATATCTGTAAGATATGATTGTTTTATTAGTTAATCTGTGATAGATTTATGGTAGTATCATTGAGCGGTATTTGTAATGAAACTACATCAGATGATAGTCAAATATAATACGAGAAAATATACTTGCATTTCACAAATGAAAGGTATCCATCGTGGAGCCTTATCGTAAGTTGAATCGACGTAAGTAGTATTCTAAAAATCTAGTAAGTCATTTCGGTGGCTTAGAATCTGTTGTGTTTTCACATAACCATCATTATTAGCGCTCAGCTAGATACAATCAGTGTATATGTAATTAAATAATCCTTTTTTGGAAGTAAATAATAAGATAAGGAGAAGGCGAATGAAAAATACAGCAGTAACATTTAAGGAAGCAAAAGCTTCTGGGGATAAGTTAACTATGCTTACAGCATATGATTATTCGACAGCAAAAATTATTGACGCAGCAGGAATCAATTCTATTCTAGTAGGCGATTCTTTGGGAAATGTAATGTTAGGATATGAAGATACAATATCGGTTACTATGGAAGACATGATTCATCACTGTAGTGCAGTTGCGCGAGGTGCAAAGAACGCGTTGATAATTTGTGATATGCCTTTTATGTCATATCAAACATCCGTATATGATGCAGTAGTTAATGCAGGTAGATTAATGAAAGAGGGACGTGCACAAGCCGTTAAATTAGAAGGTGGCGTTGAAGTGGAAGAGACGATAAAAGCGATAGTAGATGCGTCGATTCCAGTGTGTGGACATATCGGTTTGACTCCGCAATCTATAAATGCATTTGGTGGATTTAAGGTGCAAGGTAAAGGCGAACAAGCGGCGCAGAAGCTTTTGGATGATGCAAGAGCTGTGGAGCGTGCGGGAGCATTTGCAGTTGTTCTTGAATGTGTACCGGCGGCATTGGCTAAGAAAGTGAGCGAGACTATTTCTATTCCGACAATTGGTATTGGCGCAGGAGCAGGTTGTGACGGACAAGTACTTGTTTATCAAGATATGTTGGGTATGTTTACAGATTTCAAGCCCAAATTTGTAAAGCATTTTGCAAATGTTGGAGAAATTATGACGCAAGCATTTAAGCAGTATGATGAAGAAGTGAAAAATGGAACATTTCCGGCAGAAGAGCATACATATAAAATGGAAGATGGAATTATAGAGAAGTTATACTAAGATAAATAGTACTAACATAAGTTAGTCCATACTTATATTTAAGAGGTGATTGTGATGAAAATATGTAATACAGTTGAAGAAGTACGAGAGGAAGTTTTGGCATGGAAAAGGGAAGGCTTGACGGTTGGATTTGTGCCAACAATGGGATATTTGCATGAGGGACATCGTAGTTTGATGGAAGCGGCTAGAAGAGAAAATGACAAGGTTGTTGTTAGCATTTTCGTTAATCCGATGCAGTTTGGACCATCAGAGGATTTAGAAAGTTATCCAAGAGATTTAGAGAAGGATGCTGCTCTTTGCGAAGGTGTAGGAGTAGATTTGATTTTTCATCCAGAGCCAGAAGAAATGTACAAAGAAGGCTTTTGTTCCTACGTTGATATGAATGGCTTGACAACAGAGTTATGTGGTAAAACTCGTCCTACACATTTCAGAGGTGTACAAACGGTTGTGTTGAAATTATTCAATATTGTTACACCAGATAATGCATATTTCGGTCAAAAGGATGCGCAACAGCTTGCTGTTATTAAGCGAATGGTAACAGACTTAAATGTAGGTGTAAAGATAAAAGGATGCCCAATCATTCGTGAAGAAGATGGACTTGCTAAGAGTTCTCGTAACACTTATTTGAATGAAGAAGAGCGCAAAGCTGCATTGATTTTGAGCCAAAGCTTAAAGGTTGGAAAAGAACTAATTGAGCAAGGTGAAAAAGATGCAGAAGCTATAAAGAAAGCAATTTATGATAACATCGAAACAGAACCGTTGGCGAAAGTTGACTATGTAGATGTTGTTGATTTTGATTATATTAAGCCAATTCAAAAAATTGAGGGAACAACACTTGTAGCCATCGCTGTTTACATCGGAACAACTAGATTGATTGATAATTTTATCGTGGAGGCATAAGATGAACATTACAATGTTAAAAGGAAAAATTCATCGTGCAATTGTTACACAAGCAGAATTAAATTATGTAGGAAGTATTACGGTGGATAGCGAGTTGCTTGACGCTGCAGGGATTCTTGAATATGAGTATGTACAAGTGGTTGATGTTGAGAATGGTAATCGTTTTGAAACTTATACTATCGCAGGTGAAGCTGGAAGTGGAATGATTTGTTTGAATGGTGCAGCGGCAAGACAGGTTGCATTAGGAGATCATGTCATTATTATGAGTTACGCACAGATGAGCGAAGAGGAAGCAAGAGAGCACAAACCATACGTAGTATTTGTTGATGACGATAACAAGGTTGTTAGTACATCACGTTATGAAAAACATGGCTTGTTAACAGAAGATTTTACTAAGTAGTTTTTGATTTGATAAAAGAGGGAAAAATATGTTACAAGGAAAGTGCATTGTGCTAGGTGTGAGTGGAAGCATTGCAGCATACAAGATAGCATCGTTAGCTAGCATGTTAAAAAAGCTGCATGCTAATGTGGAAGTTATAATGACAAAGAATGCGACACAGTTTATAACACCAATTACATTTGAGTCGTTAACTGGAAATAAATGTCTTGTAGAGACCTTCGACAGAGATTTTGATTTTCAAGTGGAGCATGTATCTATTGCGAAGAAAGCTGACGTTGTTCTCGTTGCGCCTGCAACTGCAAATGTTATTGGTAAAATAGCAAATGGAATCGCAGATGACATGCTTACAACTACTATTATGGCATGTAAGTGTAAGAAAATAGTTGCACCTGCAATGAATACTAATATGTATGAGAATCTAATTTTGCAAGATAATATAGCAAAGCTTAAGCATTATGGAATGGAAGTAATTACACCAGCAAGCGGATACTTAGCGTGTGGAGATACTGGTGCGGGTAAAATGCCTGAGCCGGAAGTTTTGTTGAATTATATTTTGAAGGAAGTTGCTTTTGAGAAGGATTTGCTAGGGAAAAAGATCCTTGTTACAGCAGGGCCAACAAGAGAAGCAATAGACCCCGTAAGATTTATTACAAACCATTCTACTGGGAAAATGGGATATGCAATTGCAAAAATAGCTGCACTTCGTGGAGCCGAGGTTACTTTGGTGAGCGGAGCAGTATCAATAGAATCACCTGCATTTGTGAATCTGGTTTCGGTAGAAAGTGCCGAGGAAATGTATCAGGAAGTAACAAAGCGACAGGCTGAAAATGACATTATTATTAAATCGGCAGCAGTTGCTGATTATACTCCTGCAGAAGTAAGTGACGAGAAGATGAAAAAGTCAGATGATGATATGACGATTCCTTTGGTTAGAACAAAAGACATTTTAGCTGAGCTTGGTAACAATCGTAAAGAGGGACAGTTCATTTGTGGATTTTCTATGGAAACAGAAAATATGCTGGAAAATTCTAGAAAGAAGCTTGCGAAGAAAAATATAGATATGATTGTTGCTAATAATTTGAAGGTAGAAGGAGCAGGCTTTGGTGTCGATACAAATGTTGTTACAATAATAACAAAGCAAGACGAGATTCAGCTTCAGAAAATGTCAAAGGAAGCTGTAGCGCAAAGAATTTTAGATGAGATAATCCACAAAATTTGATATAATTGTTTAGGAAAAACATTAAAGGAAGGGGAATTCAATTTTTACAAAAGTTGAATTATAGAAGAGAAAGATGAGTAAGAAAAACGGTTTTTTTAGTGAGTTTAAGAAATTCATAATGAGAGGAAATGTAATGGACATGGCTGTCGGTGTTATCGTAGGTGGCGCATTTACGGCAATTGTCACATCGCTTAATAAGGACATTTTAACACCAATAATAGGTTTGTTTGGTGGAACAGATTTCTCTTATTTAGTAGTTAAGTTGGGAAGTGGTGAAAATGCACCAGTCTTAAGCTATGGTAATTTCATTACAGCAGTTCTAAATTTCTTGATAACAGCGTTGATTATTTTCTTAATAATTAGAGCGCTAAATAGAGTTGGAGATAGGTTAAAGACTTTGAAGAAGGAAGAAGTTGAACCTGATACAGAAAAAACATGTCCTTATTGCAAGAGTATAATTGATATTGAAGCAACTAGATGTCCATGCTGTACATCAATTCTTGAGGAGGATAAAGAATAAAGAGTTTGGAAACTAAAAAAATTCTTTACCACAAAAACACTTATATGTTATACTTTTCTAGGGAACTATTTTTACTATGGGGTATAATATATGGAGAAATTAATAATGGATGGATGGCAGTTTGTTAAAGAGGATGAACTGTCTTGTGTTGATTTGCCGCATACTTGGAACAATATTGATGGCCAAGATGGAGGGAATGATTATTACAGAGGCACTTGTATTTACAAGAAGAAACTAGGTGCTATTGAGTATGATGAAAGTACTCAAGAGGTGTACCTAGAATTTCTTGGTGTAAATGCGAGTGCTTTTGTTGTGTTTAATGGTAAAGAATTGTGCGAGCATCATAATGGTTATAGCACATTTCGTGTAAATGTAACGCCGTATCTTGACGAGGAAAATGAGCTTGTTGTTAAAGTAGATAATAGTGTTAATGATAAGGTTTATCCACAGCGAGCAGATTTTACATTTTATGGAGGAATATATAGGGATGTCAAAATCTTAATTGTTCCGAAGGATAGATTTGATTTGGATTTCTATGGGAGCAAAGGAGTTCAAATCACATCAAAGGTTTTTGAAGATACATTGCAAGAAAAGGAGTCTAGTGATAATGCTTTAGGAGTTCTAAGAAGAGCAAATGTAAATGTTGAAGTTAAGACATATTTTACTATATCGTCGGAAGAAAAATTTTCGGTAAAGCTTAAAGTATTTGACGAAGATGAAAAGTTAGTTTATGAAGCAGATAAAGGTGTTAATTCAAATGCAAAAGCAAAATTAACATTTGATATAAAGGATGCAATTCTTTGGGATGGCATAGATAATCCGTATAGGTATAAGTTCGTAACCACCTTAGTCAAAGGAGAAGAGGTTGTTGATGAAGTTGTCGAGTATACTGGCTTTAGATTCTTTAGTGTAGACCCAAGCAGAGGTTTCTTCTTGAATGGAAGAAGCTTTCCGCTTAAAGGGGTATCTAGACATCAGGACCGTAAAGGAATAGGTAATGCCATCACTTATGAAATGATGGAAGAAGATATGGATTTGATTCGTGAAATGGGAACAAATTCTATAAGGCTTGCGCATTATCAGCATAATCAATATTTTTATGATTTGTGTGACAAATATGGAATGATTGTTTGGGCAGAGATTCCTTACATTTCAATGCATATGAAGAGTGGAAATGATAATACACATTTTCAAATGAAAGAGTTAGTAGTTCAAAACTATAACCACCCGTCAATAGTTATGTGGGGGATTTCAAATGAGATAACAATTTCTTGGAAGAATTCTTTTGGTGATTGTATCAAGAATCATAAGAAATTGCAGAAGCTTATTAAGAAGTTAGATCCAACAAGATTGACTACAATGGCATGCTTCTCGATGTGTACGCCATTTCATCCAATAACATATATAAGCGATATCATAGCTTGGAATAATTATTATGGTTGGTATTTTCCGGGGCTATTCATGAACGATTTGTTTATGTATTGGTATCGCATTTTCCATCCAAAGAAACCGTTAGGATATTCTGAATATGGTGCTGAGGGAATGCCAAATCTTCATTCCATTAGACCTCGTAGAGGAGATCAGACGGAAGACTATCAAGCTATTTATCATGAATATATGATTAAGTGTTTTGAGAGGCATAAATTTATCTGGGGAAGTTATGTATGGAATATGTTCGACTTTGCAGCAGATGCTAGAGATCAAGGTGGCGAGCCAGGAATGAATCACAAGGGGTTAGTTACTTTTGACAGGAAGGTGAAAAAGGATAGCTTCTATGCATACAAGGCAGCCTGGTCCGAAGAGAAATTTGTTCATATATGTGGAAAGAAGTTTGAAGCAAGACCTGGTAAAAAGTTAAAGATAAAGGTTTATTCAAATCTTCCTGTGGTTACTATTTATCAGAATGGTGAAGAGCTTGAGACGCAGTGTGGTGAGCGTACTTTCACGTTTGCACTTGATTCTAAACCAGAGAATAAGATAAAGGTAATTGCACGAGATAAAGATGGTAACGAGTTTGTGGATGAAACCGTTATTGTCAAGACGGATAAGCTTTTGGATAAATATAAAACACCTAAGGGAAACGCAATGAATTGGGTATAAGAAAAGGAGGTATCGATGGATAATAAGGAGCTAAAACAAAAGAAAAAGGCTTATAGAAAAGCCAAAAGAAAAGCTAAAAGACCATTTGGCCCGTTGACTATAGTCTTTGGAATTATAGCATGGGTGTTAGTTGTTGCGGTTGTATTTTTGACATTGTTTGATAATACTATTGCAGCATTTTCAAGTGGCACATTTAACAATATTAAGGGAGAGGATGAAAATGCTATCAGATATGCGTCTGATTATAATTCTGTAGAGGATATGGTTCAAGACGGATTGGACGTATGTAAGCAAGTCGAAGCAGAAGGTGCAGCTTTGCTTAAGAACGATAACAATGCACTTCCACTAGAAGGAGCTAAAGTCACACTATTCTCTAATTCTAGTACTAATTTAGTTTATGGTGGAACAGGTTCGGGAAATGTTGATGCAAGCTCAGCTAAGAACTTGAAGCAGTCGTTAGAAGCAGCAGGAATTACAGTTAATCCAACGATGTGGGATTTCTATAATTCTAAGGAAGCACAAAAATATGCAAGAAAAGTTGGTGGAACAGTAAGCTTGGATGCAGCCGTAATTTCGGAATGTCCATGGAATGTATACACGAAAGATGCTTTGGATTCTGTAAAGGATTATTCTGATGCAGCAGTTGTTGTATTCTCACGTGTTGGTGGAGAAGGAGCTGACTGTACATATAATACAAGCAATTATTTGTCATTAAATGATGATGAAAAAGAGATGATGAAAAACATTGCTAATATGAAAGCAAATGGCGAGATTAAGAAGGTTGTTATCTTGATTAACTCGGCAAATCCACTACAAGTAGATTTCTTGAAGAATAATGAATATGGTGTTGATGCTGCGCTTTGGATTGGCGATGTTGGTATTAGTGGTGTTGATGCTATAGGAGAAATTCTTGCGGGTAAAGTAAATCCATCTGGTAGATTGGTAGATACATATTGCTATGACAACTACTCTTCACCAGCTATGGCTAACTTTACACCAGTTACTTATAGCGGAGATATAACTAAGATTCCAGATACGGCAAAAACATATATGTTGTATCAAGAGGGCATTTACGTAGGATACAAATATTATGAGACTCGTTATGAAGATTATGTAATGCAAAAGGGTAATGCTGGAGAATACAATTATAATGACATTGTTGCATATGCATTTGGTCATGGATTAAGCTATACAGATTTCAAATATTCTGATATGAATACTGTATATGATGCTGCAACAGATTCTTATAAGGTTACACTCAAAGTAACTAATACTGGAAATAAAGCGGGTAAGGAAACAGTGCAGATTTATTCAAGTACTCCTTATACAGATTATGACAAGGCAAATGGAATTGAGAAAGCTTCAGTGAATTTGGTTGGTTTTGGTAAGACTAATATAATCGAAGCTGGACAATCAGAAACTATTACGGTAAATGTTAACAAAAAAGATTTGGCGTCATATGATTCTAACGGAGCTAAGACTTATATTTTAGATGCTGGAGATTATTATTTGACAGCAGCCAAATCAAGTCATGATGCTGTAAATAATGTTTTAGCGGCTAAGGGCTATACAGTATCAAGCACAAATAATAGAATGGATGCTGATGGTAATAAGTCATTAGTATACAATTTCAAAGAAGCTAACTTAGATACAACAACATATTCTAAGTCTAAGAATGGTACACCAATAACAAATCAACTTTCAGAGTCTGATATAAATACGTATTCAGGAGCAGGTGGTCAAAAGGTTACTTATTTGTCACGAAGTGATTGGAATGGTACATGGCCAAAAACTGTTCAATTAGAGTTAACAGATAAGATGATTGAAGATTTACAGCTAGTAAAATATAAAACAGACGAAAATTCCAAAGTAACAATGCCTACATTAGGTGCAAAGAATGGAATTAAGCTAGCGGAAATGATTGGATTGCCATATGACGATCCTAAGTGGGAGAAGTTACTTGACCAATTAACATTTGATGAAATGGTTGCATTTATTGGTGATGCATTCCACTGGACAATGCCAGTAGAATCTGTGCAAGCACCACAGACAAGAGATGAGAATGGACCACAAGGTCTAACAGCATCCTTATTTGGAGCAGATTCATCTCAAATGAAAGCAACAGCATTTACATCAGAAGATGTTATGGCAGCAACATTTAACACAGAATTAATGGCTAAGGTTGGTAAAGTTATTGGAAATAACTGCTTATCAGCAGGAATAACAATTCTTTATGGACCGGGTAATAACATTCATAGAACACCATATGGTGGAAGAAACTTTGAGTATTATTCAGAAGATGGATTCCTTTCAGGAGCTATATGTACACCAGAGGTTGCAGAAATAGAGAAGAAGGGCGTTCACGTTGCAATGAAACATTTTGCACTTAACGATAGTGAGCAAGACAGAATAGGTCTTGGTGTATGGTTGACAGAGCAGGCTGCAAGAGAGTTGTATTTGAAAGCCTTTGAGGCACCATTCGTAGAAGGTAATGCCGGTGGTACAATGGTTGCTTACACAAGATGGGGTACAACTTGGTCAGGTGCAAATCGTGGTTTGATGACAAACATAATGCGTGAAGAATGGGGCTCTAAGGGGTTAACTATTACAGATAATGTTTTGACACAATATGTAAATGGTGTTGATGGACTTATGGCAGGCGGTGTATCGTGCTTTGATGCTATGCTTTGGTACGTAACAAGTCAATTGCCAAAATATAAGAATGATCCTGTTATTGTAACGGCTATGAGAGAGGCATGTCACCATAATTTATATGCAATTGCAAACTCTCAAGCAATGAACAAAATTACTGCAGACACTGTTATAACTAAGACAAGTCCATCGTTACTTAAGATAGTTACAACGCTTATGATTATTTTCATGGCATTGTGGATACTTTGCTTAGTAATGTCAATTCTAAGAACACGTAAGTTCAAGAAGGAGAATCCTAAGAATTTCTAGACAGGAGAGGATTTATGGAAAATGGTATAAATAGAGCAAAGCCCTATCAGTTGATATTATTTCCGTTTAATAATGGGGCGACAAATGTATATTATATTTTGACGATTACTTACATTGCTTATTACGGTAATGGAGTACTTGCTCTAGCTTTAATGTTTGCAACAACAATGGTTACTGTCATGCGTCTTTTTGACGCAGTGACAGATCCCATTATTGGAGCGCTGATAGATAAGACTAACGGACGTTTTGGTAAGTTTAGGCCTTATATGATTTTGGGAAATGGCATAATGGCTGTTTCGTCAATCTTGTTGTACTTTTGTACAAGGTTGATTCCTGATACGATGATGCCAGCGCGTTATGTTGCGTTTGTCGTGGCGTATATGATATATGTTATTGGCTATACATTTCAAACGAGTTGTACAAGATCTGGTCAGACAGTTCTAACAAATGATCCTAATCAAAGACCACTTTTTACAGTGTTTAATTTGGTTGCATCAATGATTGGAATGGGCTCAATCCAAATCTTAGCGCCAATTATTAGAGCTAATGTGGGTGATTATACTACAGCAGAATTCTTTGATTATGTGATTCCGATTTCTATTGTTATATCTGCAGTATTAACTTTACTAGCAGTTATAGGTATATGGGAGAAGGATCAGCCTAAGTATTTTGGTATTAGCACTACCACACAGAAGGTATCCCTCAAGGAGTACTTAATTATTATAAAAGAGAACGGTCCACTTAAGAGACTTATGGTTGCAGGTGCTGGTTGTAAATTAGCACTCGCTATTGCGACTAACGGTACAGTTCTTTGTATGTTGTATGGCTGTATGATGGGAGATTATGATGGATTATATCTTCCAATGATGATTATTGGATATGTCTTTTCGGCTCCATTTTTTGCACTTACAGTTCGTACATCTCAGAAGAAGGGCCAGAAGGCATCCTTGATGAGATATGTAGCTATTGCACTTATCATGTATGTTGGCGTTCTTGTAGTATTGTTGATGTGGAAGTATGGAGACCCAGCATTTAATTTGACATTATTTGCAAATGGATCAATTACTATTAATTTGTATACAATATTATTTATAGTATTTTTTGGGATCGGATATGGTGCATATTATGCTACTGCAGATATGCCAATACCTATGGTTGCAGATTGTTCAGATTACGAGACTTATCGTTCGGGTAAATATGTTCCAGGTATTATTGGTACATTGTTCTCGTTAGTAGATAAGTTGGTTTCATCACTTGCATCTACTGTTGTTGGTGGAGCAGTTGCTATTATTGGACTAAAGACATTGCCGGGTGGAGATACACCTTATAGTGCAGGAATGAATGTAGTAGTAATTGTGCTATTTTGTATTATACCTATGATATCTTGGGCACTTACTCTTATTGCTATGAAGGGGTATATTCTTACAGGTGACAAGATGAAAGAGATTCAAGAAGTTAATGCAAAACGTAAAGAAGCTATTGATAATGGTATGACTATGGAAGAAGCAATGAAAAGCATAAAATAAGTTTTGAATTATAATGTGCATTAAAAAGAATACGAAAATATCGCATAAAAAGAGGCTATAATGCCTCTTTTTGTGTTATTATATCTTACAGTGAGAAATTTTGAGAGGTAAGGCATATGATATCAACAAGATATGAGAAAATGTTAGGAGAAACATCCAAGATAAGAGATGCATTTACTTATGCTATGCAAAGGGGAGAAGAAATCGGATACGATAATGTATTTGACTTTAGTCTAGGAAATCCTTCTGTGCCAGCGCCAGAAGAATTCAATAATACTTTGGTCAAAATTGTAGAAGAAATGGATTCGATGAAATTGCATTCTTATAATCCTGGCCCAGGAAATCCTTCCGCAAGAACTAAGGTAGCAGAGTATTTAGCTAAGAAATATAATATTCCATTTTCAATTAATAATGTTTTTATGGTTAGTGGATGTGCAGGTGCGGTGACTCATGCAATTAGAGCTGTCACAAATCCGGGAGAAGAAGTAATAACATTTGCACCATATTTTGGAGAGTATATTCCATATGTTGAAGATAGCGGAGCAAAGCTAAGGATTGTTCCTGCGGACACAGAAAGCTTTCAAATAAATTTTGAAGAATTTAGAAAAACATTTAACGAGAAAACAGCCGCTATATTAATTAATACACCTAACAATCCAACAGGAGTTGTGTATTCTGAAAATACTTTGAAAGAATTGGTCTCTGTTGTTAAAGAGATGGAAGAAAAGTATGGACACGATATTTTTATTGTATCGGATGAACCATATAGAGAGATTGTTTTTGGCGGAAAAGAAGCACCAGCTATTATGCAATATTATGAGAAAACAATTATGTGTTATTCGTTCTCAAAATCGTTGTCGATTCCTGGTGAGAGAATAGGATATTTGGCTATTAATCCAGCATGTAAGGATGCTGAAAAAATTGTAAATATGTGTGTGCAAATTTCAAGAGGCTTGGGACATAACTGTCCGTCTGCACTTATTATGCTTGCAGTTGCTGAGCATCTAGAAGATACTTCTGATTTGCATGTGTATGAAGTTAACAAAGAGATTTTGTGTAAAGAATTAAAGGCACTTGGATTTGAAATGACAGAACCAGATGGAACATTTTATATGTTCCCTAAAGCATTAGAAGAAGATTCGCAAGCATTCTGTGAGAAGGCGAAAAAATATGATTTGGTGCTTGTTCCTGGGGAAGCATTTGGATGTCCTGGTTTCTTTAGAATTGCATATTGTATAGACACTCAAAAGGTCGAAAGAGCTTTGCCGGCATTTAGAGAATTTGTCAAGAATGAATATCCAGAAGCTTTGAAGTAGATTGTAGATATAATTTGAAAATTTTTGTTTATTAGATAGCTATTTTAAGCTATAATGATTTAATGGGATTTATACATTGAGATAGAAATAAAATGGGAATTTAAAATACTAATAAAAGAAACTAATAAAAAGGAGTCATTAAAATGAGTGATTATGTATTGAGCTGTTGTTCAACTGCAGATTTAACAAAGGAGTACTTTGAAAAAATCGATGTTAAATGTGTATTTTTTCATTATGAGTTAGACGGAGTAAGCTATCCAGATGATTTGGGACAAACAATTAAGTTTGAAGATTTTTATCAAAGAATGGCAAATGGTTCAGATACAAAGACTTCACAAGTTAATGTGGAAGAGTATGTAGAATATTTTGAACCATTCTTAAAAGAAGGTAAGGACATTTTACATGTTACACTTTCAACAGGTTTGTCAGGTTCGTTTAATTCTGCAAATGTTGCAAAGCAAATGCTAGAAGAAGATTATCCAGATAGAAAGATTTACATTGTAGATTCATTGGGTGCATCATCAGGTTACGGTCTTTTGATGGATACTCTTGCTACAAAGAAGAAAGAAGGAATGGGAATTGATGAGTTAAGAGACTGGGCTGAAGAGAACAGACTTAGATTACATCACTGGTTCTTCTCTACAGATTTAACATTTTACATTAAGGGAGGAAGAGTATCTAAGACATCGGGCTTCGTTGGTCAAATGTTAAATATTTGTCCATTACTTAATATGGATTACTTGGGAAGATTGATTCCTCGTTTCAAAATTAGAACAAAAAAGAAAGCATATAAAGAGACTGTTCAACGTATGGTTGAGCATGCTGTTGATGGAGAGAACTATACTGGTAAAGTTTTCATTTCTCATTCAGCGTGTGAAGAAGATGCAAGAGCTGTAGCAGACTTAGTAGAAGAAACATTTACTAAGATGAATGGCAAGGTTGAGATCTTTTATATTGGTACTACAATTGGTAGTCATACAGGTCCAGGAACAGTTGCTTTATTCTTCTGGGGAGATAAGAGAGAAGACTAAGCTTATATCTAGGGGGATATGATTGTATGAAGACAAGAAAAATTAGTATTTCTAATCGGATTTTCATCGTTACAATAGCAATGGTTATTATAACTACAATCCTAGTTGGTTTTGTAAGTTTTATGACTATGCGTTCGCAGGTGTTGGCAACAACCAAAGACCAAACTTTAAGACAAGCAGAGAATGTTGCAAAGTTGGTTAATGACGGCGTGGCGAGCGAATGCATTACACCTGAACAGGTGGTAGATGCAAAGGAAAAAGGAGAAGCGTCAAAGTATTATAAGAATTTAGACAGCTTCCTATCTACATTTCTTGATTCAGGTAAAGTTAAGTTTATCTATGCGTTGGCAAAGCTAGAAGATGGAAAATTCCATTACATTTTAGATACTGATAAAGAAAATCCTGTACCTTATGGCGAAGAAATCGATACAGAAGAAGAGATGGAAAGCGCGTGGTCAGGAACTGCGGCAGTTAATAAAAATCAAACTGAAGATGAATTTGGAACATTTTATACAGCGTATGCTCCTATTAAAACAAGTAACGGCGAAGTAGTTGCAATTGTTGGTCTTGATTATGATGCAACTGTACTTGATGGAACGTATTTTAGTTTGGCAATAAACATTTTAATTAGTGTTGTTGTAGCCGTAATTATTGCTACAGTAATCAGCTTGTTGTTCTCTAAAACGATTAAAAGAAATTTCAAGAAGCTTGATGAAGCTATTAATGAAGTTGCAAAAGATAACGGTGATTTAACTAAGAGAATTACTATTAAAACAGGTGATGAGTTTGAGATTATTGCAACTGATTTTAACAAGTTGTTAGAGAAGACTCATAAGACGATTGGAGAAGTTTCAAACGGAAGCAATAAGGTTAAACAGGATGTGACGCAGATTAATACAAGCATGTCTACATCAGGTGAACAGTTAGATGAGTTATCGACAACTATGGACAGCATGGTTATATCTAGTGAGAACATTTCTCAATCTATCGCGGAGACGAAGACGGTAACAGATGACGTAATTCATAATGCAGAACATATTGTTGAAATAACCAAAGAAAATACTAATCAGATTTCTTCTAGCAAGAATAATGTAAGAGAGTTATCTGAGGTTGCTAGAAAGGCAACAAGTAGCATTCACAATAATCTTAATGAAATGCGTGAACAGCTTGAAGTTGAGCAAGAAAAGTCTAAAGCTGTTGAACAAATTCATAATCTTTCGGATGCTATTCTTAGCATTTCAGATCAGACGAATTTGCTTGCACTCAACGCATCTATTGAAGCGGCAAGAGCTGGAGAAGCTGGAAGAGGATTTGCTGTAGTTGCATCAGAAATCAGTTCTTTGGCTGCGGATACGAATGCTGCCGCAAATGAGATTCAACAAGTGTCAACAGATGTTATGGAAGCAATTAAAGGATTGTCAGATGTTTCTAAGAAGATGTTGGATTTGCTTGGAAATAAAGTTGTAGCTGATTATGAAAGCTTTGCTGAAATTAGTGGAGAAGTTAGTGATAACACAGTTAAAATGAGTGACAATATGAATGAGCTAACTACTGTTATTAATGAATTCTACAAGTCTGTTGAAAAGATTCAGACGGCTATGGAGAAGATTAAAGATGAGTCTGAATCAAGTAACCATGAAGTTAATGAGGTTAACGAAGTTCTTGGCGATTTGAGAACATTGATGATTGAAGAGCAAGAAACAACGAAGGCAACGTTAGACGCAGTATATGGAATGGATGATAATATTAGTAAATATAAAGTTTAGTTATCTTAAGAATTTACATTTGAGCGAGGCAATTTAGCCTCGCTTTTTTAATATTCAACTTGATAATTGTTGTATAAAACTTGTATAATAGAATAGAATGTATATTAATATCTATAACTATACATTAATTTACGAGGATAGAGTTATGATTGATATTTTGGCAGAAAATAAATATGCTAGTTATTTGATATTTGCGGCAATTGGATATTTGCTAGGAAGCATATTGTTTGCGAAAGTATGGGGTCGATTAATTAGTAAGAAAGACATAACGAAAGATACTGTAGATAATAATCCAGGTACCTTTAACGCATTTCAAAAGGGCGGATTTATATGTGGAAGTTTGACTGTTATATGTGACCTTGCAAAAGGGTTCTTGCCAGTGTTCTTTTGTTTGATGTTTGTTGATGGTAGATTTCATGATGAAATATTAATGGGCGTTGTTATGGTTATGCCAGTGATTGGTCATATATTACCGCTATACAGTAAATTTCAAGGCGGTAAAGGTATAGCAACAAGCTTTGGTGTTTTGCTAGGCTTTTTACCTGATCTTAGGCCAGCATTGATACTAGCAGTTACATTTATTGCATTTTCAGCAATAATTGTTATTATGCCTGACTTCTATAAGACGATTGCAACATATATTGCAGCAAGTATAGCAGTGTTTTTCATGGGGCAGAGAACTGCAGTGATACTATTTTACGCTATAACAACTGTTATGGTGTGCGTACGACTTGCCTATAGCAAAGAAGAAAGAAATAATGTTTCTGTAAGTATATTTAAGTGGCAAGTATATAATTACCGAAAGGAAGAGATTGAAGAGTGAGATATTTAATAATGTCTTGTAGCACAGGTGGCGGTCATAATACGGCTGCACTCGCTATCAAGGAAGAGTTAGAGAAAAGAGGACATGAAGTTGTATTTATGGACCCATACACTCTTATAAGTGATATTACTAGTGAAGCAGTTGGAGGAGCTTATGTTAAGTTAGTGCAGGTTATGCCTAAGGTTTTTGGTGGGCTTTATCGCGCAGGCGAGAAAGTAAGTATGTTGCCTTTTAAGTCGCCTGTATATTTTGCTAATTTCAGAGCTACTTTAAGACTTAGAGATTATTTATTAGAAAATGATTTTGATGGAATTATTACGTCACACATTTACCCAGGGGAAATGCTAACGATGCTTAGAAATAGAGGTATTAAGCTCCCTAAGGTATACCACATTGCAACGGATTATGTATGTATTCCATTTACTTCAGAGACTGAGCCTGATTATTTCTTCGTACCAGGAGAAGATCAAATACAAGATTTTGTTAAGAAGAAAGCAGATCCTTTGAAGCTTGTTCCGCTTGGAATTCCGGTTAGAGAAGCATTTGACAGACATTGTATAAATGGTAAAGCCTACGAGATAGAGAAGAATGATAACAAAGAGGTGTTAGGACTTGACAAGAATTGTAGATATATTCTTGTGGCTGGAGGAAGTGTTGGCGCCGGCGATATAAATCGCGTATATGATATGTTAGTAGAATATTGTAGACGATATAATGACAAGGTTGTTGGTGAAGGTAGAGGAAAACGACTTAAGGCAATAGTCATTTGCGGTAACAATAAATCTTTGTATACAACTTTATGTAAGAAGTATTCAGATAATGTGGATATCATTACGTCGACACCATTGATTGGCAATTATATGAAGGCTAGTGATATTGTGATATCTAAGCCAGGTGGATTGTCATCAACTGAGGCAGCAGTTGCAAATGTGCCATTAATACATATTTCGCCAATACCAGGATGTGAGTCCTATAATGTTAAATATTTTAATGAAAATGGAATAAGTAAATATGTAAAGAATATATCTAAGGAACTTATTCCGGCAATTAATCGATTACTTCTCAAAGAGAACCGTAATGAGATGAGACGTGTTCAGCGCCAGAAGATTAATTGCAAAGCAAGAGAAGAGATTACAGATTTCATTGAAAATCAGTCAAGATAATTTGAAGGGGGACTATATATGTCATATATTTTTCACTATGATATAGCAGCATTGATTGCATTTGCCGTGCTTATGTGCTTTGTCTTAGCTAGAAAACATATATTTGATGAAACCTTTATTCAGTTAATGATATTGACTGTTTCAGCAGCGCTTGTACCTATTACTGATTTGTGGGGGACAATTGCTATTGAGAGAAATGCTAGTGTAAATATGATTATGGTTTCTAATATGGCATATTACATTTCGCATGTTATAACAACATTTGTATTCTTAGTGTATGTTATTTCACAAGTTGAAATGCGAAGTAAGCAAGCTGTTGCCAAGAGGGTAGCTATATATGCGCCAATTCTTTTGGTGTTGGTGATTATATTAATGAATCCTTTATTGGGAACTGTATTTACATATACACGTGAAAGTGGGTTTCAAAGAGGGTTTTTGTATGGTGTGATTTTTGTTACACCACTAGCATATTTTTTGTGGGCAGTAATTTACATTTTAAAAAATCGAAAATGGTTTAAGCAACAATTTATTAGAATGATAATCTTTGTTGTTGTTCTTAATACTGCGGCGATTGTATTCCAGTATTTTAATTCGCATTGTTTGGTGAGAGGATACATGTTGTCGTTGTCAGCAATAGTTATGTTCTTCTTTGATGAACATAATAGAATTAGAGTTGAAGAAGAAACTAGATTAGTTGAAGATAATTATTTGTATGAGCAGACTAGTCGTAGTATTCGTAACAAGATGCCTATAGCTTTGATTTTGGTTAAGATATCAAATTATGGAGGCTTATGCGACATTTTTGGAAGTCGAAATATTAAGCGATTAGGTGAACGTGTTGCCACATATATTGGTCATAAATATAAGTTTGGAACAGCATTTCGTATATCAGAATCTACAATAGCAATATCTACATTAGATGTTAAAAATGTAGAACGAATGTCCGAAGAATTGTTTAAAGAGCTTGATAAAACTTGGGAGTTGGATGGAATAGAGATTTATTGTGATATTCTAGTTTCGTGCATAATATATCCAAATCATGTCAAAAATATTGAAACATGTAATTCCTACTTGAGACATTTCGTACAGATGACAAAAGGAAGTAAGGGATATGTTCCAATAGAAGATTTGAACATTAATGAATATATTCGAAAGAAGCAAGTTGAAAATGCAATTAACGACGGATTAAGAAACAATAATTTTGAAGTTGTGTATCAACCTATTAAGCTCTTAGAAAGTGAAGAATTTGTAACTGCTGAGGCGTTACTAAGATTAACGGATCCAGAGCTTGGACCTATTTCTCCAGCAGAATTTATTCCTATAGCAGAAGAGTGTGGCTCCATTGTCCAAATAGGTAATTTTGTATTAGATAGTGTATGTGATTTTATCGAAAAAAATGATATGGATGAATTAGGGCTTCATTATATCGAATTGAATCTTTCTGTGATTCAGTGCTTACAAAAAGATTTCATAGAAACTGTTGATGCAATTGTTAAAAAGCATAATATTGATCCAAAGTACCTATGCTTAGAGGTCACTGAAACGGCATCTAATTATTCGCCAGCAGTATTCAAACGAAATTTGGAGACTTTAGGGGATATGGGATATACTTTGGCGCTTGATGATTTCGGTTCTGGTTATGCTAATATTGAGAGAATGGTAGAGTCAGAATTTAGGATCGTTAAGTTCGACAAAGAAATGACTCAATATTCTAACGGTGAAGAGAAGCATCAAGTGTTGTTTGAGAAAATGCAAAATGTAATTCATTCTATAGATGCAAAAGTTGTAGCTGAGGGTGTCGAGACAAAAGAGCAATATGAGAAGTTAAAAGAAATTGGTTGTGACTATATCCAAGGATATTATTTTTCTAAACCTATTAAAAGAGATGATTTTGTAAGCTTTTTATTGGAGAATAGAAACTAAGAGATACATTGTATTAAAGCGTTGGATAAAATAGTTATTCGAGCTTACTATAGAGGTTAATATTTATTGTACGGCTTAAGGAGAAAATATGAAAAAGAGTTGGAAGTTCTTTAAGGGTAAAAAAATACATTTTAAAAGAAAAACAATGGAAAGAGTTGCTGCTATAGCAGTTGTATTTACTATGCTAATGACAGGTACAATAGTATCACAAGCTGCAAAGTCTGTAAGTCAGCTTACATCTGAGAAAGAGAAGCTACAACAAGAAATAAAAGCTTTAGATTCAGAATTAGTAGGAGTGCTTTCTAGCATTAATGAATTAGAAGCTGATATTGCAGAGACTAATCAAGAAATTAAAGATGCCCAGCAAGATATGGCAGATGCTCAAAAGGCGGCAGATAAGAAGTATGACGATATGAAAGTACGTATGAAGTATATGTACGAGAAGGGTGACGATAGTGTAGTTACCATATTTTTAGAGTCGGGTACTATTTCTGAATTTGTCAATAGAGTAGAGTATGCAAATACTGTGTATACTTATGATAGAGAGCAGCTAGAGACATATCAATCTCTAGTAGAAGAAATTAAGAGTATGAAGGCTAATTTAGAGCGAGAGAAGACTAATTTACAATCTCAACAGAATAGGCTTGCAGCCCAGAAGAAGTCTCTTGATTCAATGATTGCAACTAAGAAAACACAAGTTAAAGATTTTGACCAGCAATTAGCTAAAGCAAAACAACTTGCAGCTCAACAAGCTGCAGCAAGTAGAGCGGCTGGACAGACAGCAACTCAGAAAAGTAATTCATCTTCTGTATCAGGTGGCGGAAAGAATCCTGGCGGAGTTACTGGTACTGGTGGTGGAGCTATTGTAAGCTATGCATGTCAGTTTGTTGGTAATCCATATGTATGGGGAGGAAATTCTCTTACAGAGGGTTGTGACTGTTCAGGATTTGTACATTTGGTATTACAACATTTTGGAATAAGTTCACCAAGACAGTCTGACGCTTTCTTGAGTGGCGGTCAAGAAGTAAGTTACGAATGTATGCAAGCGGGTGATGTTGTTGTATATCCAAATCACGTTGCAATATATGACGGAGCGGGGATGATTGTTGAAGCTAAGAATAGTCGTTGCGGTATTACTCATGATAGACCAGTTAACTGTAAGACAATTCTTGGTATAAGAAGATATGTATAGTCTTTTTGAGCTAGTTGTATAAATAACTTGATTTGGAACAAATAACCAAAGGAAGTGCTATGTCAGATAAACAAAAAAATAAACCTGTAAGTAAGAAGAAAAATATAATAATAACTATAATAGCTCTTGTGGTGCTTTTCGCAATACTCTCAGTTGTTGCGTATAAGACAATTCTTAACAGAGAGAAGTTCGTTTTTGCGGACCATTTGGAAGATACAGTAGTTAAGATTAACGGCGAAATACTAACCTTTGAAGATTTGTCATTTTATGTCTTATATGAAGAAAATGTAGTTGAGAAGGAAGCCAAAGTGTATAATTCAGAGTCTACAAAGGATTATTGGAATCTACATCTTAACGGACATTTTGTGTCTGATTCTGCAAAGGATAGTGCGTTGCAAATGGCAATTCACGATAGGATAATGTATAATCTTGCTTCAAAGAATAATATGACTCTTACTGAAGAAGAAAGAACTATTCTTGCGAACAAACAGAAAGATTTTTGGGAGGATTTGTTTGATTATCAATTAAGTCATTTGCCAACAAGCAAAGAGTATATCAATGCAACAATGGAAGAAATTGCATTAGGTGAGAAATATCAAGAGAAGCTTACCAAAGAAAAAGATGTAAATTATTTTGAATACAACTTTGATGGAAATATGTATAAAGAGATGCTCGAAAAGGATTACAAAATAGAAGTAAATGAAGATTTGTGGAAGAAAGTAACTTTTGGAGATATTACATTAAAGCATGATAAAGTAAATTATATAAATGGTCTTACAGATCAGATGAAAGAAGCATTAAATTCGAAAAAATAGGAAGGGATTTACATTTTACAAATGAAAATCGGAAGAAATTCACCATGTTGGTGTCTTAGCGGGAAAAAATATAAACAGTGTCATGAGGCTTTTGATAGAAAGCTGTTGAGCATGTATAATCAAGGGTTTGAAGTTCCAGATCATGATTTGATAAAGGTTCCTTGTGAAGTAGAGAAAATCAAAGAAAGTGCCAAAATAAATATGGCTTGCCTTGATGCTATCGAAGAAAATATTCACGAAGGAATGAATACTTTAGAGATAAATGATTTAGTTTATGATGTTACAACTAAGATGGGCGGAATTCCTGCACCTCTTAACTATGAGGGATTTCCATTTTCGGTATGTACTTCTGTAAATGATCAAGTATGTCACGGGTTTCCATCTAAGGATGTTGTTCTTAAATCTGGAGATATTGTAAATGTTGATTGTTCAACTATATTAGATGGATATTTTTCAGATTCATCAAGAATGTTTATGATAGGCGATGTTAAGCCTGAAGTTAAGAAATTAGTTGAAGTGACAAAGGAGTGCTGTGATATTGGTTTGAAGCACGTAGTTCCTTGGGAGCCAATTGGAAATGTAGGTGCAGCAGTTAAAAAACATGCTCATGATAATGGATATACTGTTGTTCGCGAAATTGGTGGACACGGTGTTGGACTAGAGTTTCATGAAGAACCTTGGGTTAGCTTCGTTAGTGATCCGGGAGAAGGAATGCTTATGGTTCCTGGAATGATGTTTACGATAGAGCCGATGATTAATATGGGTAAGCATTCTATTAAAACTGATGTAGAAAATGGATGGGAAGTATCTACGCTTGATGGATTGCCATCGGCACAATGGGAATATCAGATCTTAGTAACTGAAGATGGATATGAAATGATTTCTTGGTAGCTAATAGCTACCAAGTTTTTTTATGTATAGCAAAATGACGTAGAGTTGTGTAAAAATACATAGAGTTTTGTACAAAATTCAGACAATTTAAGAAAAAATAAAAAATTTTGCAAAAAGTTGTTGACAAAAGAAGGAATAGAGTGTATATTTATCTCATAAACAACACGGAAACAAAATAAGATATTTAAAAGTATTGTAAGATAGGTTTTTACCAGCGATGAAGAAAGGATATCGTGGACAATACTTTTTAATAAAAGATGACTGGTTGGTTGACCTGAAGTTACACTAGGAAAGAAAAAGTTAAGTCGAATATAAAAGGTGTGACTATCGGGAGAAGAGAAAAGAATAGTTACCATAGAAGTGGAACTTTAGGTCGGCAGGTCATTGATAAAGCACCAAGACTCTCAGAGGAGAGAATATATAATGAGATTTCTAAAGAAAGGGGGTACGGACCACCAGCATAATTAATTGAAGAACGGAACCAGACTCAACTGGTATATGTTGAGACCTTATTCGATTTGGACGAGAATCCAACTTTTAAATAGAAGCTATTTAAGCTAAGCGGTAAAGCGAAAGAGAAGAGTAAAAAGACAAAGGAATGAAAGTCAGATAAATTGAGTAAGTGTAAAGATAGATCGAAAAATGAAATCGATGAATCGGATAATACCCTAGAGAAGAACGATTATAGATGAAAATTTAATAGATCAAAAGATTGTTAATAAAAAAATACAATCACATAGATAAAACAAAATATAGGAAAGGTGGTACAGTCCATTGTACAACGAAAGCGAAGAATCTAATTAGAGCGGATATCTTACTCGATGACGAGAAAGTCGATAAGGTATCCGCTCTATTTTATAGAGAAATAGCATTTGTGTATTTGGATTGATGCAGTGGTAGTATTTCTCTAAGTCGTTAAATGTGTTATAATATACCTTGATATATAAAAAGGAGATTTAGATATGGGAATTATAGATAGTATATTTGGAACACATAGTAGTAGAGAAATAAAAAGGATTACGCCAATAGTTGATAAAATAGAAGCGTTAAGACCTGCTATGCAGGCTTTGTCTGATGAAGAACTTAAGGCTAAAACAGAAGAGTTTAAGAGTCGTTTGGCACAAGGTGAAACATTAGATGACCTTTTGGTAGAAGCATTTGCGGTAGTTAGAGAAGCTAGTGTGAGAGTGCTTGGAATGGAGCATTATAGAGTGCAATTAATGGGTGGAATTATTTTGCACCAAGGACGTATTGCAGAGATGAAAACTGGTGAAGGTAAGACATTAGTTTGTACTTTGCCAGCATATTTGAATGCACTAGAAGGTAAGGGTGTACATGTAATTACTGTAAATGATTATTTGGCATCTCGTGATGCAGAGGAGATGGGTCAAGTTCATGAATTTTTAGGGCTTACATGTGGTTGTGTTCTTCAAAGTATGTCAAGAGAAGAGCGTCAAGAAGCATATAATTGTGATATCACATATATTACTAATAACGAGGATGGATTTGATTATCTTCGTGATAACATGGCAGTATATGAGAATCAATTAGTTCAACGTGGCCTTAATTATGCAATCATTGATGAGGTTGACTCGGTTCTTATTGATGAGGCTAGAACACCACTTATCATTTCTGGACAATCAGGAAAATCAACTAAATTATATGAGGCTTGTGACAATCTTGCTAGACAGCTTAAGCGTGGTGAAGACATGCCAGAGCTATCTAAAATGGATGCCATTATGGGAACTGAGCAGCAAGAGACAGGCGATTTTATCGTAAATGAAAAGGATAAGGTAGTTAACCTTACTGCAGAAGGTGTTAAGAAGACAGAACAGTTCTTCAAGATAGAGAACCTTGCAGACGCTGAAAACCTAGAGATTCAACATCATGTAATACTTGCGTTAAGAGCACATCATTTGATGCATAGAGATCAAGATTACGTAGTTCAAGATGAGCAGATTCTTATTGTAGATTCATTTACTGGACGTATTATGCCAGGACGTCGTTATTCAGATGGTTTACATCAAGCTATTGAAGCCAAGGAAAAGGTTAAGGTTAAGAGAGAATCTATGACTTTGGCGAACATTACATTCCAGAACTTCTTCAATAAGTATGAGAAGAAAGCTGGTATGACAGGTACAGCGCTTACTGAGGAACAAGAATTTAGAGATATATACGGAATGGACGTTGTAGAGGTTCCTACTAATATGCCTTGTATCAGAATAGACCATGATGATGCGGTATATAGAACTAAGGAAGGCAAGTACAGAGCTGTTGTTAGAGAGGTTAAAGAAAGCTACGCTAAAGGACAACCTGTATTAGTTGGTACAATTACTATCGATGTGTCAGAAGAGATTAGTAGAAGACTTAAGAAGGAAGGAATTCCTCATAACGTCTTAAATGCTAAATTCCATGAAAAAGAAGCTCAGATTGTAGCAGAAGCAGGACAGCATAAAGCAGTAACAATTGCTACAAACATGGCTGGTCGTGGTACTGATATTAAGCTTGATGAAGAGGCAAAGGCTGCAGGTGGACTTAAGATTGTAGGTACGGAGCGTCATGAATCTCGTCGTATTGATAATCAGCTACGTGGTCGTTCTGGACGTCAAGGTGATATAGGTGAAACTAAGTTCTACATTTCACTCGAAGACGATTTGATGAGATTATTCGGTTCAGAGAGACTTATGGGTATGTTCTCGTCTCTTGGTGTAGGTGAGGATGATGAGATTCAACATAAAATGTTAAGCTCAGCCCTTGAAAATGCTCAGAAGAAAATTGAAGGAAATAACTTCGGAATTAGAAAGAACTTGTTGGAATATGACCAAGTTATGAATGATCAAAGAGAGCTTGTATATTCTCAACGTAAGAGAGTTCTAAATGGCGAAAATATGAAGGAACAGATTCTAGCTATGATTGAATCTGATGTTAATACATTAGTTGATATGTGTTGTTCTGACGCTGTCTCAGTTGATGAATGGGATATTAACGAAATGAATCATATTATTCGTCCTGTTATTCCATTTGAGACGTTTGATGCGTCAACTCTAGATGGAATTAATTCGGTAGCAGATTTGAAGGAGAAGCTTCTTCAAAAGGCGTATAAAATGTATGAGGAAAAGGAAGCAGAATTCCCTACAGCAGATGCGTTCCGTGAGGTTGAACGAGTAGTACTTCTTCGTGTTATCGATAAGAAGTGGATGGAAGAAATAGACGATATGGATCAATTACGCCAAGGTATTGGTTTGGTTGCATATGGTCAGAAGAATCCTATTGATGAATATAAAGCAGCTAGTTACGATATGATGGATGCTATGAATGAAGCTATTCGAATGGATACAGTAGAAATGCTTTATAAGGTTCGACTTGAGAAGAAAATGGAACGTGAAGAGGTTGCTAAAGAAACAAGTACAAATAAGGATGAAGCTTCGAGTGGACCTGTTAGAAGAAAAGAGGCTAAGATTCGTCCAAATAGTCCATGCCCTTGTGGTTCGGGTAAGAAGTACAAATATTGTTGTGGAAGCAATTAGGAGAGATGCATATGAAAAAATCTTTAGATAAGATAAGTGAAATGATAACTGATGATACAATGAAGTCAACATTTGGCAAAATTGTAAAAGCAAAAAATACAGAAGAATTAATTAAGCTTGCAGCAGAAGATGGCGTAAATTTGTCAAAAGAAGATGCAGAAAAGATTTTGCGTGCGAGAAGAAGTAGAAAAGAATTAAAAGAAGATGTTCTAGATGAAATAAGCAAAGCATGTGAAAAGTAGTATTTTTGCATTGAAATATTAATGATGATATTGTATAGCCATAGTATGCGTGTTTTAGTTTGCTGTGGAAAGGACAGGTATGTTTTATGACAATTAAAGAAGCAATAAGAAAAAGACATTCCGTAAGGCAATATTTAGATAAACCTATTGAGGATGAGAAAATTGCTTTACTTCAAGAAGAAATTGATAAATTAAATAAAGAAAGTGGGTTGAATATTCAGCTAGTAACAAATGAACCTAAAGCCTTTAGCGGAACGATGGCTCATTACGGAAAATTTAGTGGTGTTACAAGCTATATCGCAATTGTCGGACCTAAAGGTAAAGACGAAGAGGTTGGATATTTTGGAGAAAAGCTTGTGTTATTTGCTCAGACTTTAGAGCTTAACACTTGTTGGGTAGCACTTACATTTTCCAAAGTAAAAGATGCATATAAAGTAGGCAAAGGTGAGAAGTTATATATTGTAATATCACTAGGTTACGGCGCTAACATGGGAAAGCCACACAATTCAAAAGCAACAGAGGAATTGGTAAGTGACTTAGAGAACGCACCTGAGTGGTACGAAGAAGGTGTTAAGGCCGCACTTATGGCACCGACAGCAGTTAATCAGCAGAAATTTGTTATCAGTAGAGATGGCGATAATGTGACGATTAAGGCTAAAAAGGGACCATACTCTAAAGTGGATTTGGGAATTGTAAAATGTCACTTTGAAATTGGAGCTGGAGAAGAACACTATAAACCTATGTATTAAAAAGTGAGGGACATATGAGTAAAGTAAGAGATGACTTAGTAAAATGGGTGCAAGATTGGTTCGAAGAGAATGGTAAAGGCTGCAATGCGGTTGTAGGCATTTCCGGTGGAAAGGACTCTTGTGTAGTGGCGGCGTTATTGTCAGAAGCGCTTGGCAAGGATAGAGTAATTGGAGTGCTTATGCCAAATGGTGTGCAGTCGGATATATCAGATTCTAGAGCGGTTGTTGAACATTTGGGAATTAAATATTACGAGATAAATATTCATGATGCCGTTGAAGGTGTTTTGAATCAGTTGAGAGAATCTGGTATAGAAGTTACTGATCAAACTAGAATAAATTTGCCACCAAGAATTAGAATGTCAACACTTTACGCAGTTAGTCAAAGTAATAATGGTAGAGTTGCTAATACCTGCAATTTGTCAGAAGATTGGATTGGTTATTCTACTAGATATGGAGATGCAGCAGGAGATTTTGCTCCATTAGGAAATCTTGTCGTATCAGAAGTTATTGAGTTAGGACTAGAACTTGGAATGCCAGAGCACCTTGTTAAGAAAACTCCTAGTGATGGTCTTTGTGGATTGTCTGATGAAGATAAGATTGGTTTCAAGTATGCTGTATTAGATAAATATATTCGTACGGGTGTTTGTGAAGACGAAGAGACGAAGGCTAAGATTGATAGAATGTATGCGAATAGTCGTTTCAAATTAGAACCAATACCATATTTTAAATACGAAGGATAGATATAAATTAAGGCGAGCTTTTATTGCTCGCCTTTTTTATGCATTAACATTTTGTTTTGATACATATTCTTGTCAGCAGTTCTGAATAATGTAGATTTAAAGGAATCATCATCGCTAGGTAGTGACACCGTGGCATAACCTAGTGCAAAACTAATATTAGTGTTTTCTTTCTCACTAAGTATTGTAGTATTGTTCTTTAATTCAGTTAAATGCTGGTCAATTGGTTTTGTCGAATTAGAAATTAAAATCGCAAATTCATCTCCGCCGATTCGGTAGTAAGTTCCTATACCTTCAAATGTATTCGCAATTGCTTGTGCAGCATTTTTTATTAATAAATCACCTGCATCGTGTCCTTCGTTATCATTTACTTGCTTGAGATGATTAAGGTCTCCGATGATAAGGGTTAATTCTTGCTTGTGTGACTTGTCATTTTCGATTGATTCAATATCGCGTTCATAGGCAGCTCTATTTGGGATATTAGTCAATGCGTCAATGTAAGCAAGTTTTTTGTATGTGTACACTTTGGCAGCTTCTTTAATAGCAACTAATTCCTTTTTGAGTAGTATTACAAATAGAAATACTATAAATATTGAAAATGCCACCGTGAAGGAATATACCGATTGTGATGAAAGCGGATTAGCCAAAAACATAACAATCGAAACACCTACGCCTAGAAGTAACACTATATTCGCAACTACCATAGAATGAATGTCAGGGTAATCCTTGCGGAATTTGAAGGTGACAATCATTGTTGAAACTAGGCAATAAAAAGCGTATAAATATGTTACATACATAAAACGTGTAGGGTCAGCTATATTTATAATGTATAAAATGAGCATTATAACAAATAAAGTGTAACCAAGAACTTCTGATACTTGGAAGAATCCTTTTTGGTTTGTAAATAAGCATGAGCACATACCTGAATAAAATGCTCCAATAAATAAAAGAACCACAAAGGATATATACTGTGTTACAACTAAATTGCTGGTGAAAAATTGCATTATACAAGGGTCAACAATTATCCAAGTTCCTACACAGAATGAAAGTAACGAAAAGTATATAAGAACGAAGTTTAGTTTGGGGTCATTAGTAAATACTTTGTATACACCAAATACATTTGAAATAAGTGATAAAACAATTAGTATTATAAATATGACAACGCGCCATAGGCCCTCGTGAAGCTGCTTGAATTTGAATTCACCAGGTAATCCGTAGTAGATTCCAGGTAAGCTTGAGTCTGTTCCGCCATAGGTTGAAAACATTTTTATTGTAAGCTTCTTGCCCGCATAATCTGATTTGAGTGGTATAAGCGCACGAGCAGAGCCACGCATGTTGCCGAAAGGAAGAGGTGATTTAGTTGCAAATGAAAAAACTAATTCATCATCTACATAGACCTCTTGAGTACAATAAGAACAGTCGTAATAAATTGCCTTGTTGTTGATGTCGCTTGGCAACGTTGTAGAAATAGTTATAGGGTTATGAGCATTCAAATCTAGTTGATAAGGAAAACTGAAAACTTCACCTGTATCTTCGTTTGTCCATTTTTCAGATAATTGTTTTAGTTCAGAGGTTTCGTGTTTGATTTTATCTGATTTTGCAATCATGGCAAATGTAATGCTAGACAATATGGCAAGCCCTAAAGCAATAAAAAATGCTGCTTGGATTATATGAATGTTCATTCCATTTTTTATAAATGATTTTGATTTATTTGTTTTCACAATATTACCTCTCTGAAAAAAATGTAACATTAACATTATATAATGTTTTGGAATTAAGTTCAAATCAAAATATATAACTTTGTTATGTCGTAATTGTTTGTGGAAATTAAAATCATATATTTATATTTGACGTTTAAAATGGTGTGAGATGTTGTATAATGTGAGGTATAGGTCAAGAGAATAATTTATAGTAACGTGAAGAAGGGGAGAAAAATGCAACATTTTTATTTGTTTTGCCTGTTAGTTTCAATAGGTATGTTAGTTTGGTTGAAAATATTTGATGTGAGGAGTAGCATTACTCAATATTTGAATTTGATAATAGTAGTAATATCGAGCTTTGGGTATTATTTTTTGTCGATTTCAAGGACTATTGAAGAAGCACTTTTTTCACAAATAATAGGTTATGTTGGCGGAGTTTTTCTACCGGTATTCTTTTTGTTTTTGATTTTAGAAATATGTCACATGGAATTATCACGATTCGTCAAGATATTTCTTGTTTTACTACAAAGTGTTATTTACGGTTTTGTATGTACAATAGGAAGAAATGAATTGTTCTATAAGAGTGTAGAAATGCATAATGACAATGGGATAGTTGTGTTAGAAAAAACATATGGACCGTTTCATATTTTGGCTATTGGTTCAATGTATGTATATCTTTTGATAGCAGTTGTAGTAGTGATTTATGCTCTTATAAAAAAGAAGTCCGTTGATTTCAAAAATGCAATAACTATGGTGGTTTTGATGACAATTGCAACTGTAGTATATGTTATGGAAAAAATACTGGCCTTAAAATTTACCGTTATACCACTATCATTTGATGTGCTTATGCTTAGCGCGTTGATTCCGATTTATGATTTTAATATTTTCACAGTTTATGAAAATAAGAATATTATAAATGAGCAGCTTGGAAGCATAGGATTTTTGACATTTAACAAAGATAAAGCCTATAAAGGTTGCAATGAATATATGGGAGAAATTTTCCCAGAATTATTAGACTATAAATTGGAACAAACTATTGAAAATAGTAGTAGCGATTTGCAAAATATAATAGATAAAATTGCAAGTGTAGAAGATATTTACACCAATAGTTCAAAGAAGGAGCACGTTCACATTTCTATAGATCCTTTTTTACATAATGGAAGATATTATGATGGTAAGATTCATATACTTACTAATCCATTTGGAAAACTTAAAGGATATACAATAGAGCTTCGTGATAATACAGCGCATTATAAGGCTTTAGCGCTTCAGGAGCGATACAACGAAGAGTTGGCTGAAGAAGTAGAAGAAAAAACAATGCGAATAAAGGATATTCAGGAGAAAATTATACTTGGTATGGCGCAGATGGTTGAATCAAGAGATTTGAGTACAGGCGGTCATATTAAAAGGACAAGTGATGTTGTAAAAATTTTTGCAAGAAAGCTTGTTGATACTGATTTGGGTCTTAGTCGAGGATTTTTGAAGCTTGTTATAAGAAGCGCACCTATGCATGATTTGGGAAAAATTGGTGTTGATGATGCAGTGTTAAGAAAACAGGGACGTTTTACAGATGAAGAATATGAAATGATGAAAAAGCACTCTGAAATAGGCTACCACATGGTTAGTGAAATCTTGACGGGAGTTGAGGAAGAAGAATTTGTTCGAGTTGCAGAAAATGTTGCTCATTATCATCATGAAAAGGTAAATGGAACAGGTTATCCTGATGGTTTGAAGGCAGAGGAGATACCTATTGAAGCTAGAATAATGGCACTAGCAGATGTGTTTGATGCACTAGTTTCAAAAAGGTGTTATAAGGATGCATATTCCTATGAAAGAGCTTATGAAATAATAGAAAAAGACTCAGGAACACATTTTGATAAACAGTTAGCAGAGGTATTCTTGTCATGCAAAGATGAATTAGAAGAATACTATAATTCTGAAAAGTGATAGTTTGTTCAAAAGAGTAGAAGATAGAAAAATACGGAATTAAAATGCAAGGAGGAGTAGCGGATAATGATATTTTATTTTACAGGAACAGGAAACTCTTTATTTGCAGCGAAGCGTTTATTGGCTCAAGGAGAGGAATTGGTCAATATTGCAGATGCTATTCGTGAAGAAAAATATGAATATGAAGTAGGACAGGAAGAAAATGTTGGATTTGTATTTCCAGTATATTTCTATACCGTGCCAGACATTATTAAGGAATTTGTGGCGAAGCTTGAACTTAGAAATGCTAAGTATGTGTATGCTATAATAACTTGTGGCGGAGGAATAAGTCAAGCAGGTAGTGTGTTGAAGAAAATGTTCGCCGAGAGAAATGTGAAGCTTAATTATGTCGAGGATTTGTTGATGCCAGATAATTCAATGCTGTTCTACCAGATTCCGCCAGTGGAAAAAGGGCAGGAAAGACTACAAAATGCAGAGGCAAAATTAAAACGCATTAAAGATGACGTAGATAAGCAGGTTGATTGTCAAATTGGGAATGCAACATTTATCTCAAATCTTGTGGGATTGGGATATAAAATGAGCAATAAGACGGCAAAGTTCTATGCTGAAGATAGCTGCATTGGTTGTGGTTTGTGTTCAAAAAATTGTCCACAGGATGTAATTGTAATGAGAGAAGGCAAGCCTAGCTGGGTTAAGCCTACCTGTCAGAAATGTAGTGCGTGTATATGTAGATGTCCTGTGCAGGCGATTCAGTACGGGAAAGCCACAGTAAAGCGGAATCGATATGTAAATCCTGAGATGGATGGGGAAGAAGATCAGATTTTTATTGATGGAAATAAGTAGGGCTTCAATTATCTTTGCTAATCATTTTATGATTGGAAAGGGAATTGGATTATTGGTAGTGCCTGAAAGCACGGTACCAGAGTTTAAGACTCTTCTTGTTGCTTATTACGAAGGTAGAAATGAAGACGAAATTAAGGGATTTTTAAAAGATAAATGCTGGCGTAAGTTTTAGTGTGGCATTGCGCTACAAAAAGGAATGAGTCAGGAAGGTATAGACGGAGGTTGTAAAGAAGAAAGAGAAATCGATGTCGAAGAGAATGTTGTTAATAAAATATATCATGATAGAGTTGATAGATTAGCTTCATCAGGTATAAAGATTAGTAGAAATGATTTTATGAGAATTTTAGTGTTAATTTAATCCCTGAATGTATTCGAGAAGAACATACTTTATTGTTCATGCCTTTAATATTAAATTTAGATGAGGCAAATGAGTTATTATTTGAGTTATATGATATTTGGAATAAGATAAATAATCATTCTAAAGAAGTAGAAGTAGTAAACTCATATAGCTATAACAAGTTAAGGATAAATTCGGTAATTATTATTCATATTATTAAGCATTATATGGATATGATGCTTGTGTTTATCTTAGAATTTATTTTTAATTTGGGACGAGAGTGTGATTGTATAGGGCGGTGGAAAAACTATACTAAAAAACCACGTGAATTATCAAAATTAGATGATTTTCAAGATTATTTTGATTTGATTAATGATATGGAGAATGCAAATAAACATCACTTAACATCAATTTATACAGCTCAATTAATAGGGCAAGATGAACTTTTTTTTGCAATTAATGAAAAAAAGGGCAATAAGCTTTATTCTGTTAGAGCTATAGATATTATAAAGAGATTTAATGAGTTGTATAAAGTGTTCAATGATATTATAGAGGCAAATTATAAAAGGGAAAGCAAGTAATAGAGGTGAATTAAGTGTATGACGTTAAGAAAGGATATGATTCGGCAAGGTCTGAGAGCGTTGAAGAAAAGAGCAATTTGAATAGATATTATCTTGAATAAACGCACAAAACTTGCTTGATAAAAATTGAAGAAACGCATATACTATGATGTAACATATGTATATGAGGGAGGCATTTATATGTATTTTAAAAGAAAAGCATATGACAAGCTAATCGAATGGAAAGAAAATTATGCAAACGAATATGCCGCTTTGTTGGAAGGCGCTAGGCGTGTTGGAAAATCTACTATAGCTGAAACTTTCGCAAAGAATGAGTATAAATCATATGTTATGTTGGATTTTTCAAAAGTAACAGATAACATTAGAAATATTTTTGATGATATAGGAAATTTGGACTTGTTTTTTTTGAGATTACAGGCAGAAACTGGGGTGACGCTTTATGAGCATGAGTCTCTTATTATTTTCGATGAAGTTCAATTGTTTCCAAAAGCAAGACAAGCAATCAAGCATCTTGTAAAAGATCATAGATATCATTATATTGAAACAGGTTCATTGATATCTATAAAGAAAAATGTTAAAGATATTCTTATTCCTTCTGAAGAAAAAAAGATACATGTATATCCAATGGATTATGAGGAATTCTGTCTTGCAACAAATAATAATTATAAAATATTAAAGCAGATTGCCTCGTCTGGAAAAGGGTTGGGAGAAAGCACAAATAGAAAACTCATGAGAGATTTGCGTATTTACATGGCTGTAGGTGGAATGCCACAGGCAGTAGAGGCCTATACAAGAGGAGATAATTTCGCAAAAATAGATTTTATAAAGAGACAAATCATTGGGTTATATGAGGATGACTTCAAAAAAATAGATCCTTCTGGACGTATGTCTGCCTTATATCATTCTATTCCAGCGCAACTTTCGAAGGATACAAAAAAGTATAGAATTACTACAGCATTGGGAAAAAGAAATAATACCAAGGCTGAAGAATTATTATATGATTTGATTGATTCCCGCACAATTATTCCATGCTATAATTCTACAGATCCTAGGAGTAGTTTATCGGATACAAAGGACTTTGACAGTTATAAATTATATTTGTCCGATACGGGATTGTTTGTTACGCTTATGTTTATTGATAGACCAGAGGCGGAAAATGACGTATATGCTAAATTATTATCGGATAAGTTGCCTTCTAATTTAGGATATCTTTATGAAAATCTTCTAGCACAAATGTTAGCAGCAACAGATAGGGAATTGTTTTATCATACATGGGAAAAGAAAAATAGTACGCATTATTATGAAGTAGATTTTTTAGTTTCAGAAGGTAGTAAATTAAATGCATTTGAAGTGAAATCCTCTGGAATTGGAAAACATGAATCTATAAATGAATTTGCAATTAAATATTCGAAGCATGTGCATAAAACATACCTTGTCTCGCAGAAGGATGTAAACAAAGATGGTGCACTGTTGATGAGACCGTTCTATTTGTTTCCATTCTTAATTGCCACTTAATATTAGGGAATGAATTCTGATTTAAGGTGCAATCAGAAAATGGATTGCAACTGTTCAGGGGATCTTCGGCGTATTATCTATTCTTTGGATTATGGAAAAGCAATTATCCATTGGTTGGTACTGCTACTATATTTTTTATAATTCATACTGTTAATGGATATATGAATTTTATAGCGAAGAAGTAACGCAAATTCCTATTTATAAAGTTTAGGAGAATGATCAATGAGAGCGAAGATTCGTAAATATATAGTGCCAATAATAATGCTTATCATATTTGAAACGGTAGCAATATCATTGTGGCTTTCAAAAGATAATATTTTTTATTTGTTTAATTTTAGTTATATAGGTATTTCAATTGCTTTAGGAATAGGTCTGATGACAGTTAAAAACAAATATGGAAGGCGTGTAACACAGCTTCTAGTCGGAATGTATATGCTTATATATTTGGGCGTTATCAGCAACGAAAATATGCAAATAGAAGGATTTTGGTATTATCTATTTACGGGTGTTTTTGAGGCGGCAACAATTCATTATGCCGTGGCTAAGATATTTGGACCGCTCGTTTTTGGAAGAGGGTGGTGTGGTTATGCTTGTTGGACAGCGATGATACTTGATTTTTTCCTTATAAACAACCTATTAGTCATGAGAGAAAGAAGATAGGGTGGTTAAGATATGTTATGTTTGCCATTTCTCTCATATTTGTATCTACATTATTTTTGGCAAATGTAGGAAATATAGAGAGAATAATGTTTGTGGCTTTTATTGTTGGCAATGTATTGTATTACGTATCTGGAATTGTATTGGCAGTTGTTTTCAAAGATAATCGTGCTTTCTGCAAATACTTATGCCCAATTACAGTATTTTTAAAGCCGATGAGTTATTTTGCACTGTTCAGAGTTAAGTGTAATAAAGATAAATGCATTTCCTGTGGTAAATGTAAAAAAGTATGTCCAATGGATGTTGATGTTACGGATAATTCACGAAAGCGTAAAAATGGAACAGAATGTATTTTATGCTTTGAGTGCAAGAAAAGTTGTCCTAAAGGTGCACTATAAAATTGTAATTTTTCGCTCCACCACACCAGACTTTATGGTAGTAACTAGGGTGTATTGACTACTACACACGGCATTATAGGGCATTTTGAGAGGAGAAAAATTTATGACTAGAGTGCTTTTTGTATGCCACGGCAGATTATGTCGATTCTTCTAGAAATATAGGAATAGCAAGGGTTTGCGGGTATGCGAGGTGAAAAAACAACACAAAAATAACACTCTTGCAGGGATGAGAGGTTTGAGAGGAACTAAAACTGCAGAAGTGGAAATGGAACTTGAAGGCAAGGAAAATGGGGATGTGATAGAGATGAGAGGATCAGCTGAGCTGGTCCTTTTTTAGTGGGGCAAACTTGTTTAAGTAATATGTTATAAATAAGTTTTGGTTGAACTTGTTTAAGTAATATGTTATAAATAAGTTGGAGGCAATTATAATGGATTACAATTTTTCAAAAGATTTAAAATCGATTCGTGAGATATTAGGGATATCACAGAGTGAATTGGCAAAACAAATTGGTGTGGAGCAAGTAACTATATCAAGAAATGAATCAGGAAAGACGCAAGCCTCGCCAAAGCTATTAGAGAGTATATATTCTTATGCATTTGATAAGAATGTGAAGATTAACAAATTAAAAGAAATGCTCTTCAGGGACGATTTAGGAATTGATAAAAAATTGTTGTTTCATGGGGCAAAGAGCGTAATAGATGGCGATATAGATGTTCACCATGGTAGAGATAACAATGATTTTGGCCAAGGATTTTATACTGGTGAAAGCTATGAACAAGCAATATCATTTGTTTCAGGATTTGATAATTCATCTATCTATTATTTGAGTTTTGATGAAAAGGATTTGAAATGCAAAAGATATGAGGTTGACCAAGAATGGATGATGACAATCGCATATTATAGAGGGACGATTGATGAATATAAAAATCATCCAAAAATTCAGGAGCTTGTGAAGGAGTCAAGGGATTGTGATTACATAATTGCTCCAATTGCAGATAATCGTATGTTCCAAATTATTAATTCATTTATTGCAGGGGAGCTTACAGACGAGCAGTGTAAACATTGTTTGGCAGCAACTAATCTTGGAATGCAGTATATATTTATTAGTGAAAAAGCTGCTTCGCAGGTAGAAATTGTGGAACGTTGTTATATTTCTGGTAATGAGCGTGAATACTATAGGAATATAGGACTTGAAGAGTCTAAACTTGGAGATGACAAGGTAAAATTGGCAAAACGTCAGTATAGAGGTCAAGGCCGATATATTGATGAAATTTTGGAGTGAAGAGGTGTAGATGCATGAGGAAAATATCAAAAGATGGATTGCTCTTATGCAAGTTTCAGGCAGAAGCATTTGAAAATTCTATAGATAAAATGGACACAAGTTCGGAAATTTTCATCAGACGATTTATGAAGAGCGAAATTGCAAAGAGGCTTGATAATGAATCTGTTTTAGAGAGCAATATCCAAGCAAATGATATTTTAGAGCTAATTAATGAAGAGTATGGAATTTCAAACTATGGATCAGTTAAATATAGTCGAAATGAAATATATTGGATTGGATATATTTATAGGTATTTTGCATCTACTTATGAAATGTCTTCTGCACAAGTATATAAAATAGTAAAACCAAAAGAATTACGAGGCTTATTTTTGCCGTATCATACGATGGACCCTGCTCAGGCAATTGAAAGAATTTTAGAGGCTAAAGAAATGCTTGTAGATGAAGAGGCAGAGTTGAAACGGCAGTATGAAATATTTAGGCGGATACGAAAAGAGTCATAAATTGTAAAGACAGAAAAGGAAGAGGGGATAGCTATGTTTCCAGCAATTAATTTAAAAGAAACTGGAATAAATCTTCGAAGAATCATGGACAAACGTGGTATCTCTGCTTGATAAAAAATAACATAGTTGGAATATTGTTTTTAATAGGTTTATATATGCTTTTATTTTTGGTATTGTGAAGAAAAGATAAAATAAGCAACAAGGGGGAAGAACTGGAAAGTGTCAAATAACGAAAAAACTAAGAAGCAGCACTATGTTCCAAGATGTTATCTGAACAGATGGACCAATGAAAAACATCAGATAAATGTATTTAATAAGACTAATGAAAAAGAATGGATAAACAACGTCTATGATGTGGCTAGTGAAAGATTTTTTTATGATATCAATTATACAGAATTAAGCGAAAGCGCATTGAATCTGTTGCATCAGAATGGGGTTGATCCAAAAGATGATGAGCAGTTTATTGAGCATTTCTTTTCTGAACAAGTTGAAGATGAATATGCAGAATTATTAAAGCAGATTGTTGATAAAGAAATTACTCCGTGGTATGAAAAGAACTGTTTCTTTATTAGCGAAGAGAATAAAATATTAATGTCCATATGCTTGGTATATCAATACATTAGAACAAAAAGTGTAAGAAATTCTATTGCTGATAGTTCAAAATGTATGGAGCAATGGATGAGAGATATGAATTGTTCGGAAGAACTTATTAATAGATACACAATTGGAACTAACGAAGATGAAATCATACAAGGAAATATGTTTTTTGACATTGATCACGTTACTGAATTAGCAAAATCGTTCTATTCATTAACGTGGATATTAGGCATTAATAGGACTGATACAATGCTATTTACATCTGATCATCCCATTGGTACATATCCGCATATTAAAGATTCATTTGTATCGATGTCTGGAATTGGAAGTAGAGGCGTAGAGGTATATTTCCCGCTATCTCCGAACTACATTCTAATAATGGTGGATGCAGATTATCACACAGGATTTATTGGGTACGATAGAAGATATGTGTCGATAACGGATATAGAGGATATAGAAAGATACAACAGATTATGTGCATATAATTGCGGACAGTATGTGTTTTCCAAAGAACCAGGATTTTCAGTGGTTAGAAAAATGATCGAAGATAATCCTGATATATTTTCGATGCCTAAGACAACGCTTAGCTATGGTGGAAAAACATATACTCCAACTGGGAAGGAAGTATAATGATTAATACTGTTAAGCTGTCAGAATATGAAAAATACGTAAGGAAATATATGCAAGAAAGACTACAACATATCTTTTAGATATATAATATTTTTACTGTGGGCGTAAATGTTATGCAAATGGATATGAAGTGTGATTAAGAATGTGTCCAAAGTAAGTAGAAAATAAGGAAGTGAAGAAAAGGAAATAAGGTAAGAATATGGCTATAAAATATAAAATGTTAAATTTTGCGGAGTTGGATTCAAATGGAGATGATTTTGAACTCTTAGTACGAGAACTTCTTTATAATAAAGGGTTAGAGGTGTATTGGAGTGGAAAAGGACCTGATGGTGGAAGGGATTTGCTTTGTGTTGAAAAGTATAAAAGCAATTTTAAGGATGTAAGAAAAAGATGGCTTATTCAATGTAAACATAATGCTCACTCTGGAAATTCAGTAGGGATTAATGATTTAGGAAGTATAAGTAATGCTTGTAGTCAACATAATGCAGATGGATATATTTTAGTCTGTTCAACATATCCATCGTCAAGTGTTGTAACTATGTTAGAAGATATTGAGCAGAATGAAAAAATTGTTACAAGTTTTTGGGATTATCAAACTCTTGAACGCCAATTGTTGACTCCAGCAAACTGGACATTGATTTCTAGATTTTTCCCTGAATCGCTCCACAAAATAGGATTTCAAGTTAGCCAGATTAGTTCGGATTTTTGGCGAATTTTTTATAAAGGAACGATTCTTTATTTTTCGTTGCGTTTAGGCGCTGATTATAATAATTATTTGAAATATATTGCTGATAGAATAGAAGAACTGCAAAAAATTCAAATGCCAGAGCATCAGTATTTACGCTTAAGAGCAATATACTTTGACGACAAGTATTGTAATTTTCGTGCATATTATGATTATCTAATTCCTGAGGGACTGGCAGAAGAGGATTTCCATCCGAGTGAAGAGATTATTGAATTATGTTCGGAGAGATGTATAGATGGGTTATTTTGGGACGCTGATGTTATTTTTTATGAATGTAGATATTCCAGTGATAGTTTTGACATTAACGATAAATCCTACTATTCTCAATATATTCATGATTTTCGTTGTGGGATTGAAAGGAGTAAGAAAAATCGATTTTCTTTAGTAAAGAGAGACAATCCCTTTGGTTTCACGGAAGATAATCGTTGGAAAAGTTATGAGCAGTTCGTTGAAAATATTAGTAAAATATCCTATATAAGAATTTTGAATGCAGCCAATAGCAATATTGAGGATATTGGATTTTTCTCAGATAATTTTTGTTGGGATGATGTTGTCAAGGAACTTGATTTTAAAATAAATAATTTTTTTGAGATAACAATAAGATTTGAATGTGAAGAATTTGAAAAACTTTGTGAACTGCTAAATTCGTTTCCGCAGAGTATTACAGAGACTTTTAAACTTGATAAGAACTATATCTTTTTACCAGAACAAGGTTATGAAGCTGGGGAAGATGATATTTTTACCTTGCGTATTTCAGTGCATCCAGCACTTGTAACGTCAAAGCATCATTTTAGAATTCAAATTAATCAGTATTTAGATAAACTAACTATATGTGTTAAGGAGTATTGTAGGAAAAATTAGTTTTAAGAATTTATAAAGAGTTATGTTAATTGAAAAAATGATTGATGAAAAAATATCTAAGAACAAAAAAGATGTAATAGATAATTAATTGAGGAGGGAAGAAATGGGAGAGTGGATTATATCTGAATTCGGGTCCTTTTTTCTATCTAAGAGTTTGTCGCATCTAGAACGAATACGAATAAAGTGGCGTTTACGAAAAACAAAAATACAGTTAAAAGTGCAAATAGAATCTAACTTACTGGGCGTATATGGAAACGAATGCTACTATCATGAGTTTGATACTTTTTTAGAAAGAAAGCATTTTGTTTCTAGGTTATTGAGTGATTTATATTCGACCAGTATGGTGGAATATAAATCTGTAGATTATTACACTCGGATTCTTGTTGAAGAGTTCATACAGATATATCCACAATATGTAATTTATAGAAGTACATTAACTCAAATTATTTTTCTGATTTTTAAAACGGTATTCGATGCATTAAATGAATGCAATGATGAAAGCGCAAGGATAATCGTTAATAACATAAAAGAAATTAGTGGAGAGTTAGAAGGGCATATAAAAGATATTTCGGAACAGAATAGAAATCTTCATGAAGACCATAAGAAAATATATGAAATATTATTAGATATGCGTAATTCGGGTACAACTGACCTTTTTTCAATAGATAATGAAAGTGTACAAACTGGGCTAAAGGTATATAAAGCCTCTCTACAGTCATATTTTTGGGGAAAACAGGGGTATATTGATAGATTAGTAGAAAACGAGAATGGGAAAACAGTAATAGATGCTTTATTAGAATACAAAAAAATTGTTTTGTTAGGAGAGCCAGGGTGCGGAAAAACTACAGAAACACAAAAAGTTTTAGAAGAAGTATGTGAAAATATAAGCTTTGATGATGTTATACCAGTATATATATCTTTGGCAGAATATGGTCTTTTATTTGAAAGTATTCGAGAAGGGATTCAGAGAAAGCTGGACATGTATGTGCCGAAAATTTCAATGACTTTAGTGAATCAATTGCTAAATTCTAGTAAAGTATTGCTTATTTTAGATGGGGCAGATGAAATAGTATCCGTTGAAAAAAGAAATAAATTTTTCTTTGATATAAATGAAGTAATGGCATTACCTAATATTATGGTTATGCTGACATCAAGAAGAAATCAGTACCATGGGAACGCGAAAAATGTTAAGGAGGTGTCAATTTCGGGAATTGAGCGCCACGTAATTGATAAAAAATTAAGAGAAGCAGGTATAAATTGGAGAGTTACAGAAGAATTTTATGAATTATTTCAATATCCATTGTTCTTAGAAATAGGTATTTCGGTTTTAAATGAGAATGCCGGACGAGTTTATAATAAAAGTCAATTAATAGAAAAGTATATAAGTTTGCTGTTTTATAATAGGGACAGAGAAAAGGGGATTGTACTGGAAAGCGAGAAAAATCTTCATAAAGCTATAGAACCAATCAGTGAATTTGCTTTTTATAATTTTTCACAGCCCTCGTTTTCTTTTTGGGAATTTGACAAGCTCTTTTGTGAGACAGATTTTTCGCATGCAAATATATGTGATTTATTTAGGCTTGATGTATTTTCGATAAATATGGATGTAAAATTCTCACATAAACAATATAAGGAATATTTTGCGGCATTCCATTTGGTAAATCATATTTCAGTGATTGATGAAATAGAAAAATATAGAGAGCTGATGCTTAATGAAGAATGGCAAGAGGTTTTAGTATTGGCTTGCGGTATGTTTAATAATATCGAAGAACAGAATTTATTTCTAGATGAGTTATTGACCAAAAATTTTCGTACATATATTCGCTGTGTGAAAATGAAAAACGATTTATCGCCAAAGTTGCAAACATATTCTCATGAGGATTATTCTAGATATTATTTGGAGATTCTGTATAGAAGTTATATGAGCATTGTTAATACATATTTCCCTGTATTGAAGGCGAAATTTGCACCACAAATTGGAGTGAAACCAGAGTTGTTGGCAGGAAAAAAAACATGTATCGTAGGTGAATTTTCTCAAGATAAAAAACACTTATCGTATTGGTTTGATTGGTGTGATACGGAATTACCAGATGTTCAGCTCCTGGAGGGGAAAGGTCGAGATGCCTATAAGGATTTGGAAAATAGGTCAATGATAGAAAGAAGAAGCATTTCTATATATCATCTTAATTTGGAGAAATGTGGTTATGAAAGGGATTCTGCACGAATGGTTGCGGTTGAAAGAATAAAAGAGGACATTATAAAAATTCTAAAAACAAGAAATCTGTTAGAAGATGATGCTATTTTGTGTGAACGATTGACGGAAATAAAATCTAATATAAAATTTATAAAGACAAGTTCGTCTATTGAGGAGATGTATCTTGCGGTTAAGACGTATGTAGATGATATTACAAAAGAGTATGCGAATAAGGAAGTTGAATTAGCAGGAATAAGCTATGGAAAAGTTGACATGCTTGAGTTGTTAGATCTGCTACAAATTCTACATTTGCATCAATCAGAATATGATATGTTAACTTTACCAGAGAGAGATGAAGCACCAAATGGTGATTGGATATGGAAATATTATAGTGAAGACCAAATTATTAAATTACTAAAGTCTTTTTTCTATCAAGTAGTAGCTAGTTATCAAGAAATTGTAGAGTGTAATTTCCCGTTAATGAAAACATATTTTAATATGTCCAAGGATTATCCTTTAAAATACAGAATTCAAGTTAAATTTAAAGACACACAAGATCTTCAATCAGAGCCAAGTATAGCATATTATTATGTATCAACAACAAAAGATGATTTGGAACCAGAAGTAATAAAAGTAGATGAATTGAGTTTTGGAATGCCAGATGAAGTCATAGCAGAGATAAAAGAAAGTTTTATTTCAAATGGTAAGGAAGTCAAGCAACTGACGATTACAAATACAGGTATTACGATGTGTATTAACAGAAGATATGGTGGGTTTAATAATAGTCCGTTAGCTGCGTTTGTCTATGGAAAGCTAAAGGAAGAATTTGAGAATTTGTTTGATTAAAAGCATATTAAAATTGTGGGGATTATTGATTGCTATAATTGAACGCTTTGGGCGTGAATTTTTGGTGCAAATTGCAGATGTTGTATGAAGAAGTTTTTTGTATGTGACTTTATGTGTATCTTGCTATTATAAAAGTTTTGTTTCAGTATTTACAAGGCCTTGAGGAGATAAAATGGACATGATAAAGGTGTTATTTATCTGCCACGGCAGGTCAGTTGGACAGGTAAGCAACCCTTTATAAAGTGGGGCAATATAGGGCATAATATGGCAGATGAATTGAACGATACTACCGACCTTACTACTAAGTGAGCAAGGTTGGATGCTTAAGTAAATAGAGAGAGTAAAATCCACAATCGTTGGTAGTAATACTACCAGGATTGTGGATTTTTTATGTTGATTCATATTTGCTTCACTTATTGTCTGTAGACTTTTTGTCTGCTTGAAACTAGAATTAAAAAGTATCTCTGAAAGGAGGCAAGTGGCGTGGATATATTAAAGGTTTTTGGAACAAATCTTAGAAAATATAGAGAAGAAAAGAATATTTCTCAAGAAAAATTTGCTGAAATGTCTGGATTGCACAGAACTTATATTAGTGATGTTGAACGTTTTCAGAGAAGTATTTCGTTAGGCAATGTACAAAAAATAGCAGATGCACTAGAGATTGAAACTTATTTACTTTTTAAGGAGGAAACAAATGACTAAGACAGAATTATTTTTGAAGTTAGCTAATCCGGATAAAAACGGAGTTAGTAGATGGGTATATGTATCAGAATTTGTTGGAGAGTATGCAGATTTAACATTTGGAAATGGTGCTTCTTGGGCACGTAAGGAATCTACTCTAGCAAAGAAGTATAATGTTGAGTTTTATAAAGACGATACACCAGGAAATAGCATAGATAGGGTAAGAGTTAATGGATTTAATAATGGAGATTATTCACAACACATCAGCGCTAGTATAAAAAGAGAAATAAAAGCAAGAAGATGTGTTGTTCTGGGTACCTCAAATCCAGAAGTTGATCATAAAAATGGTATGAAAAACGAAGATAGGGTTATGAGAAATGAGAATCAAAAACTATCGGATTTTCAACCTTTAAGTAAAGCAGCAAATGATGCAAAGAGGCAGGTCTGTAAAGAATGTATGCGCACAGGTAAAAGATATGATGCAAAACAATTAGGTTATCCTATGTCTTTTTATCAAGGTGGTGAAGAGCATCATAATGAGGAGGATGCTTGTATTGGTTGCTATTGGTATGACCCGTTAGAATTTAAAAGACATCTAGAGGAGAAAAAATGAATCCACAGTTAGAAAAAGACTTGCAGGATACTATGTCGATTATTTCCGCCGATTGGAAGATGCAGAATAATTATTATGATAAAGCATCTAATTTTATATACAAAGTTGGTTCGTTAGATGAGTGTTTAATTGAGATAGAGAGAACTGGTACTAACAAAGAGTATGCTCTTCATCGTTGGTATAATTATATGACATCTATTCAGTGTGAATATATTTTTTGTGAATATGGGGCTGTACATGAGAAAGATAAATATAACCATGATGTAGATATATTGATGGAGTACCTTTTGATGTAAAACTAACGGTTTATCCGGAAAAACTATCTTCTAGACCATATGATTTGACTACAAGAGTAGGAAAGGATGATATGATTCGTTGGTATTATGCGAATCAATCACAGCAAAGCAGGAAACAAATGTTGAATCGATTATATGTGGTTTGTGATGCATCCTCATCGAATGAAAACATGGTAATGAAAAGTAACTTTGAACTAATGAGAGAGAGAATATCGGCATATATGAAATATGTAAAAGAGCACGGGTTCAATGAGTTAATAATTATGGACAATGGAAGAGAATATAACCTTAAAAGTGATATTATTCACTTGAATTAGGAGGAATTATGAATATACATGTGTTTGTTGTTGATTCAACAACTTTTAAATTACATCTTGAGTATATGTTTGCGGGTACCGGAGCGAAAGATAAGACAAGTCCCTTTTTAACTTCTGCAGAAGTAAATTATCATCACAGTACAGAACGAAACTTAGTTGGAATGATTGCAGATATTTCAAGAGTTCGCCCAGGAGATAAGATTGTGTTTTATCTACAGTCAACTCAAAATAATCAAGGAATGTTTTTTGGGGTATTTGAAGCTGAATCGCTGGGATTTTTCGATGAAAATGACAATAATAATTATCTTATGAATGAACTAGGAAAGGGATTAGCTTTTCGTGTTAAAATTGCACCAGATTGTGTATATCCGTATGGAATTACTGAACACGATTATTTAGATGATTTAACCGGTAAAAGCGCTCCTTACCAACTTTGTTGGAGTATGATTTACAGAAAGTTAAAAGGTAATAGAGGTTGCACGATGATTACTCAGTATGAGTTTGATGATTTGAAGGCTAAACTTGAGTCAAAAAATAATAGTCAAACTTTAAATAATACTAGATTTTCATTCGACTCTAGAGAAGTGAAGATTATTAATATTGATCAGACTAATCAGTATATGGGAAGAGAGGGGATTCTAGATATTCAACCAAGACTTTTATATAAAGCGCATAGAGGGAATGCTTTTGAGACACATTTACAGGCTTTTGTTATGCAAAAATTTGATGCTCCTATTTTGAAAGATAAATTATTGTCTTTAGATAATGGAAATGTTTGGGTGGGTAATGAAGTATCGTGCGGTGTTGGAATGCAGAGAATTGACACGATGATAATTGAAGAAAACGAAACGGAAATACATCTTAAAATTGTTGAATTAAAAGATGAAGAACCTTATGATTATATAGTTGATGAGCAATTGCCATGGTATCTTAAGTGGTCTTCGCAATATATTATTCCCAATTTGTTATCATATGGAAAAGAAGTTATAGTTCATCCATGTATCTTGGCGAAGAGAACAGATAATCAAAGAATAATTGATAGGATAAGAACTCAAGAATTAATTTCTTTGAATATTGAAAATGTACGTTTGGATAGTACTGAATACATTGCGTTTGATATAGGAGATGATACTATCACGTTTGAAAAGATAGTATAGTAATAAAGGTGAGGTAGCCCAAAGGACTACTTCACCTTTTTAAATACAAAGATATATTCATGTTTGAAAATGTAGAAGTCATTTGTGATGGCACGATAACGCCAAATTCCCTGTTGATTGGCCTTGCCTTTGGTTTCACCAAAATTCTTTACAAGAATGGCTTTAAGTAAGAACCCTTTTTCTATGAATTTATTCATACAATGAAAACCAAGAGGTACCACTTGACTATTTGCATATTTATCGCCTATAACACAGGCACAGTATCTGTTTTTTTCAAGATATTTAGTTGAATTATCAATTACTTCTCCAAATGAATCCAGAAATTCTTCGAGACTCTTGGTATTCGATAAATCATTTTTGTTATCTGAAAATTTAATAATGTCCCAATATGGTGGATGCATAATTACAAATTGCAATTTTTTTATACCTATGTTTTCCATTATTTTATCCATATTAATGGTACGACTATCTCCGGGAATTACTTTTACAGAACAATCCTCACGATGCTCCGTTTGTATTCTGTCATAAGATTCACGAGCAATCTCGGGTTGTAATTCAATACCGATAGAATTTCTTCCCATACGTTGTGCCTCTATTAAAGAAGTACCACTTCCCATAAACGGGTCAAGAATCCAGTCTCCTTTTTTCGTATATCGAGCAAATAATTGGTGTGGTATCTGCGGAACAAAGTTACCATGATAATCTCCAGTGTGAGCACCGGAATTATCACGTTTATCTATTATCCAAAGAGAATCAGTGTTAATATCATCATATTCTTTCCATTTTTCAGGGTCTAAATCATTATATCTTGCCATTCAGTTCCTCCTATTGTTTTATTAGACAATGCAGGTACTCAGTAGTAGAGTCGGTTGCAATATTTCTGTTTTCATCTTTATCTGCTTTGAAACGTCTATATTCTTTGGTAAAGAAACTATATTCTCCATAGCGAGACATTATTTCTTTTATGGTATCGAGGCTCATAAGGCCTTCGTTGTTATAGCTCAAAAATATATATTTGAATTGAGCATTTTTAATTAAGTCTTCGAATGTTTCTGCAACAGTTCTCTTAGAACAGAATTTACTCTTTTGGTTTGAAGAATCTCGGAGTCCAGTAACTCCACTTAATTCAGGATTGTCATACCTTGCAATTGTTTCGAGGACATGGTAATTAGAACAATATTGTCTAGCATTATATGGTGGGTCGAGGTACAATACATCTCCCTGAATTTTTTGAGCCAATATATTAATATCCTCGTTATATGCCTCTCCGATACTGCCGGAAACTACTGGCAATAGTTCTAATTGAAACTCTTTTTGGGCAGATTTTTTGATATGCTTTAAAAAGGCCCCATATACAGAAGCTGTATTTGCATACTTGTCAATTGAGTTTACGAGGCTTGCTAAGTAATAAAAATAGAGATGGTCATTGATTTGACCTGTTGAATGGAGTCTTTCGAGTTCTATTCTTATAGCATCGCATTTCATTCCATTTTTATTAGTAAAATAATTCCTTCCAGAACCAGAACCCTCACAATAATTTTTGTATATAAATCCTTCGACAGGTTGAAGTTTATTAAGTGTATCTAATAAACTTGTGTCAAGTTCTGGAATGTTTTCTATATAATGTTTATTCAGAACATAACTATAGTACTGAATATCATTTGAAATAACAGTGCATCCTTTTGCTTTATATGTTTGACCTACGATTCCAGTCCCGGCAAATAAATCTGCGAAAACATAATTGTCGCCATCTTTATATCCAGTAACTTCTTCTATTGTTGTTTCTAAAAAATCCAATAAAGAATATTTTGAGCCAATGTAATTCATTTTAATTATCTCCTTCTTTGTGAGAATTATCATTCACGTCATTTTCTGGTAGAAAAACCAAGATATCATTTGGTGTGCATTCTAATGCATTACAAATGCTTTCTACCTTGTCAAGTGCAATATATTGACCGGTTTTTATTTTGCTAATAATGTTAGCGGATATATTGGCATCCCTCATAAGCTGGGAATGAGAAATATCTCTCTCTATCAATATATGTTGAAGTTTCTTATAGCTTACTGACATTTTATAATCCTCCTTACCCGAAAAATCTATCACATTTCTGTGAAAAAATCAACAAAAATATGAAACGATATTGCTTTGAAAGAAGTATACAAATGCTTTTGGCTGATTAATTATATATCACTCAAACTGTATAAATTTTTAAGTGATTTATAAGGCGAGGGGGGATAACAATATCTATGGTTATTTGGCTAGAAGACCGATGTCTCCCCAAACGCAAATTTTCGCGAAATTGCATAGGGGGTATTATAAGAAGATGCCGATATATGCAATATGAGTTAATTTGAATAGAGAAAATGAACTGTGGACGAAATGAGTGTAATTATAAATGTATATTGTTCCGCTGAAAAGTATAATGCCGAGAGCAATAATAGTGTTGTTCCTAGTATTGTTATTAATTTTCAGTTTTTCTAATTCTTATAGTAATGTGATCAGTCTTTTTCTGTTTCCTACATCGCTATCAATATTGACCATCAGTTAAAAAACTGCTCAAAGGGAATAGCTTATAGAAGAAATCAAGAACGAAGTGGGTAAGCGAAGGCTATCGATTACGGATGAGGTTGCAGATATGTTCAGAGCAGTAATTGAAGATAGGGTGCCACCGAAGACAGAGAAGGTTATTGATGGCTACAGTGTTTTCCTTTTCTATGATGAAAATGATATGCCATTTGTAGCAATGCATTGGCAACATAGGTTCAATCATATGGTAGGAAGGTACAACGACATTTATAGAGTGCAGATGCCAAACATCACTTCTCATATATGTCACCATACCTATTGCTCAAATCAGGCAAGAGCTGGGATGAATCCTAAAATGCTTCAATACCTTATGGGACATTAGCGTTACTATGAATGTGTACACTCATATCAGTTTTGATGATGCAGAAGCAGAACTTCGCAATATGTAAGAAGCTAGAAAGGCACAGGATGAAATAGAAAAGAAAAAAGGAAACTTTAGGAAACAAATATGAGATTCTATTATTTCAAGGAGCTCTCTAAATTTTCTTAACTGACAACAGATTTACTCTATCTATAAACTGTATATTGATTGAAAAAATGAAAGGGTGATGTATAATGTCGAATGAGGTGATAATTAATATGCAAAATACGAATGCGTTAATTGCTATGGCGCTAGTCAGTCAAAATTCTAACAACCCTTTCTCTGTTTTTTGTGAATATATTAAACAGTGTATATTTGTTAATCCTTCTAATGTGACTTCTATACAGGAAATATCGGATAGTTTAATTGAGATGTTTGGTTTAGAAATGCCACAAAATGTTTTGTTAAAATGTCTTGCTGATATTCAAAATGATAATTTAATAAAATTAGAAAAACATCAAATATATAGAACTGGTATATATAACACAGAAGAATTCGAACAGCAAAAAAGAGCGTTTAAGCAGACTGAAGAGGCGATAGTACAAAAGCTAATAAAATATGTATCAAAATATGGGAAAGATTGGTCCTATGAGTATGCGCGTGAACAGCTTGTAAATGTTTTAGATGGCAATAATTGGGCATACGATATTTTTATGCATAAAAAGGTTGATAATACAGCAGATAATACAGATTATATTGGAGAAGATGAAGTTCTTTTTTCGGATTCATTTTTTGTTGGAAAGTTTATTCAAGGTATTCTTGACGAGGATTCTATTTATAAAAACTATCTTGAGGATGTTTGTAATGGATTGATGATTTGTGCAGGGGTATATCAATTACCAACCAACGGAGAAAAAGTTTCTTTTTCAATAATCAAAGATACATGTTTCTTCTTCGATACTAGATTGTTGTTAAGATTTTTAGGGTGTGCCAATGAAGCGGCAGTACAAGCGACGAAGGAATTAGTAGATTTAATTCAAAACCAAGGGGGAAAAATCTATTATTTCCCCCATACTTTGGAAGAAATGAATAATGCTTTTGATGAAGCAATAAAATCATTAAAAAATGGATTTCCTCCTAGAGATGAAGAAATGCGAGTGTTTGCTTCCGCAATTAATAATAGAGAAACAATTTTAACAGCCCAAAAAGCAAGTTTGAAAAATGAATTATCGGCATCAAAAATTTATTTGCGTCCGTTAGGAACATATAGCGAAAAAGAAAGAATTAAAGTTGGGTTTGACAAAAAAGATTTTGAAAGTTATATGTTATCTCAACTTAAATGGGATGCGAAAGTAATTGAGAATGATGCTACTTCTATTTGGGAAACACACATGATAAGAGAGGGGGATTACTCAGATTATTGTGGTACTAAAAAAAGATTAGCAGTATTTGTTACGACAAATCCAGTGCTGGTTTCAACTTCGCTGAAATATAAGGAAGATCATCGATCAATAAAGACTATATCTGGTTGGAAGAATAATCGATTGCCTGTTATATCAGACATTAGAATGACTTGCAGAATTTGGTCTCCTTCTAAGGATGGAAAAAGATTACCATTGTTGCATTTAGCGGCTAATGCAATGGCTGCGCAAAAACCGACTCAAAGATATATAAATACAATTCGTGATTTGGTAAAGGGGTTAGAAACATACGCTCCAGAATATTCAGAAATATCATTGCCGGCTTTTTTTGATGATAGCGTTACAGATGCTATCCTAAATGAAACAAGTGGAGAGATAGCTAAACTAGATATAGGTTCTTTTGCAAATAGTATTAGTGAATTGGCAGAATGGAAAGCTAAGGAGCAAGAAGATATTACTAAGCAGGTAGAAGAACAGTTAGATAAAGCGACATCTTTATATAATGAACAGACTAAAATTATAATAGATGGTGCAATTGAACAAAATGTGGATAAGATGGGCTTTCCAGGTGTTGTGCTAAAATTAGTTTTTGCTTGGCCTATTGTGGCAACATTGCTATTTACATTTGTTTCTGCTATTGTCTCCAAGATGATAGAAAATTGGAGCCTTTTGTTTATGGGAACAATTCCAATGATTATTGCATTGGTGCAACATATTTTTTCTTCGAAGTTTATTGAAAAAAAGTGATAAAAAAACTATTGCCATGGGCAGAAGGAAAATATGAAAAACGAATTGAACAGAAATTGAGAAAATCTGAAATACCATATAAAGATGAGATTATAAACCAAGTACAGGAACGCACAAAGCTATTAGTCAAATGTAGAGAGTTGTTATAATGGATTTAAGGGCGCAACGTGTGCGCCCTTTTCTATATCCTTAGTAGTAAAACCTTGCAAAAGTATGCTAAATTTTGACTCAATCTGCATTTTTGACGCAAAATCACAACAACTATAAAATCCCTGAAAACCCTTGCAAAACAAGGCGCTCAACTGTCGTGCACCTCGCAAGAAAATCTTGCTCGGTCGCGGACTAGCGTCCTATACTTAGCATAAATCAAGCATTTTCTTACAAGCAAGCTTGACGAAAACACTTGATTATGCTAAGTGCACGACTTGAAGTTTATACGGAAAAAGGAGTAAATCAAAACTATGATAAAAGTGTTATTCATCTGTCACGGCACAACTCGTGACATACGAATAAAATGTTGCACATTGGGGCAAACTGGGGCAGATTACGGCAGGTGCTGTGCTATCAGACTACCAAATTACTACGATAGGGAAAAGTAATAATTGAATATATGATAGAAAAATTAGGCGAAGGGGTTTCATTTGAAACCCCTTTAACGATTGTTGGGGATTCATCGTTAAAAGGTTTAGGTGTGGATTTAACTATAGGTTTAGTGAAAATGGTGGCAGAAGTAATTATAATGAAAAATGAAGGATTTTATTCTGATAAGGGGATTATTTTATGAATTTGAGTGAACTGTTATTACTTTTAAGAAGTGCAAATAGTTATGAAGAAATCAATCAGTATAAAGATAGAATAATAGAATTGATTCCCAATGCAAATATAATGATAGATTATAATCAGCAAAATCATGCTCATCAATATGATTTGTGGGAACATTGTATTCAAACAGTTATAGGGTTGCCTAAGGATATTGAAGATGAGATGATTTATCTTGCAGCCTTTTTACATGATATCGGTAAACCAGATTGTCAGATATGTGATACAAAA
>JAZUIN010000023.1:0-2365 GCA_045642225.1 Lachnospiraceae bacterium | reverse complement strand
GGATCTTATGGTTGGGGCGATGGTCAATGGATGAGAGATTGGGAAGAAAGAATGAATTCTGCAGGTGCAATTATCATTGGTGGGAGAGGAATAATTGCGCATGAAATGCCACAAGATGAGGATATAGAACTATGCAAGGATTTAGGAAAGCAATTAGCGGAGCTATAAATTATGAGTTTTGAAGAAAGCCTAATTTGTCATGCAGCCCCTACTCTGGCCAGCATCAAAATAGCTAATTTGTATAGCTTTAAATTTTCTAATGACGCAGAGTGCAAAACGACGATTCAACATTTTAATTCGCTTATGAATCCTAAGGGTATACATATTGAACTTCTTAAGAATTCTGGAGATTTCTATTTGATATATGTATATAGAAAATCTCATTTACAACAGAAACTGTTGGATTCTGAGATTCAAATGTTTTTGATGGAGTATGGTTATCCTATTAAATGTGAAATAGACAAATATTTGAATTTCTTAAAAATAAGGTTGTGTAATGAAAAAGACTTTCCTCATGAAATAGGATTGCTGTTAGGTTATCCTTTAGCAGATGTTAAGGCCTTTATAGAGACAAAAGGTAAAAATTGCATTGCATGTGGTGACTGGAAAGTATACGGAGATGAAGAGTCAGCAAAATGTTTATTTTGTAAATATAAACATTGTCGGGAAGTGTATATGTCTGTTTATGGAGCTGGCAGAAAATTTGTTGATATGTTAGTTAGCGCGTAGTGAGGTAAGAGAGATGGATATTTTTATTAGAAAAATCATAAGAAAATTAAAAGGCGTATCAATAGTGGTTATTGCATGTACAATTCTTATATTTTTGGGCTGAGCCTTTGCTCAGCCTTTTGCATATTTTAGATTAGCTTATTTTAGACAATGCTTTTTTAGTGCTTCAAAAGTCTCTTCGCTTATATCATGTTCAATTCTGCAGGCATCTTCCATAGCAACTTTTTCACTAACACCTATTTTAATCAGGCATTCAGCCAGCAAGTTATGACGTTCTAATACTTTTTCAGCTTTCATAAGTCCGGAGTTTGTAAGTTCAATATAGCCAACTTCGTCCATAGTAATAAGTTTTTTCTCACGAAGTCCTTTCATTGCAACGCTTACGCTTGCTTTCGTATATCCTAATTCTCCTACTACATCAATCGAACGTACTTTACCCTTCTTCCTGCTAAGTATGAGAATTGTTTCTAAATAATCTTCCATTGATTCTTCTGATTTATGTTTAATATAGCCCATTCGCCTTTCCTTTCTTGTTTTATCGGATTTCCTCGTTTAATTAAGAGTAGCAAAGCTACTCTTAATTAATATAACAGTTTTAGTTTGAGATGACAAACTAAAGACAATAATTAGTATTGACAAACTGAGTTAGGAATACTAAACTGTCAATGGTTAGGAAACGCTAACACACTTAGGAAAGACTAACATATATTATAAGAAAGGTGGACGCAATGAACTTAACTGAGGCAAAAATCGGCCAAGATTGTATCGTAAAGGACATAGCAGCAGATGATGAAGAATTAAAAAGTTTTTTGTTTTCTTTAGGGTGCTATAGCGGAGAGACAGTTACAGTTGTTTCTAAGAAAAGAGGTGGATATGTCTTATCCATAAAAGATGCCAGATATAACATAGATGAAGATCTGGCGAAGGCTATACAAATATAATTATATGAAAAATTTGAATCGAAAGATTCATTTTTTTATGATTGCAGGTTAGAAACTACTAACTGACAAAGTGCATCAAAAATTTAGTAAAGAATAATAACAAGATAGGAGAATCAAAATGAGAATCGCACTTACGGGAAATCCAAACAGTGGAAAGACCACAATGTATAATGCATTGACTGGTCGAAATGAGAAAATCGGAAACTGGGCAGGTGTAACAGTTGACAGAAAGGAAAGTGGTATTAAGAAGGCGTACTATGATGGTGGCAAAGAAGTGATTGCTGTAGACCTTCCGGGCGCATATTCCATGTCACCATTTACTTCTGAAGAAAGTATTACAAGTAGCTATGTGAAAAATGAAAATCCTGATGTAATTATCAATATCGTGGATGCTACTAACCTGAGCAGAAGTTTGTTCTTTACTACTCAGCTTCTTGAACTTGGCATACCAGTTGTAGTTGCTCTTAATAAGAGTGATGTTAATGAAAAGAAGGGAACAAAGATAGATGTGGCTAAGTTGTCAGAGAAGCTTGGTTGCCCGGTAGTTGAAACTATATCGACCTCATCAAATGGATTAAAGAATGTAGTTGAAACGGCTGTTGAGATTGCTGGTGGTAATCAGAAGGCACCATATTCTCAGGGTAATATCGATCTTCATGATAAAGCAGAAGTTGAAAAAGCAGATAGACAGAGAT
>JAZUIN010000022.1:0-13527 GCA_045642225.1 Lachnospiraceae bacterium | reverse complement strand
AATCCCTGGCGAAGGTGCTATGGGATTTGATATACTTTTTACTATAAAGACATTAGACGAAAAGATTAAGCTTTACATTAATATCCAAGCTCAAAACACTTTTTATCGAGGAAATGATTTGACAACTAGAGGAATTGTCTATAGTAATCGATTGATTTCAGAGCAAATGGATGAAGAATACACAGCTCTTAATTATGATGGTGTCAAGAAATCTTATTCAATATGGATTTGTATGAATACACCAAGTAAGAAGAAGGATTACAGAAATGTTAGAGATACAATAGTTGAGTATTCGATTGAACCTAAGGTTTTGTATTCAAAGACAGATGAAAATGTTCATTTTGGTCGATATGATTTGATAGATGTAATATTTATAAATCTAAATGGAGAGTATACAGAGAATTCAAATAATAAGCTAATAAGATTACTTTCAATTTTGTTTTCAGATAAGAAAGAAGTTGAAGAGAAAAAGCGAATCTTAGAAGCTGAGTATGGCTTTGAGATGACAAGAGAAATAGAAGAGGAGGTAGCTGAAATGTGTAATTTAAGTCAATGTATAGCATTAGAAGAACGTGAAGAAAATGAAGATTTTAGAATTGAAATTGCGAAGATGGAAAAGACTATAGCCTCAAAAGACGAAACTATAGCCTCAAGAGATGAAACTATAGCGTTAAACATTAAAACTATTGAATTAAAAAATGAAGCAATAGCGTCAAAGGATAAAGCAATAGCAAAAGCAGAAGCAAGAATAAAAGAGTTAGAGGAGAAGCTTGCTAAAGAAAAAAGTAAATCCTGAAAATGTCAGTTGTTTCAAAAGATGTAGGGCAAACTTGTTAAACCTTGAAAATAACTCATAAATACGATAAAATGGTAAATAATGTAAACCTATAGAGGAAGAGGACGGAACAATGCAAGATTTAGGAAACACACAATTTTTTAGGGTTAAGACAGAACCCCAATATTCAGTTAAAGAGATAATAAAGCACGTTTATGAAGCTTTGACTGAGAAAGGATATAATCCTGTAAATCAAATTGTTGGATATATTATGTCGGGAGATCCAACATTTATTACAAGTCACAATAATGCAAGAAGTCTTATCATGAAGGTTGAGAAGGACGAGCTTGTAGAAGAATTACTTCGTGAATATATCAATACTGAGGCTTGGAATAAATAATGAGTGATACATATCGGTTTCTTGGTTTGGACTATGGAACGAAGACAGTAGGGGTTGCGATAAGTGACCCTTTACTTATGAGTGCAACTCCGGTAGAGACGATTTGGAGAGAACGTGAGAACAAGTTAAGAAAGACTCTGGCAAGAATAGAAGCATTGGTTGCGGAATATCAGATTAAGGAAGTAGTTTTGGGACTACCACTTAATATGGATGATTCTTTTGGGGATAGAGCGAATAAGACTTTAGAATTTAAAGCTATGTTGGAGAAACGACTTGGTATTCAGGTTAATATGTATGATGAGAGACTTTCGAGTTTTGAAGCACATGAATTGATGCGTGAATGTGGAATCAAAGACGTTGATCACAAAAAGCAAATTGATAAGATAGCAGCTATGGTTATTCTTCAGGGATTTCTTGATGATTTGGGTGAAGACAAGAAGAAGGAACTGCTTGAAGGAGAGAGTAGTTTATAATTAATTGAAAAGGAAATTATTATGTCAGAACAAAATATGGAACAAATTAGTTTTTATGATGCAGAAACTAATGAAGAAATAAAATTATATGTTTTAGCAGAAACAACCTTGAATGAGGTTAAATATTTACTTCTATGCGAAGAGGATTCTGAAGAAACAGATGCATACGTATTCAAAGAGGTTGAAGAAGAAGACGGAATGGTTACAGTAGAACCTGTTAGTGATGAAGCAGAATATGATGCAATAGTTAAAGTGTTTGATGAATTATTAGAAGATACGGATTTAGTTTAATAATTTATTTATTAAAAGAGGGGCAGGAGACGTAAGACATTTTATATGTTTTAAGTAGACTGCGTCGAGAACGGAGGTAAGAATTGGCAGACAACAAATTAAAAATTATTCCACTAGGCGGTTTGGAAGCGATCGGAATGAATATTACCGCATTTGAGTATGATGATAGTATTATCGTAGTGGATTGTGGATTAGCATTTCCGGAGACAGATATGTTAGGTATCGATCTAGTAATACCAGATGTATCCTATCTCAAAGATAATGAGGATAAGATTAAAGGCTTTTTTATTACTCACGGACATGAAGACCATATAGGTGCTATTCCATATATTTTCAAAGAAATAAATGCTCCTATATACGCAACAAAGCTTACGATAGGACTTATTGATAATAAGCTTAGAGAGCACAATATGATGAGTCAGATTAAACGTAAGGTTGTAAAATATGGACAGCATATAAATGCAGGTTGCTTTAGAATTGAATTTATCAAAACAAATCATAGCATTCAAGATGCGGCAGCTCTTGCTATATATTCTCCAGCGGGAATCGTAGTTCATACGGGAGACTTCAAGGTGGATTATACACCTGTCTTTGGAGATGCTATTGATTTGGCGAGATTTTCGGAGCTTGGCAAGAAGGGTGTTCTTGCAATGCTTGCGGATTCTACTAATGCTGAAAGACCAGGCTTTACTCCATCAGAGAAGACTGTAGGAAAGACTTTTGATGAAGTGTTTGCAGATCATAAGTCGCAAAGAATTATAATTGCTACATTTGCATCAAATGTTGATAGAGTGCAACAGATTATAAATAGTGCTCACAAATTTGGACGTAAGGTTGTTGTCGAAGGACGCAGTATGGTAAATATTATTGCTACAGCGTCTGAGCTTGGATATCTTAATGTACCTGAATACACATTAGTTGACATTGAACAGCTCAAGAATTATCCAGATGAGCAAACATGCTTGATTACAACTGGCTCTCAAGGCGAGTCAATGGCTGCTTTATCGAGAATGGCTAATGGAACTCATCGTAAGGTTGCGATTAAGCCTAATGATACTATTATATTTTCTTCACATCCAATTCCTGGAAATGAGAAGGCTGTTTCTAAGGTTATTAATGAATTGTCGCGAAGAGGCGCAGAGGTCGTTTTTCAAGATGCTCATGTATCGGGACATGCTTGTGAAGAAGAGCTTAAATTGTTATATACATTAGTTAATCCTAAGTATGTTATTCCAGTTCATGGAGAATACAAGCATTTGAAAGCTAATGCCAAGATAGCGAAGAGTCTTGGGTACAGTACTGATGATGTGTTCATTCTTTCATCAGGCGATGTATTAAGTATTGATGATGAAAATGCTAAGGTTACAGACCACGTACATACAGGTTCTATATATGTTGATGGTTTAGGCGTTGGAGATGTTGGAAATATCGTTATTCGAGACAGACAACATTTATCAGAAGATGGAATAATTATCGTTGTATTAACACTTGACTCTGCAAGTGGACAAGTGCTTGCAGGACCAGATATCGTATCTCGAGGTTTTGTGTATGTAAGAGGGGCTGAGGATTTGATGGAATCAGCTCGAGCTATACTTAATGATACAATGGAAGATTGTATGGATAAAGGAATAACAGATTGGTCAAAAATTAAGTCAATGATAAGAGATTCCTTGGGTGACTTTGTGTGGAAAGAGACTAAGAGAAGACCAATGATTATGCCAATAATTATGGAAGTGTAAGATGTTAGATTTAGAAAGGTTAAATGTTTACCTTAGTTCACTACAACAAGATAACACACCGATTCTTAATGAAATTGAGAAGGAAGCATTAGCTACATATGTTCCGATTATACGCAAGGACATGCAACAATTTCTCAAGGTTATGCTTAGCTTGAAGCAACCGCGTAACATTTTAGAGGTGGGGACAGCAGTAGGATTTTCTGCAATTCTTATGGCGACATATGGGCCAAAGGATTGCAAGATTACAACTATTGAGAATTATGAGAAGCGAATCCCTATTGCCCGTGAGAATTTCGTTCGGGCAAATGTTGATGATAGAGTGGAGTTGCTTTGTGGTGATGCAGAAGAAATATTGCCAGCATTAGATGGTGCGTATGATTTTATATTTATGGATGCAGCTAAGGGGCAATATATTAATTTTTGGCCTGAACTTTGCAGACTTAGTAAATCAGGAACTGTAATAATTACAGATAATGTGTTGCAGGATGGAGATATTTTAGAATCACATTTTATTGTTGAGCGAAGAAACAGAACTATACATAAGCGTATGAGAGAATACTTATATGAGATTAGTCATGATGATAAATACGAAACTACAATTTTGCCAGTAGGCGATGGAGTATCGATTACGGTAGTTAAGTAGGAAGAGGAAGAAATGAGACCGATTGAATTGTTGGTGCCGGCAAGCTCTTTAGAAGTGCTTAAAGAAGCAGTTATTTTTGGGGCAGATGCTGTGTACATAGGTGGAGAAGTTTTCGGACTTCGTGCCAAAGCCAAAAATTTTACAATTGAAGAAATGCGAGAGGGTGTCGAATTTGCCCATGCAAGAAATGTTAAGGTATATGTTACAGCTAATATTTTGGCACACAACGATGATTTGCCAGAGGCATATAAGTATTTCGAGGAGTTAAAGACTGTAGGACCTGATGCATTAATTATTTCGGATCCAGGCGTGTTTACTATAGCTAAAGAAGTATTGCCAGAGGTTGAGATTCATATAAGTACACAAGCCAATAATACAAATTATGGAACATATAATTTCTGGTATAAACAAGGTGCTGCAAGAGTTGTTTCTGCTAGAGAATTGAGTCTCAAAGAGATTAAAGGATTAAGAGAAAACATTCCAGATGATTTAGAAATAGAAACTTTTATTCATGGTGCAATGTGCATTTCATATTCTGGAAGATGTTTGCTTAGCAATTATTTTACTGGTAGAGATGCTAATCAAGGAGCATGTACACATCCTTGTAGATGGAAATATGCAGTTGTTGAAGAACAACGCCCAGGGGAGTACCTACCTGTATATGAGAACGAAAGAGGTACTTACATTTTCAATTCAAAGGATTTGTGTATGATAGAACATATTCCTGAATTGATTGATGCAGGAATCGATAGCTTCAAGATTGAAGGTAGAATGAAGACTGCGTTGTATGTTGCTACTGTTGCAAGAACTTATCGTAAGGCTATTGATGATTATTTAGAAGATCCTAAATTGTATGAAAAGAATATGCCTTGGTACAAGGAGCAAATTAGTAATTGCACATATAGACAATTTACGACAGGCTTCTTCTTTAATAAGCCTAACGAAGAAACTCAGATATATGATAGTAATACTTACATCAAAGAGTACACATACCTTGGTATCATAGGTGAATGTAAGGATGGTCTTTATAATATTGAGCAGAAGAATAAGTTCTCTGTTGGTGAAATTATAGAGGTTATGAAACCAAACGGCGATAATATAGAAGTTGAAGTTAAACGTATTGTAAATGAGCGTGGTGAAGATGTAGAATCTGCACCGCATCCAAAAGAAAATCTTTGGATTGATTTGGGTATTCAGTTAGATGAGTATGATATTTTAAGAAGGAAAGAAGAGGATTAAACAATGCAGACTATAGCTTATGTAGGGTCAGCTACAAGAGATGAGAAGGCAGGAATACATATTTATGATGTTAATGTTGACACAGGAGTTTTTGTTGAGAAAGGTTTTGAAGCAGTAAGTACTCCTGTAGATATAGTAGTATCGAGTAATGGTGAATTTCTATATTCCATCAAGGATGAAGGAGTTGCTGCATGCAAAATTGAAAATGACGGACAACTTTCATATATAAACGAAGAGAAAATCGGCGGCGTAAGAGGTGGATATATCACAGTAGATTCTGCTAATAGATATGCCTTTGTTGGCGGATATTATGACGGCCGTGTTACAATGATGAAGATCAATGAAGATGGAAGTATCGGAAATGTTGCTGATTATGAATATCATCAAGGTATGGGTAATAGTTCTATTGAAGCTAGAATGGAGCCTAAAGTTACTTGTGTAAAGGTTTCGCCAGATGATAAATATTTGTATGCTGTAGATTATGGTATTGATCAAGTTAAGGTATATCGCATAGATTATGAATTTGGTAAATTAGAGTTAGCTGAAACTATTAGATGCTCGTATGGCTCTGAGCCTAGAATGGCTAGAATTTCGAAGGACAACAAGTTTGTATATATTCTTTCTGAGAAAAGAAACAAAATAGGTGTTTATTCTATTAATGAAGATGACAAGAAGATTTCCTTTGAAAAAATTCAAACAGTTGCAGTTATTAAAGATACATACCTTACAGCAGCATCTGCAGATTTGGAATTTACAGAAGATGAGAAATACATTTATGCATCGATTGACGGAATTAATGGTATTGCTTGCCTTGAAAGAGATGCAGAGACAGGTTTGTTAGAGTTCAAGTTTGAAACAAGAATTTCTGGTAATTATCCTAGAAATATTAAGATTTTACCAGGTAATAAGCAAATTATTACTCTTAATCTTGATACTAATGAAATTCGAGCTTTTGAAGCTAATTATGAAAATAATTATTCGTTGATGAGAGTACCACCTATTAAGGTGAAAAAACCAATGAGTATACAGTTACTTAAGAAGTAACATTTGAAAGCAATACGTAAGGTATTGCTTTTTCTAGATAGGAGATATTATGGCTAATAATTCATATGGAAATAATTTAACAATAACAACCTGGGGGGAATCTCATGGCAAAGCATTAGGCGTTGTAGTGGATGGATGTCCTGCTGGCTTAGAGCTTAGTGAAGAGGATATTCAAGCATTTCTTGATAGAAGAAAACCAGGTCAATCGGATATAACAACTCCGCGAAAAGAAGACGATAAAGCAGTGATTTTATCAGGTGTTTTTGAGGGTAAAACAACAGGCTGTCCTATTTCTATTATGGTAGAGAATAAGGACCAGAGAAGTCGTGATTACTCTAATGTGGCAAATGTTTATAGACCAGGTCATGCTGATTATACATTTTCAGAGAAGTACGGATTTCGCGATTACAGAGGTGGTGGACGTAGTTCTGGAAGAGAGACTATAGGAAGGGTTGCAGCAGGTGCAATTTGTTCTAAGATCTTGAAGCAGTTAGGTATTTCGATTGAGTGTTATACTAAGTCTATTGGAAATGTTGAGATTGAGCATGTGAATATGGATGAAGTTAATAATGCTGTATATATGCCAGACTCTAAGGCTGCCGTTGAAGCGCAGAAATTGATTAAGGAGTGTATGGCAAATGAGAATTCTATTGGTGGAATGATAGAATGTCGCGTTAAAGGTACTCCTGTGGGAGTAGGCGGAACAGTGTTTAACAAGCTTGATGCTAGGCTAGCTCAGGCAATGCTTAGTATTGGCGCTGTTAAAGGTTTTGAAATTGGTGACGGCTTTGAGGTTGCAACAGCTTTAGGAAGCGATAATAATGACGAATTTGTATTTGATGGTTCAGTACATACTTCAAGCAATCATGCTGGAGGAGTACTTGGCGGAATGTCAAGCGGTGAAGAGATTGTTTTTAGAGTTCCTATTAAGCCAACACCATCAATAAGTCGTGAACAGTCTACAGTTAATGATAGCAATGAAAATGTTAAGCTAGAAATCAAAGGTAGACATGACCCGGTTATTGTACCTCGTGCAGTGGTTGTTGTAGAGTCTATGACAGCTATAACTTTAGTAGATTTATTAATGGAAAATATGAATTCTAGAATGGAGTATCTAGAAAAATTTTATAAGTAAGAGGATATAGATGTATAAAATACTTAAGAAAGACGGTAAAGCCAAAAGAGCAGTATTGTCTACTGTACACGGAGATATTCAAACTCCAGTATTTATGAATGTCGGAACAACAGCAGCGATAAAAGGTGCCGTTTCTACAGATGATTTACAAGAGTTGAAGACACAGGTTCAATTGTCTAATACATATCATTTGCACGTTAGACCTGGAGATGAAGTTGTCAAAGAATTAGGTGGATTACACAAATTTATGGTGTGGGACAAACCTATTCTTACTGACTCTGGTGGGTTTCAGGTTTTCTCGTTAGCGAAGCTTCGTAAGATAACAGAAGAGGGAGTTAATTTTAATTCGCACGTTGATGGTCGCAAGATATTTATGGGACCGGAAGAAAGTATGACAATTCAGTCAAATCTTGGTTCTACGATTGCTATGGCATTTGATGAATGCCCTAGTTCTAAGGCTGATAGAGAATATGTTCAGAAGTCGGTAGATAGAACAACGCGCTGGCTAAAGCGTTGTCAACAAAAGATGTCAGAACTTAATAGTAGAGAAGATACTATTAACAAGAATCAGTTGCTCTTTGGTATAAATCAAGGCGCTATCTTTGAGGATATTAGAATTGAACATGCTAAGACAATTTCTGAAATGAACCTTGATGGTTATGCGATAGGTGGATTGGCAGTAGGTGAGACACACGAGGAAATGTACAGGATTCTTGATGTTACAGTCCCACATTTGCCAGAAGACAAGCCAACATATCTTATGGGCGTTGGAACACCTAGCAACATTCTCGAAGCAGTTGACAGGGGCGTGGATTTCTTTGACTGTGTATATCCAAGTCGTAATGCTAGACACGGTCAGCTTTATACTAATTTGGGCAAGGTTAATATTAGAAATGAGAAATACAAATTTGACTTAAGACCAATAGAAGAAGGCTGTAATTGTCCTGCTTGTAGAAGCTATTCTAGGGCATATATTAGACATTTATTAGCGGCAAAGGAAATGCTTGGGATGAGACTTTGTGTTATGCATAATTTGTATTTTTACAACAACATGATGGAAGAGATAAGAGACGCTATTGAGCAAGGGAATTATCAAGAGTATAAGAAGCGTAAGATGGAGCATTTAGAAGATATTTTGTAAAAAGGTATTATTCTCTTGATAAATGAGAATAATTTTTGTAAAATGTATAAAGGTTTGTAACCAATAGAATTAGGAGGTAAATCAAAATGAATTTTTTTGATATTGCATTATTAGCAGATACTGCTGCTGGACAAGCAACTGGTGCTGCAGGATTTTTAAGTAAGTATGGTATGATTATCGTAATCATTGGTATGTTCGTGTTGTTGTATTTCTTCATGATTCGTCCATCTAAGAAGGAGAATGAGCAGAAGCAGAACATGATGTCACAGATGGCAGTTGGCGATACAGTTCTTACATCAAGTGGTTTCTATGGTGTAGTTATTGATATCGGAGAAGACGTTATTATCGTTGAATTTGGTAGTAACAAGAACTGTCGTATTCCTATGCAGAAGGCAGCTATTACAAGTGTTGAGAAACCAGAAGATGCTGCTGCAAATGCTAAGGCTGCTGAAGAGCGCAAGGCTGAAAGAGAAGCAAAGCAAGGCCAAGGAGTATTAGGTGGATTGTTCGGTAAGAAGGACAAGGCTGACTCTAAAGAGAATTCTAAGACAGCAGATAAGAAATAATTCTTGAGGTAAACACATGTTAGAAAAGGTGTTTAAATTAAAACAGAATAATACTAATATCAAGGCGGAAGCAATTGCAGGTGTTACAACATTTATGACAATGGCTTATATTCTTGCGGTTAATCCGTCCGTATTAAGTAAATCAGGAATGGAAGCCAATGCTGTGTTTGTTGCAACAGCATTGGCTGCTTTTTTTGGATGCGTGGTTATGGCATTTACTGCGAATTTGCCATTTGCGTTAGCGCCAGGACTTGGACTTAACGCGTTTTTTGCATATGAGGTGTGCGCTAATTATGGTTATTCATGGCAAGTAGGACTTTTGTTTGTGTTGATAGAAGCGGTATTATTCCTTTTGCTGACGGTTACTAATATTGCTAATAAATTGCTTGATGCAATACCAAAGCAATTGGTTAAAGGATTGACGGTTGGTGTAGGTCTATTTATTGCTTTTGTTGGTTTTCAAGGCGGCAAAGTAGTTGTTAGATCTGAATCGACACTTGTTTCTGTTGTTAAATTTTCTGAGGAAATTCATACAGAAGGTATTTGTGCCTTGCTGACAATAATAGGTCTTTTGATATTAGCGATTCTATATGTGAAAAATGTTAAGGGTTCAATATTAATTGCAATAATAGTAACCTGGATTCTTGGAATTATATCTCAGCTTACGGGAATATATCAGGTTGATGAAGCAAATGGATTTTATTCTTTGATTCCAACTTCAGTCTTTACTGTAGATTTTTCTTCGATTGCAAGTAGCTTCGGGCAGTGCTTTAATGCTAATTTTTCAGATATTAAAATTACGGATGGGATTTTGATTGTATTTTCATTTCTCTTTATTGATTTCTTTAATACAATGGGATCTGTTCTTGGTTTGTCGGATTCATTTAATGACAAGGATGGTAAATTACCAGGTATGAAAAAAGTCCTAGCTAGTTGTTCAATCGCAAATATGGCTGGAGCTATTCTTGGAACTTCATCTACTACAATTTATGTTGAAAGTTCTTCTGGAATACATGCTGGAGGAAGAACTGGACTATCAACAATAGTAACAGGTATTTTGTTTGTCTTATCAATTTTCTTTGCACCGATTTTTACTGTAGTGCCAAGCTTTGCAACTGCACCAGCATTGATTTTTGTTGGATTCTTAATGGCGAAAAATGTTGTGGATATAGACTTCAAGGATATTACAGAAGCGTTGCCAGCGTATTTGTGTTTCTTGTGTATGCCACTTTTGTATAGTATTTCAGATGGAATTGGAATAGGAATAATTAGTTACGTTGTAATTAATTTAATTGCCAAAAAAGCTAAGAATATTTCTGTTATTATGTATATTCTAGCAGCTTTATTTGTTATGAAATTTTTATTTATGTGATATTGGAGGAGTAGAAAATGTATGCGATAGTAACGGGAGCTTCTTCGGGAATAGGACTCGAGATGGCAAGATGCTTGTTGTCGAGATTTGATGTCATATTAGTCGCAAGAAGTGAAGATAAATTAAAATATAATACTAAAGGGCTTAACATTTTAAGTGAAAGATACAGGTATCATCACAAGGCGAGCTACGAGGTGTGTGACGTGTCTTCGGTAGATGAGTGTAAGAAGTTATATGAGAAATGTAAGAACTTAGACGTACAAGTGCTTATTAACGGAGCAGGCTTTGGAGCAGTGGGTGCTTTTTCGGAAATTGATTTGGAGAAAGAGGTATCTATGATTGGTACAAATTGTACTGGAGCACATGTTCTAACTAAGTTGTTCTTGAAGGATATGCTAGGAAAGAATAGAGGATATATTCTTAATATTGCAAGCTCAGCAGGTTATATGCCGGGTGCACCATACATGGCGACTTATTATGCTTCGAAGGCTTATCTTCTTAATCTGACTCGAGCTATTGCAAGAGAAAAGGATGTTGTAGAGTCAAATGTATATGTTGGAGCGTTATGTCCTGGCCCAGTGCCTACTAATTTCAATCGTACAGCAGGACTTAAGAAGCAAGCAAAAGGCTTGACACCTAGAGCAGTTGCTAAATATTCAATTCATAAAATGTTTATGAAGCAAGAGCTTATTATCCCAGGACTTCTTCCTAAGCTAGCCTTTTTCGGAAGGAAGTTTTTGCCTGATTCTGTACTTCTTCAAATTGCTTTGAAGTGGCAGGAGAATAAGTATGGAGAGAATGAATAATTAGAATACGGAGAAATGTATATATGGAATACTATGAAAACCCTGAGCAAAATCCTAAAACAAAAAAAGTGAAAAATCCTTTGTCTATTAGTTCATTTGTTGCTGCGCTTGTGAATGTATTGTTTATGTTTATTCCTTATTTTGGAATTATTGTCGGAGGCGTTGCGAATGTATTAGGAATAGCTGCTTTGGACAAAGGAGAGAGCAAAAAGGCTTTGGCTATATGGGGTATAATTATTGGGATTTCAACAGAAATAATATGTGTGATGGTTTCGCTTGGATGGTCACAGCTTTTGATTTAGTATTAAGATATCATAGTGGAGATAGAGATGAAGAAAATATTTAAACCTTGGATTATAGCTATTGTAGTTAATGCGTTGGTTTTTGCGATTGTTGTTGCTGTTTCTAATGTTACAGATGAAGCAGTTGATAAGTCTAGAGAAAATGATAGCAATGTAGTTAATACAGAGCTTATTGTAGCTTATCCTGATAATGATAATGAAGATAAATATAATATAGATGTATACTTTCATGCCAATAAGCTTGGAAGTGTAAAACCTGGCGAATATTTAGTCAAAGTAGTTGAATTTAGTAATGATGACATATATGGAAACTCTAATTTAGAATTTAGAAATGCGTCTAATCCGCTTCAAAGTGCTAATGTATATATGTCTACTATGAGCTATGATGGTACAACTAGATATATACTTGATGGCTCGGAGGACAAACCTAAATGTGTACGCGTTGAATTATGTAAAGCATCTAAGACTTTTTATAATGATGATTATAAAGAAGTAAGTTACACTCAAATGAATCAAGAAAAGGTTGCTGAAAGAATGGATATGTCTGGTTTTGATTACATTTATACTCAAGCACTTGGAGATTTGAAAAAGGGACAAGATGATCAAGTTGGAAAAGTAGCAAGTATATCAATTGATGGCAAAGATGATTATATGCATAATGAGCAATTTTTGAGTAATTCTAAGGTTGTTATAAAATATCATTCTATGCCAGATGAAGATACTTCTCTTAAGACATATAAAGAATATGCAGTGAGATAATACTTGGTGGAGGATTGTTGTGGAAAGAGAAGATAAGAAAGAACTTTACAAACTTACTTTGACAATTGCTATCTGCGTAGTTGTGTTCGTTGCAATCTTTGTAGGCGGAGTAGTAGGACTTGCTAACTTTTTTGGTGTTAAGAGTGTAAGTGAGAAGAGTTTTAGCAGAGAATTTTCATTTCAATATATGAAAAATGATAGAGATGAAAATATTGTTGTTGACATATATGCTGATGGCAGAAAAGTCGGAAGTGTTAAAAGCGGACAAACAAAAAATATAACAGTTGAATTGAAGAAGAATGGTAGCGGCAAAATTGAATTTAGAGATTCTGAAAATCCTATGAATTTTACAGAAGAATCCAATGGCGAAAGTTATAACGGTGATGCAATTCAATATATAATTGATGCTTCAAAAGATGAGATTAAAGTAGAAAAAACTAATATTAATCCCGTTTTATAATATTTGGGTTTGGATTAGATGTAATCTATAAGTAAATGTAGATATAAACTGTATGTTAATGTAGGTATTTGCTATAAGTTGATGTAGATATAACTTTATTTGTTATAACTTTATTTGATATAAGTAGATGAAAATAGTATAATAAAAGAACCTGAAATGTTCGAACCATCTACAATTTTGAACCTACATTTACTTTAAAAGGGATTCCTACATTGCCAAGTGGCTGTCAGGCCTCATAAGATCAGTGGAAGGCAAAAGCTTGTGCTGCGGTTGCCCACCTAGATGCGTCTAGGAGTCAAAATCGTAGACTCGGCATTTTGGGTATTGTTGTGTATTACACCAACGAAAGTTGGTGTTTTTTTGTGTGGTTATAGGTGTAGTG
>JAZUIN010000021.1:0-6248 GCA_045642225.1 Lachnospiraceae bacterium | reverse complement strand
GACATTACTATCATAAAAAGTAACGGACTAAGTACCGACCAAAGTATGCCTAATGCAGACCTTGCATACTTTCTCTTAATCTCTCTAGATGTAAGCTCCTTTATAACGAACATATATTGCTTTATATCTCTATGCTTTAAGATAGTTTTCTTTATTCTATTTTTTCGCTTTAATCTGCGTTCTTGATTGGCCTTGGTATTTTTACTGCCTTTACTACCCTTACCATATTTCACACTATCTGAATTAGCACTCATTTTCTAATCAAAGCCTTTCTTATATACATCAACTTCTTGTAAAGTTGTTCCTGTCTCAAATAATATTCTGTCTTATATCCACATTGCACTATTGACCCTTCTGGCCAACCGCTAATCTTTTCTACATAATTTTTATTTAACAGCTTGTTACATATTCTTTTTATGAATTTTGAACTCTTAATATCTTCTATACTAAATTCTCTTGCTATAGGTAAAAACTCATGTTCAACAATGTCATCACAGAATTTCAGTTGTGACAATACCTTAACCTCTTCTCTTGTAGGTCTTGACATAGAGTTTACTAGTATTTTTTCAACATTTACATTTTTATAAATAATATTAGTTAGATTCTCTTCTATATATTCGTTTAACACATCACAAGATGCTCTAATATACTCAGCATTAATATTGTCTTCCCCTCGTATAGAATCGAATCTACCATCTCTAGCTTCGTATCCAAGACACATCCCATGAGGCGCAGAATATATTGCTTCAAATAAGCAATTAGAAAATGTTGCTTTTCTACTAACATCACCTCGTGGACCAAAATAAAAGAAATTATAATCCAAAAGATTTGCATTCCTTGGCACCTCATACAAACCAAAATAATAGCCATTAACACTTATATCTTTACTTGTATTAGAACTAATCAACTCTCTAATACTTTCTTGAATGCTTCCAACCCATCCACTATCCACAATAGACACTGTATTACCCTCACACAATCCCTCTTGAATGAAGTAACCTATAGCGTCGGTGTAAGCATTTATAGAATGAGCAAAAACCTTCTCTTCAAATAAACTAGACTCTAATAATTTTGATTTAATATTGTGCGTTTTATTTTTATTCAAAATTTCATCAAGTCTATTTTCATATCCAAGTTCTTTTGCAATTTCTGTTACTTCGTTGTCCTCAAGACCAGCCCTTTTCATTATTTTTCTAAATGTAACATCTATTCCACCTAGACAAATTGTATCTATATATGTTTGTGGATTCATGTGGTAGGTTGCTCTTCTAAGTGAATATCTAGATACTTCTAAATATCTTATATCCAAATCATGTATATCAAACAAATCTACTATTTTCTTTGCTGTATGATACATAAGATAGCCATCTCTTGAAAGAAAATACAATTTATTTATTCCCTTTTTCTTTGCATCTAGTAATACCCATCTTACGAATTCTATTAACACAGGTGCATAACATTTATTAAAAAGATTCTTGTACTCTTCTACATAATTCATTTATTCAAATCTTCCTAGACAATAATAACTATCTCTTTAAAGTTTTAACTTTTATCTTCTTGTATCTACCAAACATTCTTCTTGGGACAAAATATCCAACCAAAGGTCGTATTATAAACAACCAGCCTCTCGGAAACATTATTCCCAGTTCTTTGAAATTACGTTTTCTAAGCTTCATCTCTTGAACTCTAGTTTCCCAAGTCCTTTTATCATAAGAATCATTATCTTCACGATAACTAAACAAAAACTTTTGTACATTTGCTCCCTTAAGACCTTCTTTATACAACCTCATAAAGATTTCATAATCTTCACATCTCAACGTCTCTTCAGATTCGTTATATCCTACACTTGAAGTAAATACTTCTTTCCTGTACATCACTGAAGGATGAACAAATGGAGAGTATTTTAAGAAATCTTTGTTATCTGGAAACTCCGGATAAACCCGCTCTCCCCACACTCCATTTTCATTAAACAATAAAGTATTACTTCCACACCAAGATATATCCGGATGTGAGTCAAGATATTTCTTTTGCAATCTTAACCTTTCAGGAAAAGAATAATCATCAGCATCCATTCTTGCAATAAAATCCCCCTTCGAATGTTTGATGCATTCATTCAAAGAAAAAGCTAAACCATGATTCTCTTCCTTACCAATAATTTTGATTCTATCATCAAGCTTATCTATTTCCTCTAGAATATTTGTTGTATTATTGCAAGATCCATCATTATATATAATCAACTCAAAATCAGTAAATGTTTGATTGAGAATAGACATTACTGCCTTCATAATTACATCTTTATTTGTTTCGTTGTAAACTCCCATTATTACTGATATTTGTGGCATAATATTTTAACCTTTATTGACTATTGCTTCAACTTTATTATCAAGTTTTGTGTAGATTTTCTTCTTCTTAATATCTGTCGCTTGCAAAGTAAATTTCTTTGCTGATTCTCTACACTTATGTGACATTTCATCTAATACATTTCTATTTTCATATAAATATTCAATAGCTTTCTTAAATTCTTCTGGCTTATTTGCATTACATACTATAGAATTACTCCTCCTAGCATATTCACGAGTGCCTCTATTATCTGCAACAACTAACGGTATTCCACATAATAAAGCTTCAACGGCTGAAATACCTAAGCCTTCTCTTTTAGACGGAAAAGCATACAAATCAGCCGACTGTAATATAGTTTCCATATCAGTTCTAAAGCCCGCTAATGTCACTCTATCCTGTAATCCTAGTTTTTCTATGTAGTCTCGAAGCAAATCCATATCTTCGCCATGACCACAAATCGTATAAGTTATATCCTTATATTTACTAGTACTTATTGCATCAATAACAACCTTATGATTCTTATTACTATTAATTTCGCCAGAAGAGACTATATGAAATGTATTTTCTACACCCAATTTCTTTCTAACTTTTTTTCTGATATTTCTATTAATATCAAATCTACTATCATCTACACCAACGCCATTAATTTGCGCAACAAAACCATCTTTTTTTAACTGAAAATGTTTTGCTCGAAATAAATCTTCAACATTAATCGTTATTATTGCGTCAGATAACCTAGCCATAAACTTCTCTATTGGATAAAACATAATCCAATTCTTAGTAGGCGCACCTTTATAAAAGTGAAAGCCGTGAGCGGTATATACTACGACCGTTCTTGTCTTCGAAAACTTAGCCGATATACGCCCTAAGACACCACCCACAGGATTATTACAGTGAATCAGATTTATTCTATTCTTGTCTATAATTCTCTTTAGTTGAAATGTTGCTTTTAAATTGTCAAATAATCTTAGTGGATTCTTCTCAATATCAATCTGATGTAGAATTATTCCTTTGTCGATAAGCTCTTGTTCATCAAAGGAATAAAATCGATTATTAAAATTAGATGCATAATGAACTTCATAACCCAGCTCTTGTAATATCTTTACATCATTCATCACAAATTGTGATAAAAAACCACTAATTGTTGTTACAAACAAAACTCTCTTCATCACATAAAAAAAGCACATACGAACGTATGTACCCCCCCCCTGAATCTCGTAGGAAAGTTGAGCATATTTATTATTCATGCTTCTACGTATACTAAAAATTCAAAAATTTTTCGGAATATCTTCGAAAAAAATACATGTATTTCATATACCATTGTCCATTATAGCAATACTAAAGTATTTTCGCAACATCATTTTATTATTTTACAATATATTCAGGGGTATTTATTCGTGAAAAAGAAAAGAGGTAATATTATGATCGGAACTCAAATTAAAAAGCTGCGTAAAGCTCGTAGTATTTCGCAGGTAGAACTTGCCAATCAAATTGGAGTTTCTAAGCAAGCAGTTAGTAATTGGGAGAATAATAATATACTACCAAGCATAGACATTTTAATTAAGCTATCAAAATTCTTCGCTTGTTCTTCTGATTATCTTCTGGAATTAGATAATCCCAAAACTAGCATTGATACTTCTAAGCTTTCGCCAGAAGAAGCTCAACACATTTTGCAGGTAGTTAGAGATTTAGAAAAGAAAAAATAAAAGCAAAAAAAGAAGTAAAAGAAAAAACTAAAAAAGCTATGAGTATTTGAGGTATTCCTCTTTACTCATAGCTTTTGTTTTTAGAATTATATTAAATTACAAAATATATTAAGCAACCTTGCTCTTAGCTAATTCTACAAGCGAAGCAAAACCAGCTGCATCATTAACTGCCATCTCAGCTAACATCTTACGGTTCATCTCAACACCTGCTAACTTAAGACCATACATGAACTTAGAATAGCTTAAACCATTCATTCTTGCAGCAGCATTAATTCTAGCGATCCAAAGTTGTCTCATTTGACGCTTTCTTTGCTTTCTACCAGCATAAGAACTTGTTAAGGCTCTCATAACAGATTGCTTAGCAACACGATATTGCTTAGAACGTGCGCCTCTGTAGCCCTTAGCCATTTTTAATACTTTATTATGTTTACTTCTAGCGTTTAATCCACCTTTAACTCTAGCCATTTTAATATCCTCCTTAACAACCTCTTATAGATAAGGTAAAACCTTTTTCATATTCTTAACATTTGTTGAATCAGTAATTGCTGATTGACGAAGATTTCTCTTTCTCTTAGTAGTCTTCTTAGTTAAGATGTGGCTCTTATAAGCTTTATTTCTTTTTAACTTTCCTGTTCCAGTCTTTGAAAAGCGCTTTGCAGCTGCTCTGTTTGTTTTAATCTTTGGCATTTTTACTTCCTCCTTAAAATTTAACGTTTCTCTGCCAACACCAAGCTAATAGCTCTGCCTTCTTGCTTAGGTGCTTTCTCCACTACTGCAACATCAGACATTTGCTCAGCAAAATCATCTAATATATGCTTGCTACTAGATATATGCGCCATCTCACGACCGCGGAAACGAAGTGTAATCTTAACCTTATTTCCCTTAGCAATGAACTTTCTTGCAGCATTCATCTTAGTATTTAAATCGTTTGCTTCAATATTAGGAGACAAACGTATTTCCTTAAGTTCTATTGTCTTCTGCTTCTTCTTAGCTTCCTTCTCTTTGCGTGATAATTCATAACGATACTTACCGTAGTCAATAATCTTGCAAACCGGTGGCTTAGCCTTTGGAGAAATCTTAACAAGATCAAGCTCTGCTTCTTCTGCAAGCTTCATTGCCTCTCTTGAAGACATAATACCTAATTGTTGTCCGTCACTACCAATCAAACGGATCTCTTTGTCTCTAATTTGTTCATTAATTTGTAAATCGCTAATGTTTCTTTACCTCCAATAAAAAAGTGGATAGACAGACTATCCACCATTAAATCTACACTACTAAACACATAGTTTAGAAATATCAAACACTAAGTCGGCAATCCGCTTAGGTGAGAGTGGATACTCTTCTTTCTTTTAACAACATTGAGTATGTTATCACAAAATTCCACCTTTTTCAAGATGTTTTTACACATTTTTCCATGTTTTTTCATATGCATTTACACATTTTACTTTTTATAGTGTTTTGCGGTTGTTATTTTTAAATGCATCAAAAACTATATTTTCTAAATATTCCTTTTTTGAAAAATTCTGTCCATCTGCAAAATACGCATTATATGCCACAAGAGCAGTTCTTACATATCTCGCATTCTTCTCAAACAATTCACGATTTATTTTAATACCTAAGTGTTCAATAAATTGGCATGCAAAAGTAATTGTAGTCCTCGTGTTACCTTCTCTAAATGGATGGATTTTCCATAACTTTGCAAGTGAATCACAAAACTCAACCGATAAATTCTTTACATCCATTGACTCCCATTTTTTAGTTCTCATTTCAGATAAAACATTATGTAAGTCATTAGAAATATCAAAAGGATCAGAGTACTCTATTGATAATCCACCAAGAACATCTTCCTCTTTAAAAATTGAAATAACTCTAGGCGAACCAGCCCAATCATACAAGTCTTGAAAAATATATTCATGCATCTTAAGAAAATGTGCAGTATGATAATCTCCGACCAAGGGATTCAATGTAATCTCCTTTAATCGAAATACTACATAATCAGCTTCAGCTTGCTCAAGTAATTCCTGTTCATGAATATTCAATTTATTTTTTAATATTGAACTATCATCCCAAAGATAAGGATCACGCATTTACAGGCTCCTTCATTTTATATTTCTTATCAAGAAATCGCTTCGCATCTTCCATTGACACTTCACCTTTTTTTTCTTTTTCTATATATTTTTCGAAATCATCTGTTGGTTCTAA
>JAZUIN010000020.1:0-13168 GCA_045642225.1 Lachnospiraceae bacterium | reverse complement strand
TTCGAATCCCTGCGTCTCCGCCAAAGCTAAACCCTTGAAACCATTGTGTTTCAAGGGTTTTTGCTTGTTAGGACTTTTTCAAAACTACCCTCAAAAACATCAAATGTCTTGCCAAATTTCTTGCATTTTGGCAGAAAATAGCAAGACAATTGGGAAAGAACTGCTAATAATTCGTACCGGAGAAGGGTTGGAAACCACTGATATTACTGAATTTGTGTGAAACGAAAACGACAGTTCTTCGTCGGATATTGCAGTTATTTTTTCCAACTATCATAACCATTTGCCATAGCAAACTCATATATCTTCAGCAATCTATCTGCTGAATATGTCTTCATCTCGGTATGCTTCTCTACGAGAATGAAGTCATTACGTTTTACAAGCAGGTCTAAGAATCTGTTATCTGCTAACTTATCACTTTTACTGCTATTGCACTTAGGACATGCTAATACAAAGTTCCAAAGGTTATCATCTTTGATGAATGACCATGGGATAAAGTGATCTACTGCAACAGCATCAGCTGATACATCCTTATGACAATAGAAACACTTGCTCTCGAATTCTTCAAAGAGGATATTACGATAGTACTTAAGATTATTGCGCTTGGAACTCTCATCTATCTTGCTAAGCAAGTGGTCCATAACATCATCCTTGTTTACCTTCTCAAGGAAGCGAGCCCATTCATAATAATTGAGTTTCTCAATAGCGACTTTATGCTTACAAACAAATTCATACATTACGGGATTAAATGTAAGAGTTTCTGCTTTCTTATCAAATGAATATAAGCATTCCTGTAAATCGGCGTACAATGCCCCTACAACGTTCTGTTTGCACTTCTGCTTAACCTTATGAGTAATATCACTAATCATCTCAAGAGAGAGGCTCTCATAAGGAATACCGCGTTCTAAACCATATCTTTCTTGAGCATCATATAAGATACCTTCAAGTGAAGAAATTCTACCATCTTTGACAATCTTCTTTTGTCTTATGCCATGCTTAAGAACAAGGTTCCAATACACCTCAGTAAACTTAGAGAACAACTGATTAAAGCTTAATGTGAGATTGTTATCAACGTTATAAAGATTATCAAGAATGGCTTTAAGAAATCCAAATTTATAACTAGTATCATTTACAGATTTTGAAGAGAATAAATAAGCAAAAGCAGACCACATCTCATCGTCAGATAAGTTGCCTTTCTTATATTCACCATATTTTAAGTCAAAACCAGCAGCCATTATTAATCCCTCAAAAGATTTGTTGTAATTATTATACTTCTATCATTGCTATAATATAAAGAAAAAGGACTAATTCAATGAACATCGAAGCCATCAATTCCCTTAACTTCTGGAATAGTATCCATCGCGATTACGATAGAGATACTATCAAAGTGGATAACTGGCTTGATGTATTCAGCGATATTATCGACAACTGTAATTCACCTATATTGGATCTAGGATGCGGTAGCGGTAACAATTCTTTATACCTTATAAACAAAGGCAAAAAGATTTATGCGGCAGATCAGTCTGAAAACGCCATTATGAACATTAAAAAGAACTTCCCCGAAGTAGTTGAAGCAAAGGTTCTCAATATACTTGATGGAATAGATTACCCAGATGATACATTTGGTATCGTTGTGGCAGATTTATCACTTCATTATTTTACAATGGAAGAAAACAGAAGAATCCTTAAGGATATTAAGAAAATACTAAAGCCAAATGGTCATCTCTTAATCAGAGTTAATTCTATAAATGATGTTAATCACGGTGCAGGTAGCGGTGAAGAAATAGAGCATCATTTATATAGAACTGATGATGGTATGTTTAAACGATTCTTTGATGAAGAAGACATAAAAACAATCTTCTCAGACTTTAATATCTTTTTCTGTGAAGAACAGAAAATGATGAGATATAAAAGAGAGAAGGTTGTATATTGTGTAGCGTTATCAAATGAAAAATAAATTTATAATTCTATAAGAACCTTCCACTTACCATTTCTCTTTCCATTTTCGCGTGCTATTAATCCTTTTTCTTGCATCATAACGGTTCTTGTTTTAATGGTTCTTTCGGATTTACCAATAATCTTTGCCAATTCTTTTTGTGTAATACTTGGGTTGCTGATTAATTCTTTAATTATTGCTAATTCTTCCAAAGTGCAATTTTTGCACTTTGGAACGTCTGTGCTTGCACTTTGAATTGCACTTTCAGACTTATAATCAACATGCATATATCTATTTTTAAGTTCGTGATTAGCATTCATCAAGAGATTTTTAAAGAATAATTCCAAAAACTCTGTGGTAGCATGAACATCATTTTGCAAATCATTATAGTTTGCTCGAACCAATGCATTTCTGAAATACCAAGAGTTCTTGGCGAAAGTTTCATTACTTATAGTAAATCCAAATGTCTTTAAATATTTAATAATAAATACTGCTGTTGATCTGGTGTTTCCTTCTCCAAATGGATGAATCTGCCATATGCCGGAAGTAAATTTAGCAATATGCTTGATGGCTTCTTCTATAGATAATCCCTCATAAGAAAAGTTCTTTTCTTGGGCAAAATCATAATCAAGGGTTGCTCTAATACTATCAAAAGATGCATACATTACAGTGTTGCCTTTCAATACCCATTCTTTTTTTGTAATGTTGTAATCGCGTATTTTTCCGGCGTGTTTGAAGACCCCATCAAAAAGAGTTTTATGAATGTTTTGCAATTCTACAGGAGAAAACTGGAATGTATTCTCGCCAAGCAATTTAGCAATTCTTACAGAAACTATATCGGCTTCCATAGTGTCAGCTTCAGTTTCTCGTCTATCTTCACGCACTTCGTAATAGCTACGAATACGCTTATCTGCTTCGGATATAGTTATTTTACCTTCGATATGTTCTTTAGCAGTCTCAATTAGATATGGAGAAGGCTTAAGACCATCAACATCCTGAAGTCCGATGGCTGCTTTCCAAGCATTACTCTTATCAACACGATCAGGTTCGCCTTGACGAATATATTCGTTTAATTCTAATTCCCAATTATTCTCATTATTATCCATCTGACTTAACTCCAATTTTTCACCAGCAATTTATAAAATATTCTCTTTTACTATTTCTATGATACCCTGATCAGCAGGTAACCAATCAACAGAATTAATAGTTTCTTTGGTTAACCATTTTGCAGCTTCAGCTTCTTTAAGGATTAATTCTCCCTCAATAACCTGTGCCAAAAAGCAGTCCATCGATAAATGGAATTTTGGATAATCATATTCCACAGTTGTAATTAAATCTCCTACTGAGATTACAGCGTCTAATTCTTCTTTAATCTCACGAATTAATGCATCCTCAGGAGATTCATTTTCTTCAATTTTTCCGCCAGGAAATTCCCATCCACCTTTGAATTCGCCATAACCTCTGGCTGTGGCAAAAATCTTCGTAGGTTTCTTCATATCATCACAAATTATTGCAGCAACAACTCGTATAGTTTTCATATCATTAACCATTTACTATGTAATTATAGATATCCTCTCTTACAGGTTCATTTAGCTTCCACTCAATTTCTACAGCAGTAGCATCTGTGTTACTCATTGTAAATTCAGAAGCGTTTCCTGTAGCAGTCATGTGTCCCAAATAATAGAACTCTTTTGAAATCTTATCGTCTTTATTCTTACGAACAAACAACTCAACCGTGATTCCTCGTTCTTTTGATTTCAGCATATTCTGAACGTCGTTAGAATTTATATTACGTCTAGATTTTGATATAGCAATCAAAGTACTACTGTCTACAAATCTATCTTCGTATTTAGTGGTTTCGCTAATGGAATCATCCTTCTCATAATTAATGAATATTGGATAAGTTTTAGTCTTCTCATTATATTTATATCCACCAATATTTGTCGCTACTTCATTGGTTTCCCAGTTAAGCAGACGGCATACATCTTCATATGTATATTTCTTATAAAGAACAAGATTTGTGTCTTCATAACATGATTTATAATCACGTTCATATCTTGAAATACCAAATTCTACCAACTCATTCAATATCTGATAGAAATCATCATTTTTGAGTAATTTCAGGAAAGACTTTGCAATAGCATAGTCATTACTTACAGGGGTGTATTCTATGAAAATACAATCCTCATATGTTTTCTTTTGACCAGACACTAAGAAATCTGTGGTCATCATGTTCGCTACATTTTTCTTTTGTGTATCACTCATTGAAAGTCCATAATTTTCTTTTAATTCATGTTCAAGAGTTTTAATAACAGGGTTGCTGGTGTTATTTGTTGCGTCAGAGAGTAATTGCTTGAGCAAAAGTAGTTCGTGCACGCGCTTTCCACTAGCCAGTTTCTTAGAAACATATTCGACTATAATCTCTTCAGTTTTATTGAGACGAATTAGATAATCCTTCTCATACTTAACAAGAAATTTGTAATAAGAACCAAGATTACTATTATCAAATATTCTAAGCACATCCATTTCACCATATTCATCAAAATCCATAAGTGATGGAATACGGCCGATTTTATTTTTAAGTGTAGTATAGTTGTCTTTAATTAGCTTTATATCGCTGAAGTTAGCCTTATCGACGGATTCAAAAATCTTCTTACGACTAATCTCATCAAAATGGATCGTACTAGCTCCAGGTATAGTTCTGCTACCTGTACCAATTACATGTCTTAGGTTGTCTTTGTTATATGTTCGATCTCCTGATAATGCAATTGGAATCATATAGTTGTTATTGTAGTTGGCAATAAAATCCAAAATAACAACATACTCTTTACCAGATGCTTTACGAAGTCCTCGACCAAGTTGCTGAACAAATACAATAGGTGATTCTGTTGGTCTCAGCATAATTACCTGATTAACTTCTACAATATCAACACCTTCATTTAAGATCTCTACTGAGAAAATGTAATCAAGAGGCTGAAGTGGAGAGCCTGATTTTTCATTCATAGCTAATCGCTCAAAAGCTTCTTCGCGCTCGTCTTCGGAAGCACTACCATTAAGAGCAATTGTTCTATAGCCCAATAAGTTAAACTTACGAGAAAGTTCTTCTGATTCTTTAATATTGCTACAGAAGATAAGCCCTTTAACCCTATCTCCGCTATATCCAAAGTATTTTGCCTGGTTAATGATGTGCTTTACACGCTCATCTGAAACGAGCATATTAAAATCTACAGATTTTTCTTCGCAAGAAGCGATACTGAGATCTGTTATTCCAAAATAATGGAAAGGGCATAATAAATCCTCTTCCATAGCTTGCTGAAGTCTAATTTCATAAGCAATCTGGTAATCGAATAATTCATATACATTATTACCAGAAACATTGTCATTACGCTTATCAGGAGTAGCTGTCATTCCAAGCCAAAATTTAGGCTTAAAATACTTCATTATTTTCTGGTAAGTATCAGCTGTACTGTGGTGAGCTTCATCAAGAATAATGCAGTCAAAATAATCAGGAGCAAATTTTGATATGTTAGCATCTTTGCTTAATGTCTGTACCATAGCAAAAACATAATCTTTATCATAATCGTTGTATCCAGCACCAACTAATCCCATGGATATTCTGTTATCAAATACACGCTCATAAGAATGTTTTGTCTGCTTAGCAAGTTGCCCCCTATGAACTAAAAATAACACTCGCTTGAATCCAAGTTGACGCATAGCAAAAGCAGATGCATATGTCTTACCTGTACCAGTAGCAGAAATAAGAAGAGCTTTATCTTTCCCTTCTTTAATTATTTTCTCTAGATTATTGATAAATCTAACCTGCATTGTATTAGGCTTGAGATTGTACTTAACAAGCGATACTGGATTTTCACTAGTCGCTATTCTTCGCTGCTCTTTGATTACCTTATATCTGAGTTTGTATTCCTCGTAGAACACATCGAACGGAAGCGCATATTCAGAATTCCAAAGTTGTGTAAACTCAGCTAAAATCTGTTTACATACTTCACCATTTTCAGTAGAAATAATCTTTGTATTCCATTCTCTGTTACTAGTAAGAGCAGAACTGGTCATGTTAGAACTACCAATAATAATTCTATAAAGTTCATCTCTTCTGAAAATATAACCCTTTGTATGGAAACCTTCCCGTGAAGCTTCGACATCATACATTTTCAAAGTGATATTTTTGAGGCCATGAAGTTTCTTAAGTGCTTCTGGCTCACTAAAATTCAAATAGTTTGTTGTAAGGATTTCTCCAGGGATATTCTTTGCTTCAAGTTCCTTAAGAATCTGAAGTAATGGAGTAATTCCGCTCATAGTAATAAAGGCAACACTAATCTGAAATTTTTCACACTTAGAGAGCTCATCTTCGATTGAAGATAAGACTTTTTTACCAGCTTTATAATCATTTGATAAAAACTCTGGCTTGAGTGCCAAAGATGAATTGTAAGAGGAATCAATAAATGCTGTAGTGAATCCTTTATTCAATTCTATAATAAGAGAATTATCCATAAGTTCCTCACGTAATTTCTATTAATTCAGTATACCACTAAAGATAGGTATCTTAGATTGGTACAGAGATATTAAATTATATATCTGCTAGAAATTTCAGTTGATTGGTTATTGCCCTTGCAGTCGAACACAATATCTTGTGTTACATTTTTCATATGCTACAATATATACGCGTAACAAATTGACAAAATGATAATTTAAGTGATAATATGCTTTTGAACGGAGGTACACACATGGAAAGTTTAGGTAATCGCATTAAAGAATTATTGGAGAAAAACAATATGAGTCAAAAAGAATTAGCTGAGAAAACGCTTTGCACAGAAGCTGCTATTTCTCATTATATCAAGGGTGATAGAACACCAAGATCAAGTGTTTTAGCCAAAATCGCAATTGCGCTTAATACAACATCTGATTATTTAATGGAAGGTGTACCAGTTGATTCGCATAGTGAAATCGATTATGCAACAAAGTTAATAGCTCGTAATTCTTCTACTCTGTCCAAAGAAGAAAAAAGACGTATTCTTGACATTCTTATGGGAGGTGTAGATGAGTAACGCAGTATGGAAGCTAACTAATGAAGAGTACGAATTCATAAAAGGAGAAGTGGTTCACATTTTCGAATTATACAATGTGCGCTGTATTCCTGTTAGTGGATTTGAAATCGCTCTTAAGATGAAGATATGCTTAATACCTTACTCCGCTCTTTCAGAGAAGCAATTGAAAAAAGCTTTGGAGACAGATGAGGATGGATTCACAGCTGTAAAAGATGGTAGAGAGTGTATTTTCTACAATGATATAGACAAATCTTATGAGCGCCAGAACTTTACTATTCTTCATGAGATAGGACATATTGTTCTTGATCACACCGGAGCTCCAGAATGCAGAGATAAAGAGGAAGACGAAGCGGATTTCTTTGCCAAGTACGCTATCGCTCCTCCTGTTTTAGTTCATAAAATTGGGGCAACCTGTCCAGAAGATATTTATGAATACTTTGATATTAGTTTTGAAGAAGCTGGCTATGCATATGATTATTATCTAACTTGGGAAAACCGATATGCGCGAGTTAAAAAATTAACGCCATATGAGGTAAAAATACTAGAATTGAGCGAGAAAGGAGCGTGAGATAAGTGTTAAGTTTTATAAAAAAGAAAAACACTGACAGTTTGCATTAGCATCACTGCAGTGTTGTCTCCGAATATTGCTATTCGATATCGCAATTTCATTTTAGCGGCATTCGGAGACAAATACAAGATGGACTTGTCCAAAAATATTTGTCTTCGGATAAATCATAAAATCCGAAGGCTTCAATCTCAAGGTAAATAAACAAAGACTCCATGCCTTGTTATAGGAGCAAGATATCTAATAGATATCAGAAAGGATTTTTTATGATTAAAGGCCTTTCAGAGTATGAAAAGTATAAAGTTATAAGACCAATTATTGGTGAATGTGAGTATGATAGGTTTAATATGCCTATTATCAGAAAAACAGATTATTCAGAGCATGAATGGAATAAACTGAGTGCAATCGGTATCAAGAGTGCATCGCCTAGAACGGCTGACAAGAATACACTGGTGATAATGCATGCTTATGATAAAGAACTTTTGCGTTTATGGAATAATCCACTTAATAAGATAGGTTTATTTCATGGTTTTGCAGCAGTAGCAACTCCTGATTTCAGTTTCTATCCTCCAATGAACGAAAATGAGATTAGACATAATGTTTACATGTCACGTTGGTTAGGTGTTACTTGGCAGAATTATAATTGCAATGTTCTGCCAACAATTGGGTGGGCACTCCCTGACACATACGATATTTGCTTCAGTGGTATTGAATACGGATCTGTAGTTATTATTTCTACTCTCGGCTGTAGTGAATACAAAGAGGCATTCTTAGATGGATTTAATGAAATGAAGAGAAGAATCAATCCTCCTCTAATAATTGTTGTTGGTGACATGATTGAAGGAATGACAGGTACATTTCTCAATTACAAGTATACAGATACTTTTGCACCTAAATATAAGCAATTAGAAATAGACGGATTATTAAAAGTATTTACTATTAAGGAGGTAGCATAATGGGTTCACGTGGCGCATTCGTTGATGTAGATAGAGGATATTTTTCTTTTAATGAGGGTGGTCAACACTATAAATCAATTGGTACATTGAGTAGTAATCCTAACGTTAAGATTATCGTTCAGGATTCTAATCGTGTTAAAGCACCTGAGTATTCACATACCCCTGGGAGGGTTTATGCTGTAGTTAAAAACGGTGTGCTTAAACATGTGGCATACTATGATCAGTCACATAAGCAAGCTGTAAGCATTGATTTATCGCATGATCATAAAGGTGTTCAACCACATAGGCATGTGCATTTAAATCATGATAAGAATTCTCCTGGAGTGCCACCGACTTCTTTAGAGCGAGATCTTATAAACAGAATTAAAAAGGAGTATCATCTAAAATGAGAATAAACGAATACAATTCAATTGAAGAGTTTAAGTCAGAGTTTACTGGAGTATGGGCTCCATCAGAGGGACATTGGTTCGGGTTGGATTTTATCTATAAAGGAACTGAGTATCGATTCCATACAGGTTCTATGTACGAGACATCAAATACTATTCTTGCTGATGGTCGCGAAGCTACTTTTGGTCTTTACAAGAAGCTGTCGCAAAAGACTAATGGAAGATGGTATGAACTTCTTTCTGAATTTGCGACTATGGAAGATGTATTAGTTAGTACTTGTATTGATGGTAGATTATTCAGTGAAGTAATTATGGATGATGACACCGAGCTGGTGGGCCAGGATTAAACATATGATGCAGAATCCGGCCCAAGAAATCAGGCAGAGATTGCTGCGATAAAGGCACAAGAACCGGTTAAACGATTTTGATAGCAGTTAGTTAAATAGTGACTAACTGCTATTATATTCCGTATTTTTCAATATCAGAAATCATTGCTTTAAGTTGGTTATCTAGGTTATTAAAGAAAGACAAGTATTCATCGTCTTTAATGTCGCCAACATTTAAGTCAATCTGATAATAAGAATTTATATTGTTCTCATCTTTTAAATAGTCTAACAAACAAACTTTTGATAATGAATATCTTTCAACATCATAAAGACTTAGAATTTTGATGTGTGTTATTAACCATTCATATTCACAGCTATTCACTTCGTAATGAAATTCATCAGCTACTATCTTATATGCATTGTCAAGCTCAATATAATTATTTTCAAAAAATATAACTATTCCCCAACGGTTGTCTTTACTTACTATATCCAGCTCTGAAAAAGGATTTAATTTGTTAATTTCATAATAGTCTACAAGATTTTTTACTACCTGAATCATGGCATCTGCAACTATTTGGGTAGTTTTAGTATATTCCTCATTATTCCCAATCCTGAGTTTGGGATTAGGAGAGAATTCTTTATTCTCAAAATAAATGATGTCTTTATTTTTACGCACTAAAACATCAGACGATTTTATCTCTTGCCTCCCCAGTTTATAAGTTTGTTCGGGTAAAACACAATCATAGCAATTAGAATTGCTGAGGATTTTATATAAGTAATCCTCAAGAACATATTTGCCTATATTGCTTCTCATCGGATCGTCTTTATGTGTTAATCGAAATAAAAAAGAGTCTGTAATCACACGATTAAGAATGTGAGGTAAAGGAAAATAAACAGTTTCTTTATGTACAATAAAAGGGTATTGGTATGACACATGAATTGAGTAGAGAATATCCTCGACATCATTTACTAGGTCTTCCGTATAATTTCGATAGTCCTTATATGATATTTTTAAGCAATCTAGTATGTTGTTGTATTTTTTAGATATAAGATTTAATAGAAATTTATTCAAAATTATCAAATCTATTTTTGAGCTTAAAGAGCCATATAAAACATTACTAAGCATAGTTATAAGAACAAATTGTTCATAAACGCCTTTAAAAACATCTTTAAATTTGGATTGAACATCTATTTTTGAAGATACATAGTTGAAAATGTAATTGAATCTATAAAACCTTATATTAGAGTATTCTTGACTATAAAATTGAGATAATTTTAATGATGTCATACTTTTTTCTAGCCCCAAAGATGATAAATGAGCAGAATCCATTTGTCTTATTTCAGACATCATACGATGAAAATACCTTTCATTTTTCTCGTATATATCGGTGTTATCGTATTCATCTGTTGCTTTTATTGCAAGCGTAGTAAAGCATTCTAATTCCCAAGGGAAATACATATTCTGATTATCTGAAAAATCTATGTTCCCTGACGGCAATAGTTTTTCAGATGAGTATTTTTGAACTATTCTCATCTTGCTATCAAACGAATACCTTTTTAATTTCTTACACACATCATTTAGGCTCAATATTATATCCTCCATGGAGTTCTACTCAAATTATACAAAAGAATGGTCTTGTGATGGTAAATCGGCATTAAAAACACTTGTAGATGTTGTCAAAAGTGTGAATGTAAACCAGCCTTTAGTAATACTCTCACTGAAGGCTACCATTCCATTTACTTACCAACTCCTAATAATGTACTTGTATGCTCGTTGGACTTCTTTACAATGTTGTTGTATTCATCAGACGTAATCCAGTCTAATAAATATTCCTGAGGGATAAAGAAAATATGCTTATACGGGATTGCATTAAGAAGTTTCTTCTTTATCCAAGAGGATACCGTTTTTCTTCTGCATTGGGACAATTATAAATGCTTAATTCAGGACGCAATGAGTCCTGTATTTATATTGACTTGTCTTTCTTTGGAGTAAGATTCTATCCAACAATAACAGTATTGCTTAAAAGTGGCACTAATCGCCTGTTATTCAAGTGAAACTTCCGGTTAAGGGGGGTACTTTTGCAAAATATCGCTATACTGACCCCCTTAACTCGAAAACTTCAGGTAATTACTTATCTCCCAACAAAGCTTTTACATGCTTTTTTGATTTGCGCTCGATGCTGTTGTACTGATCCGATAATAACCACTTTAGAAGGAATACCTTGGGAATCATGTACATTGTTGGCATATCAAAAGCTTCCAATTTCTCATCTCTGATCCAGCTGGTTATAGATGTGTTTCTATAACCGGTTATTTCCGATACTTGAGCTACGGTAAGCACTTCATCTTCGTATTCTTCAAATAATGTTTTGTAGTATGCTCTGAGCTTTCTCTTGCTATATTTGCAAGCTGGAAGTGCAGCAGTGCTTATTAGTTTTGTACCATCGGATGTCTGTCCCAACTCTACATATTTTTCAGGGTGCAAATCCAAGTCTTTGAAGAACTTAATGACATCTGTTTTCTTGATGCTATAGCATCTGGTTTTCTTTCCACTGTGAACAGACGGAATGATGTTGTTTTCCAATAAATATGCAGCTGTTCGCTTGCTCATATGACCAACAATTCTTAATTGCTCTTTGCTTATAGTTGCAGGTAGTTTCGCTAATTCTTGTTTATCTAATTTCATATTAATTCTCATCATAATTATTTAATTTTCTTAAGGGTAACATATATGTACTTCCATTAATTGGACAGTTAATTGCAGCACCCCCAAAGTGCTTTTAAATGTTTACCAGATTTTCTTTCAATCCTGTTATAGGTGTCTGATAATAGCCATTCGATTAGAAGTTCTTTGGGAATGTAGTATCTTTTGCCGGGGAGTATTAATACTTCCATCTTATCTGCATTTATCCATCCTCTTACTGTGCTTGGTTTATACCCGGTAAAAATAGAAACATCTTGAACTTTAAGGACGTCGTCTTCGAATATGGAATCTAACTTTTGACGATAGTAGTATTCCAACTTCTCAATATTAATTTTCTCAGGATTTAATCTAAGTTTGTATGATTTGGTTTTTATCTTCTTCTTTTCCGAATACCATTTGGGTGGTGCCAAGTATTTCTCGGGCATTATGGCGAAGTCGTTGAAGAATTCGATAACATCTTTTTTCTTGATGAAATAGCATTTGCTTTTCTTGCCGTTGTAGACTGCCGGAACAAGCTTACTGTCGAGTAAATAAGTGGCAGTTCTCTTGCTCATGTGGCCAACATAAATGAATTGTTCTTTGCTTAAAATGTCAGAACATTTGTCTAATCTTTCTCTGTCTAATCTCATAGGATTAGCCTCACTTTTTTAGTTACTCTTCTGACACCTGTTTTTCAAAATCTTAGTAAATGTCTTGCGTATGTCTTGCCAAATGTCTTGCATAAAAGCAAGAAAATACGCCAAAATGATCAATGTATCTCGTTTACCCGTTTTGTGGACTACAGTGCATTTTTATGTGTTTTTCGTCCCGCAACGTCTGATTTTACTGTGTTTTTGGTGAAATGAAAGTAACCAAACCCAACATAAAAGTACGCAAGAGGACTTATGCCGGGCGTCGCCTTGAAAACCGTTTGCCCAAAAGGCACCAGGGTTCGAATCCCTGCGGCTCCGCCAAAGCTAAACCCTTGAAACCATTGAGTTTCAAGGGTTTTTGCTTATTTTAAGCGTTTAAAAATAAGTTCAAATTACGACTGATGTCCCGTCTAAATGTCCCGTCTTTTTCAGAAAAAAGAGGGAAAAACGGACGGGACATCTTCATTTTCAGAATTATTCAATGGGCTCGAAAGCCCTTAAATTAATAGATTTGTGTGAAAAGATAAATACAGTTTGCTCGCAAAACTTTGGGCCCTCTTTTGGGTTTCTATGCATAAATGTTCAATTTACAAAGAGAATATC
>JAZUIN010000019.1:0-45644 GCA_045642225.1 Lachnospiraceae bacterium | reverse complement strand
ACAAATGAACAAAGAGACTGTGGTTGGAGCCTATTTTAACCCATCGAGTGGGAGGAGGGAGAAACCAATCCACAGCATCTTAATAAGAATAGCCTAATCTATAGAAAAGGTAAAGAAAGGCTATGACTATATAATACGAGGTGAAAGATGGCAGCGAAGAAGAAAAAAACGAGAAAGAAATTAACCAAAAAACAAAAGCAGAAGTTATTTCAAGGAATAGTATATGCTTTTGCAGTTATAGGCTTGATGAGTACAATAGGTTTGATAGTATATGGGATTTCATACTTGGTTACAACCAAAATTGTCAAAGCAGCACCGGAAATCAAAGAAGAATATTTAACAGTAAATTCGTATTCAAGGCCAGGGATTAAGTTAGATAAGGTAAATGGAATTGTAGTGCATTATGTGGCAAATCCAGGTAGTTCGGCGGAAGCAAATCGAGATTATTTTGAAGGACTTAAGAATTCACATTTGACAAAGGCAAGTAGTCATTTTGTGGTTGGGCTCGACGGAGAGATAATTCAATGTATTCCTTTAGATGAGATGAGCTATGCTTCTAATTCTAGAAATAACGATACGATTTCAATAGAATGTTGTCACCCGGATAATACGGGGAAATTTAATACAAAGACGTATGAGAGCTTGGTGCATTTGATAGCATGGCTTTGCGGACAGTATGGTTTGTCGACAGACAAAGTTATACGTCATTATGATATAACTGGTAAGAATTGTCCGAAATATTATGTTGAAAATCCTGATGAATGGAAAAAATTAATCAAAGATGTAGATAAATATATTAGTGCAAAAGGAGAGTAATGAAGAAAGGGTTTATTAAATTTTTAATAGTAATTTTGATCGCAGTTTTGATATCATTATTTATCAAAAATTACATTTCTGGAGATGGCGGATATGACTATTTCTTTAATGGAGTATATGAGATAACAACCTCTGCACCTGAGTCTGGAAGAACGGTTAGTAATGAGAAATACGCATATAGTCAGTTGGATGATAAGACTAAGAAAGTATATGATCAAATGCTAGACTGTGTAATGAAGATGAATGATAGTGTCAAAGTCTCAACTAGAGATACTGCAGTCGTGGATTTGGCAGCTAATAGTATAAATGCTGATTATGGAGAAATATTTTGGCTTAAGAATTATACCTATGAAACTTTGCAAATAGCAGGTATCAATAATAGTATTACTGTTAAGCCTGGATATACAATGACAAAAAATGAGCGTGATTCATATCAAGAGAGAATAGACAAGGTTGTAGATGCTTGGTTAGCTAAAGCGCCTACTGGTGGCACAGATTATGAGAAATCAAAATGGGTATATGAAACGTTAATTAATAATGTAGATTATGTGGAGAATTCGCCTAATGATCAGAATATAATAAGTGTCTTTTTGAATAATAGAACGGTGTGTAAAGGTTACTCTTGTGCCGCTAATTATTTGTTGAATAAGTTAGGCATTCAATCTATCGTTGTTGTTGGTACAGCAGAAGGTGGTCCTCATGCATGGAATATGGTAAAGCTTGATAATGAATATTATTTCATGGATGTGACTTGGGGCAATTCTAATTATAGTGGACGAAGTGGCTCGAAGAGTATTTGCTATAATACGCTAAATGCAACAACAAAAGACTTGGTTAATCATCAGATAGATATGGCATTTGCGTTACCAGAATGTATAGCAACAAGGGATAATTATTTTGTACAGGAAGGCTTGTATTTTACAACCTTTGACAAAGACAAAATGGGTAAGCTACTACATAATGGTTATGTTCAGAGAAAAGATGTGTCGTTTAAATGTTCAAATTCATCAACATATAATGAGATGAAGAGATATTTTATTGAGAAAGGACATTTTGCAGATTATTGTAGTGGCAAAAGCAAAATAACGTATTACGACTACCCTGATAATAATGCTATAACATTTGTATTAAAATAAATGTTGCGAATATGTGAATGCATATCGTATAATGTAATCTGGAAAAAAGAAAAGAGGTGCTATAAATGAACAAGTTACCATTTGTAACAAAAGAACAAGTAGAAAATATAGTTAAAGAGATTCCAACTCCATTTCATTTATATGATGAGGCTGGAATTCGTGCAAATGCTAAAGCTGTAAAAGACGCTTTTGCATGGAATAAGGGATACAAAGAATACTATGCAGTTAAAGCTAATCCTAATCCATTTCTTATTAAGATTCTTCAAGAGTATGGATGTGGTTTGGATTGTTCGTCAATGACAGAGCTTATGCTTGCTAATGAGCTAGGATGTACAGGGGATAACATTATGTTCTCTTCAAATGATACACCTGCAAGTGAGTTTAAGTATGCAGCGAAAATTGGTGCGACAATCAATTTAGATGATTTTACACATATTGATTTCTTAGAGGATGCAATTGGATATATCCCAGAGACAATTAGTTGCCGTTTTAATCCAGGTGGAGTTTATGAAGTAAGTAACGGAATTATGGATAATCCTGGTGATGCTAAGTACGGTATGACTCGTGAGCAATTAATTGAAGCTTATAAGATTCTTAAGGAAAAAGGAGCTAAGAAATTTGGCCTTCACTCTTTCCTAGTAAGTAATACAGTTACTAATGATTATTATCCTGCATTAGCTAAGACATTGTTTGAGCTTGCTGTTGAAATCAAAGAAGAAGCTGGAGTGCAGTTGTCATTTATCAATCTATCAGGTGGCGTTGGTATTCCATATGAGCCAGGCAAAACACCTAATGATATTACTATAATTGGTGAAGGCGTGCATAAGGTTTATGATGAGATTCTAGTTCCTAATGGTATGGGCGATGTGGAAATCTATACAGAAATGGGTAGATTTATGATGGGACCATATGGCGGTCTTGTAACACAAGCTATTCATGAAAAACATACATACAAAGAATATATAGGTGTCGATTCTTGTGCAGTTAATTTGATGAGACCAGCTATGTATGGAGCTTATCATCATATTACAGTTCTTGGTAAGGCAGATGCTCCTCTTGAAAATGTATATGATGTAACAGGTTCTTTGTGCGAGAATAATGATAAATTTGCAATTGACAGAAAGCTTCCTAAAATTGACATGGGAGATTATCTATTTATTCATGATGCGGGAGCTCACGGCTTTGCAATGGGTTATAGCTATAATGGTAAGCTTAAATCAGCAGAAGTTCTTCTTAAAGAAGATGGTTCATTCAAGCTTATTCGTAATGCAGAAAAGCCAAGCGATTATTTTGCGACATTTAAAGGAATGGGAATTATCGATAATTTGTGTGAATAATTGTTTTACTTACAATTCTATAAAATAGTTGTTGAAAAGGTTATGCGACTATGATAGAATGTGTAAGGTATGCAGGAGTGGCGGAATTGGCAGACGCACCAGACTCAAAATCTGGCGGTGGCGACATCGTGTGGGTTCAAGTCCCATCTCCTGTATTTTTTTAAACCCTTGAAGTTTCAAATGTTTTGAGACTTCAGGGGTTTTTTAGGTTGTTTTACCACCTTCTAAATAAAACCACAAAAAAACGAAAATAAAAACGAACAAATACAAGAAAATGTATTATAATATAATAAGTGCAAGTATGTAATTAGGTTGATGACGTAGTTATATTTAATATGAGTTAAAAAGGTTAAAACCAATTAAAAGGCTAAAGCCAAGTTAAAAAGGTTAAAACCAATTAAAAGGTTAAAACCAATTAAAAGGCTAAAGCCAAGTTAAAAAAGGTTAAAACAAAGTTAAAAAGGAGAAGGAATATGATTTATAGAGAATTTCAAGACATTAAACTATCAGGACTAGGACTCGGAATGATGCGTCTTCCAGTTATTGATGGTGATGATTCTAAGATTGATGAAGTTGCAGCGGCTGAGATGATTGACTTTGCATACAATAATGGCATCAATTATTATGATACTGCTTGGGGATATCACGGTGGTAATTCAGAATTAACAGCAGGAAAAATTTTGTCAAAATATCCTAGAGAAAGCTATTATCTTGCAAGTAAGTTCCCAGGATATGACAATTCTAATATGCCTAAGGTGAAAGAGATTTTTGAAGAGCAATTGGAGAAATGTCAGACTGAGTATTTTGATTTTTATTTGTTTCACAATGTATATGAGGGAAATGTTGATGATTATTTAGATCCTAAATATGGCATATTTGAATATCTTATGGAGCAAAAGAAGAACGGAAGAATTAAGCATTTAGGATTCTCTTCTCATGGTAGTATAGAAGTAATCAAGAAGTTCTTAGCAGCATATGGCGAACATATGGAATTTTGTCAATTGCAGCTTAATTATATGGATTGGCATTTTCAAGATGCAGAAGCAAAATATAAGCTCCTAGAAGAAGCTGGTATTCCAGTGTGGATTATGGAGCCACTTCGTGGAGGAAAACTTGCGAAGGTATCTGAAACAATGGAAGATGCGATGAAGAAAATTCGTCCTGATGAAAATGTTCCTGCGATGGCGTTTAGATTTTTACAATCACTACCTAATGTCAAGATGGTTCTTTCTGGTATGTCTAATATGGAGCAATTAAAGGCTAATATTGAAACTTATGCAGAAGATAAACCTTTCACACAAGCTGAGTTCGACAAAATTGTTGAAGCGGCTGATGAAGAAACTAAAAGAGGTGGCTTGCCATGTACATCATGTCACTATTGTATAACACATTGTCCTAAGGAGCTTCCAATTCCTGAGCTTATTGCGTTATATAATGAGCATAAGATTTCGGGTGGCGGATTCCTTGCACCTATGGCGGTAGGAAGTATGGATAAGGATAAGCAACCGGCAAATTGTATTGCATGTAGAAGCTGTGAAGCTGTATGTCCACAGCAAATTAAGATTTCTGAGATGATGAGTGAGTTTTCACAGATGATTGGAATGTAATGTGCTTTAAGTGCTGAAAGGGAAGTTGATGGAAGTATATGATATCTTGCAAGCGGTTTCTGATGGGACCTTGTCGGTAGAAGAAGCTGAATTAAAACTTAAAGTGAAGCCTTTTGAAGACTTAGGGTTTGCAAAGCTAGATGAGCATAGAGCTATAAGACAAGGTGCACAAGAGATAATATATGGCGCATCAAAGACAGCAGAGCAGATTTTCGCTATTGCTAAGGAAATGGATGATAAGGACCGCAAAAATATATTGATAACACGCATGGAAGAAAGCGCTGCAGAATATGTAGGAAATAAATTAAATATGTTCTATGATCCTGTTTCTAAAATTGGTATTGTAAATAGAGAATTTGTTGATACGGGAAATGGCAAAATTGTAGTTGTATCTGGTGGTACAAGTGATATTCCAGTATGTGAAGAGGCTGCACTTACGTTAGAAGCATTGGGAAATCAAGTGGATAGAATTTATGATGTGGGAGTAGCTGGATTGCATAGATTACTTGCACATTTAGATCCTATTATGGAGGCAAGTGTTGTAATTGCGGTTGCAGGTATGGAAGGAGCTTTGGCGAGCATTGTTGGTGGTCTTGTTGATGCTCCAGTAATCGCTGTGCCTACAAGCGTAGGGTATGGCGCGAGCTTTCATGGAGTGTCGGCACTACTTAGCATGCTTAATAGTTGTGCAAGTGGAACTGCAGTGGTTAATATCGATAATGGTTTTGGAGCGGCTGTTATGGCAAGCAAAATTAACCATATGAGGTAAAATATAATGAGAACATTGTATATAGAATGTAATATGGGAGCGGCTGGTGATATGCTTACAGCAGCTTTATCGGAGCTTGTTTCTGATCATGAAAATGTAGTTGATAAGTTGAATTCTTTGAACATACCTAATGTAGAATATAAGAAGGATTATAAAATTAGTGCCGGAATACGCGGGGCACATATGCATGTCTATGTTAAGGGTGTGGAAGAAGCTAGTGTAGACGTTGCGGGGGATGATAATAAATCCTCTGAATATAGTCATACATCAATATCAGACATAGAAGAAATTGTTGCAGGTCTTAATGCATCTGAGCGAGTAAAGAATGATATTTTAGGAATATATAGAATCATTGCAGAAGCGGAAAGCTATGTTCATGGCAAAGAAGTGTCAGAAATACATTTTCATGAGGTCGGAAATATGGATGCTATAGCTGATGTTGCAGCAGTTTGTTTGTTAATGGAAATGTTAAATGTTGACAAGGTTATTTCTAGTCCGATTCATGTTGGTTCTGGAAATGTAAGATGTGCGCATGGAATTCTTCCTGTGCCAGCGCCTGCTACAGCACATATATTGCAAGGTATTCCTATGTATGGTGGAAGAATTCAAGGCGAACTTTGTACACCAACAGGTGCGGCTATCTTGAAATATTTTGCAAATGATTTCGGGGAAATGCCGCTTATGACAACAGCAAAAATTGGTATAGGTGTAGGAAATAAGGAATTTGAAGCTGCAAATATTATAAGAGCTTTTCTTGGAGAAAGTCAGGAGGAGAAGTCAACTATTGTAGAACTTAATTGCAACGTTGACGATGCAACAGGAGAAGAGATAGGGTTTGCAACAAAGCTTCTTATGGAAGAAGGAGCGCTTGATGTATTTACTGTGCCTATTCAGATGAAGAAATCACGACCAGGGCATATGATTGTTGTTATGGCTAAAGAAGAGGACTCAGATAGAATAACCAAGATACTGTTGAAACATACTTCAACTATTGGTGTACGTAAGAAAGTATGCGAACGTACAGTTATGAATCGAGAAGTTAAGAATGTGTCGACTAAATATGGAGACATTAGAGTCAAAACAGCATGGTTAGAGGATATTCAGAAAAGTAAAATAGAGTATGAGGACATAGCAAGAATTGCCAAAGAAACAGGCAAATCATTTTATGAAATATCAAAAGAGCTCAATCAATAGAACTAAATTAATCAAAAATTAGTTAAGGATATTTGAATGAATAAAATGAGACAGCTTGTGGTAAATCGTCAAATCTGGACGGTAAGCTACAATTTGGTCAGTAGGAGTGCATAGTCTGTAAATATAACAAGCAACAAATAAAACGCTAAATGTAACTAGAAATGTTATGAGGCTAGCTTTTGAAAATTTGTTGTGGAAAATGATAATGATTAGAATGACTGGCATAGTAAAAACTAATGGATGGCAGTTTATTGATTCATTAACATTTCCAATAAGGAGGTAGTAGACTGCACGAGTCATTCCACATCCAGGACAAGGCATACCTGTAAATAATCTTATAGGACAGCCGATATAATAATAGAATGCAATAATTATGCAAAATATTAAGATAATTAAGGGTATTTGCTTGAAATTTTTCTTCATATTGCATACTATATCTATAAACACTTTAGATTGTCAAGAAATATAAGTGGCCATGAAGAATCAATGTGAATTATATGGTTTTGTATTGGATCTGAAGTGAAGGAGCGTAATGATATGAGATTTGAAAAGATTAGTGAAAATACAATAACATGTTTCGTATCCAAAGAAGAAATGTATGAATTTGGTGTAAATGCAGCTGAGTTAGTCGATAATAGAAATCTTGCAGAAGATTTTCTTAGAAGGGTTATGCAAGAAGCTAGATATGAAGCTGATTTTAAGACTACTGGTGGAGCACTAAGTGTTCAGATTGCAATGCTTCCTGAGGGTGATTTATCACTTACGATTTCAGAATCCAAAGATGGAAGCTTACCTGAATTAGATAATAATTTCCTTGAACAGTTCAAGAAGGTCAGAGAATTTGCTGAAAAGATGGCAAAAGGAGTTCAAGCTGAGGAAGTCAAAGAGGAAAATGAAGATAAGGTTCCAGTTGGTACGTTTTCATTAGATGAGAAGGTTTGGATTGCGATATCTAGACTTGAAGAGTGTTTTGAAGTGGCAAAGCTATTGTCTAACGAGAAGATAAAAAATACTTGGCTTTATTCATATAAGGATAAGTATTGGCTTAGACTCGATATAGAGAAAGACAAGTTTATTGGTGATGTTTTTCTTGCACTTTGCGAGTATAGTCAGGAGATGTTTTTAGAATCAAAGGGCGGAATGCCTATTGTTGAACATGGAAAATGTTTGATAGAATCTAATGCGGTGCAAGTGTTAGCTGATTTGTAAGGAGATATTATGAAGAAGAAGGTTGATATTAAACTACAAATAATATTGGGAATTGTTTCTTTGGTTTTGGGTGTGGTTTTAATGTTTCTTGTAGGACCTATAAGAAATAATGCCATTAATAATACTGAATTTACTGAAGTAGAAGCGAAAATCCTTAAGAAAAATGTTACGCAAGGATATTTGGGCGTAACTCCTAGAGCACCAGTATATTTTGAGTATAACGGTGATGTTTTTGTTGTTGATTATATGATTAGTGAAGAACATCCAGAAGAATTAGCAGAGGCTGGAAATGTTCATAAATTTTATACTGTAGATGATAAGCATTACTATATTAGTAAAGAGGAATATGCAAAATCTTTGATGTTGGGTAATTTGTGTTTCTTTGGTTCTATTGCATTGTTTGTTGCAGCAGGATTTATGGTGTTGTGGATTATTGTAAAGTTCATACAAGCAAAACCAACAAATCCTAAGAAGGAAGCGGCAAAGAAAGCTAAAGAAGAGAAGAAGGCCGCCAAGGAAGCAGCAAAACAAAATGCAAAAAAAGAAAAGAAGAAAAATAAGAAAAAATAATAAAAAATAAGTATTTAATAATTGTCTATTGTAAAGCAATCTATCGCAAGATAGGTTGCTTTTTTTGTGTGAGTAAAAAGTTTGAAAAAAATAAAAATAAACCTTGTATAAAGTTATCATATATGATAACATAATGAACAGTTAGCGGAGGTGCTCTTTATGAAGAAGAGGTATGAAGATGGCATCGTTCCACTAAGTAGCAGCCAAGCAAGGTTGGAGATGGCAGTCCAGTTGAAGGAAGCAAGGTGTGGGCTTCATATGACACAGGCTACATTGGCAGAGAAGGCTGGTACGAAGAAGTCTAATATTTCTAGAATGGAATCGGGGAAATATAATCCAAGCCTAGATTTTATTGTTAAAGTGGCGGGTAGTTTGGGTAAGAAGGTGACTATCCGGCTAGAGTAGTGCGACTTTTTTTAGGGGGATGCAATGAATAAGGATCTTAAATACGAGAAGAACATCAACAAGGATGTAGTATTGTGTAGAACAACGAATCATCGTGCGAGTAATAGAACAACGAAAGCCTTAACAGGTGATTCTATTTCATTTACGAAGAATTGGAAATATGTGCCATTTTTTATGAGAGATAAATATGATGGTGCGTCAGAAGTTTGTGTTATTAAGATAAATAGAAACGAGTACACTAGAGCGCGTCATTGTATCGATAATATAGAAGCGATGTACAAAGAACGCTTATTACTTAACATTATATAACCTTTGTTTGTTTTGGTGTGATAAGTGCAATGTGTTACGACATGTTGCATTTACGAAGGTTTTGCCGAAAGGCTTATATATAGGCTCCAAGCTTTTTTGCTTGGAGCTTTTTTGTATAAGATTTCATTGAAATTTTGATAGAAATGCTTTATAATTTTAAGGTATATTTTCATAAGGGAAACTAGATGGATTTGTTTAGTTTCTCAAAAGAATCGCTATTTAGAGATTCGTAAAGGAAGGAGAAAATACTATGAATTGTAATATAGGTGTAATTCGCGGTGACGGAATAGGACCAGAAGTTGTTGCAGAAGCATTGAAGGTTCTTAACACTGTGGGAGATAAATTTGGTCATACATTTAACTATGACGAGATACTAATGGGCGGATGCTCTATTGATGCTTGTGGTGAGCCTCTTACAGAGGAAGCTATTAGACAAGCTAAAGCTAGTGATGCAGTTTTGATGGGCTCTATTGGAGGAGATGCTAAGACTTCTCCTTGGTATAAGCTTCCAGCAGATAAGAGACCAGAAGCTGGACTTTTAGGAATTAGAAAAGCTCTTAATCTTTTTGCAAATTTGCGTCCAGCATATTTATATCCAGAGCTCAAGAAAGCTTGTCCACTTAGAGATGAAATTATTGGTGATGGCTTTGACATGATGATTATGCGTGAGCTTACAGGTGGTCTTTACTTCGGCGCTAGAGAAACCAAAGAGGTTGACGGAGTGATGTGCGCTGTAGATTCACTTGAATATAATGAAGACGAGATTAGAAGAATTGCCATCAAAGGATTTGATATTGCAATGAAGCGTCGCAAGAAGGTTACAAGTGTTGATAAGGCAAATGTACTTGATTCTTCTAGACTTTGGAGAAAGGTTGTTGAAGAAGTAGCAGTCGATTATCCAGAGGTTACATTAGAACATATGCTTGTTGATAATGCTGCAATGCAGTTAGTTAAGAATCCTAAGCAGTTCGACGTAATTCTTACAGAGAATATGTTTGGTGATATTTTGTCTGATGAAGCATCAATGGTTACAGGTTCAATCGGTATGCTAAGTTCAGCAAGTCTTAATGATACTAAGTTTGGTTTGTATGAGCCAAGTGGTGGTTCTGCTCCTGATATTGCAGGAAAAGGTATTGCTAATCCAATAGCAACAATTCTTAGTGCAGCTATGATGCTTAGATATACATTTGACCTAGATGAAGAAGCAAATGCTATTGAAGAGGCGGTTAAGAAGGTGTTAGCAGAAGGCTATAGAACGATTGATATTATGCCTCAACCTGGAGAAGATACTTCTAATATTAAGCAGGTTGGCACAGTTGAAATTGGTAAATTGATTTGTGAGCGTATATAAATTTGATACGTTAAAGCATAGAAAAGAGGTAAGTGAAATGAGAAGTGATAATGCTAGAAAAGGTATTCAACAAGCTCCAGCTAGAAGTTTATTTAATGCCTTAGGATTTACAAGTGAAGAAATGAAAAAGCCTATGGTTGGTATTGTTAGTTCATACAACGAAATTGTACCAGGCCATATGAATTTGGATAAGATTGTTCAAGCTGTAAAGCTTGGTGTTGCAGAAGCTGGTGGTGTGCCAGTAGAATTTCCAGCAATTGCTGTTTGTGATGGTATTGCAATGGGTCACGTTGGAATGAAATATTCTTTGGTTACACGTGATTTGATAGCTGATTCTACAGAATGTATGGCTATGGCGCATCAATTCGATGCTTTGGTTTGTATTCCAAACTGTGATAAAAATGTTCCAGGTCTTTTGATGGCAGCAGCAAGACTTGATTTACCTACAGTATTTGTATCTGGTGGTCCAATGCTTGCAGGTCATGTGAAGGGTGAGAAGAGATCACTTTCTTCTATGTTTGAAGCAGTAGGAGCTCATGCAGCAGGAACATATACAGATGCCGATGTGTGCGAGTTTGAAGAGAAGGTTTGTCCAACTTGTGGTTCATGTTCAGGTATGTACACAGCTAACTCTATGAACTGCTTAACAGAGGCCTTAGGTATGGGACTTGGTGGAAATGGAACAATCCCAGCCGTATATTCAGAAAGAATTAAGCTTGCTAAACGTGCAGGCTATGCAGTAATGAATTTGTACAACAAGGGAATTACAGCAAGACAAATTATGACTAAAGAAGCAGTTCTTAATGCACTTACAGTAGATATGGCATTAGGCTGCTCTACAAATTCTATGTTACATTTACCTGCAATCGCTCACGAAATTGGATTTGACTTTGACATTTCTTATGCAAATCCTATTTCTGAGAAGACACCTAACCTTTGTCACTTGGCTCCAGCAGGTCCAACATATATGGAAGACCTTAATGAAGCAGGTGGTGTATATGCTGTAATTAAGCAGCTTGCAGACATTGGATTGATTAAAGAAGATTGTATGACAGTTACAGGCGAGACAATCGGTGAAAATATTAAGGATGCAGTTAACCGTAATCCAGAAGTTATTAGAACTATTGATAATGCTTATTCTAAGACAGGTGGTCTTGCAGTACTTAAGGGTAACTTGGCTCCAGACGGTTCTGTTGTTAAGCGTTCAGCAGTTGTTGATGAAATGCTTGTACATAAAGGACCTGCAAGAGTATTTGATTCGGAAGAGGATGCAATTAATGCAATTCTTGGTGGCAAGATTAACGAAGGTGACGTTGTTGTTATTCGTTATGAAGGTCCTAAGGGTGGTCCTGGTATGAGAGAAATGTTAAACCCAACATCTGCTATTGCAGGTATGGAACTTGGTTCGTCTGTTGCACTTATTACAGATGGTCGTTTCTCAGGTGCGTCTCGTGGTGCTTCTATTGGTCACGTTTCGCCAGAGGCAGCAGTTGGTGGACCTATTGCTTTAGTTGAAGAAGGAGATATTATTTCGATTGATATTCCTGGACTTTCGTTAAATGTTGAGGTTTCAGACGAAGAGATGGCAGAGCGTAAAGCTAAATGGCAACCAAGAGAGCCTAAGGTTACAACAGGTTACTTACGCCGTTATGCTGCTCAAGTTACATCAGGAAATATGGGAGCAATTCTTAAGACTCCAGAATTATAATAGAAAGAGGTTATGAAAATGCAACTTACAGGTGCAGAAATAGTAGTAGAATGCCTTAAAGAACAAGGCGTAGATACAGTGTTTGGTTATCCAGGCGGTACTATTTTAAATGTATATGATGCTCTTTATAAGCATCAAGATGAGATAAGACACATTTTGACAAGTCATGAACAAGGAGCTAGCCATGCAGCAGATGGTTATGCAAGAGCAACCGGAAAGGTTGGTGTTTGTCTTGCAACAAGTGGACCTGGTGCAACAAATCTTGTAACAGGTATTGCAACTGCATACATGGATTCAGTTCCTATGGTAGCTATTACTTGTAATGTGGCAGTTAATTGGCTTGGTAAAGATACATTTCAAGAGGTTGATATTGCTGGTATTACAACTCCAATTACAAAACACAATTTCATTGTTAAAGATATTGAGGATTTGGCACCAACAATTAGACGTGCTTTCAAAATAGCATCTAAAGGTCGTCCAGGCCCAGTGCTTGTAGATATTACTAAGGATGTTACAGCTAATAAGACTAATTACAAGGCTATTGACGTTGAGCCTATGCCTAGAGTAGTAGATACTATTAGAGAAGAAGATATTGATGAAGCTATTTCGAGAATTAAGAAAGCTAAGAAGCCATACATTTTCGTTGGCGGTGGTTGTGTAATTTCTGAAGCTTCAGAAGAATTGAAGAAGTTTGTTGAGCTTGTGGATGCACCAGTTTGTGACACATTAATGGGTAAAGGTGCATATAATGGCACAGACAGAAGATATACAGGTATGCTTGGTATGCACGGTACTAAAGTGTCTAACTTAGGAGTGTGCGAGTGTGATCTTCTTATTGGTATTGGAACAAGATTTTCGGACAGAGTTCTTGGAAATCCAAAGAAGTTTGCAAAACAAGCTAAAATTCTTCATATTGACGTAGACCCAGCAGAAATCAATAAAAATGTGGTAGTTGATTCATGTGTCATCGGAGATGTTAAAGAAGTTTTGACAAGAATAAATGCTTCTTTAGAGCAACAAGACAATAGCGAGTGGATGAACCACATTATGGAACTTAAGGACAAATTCCCTAAGGTGTATGATCCTAATTTGTTCACAGGACCTACTGTTATCAATACTATTTACGAGATGACTAAAGGTGAAGCAATTATCACAACAGATGTTGGTCAACATCAAATGTGGGCTGCACAGTGCTATAAATATACTAGTCCAAGAACATTTCTCTCTTCGGGAGGACTTGGAACTATGGGATATGGCTTAGGAGCATGTATAGGTGCGCAGGTTGCTAGAGAAGATAAACAGGTTGTAAATATTGCAGGTGACGGTTGCTTTAGAATGAATATGAATGAAATAGCAACTGCTGCAAGAGAAAATATTCCAATTATTCAAGTAGTAATTAACAATCATGTATTAGGAATGGTTAGACAGTGGCAGACATTGTTCTATGATCATAGATATTCTAATACAGTTCTTAACGATGGGGTTGATTTTGTAAAGGTATCTGAAGGTATGGGTGCTACTGGTTATAGAGTTTCATCCATAGAAGAATTTAAGGATGCTTTTGGTAAAGCCTTAGAAGCAAAGGGGCCTGTCGTTATTGATTGTCAAATTGATTCGGATGATAAAGTGTGGCCAATGGTTGCACCAGGAAGTCCTATTTCTGAATGTTTTGATAATAATGACTTATAAAATGTTTGACAAAAAATTAACAATGTATATAATGAGTATTATGGGTTGTTACAAAAGTAATATATGGGAAATATAAAAAGAAAAGAGGAAAAGCAATGAGTAGAGTTTATAATTTTTCTGCTGGACCAGCAGTATTACCTGAAGAAGTGTTAAAAGAAGCTGCTGATGAAATGATGGATTATCAAGGAAGTGGCATGTCTGTAATGGAAATGTCTCATAGATCTAAGGTTTATGATCAAATCATTAAAGATGCTGAGGCTGATTTGAGAGATTTAATGAATATTCCAGATAATTACAAAGTATTATTTTTACAAGGTGGAGCAAGCCAACAATTTGCAGCAGTTCCAATGAATCTTATGAAGAATAAGAAGGCTGGATATATCGTAACAGGTCAATGGGCTAAGAAGGCTTTTGCAGAAGCTAAAATGTATGGTGAAGCAGTAGAGCTTGCAAGTTCTGCAGATGAAACATTTAGCTACATTCCAGATTGCTCTGATTTACCAATTACAGATGATATGGATTATGTATATATTTGTGAGAACAATACAATTTACGGTACAAAATACAAAGAACTTCCTAATACAAAGAGTGTTGATTTAGTATCTGACGTATCATCTTGTTTCTTATCAGAACCTGTAGATGTTACTAAGTATGGCGTGATTTATGGTGGTGTTCAGAAGAACATTGGACCTGCTGGCGTAGTGATCGCAATTATTAGAGAAGATTTGATAAGTGATGATGTACTTCCAGGTACACCAACAATGCTTAAGTATAAGACTCAAGCTGATGCTGATAGTTTATACAATACACCTCCTTGTTATGGAATTTACATTTGTGGTAAGGTGTTCAAGTGGCTTAAGAAGCAAGGTGGCTTAGAGGTAATGAAAGAGCATAATGAGAAGAAGGCTAAGATTTTATATGATTTCTTAGATGAAAGTAAGATGTTCAAGGGAACAGTAGTTGCTAAGGATAGATCACTTATGAATGTTCCATTTGTTACAGGTGATGCTGATTTAGATGCTAAGTTTGTCAAAGAAGCAACAGAAGCTGGCTTTGTAAATCTTAAGGGACACAGAAGTGTTGGCGGTATGCGTGCATCTATTTATAATGCAATGCCAATCGAGGGTGTAGAGAAATTAGTTCAATTCATGAAGGATTTTGAAGCAGCAAATGCATAGAATCTCAGAATATTATGAAGGATTTTGAAGTAGCAAATGCATAGAATCCCAGAAGACAGAGTTCATAAGTAGAAAGATGAGGAAGTTATAATGATTAAATATAGTTGTTTGAATCCAGTTGCACAAGTCGGTCTTGACGGCTTTTCAACTGATTACAAGAAAGTAGATGATGCTGCACAAGCAGACGCAATATTAGTAAGAAGTGCAGCTATGCACGACATGGAGTTTTCTAATAACCTTCTTGCAGTTGCAAGAGCAGGTGCTGGTGTTAATAATATTCCTGTTGATAGATGTGCCAAAGAAGGAATTGTAGTATTTAATACTCCTGGTGCAAATGCTAATGCTGTTAAGGAGTTAGTATTTACAGGTATGCTTCTTGCAAGTAGAGATGTTGTTGGCGGTATTAAGTGGTGTGAAGAAAATGCATCAGATGAGAATATTGCAAAATCAGCAGAAAAAGCTAAGAAACAATTTGCAGGTACAGAGCTTGCAGGTAAGAAGTTAGGTGTTATTGGACTTGGTGCTATAGGTGTTAAGGTTGCTAATGCTGCAACACATCTTGGTATGGAAGTATTAGGTTTTGACCCATACATTTCAGTTCAAGCAGCTTGGAATTTGTCTCGTTCTGTTAAGCATATTAATTCGGTTGAAGAGATTTATAAGGAATGTGATTTTATTACAGTTCACGTACCACTTCTTGATGCAACTAAGAAGATGATTAACAAAGAAGCTATTCAACAGATGAAGCGTGGTGTTGTAGTTCTTAACTTCGCAAGAGATTTACTTGTTGATGAAGAAGTTATGGTAAATGCTATTGAAGCAGGCAAGGTTCGTCATTATGTAACAGATTTTGCTAATCCTACAGTAGTTGGTAAAGAAGGCGTAATCCTTACACCACACCTTGGAGCTTCTACTGCAGAAGCTGAAGATAACTGTGCAATTATGGCAGTTAATGAATTAGTAGATTACATCGAAAATGGTAATATTAAGAACTCTGTTAACTATCCAAACTGTGATATGGGAGTTTGCCAGACTGCTTCAAGAATTGCTGTTCTTCACAATAATAAGAAGGGTGTAATTTCAGCTTATACTACACCTTTAGGTGACGCTGATATTAATATCGCTGATATGTCTAATAAGTCTCGTGGAGATTATAGTTATGCGTTACTTGACTTAGATCAAGAGGTTCCAGCAGATGTAATTGCTAAGATTGAGGCAAATGCTGATGTTATTAAGGTTCGTGTGATAAAATAATCATATTTACCTTCTTGAAAAAAACAATTAAATGATGATATAATTATCCTGTAGTTTTAGGTTTTCGGGTGGTTTTTATGAAGATTAATGAACTTAAAAGAGGATCAAGTGTAAATATTGTCGCTCGTGGTGGCAACAAGAAAATTATGTTACCAACCAGAGTAATAGGGGAATACAACTCGTATTTGTTGGTTGAGTTAATACGAATGAATGACAAAGTTGTAGATTTCTCACAACACAAGATGGGACTTCGTTATGAATTGACAGCATTTGATAAGGGTAAGCCTCTTATTTGGAAAAATGTTTATATTGACAAGATTACATTAGAGGATAATAAGAAATATCATAGATTAAAGTGTGTAACAGATTCTCACGTTAGTGATAGACGTGCAAGCACCAGATATCCAGTGGAACTTGATGGATATTTGCAGCTTGGGCAATCTAGTCCTACGGGGTATGAAATACATGTTCATGATGTATCTAAGACGGGCTTTGGTATGACAATGTCGAACAAGTCTAAGATAAAGGTAGGAGATAATGTTAGATTAACTTTCTTTGACAATATGGTTAAAGGAATTGGAGCTCCTCCTGAAAAGGTTAAATTTGAATTTGATGGCGTTATAAGAAGAATTCAGCCGAACGATGCTAGTAGTAATATCATTGGTATGCAAATTGCTAACAAGGATTTGAAGAAGGCAGCTGGATATGTCAAAAGAAAAAGTAATAAATAAGAATTGGTTTTCGTTAATTCGAAGACCAATTTTTTTGCGTTATTATAGAAAATGTTGTAAAATATGTGTGTATTTTTGAAAAGGAGAAATGAAATATGGCAGATATAAGACCGTTTAAAGCAATAAGACCAAAGGAAGGAATGGCTAATGAAATCGCCGCACTTCCTTATGATGTATACAATAGAGAGGAAGCCTGTGAAGTGGTAGAAGGTAAACCACACACATTCCTTAGAATTGATAGAGCTGAGACCAATTTTGATGCTTCAGTTGATACGTATGCACCAGAGGTTTATGCGAAGGCTAATGAGATCTTGTGGCAAATGGTTGAAGATGGAAGATTTGTTAAGGATGAGAAGGCTTGCTATTACATTTATGAATTGACAATGGATGGCAGAGCACAAATTGGTATTGTAGCAGCTTCTTCTGTAGATGATTACGATAATCAAGTTATTAAGAAGCATGAGAATACACTTGCATCTAAGGAACAAGATAGAATTAATCATGTTAATACATGTAGCGCGCAAACTGGTCCTATTTTCTTGGCATATAGAGATAGACAAGCGATAGATGATGTTGTTAATAAGACTATGCAAAATGAAGCAGTAGCAGATTTTGTTGCAGATGATGGTGTAAGACATAGAGTTTTTGTGATAGATCAAGATGAAGATATTGAAGTGATTCAGAAGGAATTCAATGTTACAAATGAGATTTATATTGCAGATGGTCATCATAGAGCTGCGTCTGCTGTAAAGGTTAGCAAGATGAGACGTGAAGCTAATCCTAATTATACAGGAGAGGAAGAATTTAATTATTTCTTATCTGTATTATTCCCAGATAACCAGCTTATGATTATGGATTACAATAGAGTTCTTAAGGATATGAATGGTCATTCAATGGAAGAGCTTTACGACATGTTAGAGAAATATTTTACATTTGTCAAAGAAGATGCTAAGGCAATTCATCCGTCGAAAAAAGGTGAAGTTGCGTTGTTTGATGGTGTTAATTGGAGACTATATGACATCAAGGACGAATACAAGAGTGAAGATCCAGTAGATGGATTAGATGTTTCTTTGTTACAAGAATTGGTACTTAGACCATTTTTTGATATTGAAGATCCAAAAACTGATGCAAGAATTGATTTCGTTGGTGGAATAAGAGGTTTAGAGGAATTAGAGAGAAGATGTAAGAGTGACTGCAAAGTAGCATTTGCTATGTATCCAACAGATATTAGTGAATTGTTTGCAGTAGCTGATGCATCAAGACTTATGCCTCCTAAGTCAACATGGTTTGAACCAAAGCTACGTAGTGGATTATTTATTCACGAGATAGAGAGGTAGAAATGGATTCATTTTTTAGAGGTTTGACTGAAGCAGATGTAAAAATTGGTTTTGTTAAGGAATGGTTGTGGAGCTGTTTGCCAAGTGTAATTAGTTTCGCAATAAGTGTTATTCTTGCGATTATTGTTGCCTTTATCGGGATGTGGATAATCAAAGGCATTCGTAAGCTCGTAAGAAAGAAGATGGAGAAGTACTCTGTTGCAACTGGAGTGATACAGTTCGTTGATAAGACTTTACTTGTATTGGGTATCATCTTATTGATATTACTTGTTCTAGGAATGTTTGGAATTACGACATCATCAATTGCAGCAACTATCGCATCAATTGGTGTAACCGCAGGCTTTGCATTTCAAGGAAGCTTATCTAACTTTGCAGGTGGAATATTAATACTTGTACTTCATCCTTTTAGAGTAGGGGACTACATTGTTGAGGATTCTAAGGGCAAAGAGGGAACTGTTGTAGAGATTTCTATTTTCTATACTAAGATACTTACAGCAGACGAGAAGCTTGTAGTTGTGCCGAATGGAACATTAGCTAATACTTCGTTAACTAACTTGACACATGATGCGAAACGAATGATTAATACTAAGTTTTGCATAAGCTATGAAGATGATATCAGAATGGCAAAGCAAGTTATCGAAGAAGTTGCAAAGCAAATTCCAACAAGAATTGATGGCGAAGAGATAAAGGTTTTTGTTGATGAATTAGGTGATAATTCAGTTGTGCTAGGAGCTAGAGTTTTTGTTGAGACAGATACTTATATAGATAGCTTGTGGCAGTTTAGAGAGGATGTCAAATACGCTTTAGATGAGCATGGAATTACAATTCCTTATAATCAGCTTGATGTTCACGTTATGAAGTAATGTATATTATATGAAAGGTTAAGTAAATCATTTTCAATAAGCATTGATTTACTTGAATGAGATGACATGAAAGAGAAAACAATAGGTAAAGTTATACAGCAAAATGAAATTGCAGCCAACATATATGAAATGCAAATTGAGACTAGTATAGCAAAATATGCTAAGCCAGGACAATTTGTTTCTGTTTTTACTAAGGATAACAGCAAAATTTTGCCTCGTCCAATTAGCATTTGCAAGATTGAGACAAACACAATAACTCTTGTATACAGAATTGCAGGTGAGGGCACAAAGGAATTTTCAACATATATTGAAGGAGATGAGATATCTCTAATGGGACCTCTTGGAAATGGTTTCCCTTGTGACGAAATTCCTGAGGGCAAAACAGTTATCTTAATGGGGGGTGGAATTGGTGTTCCGCCTATGCTAGGATGTGCTAAGGCTTTAGCAGCAAGAAATGTAAATGTTAATTCCGTAATGGGATATAGAAATAATGAGACTTTCCTCAGTGAGGAATTCGAAAAGGTGAGTAATCTTACTATTGCAACAGAGGACGGTAGTGTAGGAACTCGCGGAAATGTTATTGATGCTATTAAGGCAAATGCAGTTAAAGGCGATTACATTTTCGCTTGTGGTCCAAAACCAATGCTTCGTGCAATAGCAGCATATGCAAGTAGTGAAAATATTACATGTTACATTTCCATGGAGGAAAGAATGGCATGTGGCATAGGAGCTTGCTTGGCTTGTACATGTAAGACTACAGATATTGATGATCATTCGAAGGTAAATAATAAGCGAATTTGTAAGGATGGTCCAGTTTTCTTAGCAGGAGATATTGATTTAGATTAGATGGGAGGATTAGCATTTTTTGTGCTAGAAGATATATGAATACAAAGGTTAGTATTGCAGGGGTAGAATTCAAAAATCCAATAACAGTTGCGTCAGGAACCTTCGGAAGCGGAATAGAATACAGTGAATTCGTTGATTTGTCTAAATTGGGTGCGGTTACAACAAAGGGTGTAGCAAATGTCCCTTGGCCTGGTAATCCAACACCAAGGGTGGCAGAGGTTAAGTCTGGTATGCTTAATGCAATAGGACTTCAAAATCCTGGTATAGAGACGTTTCTTGAGAGGGATATTCCATTTCTTAGACAATATGATACGAAGATTATTGTAAATGTATGTGGACACGCTCCTGAAGAATATCTAGATGTAGTTAGACGGTTAGCTACAGAAGATGTTGATATGTTAGAGATAAATGTTTCTTGTCCAAATGTTAAGGCTGGTGGTATTACTCTTGGTACTGACCCGATAGAGCTTGAGAAGTTGACTAAGGATATTAAAGCACTTGCAGCTCAACCAGTTGTAATTAAGCTTAGTCCTAATGTAACAGACATTACAGAGATTGCTAAAGCAGCAGAAGCAGGTGGTGCAGATGCGGTTTCGCTTATCAATACTATAACAGGTATGAAAATTGACATTAATAGAAGACAATTTGTTCTTGCAAATAAGACTGGTGGAATGAGTGGTCCAGCAGTTCATCCTGTGGCTGTAAGAATGGTATATCAAGTTGCAAATGCTGTTGATATTCCGATTATTGGAATGGGTGGCGTTACAGATTATGAGGACGCACTTGAGCTTATTATGGCAGGCGCTACAATGGTTTCAGTTGGAACAAGTAATTTTGTAAATCCTAGTACTACAATAGAAATTGTAAAAGGTATTGAGGATTACATGATTAGAAACAATATTGATGATGTTAATAGCTTAATTGGCTGTGTAAAATAGATTATTGGAGATTTTATGAAGAATAAGAGAAGTGCTATTATCATTCTCTTAACATTTCTCATAATAATGACACTAAGTGGTTGTAGCTTTGGAACTACAATAATTGATTCGGGAAATGATGGGTCAGTTAGTGGTGAAGGTAAAGTGCTAGTTCCAGAGACGCCTGGTACAGTGACCTTTGCAGGGAACGGTGTTACTATTGATGCAAGTAATGTTAAGGATGGCTATGTAGCAGTAAAGTCAGAACCAAAATCGAATAGGCTTAAAACTCAAGTTATGCTTGGAGATCATACGTATAATTATGATATTGAAGGCAATAATGAATATGTTATATTTCCACTTCAGATGGGGAACGGAACTTATACAATAAGAGTTCTTGAAAATGTTGGTGGTAAGAGTTATTCGCCTTTGTATCAAGCAGAGGTTGATGTTCAGATGGATGATACAGATCGTGTATTTGTATTCCCATCACAGTTTGTATGGTATACAAATGACGCTTCAGCAGTTGCAAAATCGTTAGAGCTTTGTAAGGGACTTAAGTCCGATGAGGACAAAGTAGATAAGCTTTATGAATGGGTAGTTGATTATCTAACGTATGATGAAGAGTTAGCTGCTACAGTACAAGACGGATATATCCCTGATTTGGAAGAGACAATGTCGTCTAAGACAGGTATATGCTTTGATTACGCAGCGCTTTTTGGCTCTATGCTTCGAGCACAAGGAATACCAACGAGACTTGTTATAGGACAGGTTCAGCCTGAAGGAATAACTCATTGTTGGAATCAAGTTTATGTTAATGGAAAATGGAAATGGATGGACCCTACAATGGATGGCAAGGGTCACAAAGAATCAGACTATACTAAGGAAAGAGAGTATTAGTGTTTATGAGTAAAGGGAATGTAATTGCGGAAAATGAAATAGCTATCTTCTGTGAACAGATTGCTATGGTGCTTAAGTCAGGCGTGCCATTGTACGAAGGACTAGAAGCTGTTTGTGATAACTACAAGGGTACGAAATACGAGAAAGAATTTTTGGGAATAAATGAAGAATATCAGAAGGGAAGTAATTTCTATGAAGCATGTAATAATGCAAATATCTTCCCTGAATATATGATAGAGATGATTAATGTTGGAGAGCAATCAGGTAAGCTTGATAATGTTATGGATAGTCTTGCTAAATATTATGATAGAGAAGATAAGATTCACGCAATGATTAAGTCAGCGGTGTTACAGCCTTCTATCATGATGGTTGTTATGGGAGTAGTTGTACTTCTTCTTGTTGCTAAGGTTCTTCCAGTTTTTAGTGAAGTATTTAAGAATCTTGGAGCAGAATTTTCTGAAACAACTAATCAAGTTATTTCAATTTGTACAACGGTTGGAATTGTCATACTTATCATATTGATTATATTGATTGTTATTGGAGCTATTTTCGGATTCTTACTTGGAACTACGAAGAAGCAAAGTGCTCTTAATGTAGCAGGTAAGATTGTTCCTGCAGTTTCTAGAATTAGAAATCGTATTGCAGCAGAACGTTTTGCGTCTGTAATGGCAATGATGCTTGGTTCTGGCTACAACATGACAGAAGCATTAGAAATGTCAGAGAAGATTGTAGAAGATGAAGTATATGTTAAGAAAATAGCGAAATGTTTGGAATTGGTTAATGATGAGGTAGGCTTTGCAGCAGCACTAGAGCAGGCTGATTTGTTCGATAAGCTTTATCTAAGAATGATTCAAGTTGGTGTTAAGACTGGACAGATGGATAACGCATTTGACAAAGTGGCTACTATATATGAAGATGAAGTTGATACTAGAATCAACAACTTGATTGCATGGATTGAGCCAAGTCTTGTTGCTGTAATGACTGTTATGATAGGGGCAATCTTGTTATCAGTAATGTTGCCATTAATTACTATTATTAATCATATGGGGTAATCTATGAAGAAGAAAACTTTTCTTAGGAAAATAGGTCCTGGTATTGCATTGATTGCATTTCTAGTAATTGTTTTTGTAATTGTAATGTGGTCTGGAAATATAACTACTAAGGTGACGTCAAGAGAAGCCGAGGCTCAGGAAAATGCTATTCGTAAAGCAGCGGTTACTTGTTATGCTATCGAAGGTAGATATCCAGAAAGCTTAGATTATATTAAGAAGAACTACGGAATAGTGGTAAATGAAGAGGACTTCGTAATTAAATATGATGTATTTGCTTCTAATATTATTCCAGGTATAGAAGTGAAGGTTAAAGGAGAGTAGTATGCGAAAACATTCAATGCAAAACATTTTGGTGTTTTTGATATTTTCTATGTTTGCCATATTATCATTGATTCTTATTGTTGTTGGAATTAAGTTCTATGACAATATAGCGGATAAATCTGAAGATAATACTCAGCTTAGAAATAGTTGTGTATATATTGAGAATAAGATTAGAAGTAATGATAAAGTTGGTGGTATAGAAGTTGTAGATGTAGACGGTACAAATGTCTTACTATTAACTTCAGAAAATGGAACTGAGTATAGAACAGCTATTTATCAAAAAGACGGATATATAATGGAATGTCTATTAAATCCTGCTAATGGTATAAATACTGATTTTGGTGACAAAATTGCTAAAGCAGACGGTATGACAATTAGTAGAGATGGGGATGTGATAAACATTTCTATTACATATAAGAATGAAACTCAAAATATTAGAGAAAAATTACAAACAGGAGTAATTTAGATGAAAAAGACAAGCAGAATAGATGCTGTTTTAGTCGAGCTTGTAATTGTTATTTTGTTTTTCGCCCTTGCTTCAATAATTGTTATACAGCTATTTGCAGCTTCGTATACACAAGAGAACAAGAGCGCGGCAGAGACAAAGCTTATTAATGTTATTGAAACTCAGTTAGCAACTATGGAAAGAGATGGAGCTATTACTGACACTGAGAAGTACTTTGATGAGCAAGCAGTAGAGACTACTAGAGATAAAGCATTTTATACTGAAAAAATAAATATAAAAAATCAAGATAATTTACCTCTTGTAGATGTAAAGCTTGATGTTGTGGATAAGGATGGTAATTCTGTTATCGAGATAAACACAACCTTTGATAGTAAAGGAGGTGCGCTATGAGAGATAATAGATCGAAATTTGGCATAGGCTTTACAACAATTATTATGATGTTAGTTATCGTAGTATTTACAACGCTGGGTGTACTTGCTATTTCGACTTCTAAAGCGGATTATAGTTTAACTAAGAAGAATGAAGAATTCGTTGAAGGATATTATGAAGCAAGAGGCAAGGCAATTCAGATTAGAGCGGATATAAATGATAAGCTTTCTAAGGGAGAAGATATTTTAGCGCTTTCAGAAAGTGACAATTTATCAATTAATGGCAATACTATCGAATACGCTGTAAATGTTAATGATAAGCAAATTATTAGCGTGAAATTAGAGATACAAGGAAAGTCAGTTGTTACTAATGAATTTAGATTAGAAAACATTTCCGAGTGGAATCCTATTAAGCCTATTAAGGTGTGGTCAGGAAAATAAAGGAGTAGATTATGCAGATAAAAGAAATTCTTGAAGCATCAACTAATGCAGGTGGTTCTGATATATTTATTCTTCCAGCATCGCCTATTAAAGTGAAGTGTCACGGCGTTATGACAGAATTAGAAGATTTTAGAGACAAATTAATGGTGGAAGATACTTTTCATTTGATTAGTGAGATTTATGAGTTAGCACATAGGGAAATGAGTCTTTTAAAGGAAAAAGGAGATGATGATTTTTCATTTTCTATTCCGCAAGTAGGACGTTTTAGGTGTAATGCTTATAAGCAAAGAAGTTCATATGCAGCAGTGCTAAGAATTGTTTCATTTACATTGCCAGATTATCATGAGCTTAATATTCCTGAATCCATAATGAATCTGTCTGATATTAGAAAAGGTATGGTATTAGTTACAGGACCTGCAGGTAGTGGTAAGTCTACAACCTTAGCTTGTATTATTGATAAAATAAACCATGAGTCACAGGGTCATATAATAACACTTGAAGATCCATTAGAATTTCTTCATACTCATGACAAGTCAATTATTACACAGCGTGAGATTTTACAAGATACTGAGAATTATGATACTGCTTTGCGTGCAGCACTTCGTCAGGCACCGGACGTAATTTTGCTTGGGGAAATGCGTGACTATGAGACGATACATACAGCGTTAACAGCAGCAGAAACAGGTCAGCTACTGTTATCTTCACTACACACAATTGGTGCGGCGAAGACTATTGATAGAATTATTGACGTATTTCCAGCTAATCAACAATCACAGATTAGAGTTCAATTATCAATGGTACTTAAGGCGGTTGTTTCTCAACAATTGGTTCCAACAGTAGATGGTAAATTGATTCCAGCATTTGAAATTATGATTGTTAATTCAGCAATTGAGAATATGATTAGAGAAGGCAAAGTGTATCAGATTGATAATGTTATTTATCAAGGTGCAGAAAATGGAATGTGTACAATGAATAGTTGTCTCGAAAACTATTACAAACAAGGAATTATTTCCAAAGAAATTGCGATTTCTTATTCAACAAATCCTGAGCAAATGAGTAGAAAACTAGGGGGGAGATTATAATGAAAAAAGCATTAAAGGGAAGTATTGGTAAGATACTATTATTTGAAATTTTATTTAAGTTTATTACGGTAACACTTTTTATTCCAATTTTACAGAAAGTGTTTATTTGGACTATAAACATAGCAGGGTTAAAATTCCTTTCGACAGAGAACATTGGTAAGTATCTTACTAATCCAATTGTTATAGTTTTATTGATAATTCTATTGGTTTTGATGGGAATATATGCTGTATTTGATGTTGGAGTTATTGTTAATTTAGTTAACGCAGCAATTTCAGATAAGAAAATGAAAATATCTGAAGCTATTGTTTTGTCAGGTAAGAAAGCTTTAATTAAGCCTAAGAATTTTGGTTTTGTAATTATTCTTGTAATTGTATTTCCTTTTATTTTTGCAGGACTTGGAGCAGGAGCTGTAAGAGCGCTTGAGCTTCCTGAATTTATAAGCGACTTTATTGTAGATAATACAGTGTTATCTATTCTAGTTGCCATCGTTATGCTAATTCTATTAGTGATGCTAGTACGATGGAGATTTGCTTTGAATTTATACATTTTAGGCGATTATAGCTTCAAGGAGAGTAGAAAGAAGAGCCTAGAATTAGGAAAGAAATCACACATAAAAGATTTTGTATACATAGTTGTTGTTCAATTAATTCGCGTAGTATTTTTCGTTGCGTTGACAGCAGTAGGAATTCTTATTATTGTTGGAATTTCATCGATTTTCACTAGTGGTTCAAATGCACAAAATGTTATTATCGGCTGCTTTATTCTAATTATGGCTGGAATTAGTAATGCGCTTGCAATGGCACTTCTATTCCTTGCTATAACTGTTCGCTTCCATAAGAATGCTACAGATAAGAATATGCCTATAGATGAAAATGTTGAAGAAGTATCGGATAAGACATCAAAGGTTGTAGGAATAATATCGATAATTATAGCAGTTATTGCTGCAGTTATTATGGCTTTATATACAGGCGGTCTAGTTTATAAATATGTAGGTTTAAATACTGCCAAAATGGAAGTTACAGCTCATAGAGGTGCATCTGAATTCTATCCTGAAAATACAATGAGTGCTTTTAAAGGTGGCTTATCATTAGGCGCAGATTGGGAAGAGTTGGATGTTCAGCAAACTAAGGATGGAGTGATAATTGTATCTCATGATACAAATCTTAAGAGAGTAACAGGCCAAGATGTTGATATAAATGATGCAACATATGATGAGATTAAGGATTTAGACGCAGGTTCATTTAAGGGAGCACAATTTGCAGGTGAAAGAGTTCCAACTTTAGACGAAGTAATTAAATGGGCTAAAGAGAATAACACTAAGCTAAATATTGAAATTAAGCCTACAGGTAAAGAAACTGATTTTGAGAAAGGTGTAATAGATGTTATTAACAAATATGATTTCGCTGACCAGTGTATTGTAACATCGCTTAATTATGAAGCACTTAAGAATGTTAAGAAAATAGATAAAAATATTAACACTGTTAGTGTAATGGCTGTTGCGATTGGAGATATTGGTTCTATGACTGATGCAGATGGATTTAGCTTAGAAGCTGCAAATATAGACCCTGAATTAGTAAATCGTATGCACATGAATGGTAAAGAAGTATATGCTTGGACGGTTAATACAGAAGATACTATTAATAAAATGATAGACATGGATGTTGACAACATTATTACTAATGATGTTGAATTGTGCAAAAAATTAATTGATGAAACTAATAATGATAATGATGTTAATCGAATAGTTGTGTTTGTACGAAAAATATTAAATGTTGCATAGGAGTGTTTGTGTAAGATGAAGAAATTTCTAAAAGAGTTTTTGATAGCAATTCCTGCGGGTATTGCAATCGCAATTGGTGGAGCAATATTTTTATCGTTGTGCGAGAATTCACTAGCAGCGAAGATTACAGGCTCTTTAATGTTCACGGTGGGCTTGTATACTATTGTTTTGAATGGGTTATTTCTCTACACTGGTAAAGTTGGATATCTCGTAAATGAGAAGCCTAAATATTTGCTTACACTACTTGCAACCTGGCTTGGAAATTTTGTAGGAACATTTATTGCAGCTAGACTTATTCTTTGGACTAAGATAGGAAGTGGCATGAGAGATACGGCTGCAACTATATGTGAAGGTAAGGTGAATCAGTCCGTTATAAGTGCTTTTATACTTGCAATATTTTGTGGAATATTAATGTTTGTTGCAGTAGATGGTTACAAGAATTCTAAGAATCCTATTATTTTATTATTATGTGTAAGCGTATTTATTTTGTGTGGATTCGAGCACTGCGTTGCAAATATGTTTTATTTTTCAGTGGGTGAAGCTTGGTCACTTAAAGCATTTTTATATATTATAATTATGACACTTGGAAATTCGGTTGGTGGAATGATTATTCCTTTAGCAAAAAGAATTGCAAAAGAAAGCTAGAAAGGGTGTATAGAGTGGCGACGCATAATAATCAGAAGAAAATCGCTGTAATAAATGATTTCTCAGGATTTGGAAGATGTTCTTTAGCGGTGGAGATTCCTATAATTTCTAAGATGAAAATACAATGTTGTCCTATACCAACAGCAATTTTTTCTAATCATACTGGATTTGAAAGCTTTTATAATGTTGATTATACAAATCATATGTCTTCTTATATTGATGAATGGAAGAAGCTTGATTTGGAGTTTGACGGAATTGCTACAGGATTTCTCGGATCAGTTGAGCAAATTAGTATTGTAGAAGATTTTATCAAGCGTTTTCGCACAGATAAAACTATAGTTGTTGTTGATCCTGTAATGGGAGATTATGGCAAACTATATTCTACTTATGACAAAGATATATGTAACGAAATGAAGGAGCTTATTAAATACGCAGATATTATAACTCCGAATTTGACAGAAGCATGTATACTTACGGGGACGGAATATAATGAGCAGTACAAAAATGCTGATTTAGAGCAAATTGCAAAAAAGCTTTCCAAGATGGGTCCAAGTAAAATTGTTATTACGGGTATTCCTAGAGGGATGTACATTTCTAATTATTGTTATGAAAATGCTAATGAAAGCTATCTGATTAAAACGGCAAAGGTTGGTACACAGCGTTCGGGAACGGGAGATATTTTCTCTTCGATTATCGTAGCACATGCGGTTAACAAAGTAGAATTTAATGATTCGGTTAAGAAAGCATCTAGCTTTGTAAAAAGATGTATTCTTAAAGCAATTGAAATGGATATTCCAGTTACTGATGGTGTTCCGTTCGAAGAATTATTATATAAGTTAAAATAAATTAATTTTGACAGAAAGAGGATTACAATGGAAATATTATATGAAGTACATAATGGATTATACGTTAATTTGACAAATAGATGTCCGTATTCATGTACATTTTGCCTAAGACAGACAATGGATAAAGTGGGCAATTCGGATAGCTTGTGGTTAGAGCACGAACCTACATTAGAAGAAGTCATTAATGAGTTTGAGAAGTTTGATATGGATAAATACGAAGAGGTTGTATTTTGTGGATTTGGTGAGCCAACAGAGGCCTTTGATGTATTGATAGAAGTAGCAAAATTTGTCAAAGACAAATACAATAAGAGAATTAGAATAAATTCTAATGGAATGGGTAATCTAATAAACGAAAGAAATATTATTCCTGAAATGGCAGGTATTATTGATGCAGTTTCTATTAGCTTAAATAATCCTAATAAGGATAAATATTTAGAGTTGGTTAGAAGTAAATTTGGGGAAGAGTCATTTGATGCAATGATTAATTTTGCAAAAGAATGTGTAGGAGTTATTCCTAGTGTAACATTAACAACTGTTGATACTACAATTTCAAAAGAAGATGAAGCCTTGAGTCAAAAATTATGTGATGAGATAGGCGCCACATATAGAATTAGACCTTGGGAAGATTAAAAAACATTGGAAAGCCATTAATTAGCTTTCCAATGTTTTTTTATTGCTTTAAATGTTTCATCACTTATTACATGTTCTACTCTACATGCGTCTTCTTCTGCAATGTCTTCTGGAACACCAAGACGAATGAGAGAATCAGTAAGAACTTGATGACGTTCATATATTTTCTTGGCAATTTTCAATCCAGAATCTGTAAGATATATATATCCTTCGTCTGTGATTCTTATAAGATTTTGCTGCTTTAGAGATTTCATTGCGATACTTACACTAGGCTTTTTGAAGTTAAGCTCGGTTGCAATGTCGACAGCTCTAACAACAGGTTTTTGTTTGCTAAGTATATGTATAGTTTCTATATAATTCTCTTGAGATTCTGTACGTTCTAGTGCCATAGTATTCCTCCTAATAATAATTAGTCAAATATAACTATAGTTAGAATAGCATAAAAAAGTTGTCGTGTAAAACAAACTTTTTTATTGAAAAGGTTATTGACAATTAACTTCGGGTAGAATATACTAAATGTGGTTATACGAGACTAACTCAAATTATAAACGAATAACTCAAGCGCTGTTCGACAGTATTTGTTAGAACGACAATAGTTGGGAGGAGTATTATGGTATTATCTGAAGCGATCGAAGGACAAGAATATATTGTGAAAGATATCAAGTCTAATGATGAAGAACTTAACTCTTTTTTGTTTTCACTTGGATGCTATAGTGGTGAATCAGTAACTGTTATTTCTAAGAAGAGAAGTGGAATTGTATTATCTGTAAAGGATGGAAGATATAGTATAGATAAGCAATTATCAGAAGTGATTGAGGTATGATAGGGTTCTTGTTTAGAACCTTTAATATATTGCTCTTGATAGGACGATATTTTTTTAGCTATGAGTTAGTCTAGGCTAATTGCAGTAAGACATATATAACGGAGGAAGAGAAGAAATGAGAATAGCAATGGCTGGAAATCCCAATTCGGGAAAGACAACAATGTATAACGCTATTACCGGTAGGAATGAAAATGTTGGAAACTGGTCGGGCGTTACAGTGGATAAAAAGATTTATCCAATTAAGAAGAAGTATTACGATGGTGATGATGTAGTTGCAGTAGATTTGCCAGGAGCATATTCAATGTCTCCTTTTACATCAGAGGAAAGTATTACAAGCTCTTATGTTAAGGATGAGAATCCTGATGTGATAATTAATATAGTGGACGCAACTAATTTAAGTAGAAGTTTGTTCTTTACAACTCAATTGTTAGAGCTTGGAATTCCTGTTGTGGTTGCTCTTAACAAAAGCGATCTTAACGAGAAGAAAAAGAATAAGATTGATGTAAATAAATTATCAGAGAAATTAGGTTGTCAGGTTTTTGAAGCAGTATCTACTTCAGCTAAAGGCTTAGATGAAATTGTCAAAGCCGCAGTTGATTTGAATGGGAAAAAACAACAAGCTCCATTTGTACAAAAAGAAATCGACTTAACTGACAAGAAACAAGTTGAAGAAGCAGATCGCAAAAGATATAAATTTGTTAATGAAATCGTAAAAGAAGTTGAAGTGAGACAAACATTAACAAAAGATAAAACATTAACAGATAAGATTGATAAAATTATAACTCATCCAGTTCTTGGACTTATAATATTTGCAGCAGTTATGTGGTTAGTATTTTTTATTTCGCAAACTACTGTTGGAACTTGGTTATCAGAGTGGCTTGTAGGCTGGATCGATACCTTTAAAGATTTCGTGGCAGAGAAATTAGAGGATACAGCACCTATATTGCAAGCAATTTTGGTAGATGGTATTATAGGTGGTGTAGGCGCAGTAGTAGGCTTTTTGCCACTTGTAATGATTATGTATTTCTTAATAGCTTTGCTTGAAGATTGTGGATATATGGCAAGAGCAACAGTTGTATTAGACCCAATATTTAAGAGAGTTGGTTTGTCTGGTAAGTCGGTAATTCCAATGGTTATTGGAACTGGTTGTGGAGTTCCTGCAATTATGTCTTGTCGTACTATTAAGAATGAAAGAGAACGTCGTGCAACAGCGCTTCTTTGCACCTTTATGCCATGTGGTGCTAAACTTCCAGTAATTGCGTTGTTTGCAGGCGCATTCTTCTCAGATGCGAGCTGGGTTGGAGTTGTAATGTACTTTGTAGGTATTGCATTAATTCTTCTCGGAGCGCTTGTTATTAAGTTGATTACAGGTATGAAGTATAGAAAGAGCTTCTTTATTATGGAAATGCCAGAATATAAGGCACCATCCTTGAAGTTTGCAGCAAAGTCTATGCTAGAGAGAGGTAAAGCTTATATCGTTAAAGCAGGAACAATAATTTTGGTATGTAATACAGTAGTACAAGTGATGGCTAGCTTTACAATTACATTTCAAGAGGCAGCAGAAGATGGTTCCGATTCAATCCTAGCAATTATTGCTTCACCATTTGCATATTGCTTGATTCCTATAGTTGGATTCGTATCATGGAAGCTTGCGGCAGCAGCTATAACAGGATTTATTGCTAAGGAAAATGTAGTAGGTACACTTGCAACATTATTCGCATTGACCAACTTTATTGATACAGAAGAATTAGAGCTTGTCTCTGGTGGTAGCGAAGTAGCGCTAGCTATGGGAATTACTAAGGTTGCAGCTTTAGCATATTTGATGTTTAATCTATATACACCACCTTGTTTCGCAGCGTTAGGTGCTATGAATTCAGAGATGAAATCTGGAAAATGGTTAGCTGGAGGTATAATATTCCAGTTGATGACAGGATTTAGCGTAGGATTTATTGTATATCAAGTAGGTACTTTAATTACAACAGGAAGCTTAGGCGCAGGATTTATTGGTGGCTTGATTGCAGTCTTAGTATTTATAGGAGCTATAGTATTCTTGAGTGTTAGAGCTAATCAGAAGGTTAAAGAAGAGTATGCTTTAGGCGCGAATAATTAAAGGCATACAGAATGGAGGGCGTATGGCAAATGTAATAGTTTTGTTGATTATTTTGATAATGGTCGCAGCAAGCATAACATTTATAATTAGAAGTAAAAAGAAGGGGCAAAAATGCATTGGCTGTTCTAATTCTGCTAGTTGTCCAAAGTGTGCAAAGAAATCTGAATTAAATGAGAAATAAAAAGTCTCTTTTAAGTAATATATAATAGTTCATGAAATCCACGAAGAAGGCAGTTCCTAGTTTTGGGGCTGCTTTCTTTGTGGATTTTTGTTATAGTTACAAGACGCGTTTTGATAGATATTTAAGATAAAGCTATTATAAAGAATTATGACAAATATATAGAAAAAGAGTAGTGTAAATGTTATAATTTCCCTTATATATTATATTTATTTAAGCGGAGGAAAAGTTATGCATTATTCATACAAAACCAGCAATACTTGTTCACAAATAATTGAATTTGATATAGAAGGAAATGTAATTACAAATGTTAAATTTCACGGTGGGTGTGATGGTAATTTACAAGCTATTTCGAAGGTTACAGATGGTATGACAGTAGAAGAAATCGAATCACATTTCACAGGAATAAATTGTAGAGGTAGAGGAACCTCTTGTTCAGATCAATTAGCTAAAGCTGTTAGAAAGGCTTATGAAGAAGCATAAACTATACTGTTTACAAAAGTACTAAATATAAAATTGGGGTTTTTATATGCAAAATAAATTCGAAATTAATGAAACACTATTTGAAAATTTAAAAGAATTTGTTGATGTTATATCTATTATTAATGTTAAAGAAGAAGTAGTGCTAGTTATTTATGATCAGTTGATTAAAGATAACGAAGGCAAAGAGTTTAGTCTTGAAACTATTCGTCGTTTTATGAGTTTAGATAATGAAGAAGAAGATGCAAAGCATATTAATAAAAGATTAGATGCTGAATATCTCAAGAATATGACAGGAACGGAGAAAGCATATTCTAAATCTTTTAAGCATGCTGAGAATAAGGCATTTTTGAATGTTGCATTTTCGCCTGAATTTGACCGTGATGGTAATGTAGAGTATGTATACATGACTATGCAAATGCCTAGAGAGGTTATCAAAGAGAAACAAGAAATTGAAAGTACATTAGGTACATTGAAGGGTACCAAAATAGGTATGTGGAATCTATATGTAGGAGATGGCGAACCACGTATAGTCTGTGATGCAAGAATGGATGAGCTTATTGGAGTGGAAGCAGATGTACACCCTACAGAGAAATATGATGCTTTTGCATTAAATCTTGATGAAGAAGAGACAAGGCTTGTATTACAATATTTGAATAATTTAGCAAATGGTATACAAGATGAAATCACATATAAATACAAGCATCCGACTATGGGTGAGATTATAGTTAGATGTGGTGGATTAAGAGATAATAATTATAAGGGGAAAGGAGTTTTACTTAGAGGATATCATCAAGATGTAACAGCTCAGAAGAAGTTTGAAGAAGATACCAACAGACAGATTAAAGCTGCGTTAAAAGAAACGGAGATAGTTGCTAATCAATCAAAAGAATTTGTTGAAATGCTTAATGAGTTGGCAAATAGTGGCATGTGGTATTTGTACTATGATGAAGAGGGTAAAGTAAAATCTTGTACTTGGAGTCATAAGCTTAGACGTATGCTAGGATATTCTGATGCTAGTGATTTCCCTGATGATGTATCAATGTTCTATAAGCTAGTTCATCCAAGCGATAAGGAGCTAGTAGTACAATCTATCAAAGATGTTTATGACACAGATATAGAGTTTGATATTGAATTTAGACTACAAACAAAGAGTAATGAATACGAATGGTTTTCTGCTAAGGGAAAATGTGCGAAGCAAGAAAATGGATTACCAAGATTATTCTTTGGTATTATAGTTAACATTTCCAATAAGAAATATGAAGAAGAGGATATTAATAACCGTCTTTCTACATTTCTTGGAGGTGTTAAAGGTGGAATTCGAATATGTGAATATAATGATGCTTACAAGTGTATTTACGCAGGTGAACAATTAATGAATATGTTTGGATATTCACAAAATGAGTTCTTAGAAATGTATAACTCAAGTGAACATAAAATGGTTCACCCAGATGATTATAAGCGTATTCGAAAAGATATGTCTAGACAGTTAGCGCAAAACGGGATAGCGTCAATTAAATATCGTGCAAGACATAAGGATGGTAAGTGGATATGGATTAATGAATTCTGTAATACAGTAACAAATCCAGATGGTGAGAAGTTCGTTTATAGCTTATGTCAGAATATTGATGAACAAGAAATGCTAAATAATCAGCTTTTGCAAGAGCGTGAGCAATTTAGACATGCCTTGATGAAAAATGCTTCACTAAGTACTGTTATCGACATGACAGATGGCATTATACGAGAAGAATGGATTACAAATAAAGGTGAGGCATACTTCGAAGGACTAGGAGTAGAATTACCACTTGAATATAATAAGATGATTAGTATGGCTAAGATGATTGGCAATAAGAATCTTGAAGAAGGTGGATGGAGTAATTATACTCGAGAGAAAATACTAGATAGGTACAAGAGAGGCAAGACAGAGTTTAGTTATAAGGTATATGATGCTGTTCACGATAAATACGAAAAAGCTCGTTGCTTGTTATATAAGCAAAATGAATCAGGTCATATTATGTGTAATATTATTATTTATGATGAGACGGAGTCGACTAAGGCAGAGCTTGAACGTAAGCAGAGAGAAAATGAGACGAAGCTAATTATCGAAGCGCTTTCACGTGATTACCAAAATATTTATCTTGTAAATGAAAAGAGAAAAACTATTGAAGTTCAAAAGCAAGATGGTTATTACGTCATAGATGAAGATAACGGAAGTAACAATGAATATCCTTACGACGAGGCTTGGTGTTCGTATATTTCAAGTTGTACTCATCCTGATGATGCTGAAGCGTTGTATGAGGCGGGACGTCTTGAGAAGGTAATAGAGGAATTAAAAAATTGTGAAGAATATACTTACAATTATAGAACTGTAAATCATGGACTTAGATATTTTCAGTTTAAGTTTATTCGTATGGACGAGAATCGAATAATTGCTGGATTTAGAAATACGGATAATATCGTCAATGAAGAGAAAGAACAACAGGCTCTAATCGAAGAAGCTTTGGCTAAGGCAGAGACGGCTAATGAAGTTAAGACTGACTTCTTGAATAATATGTCTCATGATATTCGTACACCGATGAATGCTATTATGGGAATGACCAATATAGCTATAGAAAATATCAATGATAAGGATAGAGTTGTAGATTGCTTAGACAAAATAAAAATGTCGTCAGGACACTTACTATCACTTATTAATGACGTATTAGATATGAGTAAGCTTGAGGCAGATAAGACAACGATTCCAGAGGAATCCGTAGATTTATATGTACTTATCAGTGAGTGCTTTACTATCTTAGAACCGCTTGCAGATGAGATGGGGGTTAAATTACAGCTTCACAAAGAACAAAAGCCTAGTCATAGATATGTTATTTCGTCTGCATTACATTTGAGACAAATTTTTGTTAATTTGGCATCTAATGGAATTAAGTACAATAAGAAAGACGGCAAGCTAGAGATGGTATGTAAGGAAAATATATTGTCTCCTGAATATGTAGAGTATACCTTCGGATTTATTGATACGGGAATCGGGATGTCAGAAGAATATTTAGAGAAAATATTCGAACCATTTTCGCAAGAAGAGAAGACTAGTAGAACGATATATCGAGGTACAGGTCTAGGACTTTCTATTGTTAAAGTGCTTATTGAAAAAATGGGCGGCGAAATATTAGTAAACAGTGAGAAAGGTGTAGGTAGCGAATTCTTTGTTAAACTCAAATTCAAAATTGATAGTAACAGAGAAGAGAAGGTTGCAAAGGTAGAGAATGAAACACCTAAAAATATGGCTGGAGTAAAGGTGCTTCTTGTTGAAGACAATGAGTTGAACTTAGAAATAGCACAATATGCATTAGAGTCAGAGGATATGATAGTTTCGACTGCGGACAACGGTAAGAAGGCGGTTGAAATGATTGAAGCAGGTGAAGATGTGGATGTTATTCTTATGGACTTGATGATGCCTGTTATGGATGGTTACGAAGCAACTAGAACTATAAGGAATTTACCAGATCAAAAGAAGGCTAATATTCCTATTGTTGCAACTACTGCAAATGCGTATGCAAGTGATGCTGCTAAGTGCATTGAAGCAGGTATGAATGCGCACGTTGCAAAACCTTTAAATATGGATGAATTAATTAAGGTTATTGCTGAAGTAACTTGCTAAAATAGACTCATAGAAAGAATAAAGAATAGAGGAAAAAGATGAACTTACGAGGACGAATCGCTATTATGGCGGCTAAGCTGGCTAATAAGGTTAGCGTAAACATTTTCAAGAAACAGGGTGTGACGATGTGTGGTGGTATAGCGCTCAAGATTTACCCTAATATTTTGAAAGAATTAGCAAGTCAAGTTAGAGGGGACATTTATGTAACCTGTGGAACTAATGGCAAGACAACAACTAATAATATGCTTTGTGCAGCGCTTGAAGCAGAAGGTAAGAAGGTTATATGCAATCACACAGGCTCTAATATGTTAAATGGTGTAGTTGCAGCATTTGTACTTGCAGCTAAAGGCGGAAAGATTGATGCTGATACTGCAGTAATTGAGATTGACGAGGCTAGTACAAGAAGAGTTTTTCCTCATTTTAAGCCTGATTATATGCTGCTAACTAATTTGTTCAGAGATCAATTAGATAGATATGGCGAGATTGATATTACTATGAATATTCTCAAAGAGGTAATGTTATCTGCCCCTGATATGAAAATTATTGTAAATGCTGATGATGCTTTGACAGCATTTCTTGCACAAGACGTACCTAATGAAATGATTACATTTGGTATTAGTGAAAAGGTTGTTGATAATAGCAATTCCAAAGAAATCAGAGAAGGCAGATTCTGTAAGAAATGTGGTTCGTTGTTAGATTACAAGTTCTATCATTACAGTCAGCTAGGAGATTATTCTTGTAGTAAATGTGATTTCAAGAGACCTGAGATTAATTATAATGCGAAGTCTGTTGAAGTAGGAGATAATATTTCATTTACAGTTGAAGATACAAGATTAGTTGCTAATTATAAGGGCTTTTATAATGTGTATAACATTTTAGCAGCGTATGCAGCGCTTAAAGCATCTAATGTTGAACCTAAACATTTTCAAGATATGCTTAATAAATTCAATCCAGAAAATGGTAGAATGGAAAGCTTTGAAATTGATGGTACCAAGATTGTACTTAACCTAGCAAAGAATCCAGCAGGGTTTAACCAAAACATTTCCGCTGTAATGCAAGATGAAACTAAGAAGGATATTATCGTTGTTATAAATGATAATGCGCAAGATGGTAAAGATATTTCTTGGCTTTGGGATGTAGATTTTGATCGTTTCTCAGAAGAGAGTATTAATTCTATTACGGTAAGTGGAATTAGATGTCAGGACATGAGACTTAGGTTAAAGTATGCGAATATTGATACGGCTTTAAATGCTAATGTTTCGGACGCTATTACTGAGCGAGTTAATAATGGATGTAAAAACTTATATGTCCTTGTAAATTATACAGCTTTATTCTCAACTAGAAATGTGCTTAAGAAGATGGAGGGGAAATAGATGGAAGATAATAGAAAACTTACTATTGGTCATTTGTATCCTGATCTTCTTAATTTGTATGGAGATAGAGGCAATATTGCTTGTTTAGTTAACCGTTGTAAATGGAGAGGTATCGATGCAAAGGTATTAGAATTTAATCTAGGAGATGAGATTAATTTTGATGAGCTAGATATTGTTCTTCTCGGTGGTGGCTCTGATAGAGAGCAAATTATTGTATGTCAGAAGCTTCAAGAGATACAAGCTGATTTTAAGAATTATGTAGAAGACAATGGAGTTGTCATTGCGGTTTGTGGAGGATATCAATTACTTGGTAATTATTATAAGACTGAAGAAGAGACAATAGAGGGCCTACATTTAGTTGATATTTATACAGAGCAAGGCGAAGGAAGATTAATTGATAACATTGTACTTCAAAGTGATATTGTTAGTATGCCAATAGTTGGTTTTGAGAACCATGGTGGTCGCACATTTATCAACGATAACAAACCATTTGGTAAGGTGCTATATGGAAATGGTAATAGCGAAGACTGTGGTGCTGAAGGCGTTATATATAAGAATGTAATTGGCACATATCTTCATGGACCATTGCTCCCTAAGAATCCAGAGGTTGCTGATTATTTGATTTCTAAAGCGTTAGAGAGAAAATATAATGATGGACATTTGATAGAGCTTGAGGATTCAGAAGAGAAGGAAGCAAATGCATATATTTACAATAGGTTTGTTAAGAACTAGTGAAGACTTATGATTTTATATCGGTTATTAATAGTAATGCTTTTATTTGTTAAACAAGGCTTTACATTGTACTGATAATTGATATAATAGATGGGTAGACAAATTTAATAAACGGGGGGCTTGCGCTTGCAGGCTGAGAGTAGACGAAATGCAGTCTTGACCCATGAACCTGATTTGGATAATGCCAACGTAGGAATTAATGTAGAACATTGACAGATAATCTAGATAGGTTATCTGTTTTTCTTTTTGGTTATACATTTCCAATAAGGGGAAGCAGAGAGGAGAACAAAATGTTAGGAAATTGTATTGAAAATGTAAGAAAGAATGTGCCACTAGTACATAATATTACTAATTATGTAACAGTTAACGATGTTGCAAATGTAATACTTGCTTGTGGTGGAAGCCCAATAATGTCAGATGAGGTGGATGATGTCGCTGATATTACGAGCATTTGTGGAGGACTTAATATTAATATTGGTACTTTAAATAAGTATACGATAGAGGGTATGTTTGCTGCTGGTAAGAAGGCAAATGAATTGGGACACAAGGTGTTACTTGACCCAGTTGGAGCAGGCGCGAGTACTTTACGTACGAAAACTGCTGTAGACTTAATCAAAGAAGTTAAGTTTGATGTTATTAGAGGAAACATTTCCGAGATAAAGACATTAGCACTAGGTAGTGGTTCTACTAAGGGAGTTGATGCAGATGTAGCGGATGCTGTAACAGAGGAAAATTTAGATGCATCTGTAGAGTTTGTTAAAAATTTCGCAAAGGAAATGAATACAGTTGTAGCAATTACAGGAGCTATCGACCTTGTTAGTGATGGAGAGAAGTGCTATGTTATAAGGAATGGTAGACCTGAGATGGGTAAGATTACTGGTACAGGATGTCAGCTTAGTGGAATGTCAACAGCATTTATTATTGCAAATCCTGATAATATTTGCGAAGCTGTTGCAGCAGCAGTTTGTACTATGGGATTAGCTGGAGAAATTGGATGGAGCCGTATGCAAGAAGGTGACGGCAATTCTACATATAGAAATAGAATTATTGATGCTATTTTCAATATGGATGCTAAGACATTAGAGGATGGAGCTAAATATGAAGTGCGCTAAAGAAGATTTGTTGTTATACGCTGTAACAGATAGTTATTATACTGGGGAAAAGACCTTGATGGAGCTTGTAGAAGACGCTCTAAAGGGAGGTACTACATTTGTACAGCTACGTGAAAAAGAATTAGATTATGATATATTTCTTCAAGAAGCAATCGAGATGAAGGCTTTGTGTAAGAAATATAATGTTCCATTTGTAATAAATGATGATGTTGATATAGCAGTTGAAATGGATGCAGATGGAGTTCACGTTGGTCAAAGTGATATGGAAGCTTTAGACGTTAGAGCAAAGATTGGCGAGGATAAGATTCTTGGTGTATCGGCGCAGACAGTTGAGCAAGCTATTCTTGCAGAACAACATGGAGCAGATTACTTGGGAGTTGGAGCAGTATTTCCTACAGGCTCTAAGGATGATGCAGAAGATGTAAGTCATGAGACATTGAAGGCTATTTGTGAAGCTGTTAACATTCCTGTAATTGCTATAGGAGGCATAAGTAAAGATAATGTGATGGAATTATCTGGTACAGGAATTTGCGGTATTGCAGTTATATCAGCAATTTTTGCAAATGATGATATTGTGAATGCAACTAAGCAGTTGAAGGAAGTAACAGTAGCTATGGTAAATGATTAGCTTTAATTAAGTTATTATTACTAAAGGTTCTTAGGAGCATTTTAGTTTAATAGTGGGCGAATCGGGGGCACCACTTTTCGTCACATAAAAAATTAATGTTGAAAGGAGGAGGAATGAAGACAACATTAACAATCGCAGGGTCAGACTCTTGCGGAGGCGCCGGTATTCAAGCAGATATTAAAACGATGACTTCTCTAGGAGTCTATGGTATGACAGCTATTACAGCGTTGACTGCACAAAACACAACCGGCGTTAAGAGTATAAAAGAGGTTGACTGTGATTTCTTAAAGGATCAGTTGGATTGCGTTTTTGACGATATATTTCCAGACGCGGTGAAGACAGGAATGTTACCGAGTGCAAAATGTATAGAGGTTGTTGCAGCGAGTCTAAAAGAGCGCAAGGCGAAGAATATTGTAATAGATCCAGTAATGGTTTCGACGAGTGGTTCTTCGCTAATTGAGGATAATGCAGTAGATGTGTTGAAAAATGCCTTACTACCAATAGGAACGCTTTTGACACCTAATATTCCAGAGGCAGAAGTACTGTCTGGTTGTTCTATTCGAAATGAAAAGGACATGGAAGAAGCAGCAAAATACATATATGAGCATTTTGGAGTAGCAGTTTTGTTAAAGGGTGGTCATGGCGTTAAGGATGCGAATGATTATTTATATTCAGATGGATTAGAGCGCTGGTATTATGCGAAGAAAATAGATAATCCTAATACTCATGGTACAGGATGCACTTTGTCTAGTGCCATAGCATCATTTCTTGCGAAGGGATTACCTCTTGAGCAGGCTATAGAAAATGCTAAGGAATATTTAACAAACGCAATAAAGGCTAATTTGAATCTTGGAAAAGGTTCAGGACCACTTAATCATATGAATGGCAATTGGAGGATTGAAAATGGCAAATAATTATACTACACAAATGGACGCAGCTAGAAAAGGCATCGTTACAAAAGAAATTGAAACAGTAGCAAAAAAAGAAGGAATGGAAGTAGACAAGTTGATGAAGCTTGTTGCTGAAGGCAAGGTTGCAATTCCTGCAAATAAGCATCACAAGTCACTAGAGCCAGAGGGTATTGGTAGTATGCTTCGTACTAAGATTAATGTAAATCTTGGTGTCTCTAGAGATTGTAAGGATTACAACATTGAAATGCAAAAGGTTATGAGTGCAGTTGAACTTGGAGCTGAAGCGATTATGGATTTGAGTAGTCATGGAAATACTCAACCTTTCCGTCAAAAGCTTACTTCAGAATGTCCAGCAATGATTGGTACAGTTCCTATTTATGATAGCGTTATACATTATCAGAGAGATCTTGCTACATTAACAGCAAAAGATTTCGTAGATGTAGTTAGACTTCACGCTGAAGATGGAGTTGATTTTGTTACTTTACATTGTGGAATTACAAGAAAAACTATTGAACAAATTAAGAAGCATAAGCGTAAAATGAATATTGTAAGTAGAGGAGGTTCTCTTGTTTTTGCGTGGATGGCGATGACAGGAGAAGAGAATCCTTTCTATGAATATTATGATGAAATTCTTGAAATATGCGAGGAGCATGATGTTACAGTCTCTCTAGGTGATGCTTGTAGACCAGGATGTCTTGCTGATGCTACAGATGTATGTCAGATTGAAGAATTAGTACGTCTTGGAGAGCTTACTAAGCGTGCTTGGGAGCATAATGTACAAGTTATGGTTGAAGGTCCTGGACACGTGCCACTTGATCAGGTTGCGGCAAATATGAAGGTTCAGCAGACTATTTGTATGGGAGCACCATTTTATGTATTAGGACCATTAGTTACAGATATTGCGCCAGGATATGACCACATTACATCTGCAATTGGTGGTGCGGTTGCGGCAATGAGTGGAGCAGCATTCTTATGTTATGTTACACCAGCAGAGCATCTAGCTCTTCCAAATGTAGATGATGTAAAGCAAGGAATTATTGCATCAAAAATTGCAGCACATGCAGCAGACATTGCAAAAGGTATTCCAGGTGCTCGTGATATTGATGACAAGATGGCAGATGCAAGACGCGTGCTTGATTGGGATGCACAATTTGAGTGTGCACTAGACCCTGAGACGGCTAAAGCAATTCGCGATTCTAGAAAGCCAGAAGACGACCACAGTGATACATGTTCAATGTGTGGAAAATTCTGTGCGGTTCGTAGTATGAATAAAGCATTAGCGGGAGAGTATATAGATATCTTGTAATAGAAAATGTAAAAAGCTTCTGGATTTTGTGTATCCAGAAGCTTTTTTTATTTCTTTTTTTTATCTGTTTCGTCTTTTTCTTCATCATTGATATCGATGAGTTTTTCAATCATCATCTTCTTAACATAGATGTCAAAGCTTAGTAGACATATAAATGAAAAACGTCTAAGGAAATCTTGGTCTTCTTCGGGAGCATCAGGGAAAACATCTTTAGTAAGATTGAACTTTCTAATAACGTCTTTTGCCATAGCTTTTCCTTCAGCTATTTCAAGGTCTACAATTTGCTTATATACATCTGTAAAGGATAATTCGTCATCACTATTAAAGAACTTGTCTGTAACAGGCTCCATGATGGATTTAACATCCTTGATACTTAAGAAAGATTTTAGATAGTATATAAAAATCAGTGTCAATATATGATTTTTATTATATTTTTTCTTGTCAGGAGAAGGTAAAACATTGTTCTTTGTGTAGTTGTTAATCATTGTTTTGGTCAGTGTTTTATCTTCTGGATTACGCTTAACAGATTCCAAATGAGAATCGATAAATGTAGTTACCTGGTCAATATATAAGTCGATATCAGGTATGTCATCATATCCGACATAGTCAATTTCTGAGAAACTCTTTATAAGGAGTGATAGAATCTCCTTTTGAGTCATATGTATTTCTTTATCTTTTGTTTTTGTGGCTTTTTCTTTATCGCTCATAAGTCCTCCGTGTCATATAGTATAGAAGATATGTAGTATGACATCTATAATGTATTATGTAATATCTGTAATGTGTATCATAATATGGAAAATGTATTATATAACATCCGTAATGTATTTCATAATATGAATGATACACAACATGAAATTCATTATATATAATAAGGTTTTTGAAACTATATTTCAAGTTGTTAATTCTACAAAATAAAAAATATTATAGATATATTATAGTTATATTGCTATAACACATAGTCTAAATAGTGCAATAAAACCTGCTAAGAAAAATCAAGTACTAAATTGATTTTCTTACAGATTTTTCTATGATTTATTTTTGTTCTTTTTGTCCACGACAAATAGACTGACTTTTCAGTCAGCCGTCAGCTTTGTCAATTAGAAATATTTCTATATTGTTTTATATACTTCGCTCACTCTGGCATAGTAGATTCTTAAAAACTTATTCAGCCCTGCTATCTTAGCCTGCCTTTTGGATTTCCCTTCTGCCTCTTTTTTTAGTATAAATCGATATACAGCTGCATCCTCTGGTTCTTTATGAGTTTTAAGTACCCTCATCGTTTCATAGCCAATTTTTCGTAGCAGTTTTGATCCTCGTTTGCTTATTTTTCTATTTGTTCCTGTAAATTGCCCTGATTGATATGGTGGGGCATCTATTCCGGCATAAGCTATTAAGGCTTTACCATTATGAAAGCGCCTTATATCGCCTATTTCTGCTATCAACTTAGGTGCTAACACTTCTCCAACGCCACCCATTGCTCGTACCGTTTCATATTCAGGAAGTGTCTTTGCTAATTCCTTCATTCGTGTTATGATTTTCATCAAGGTATTATCGATTTCTCGAAGTACCCTAACTGCTTCCAATACCAGCATTTTGGTCGATGGGGTATTGGCAGATAATGTAGCAATACCATCAGATGCGAGCTCATAGATTTCCAATGCCTTTGAGCTGTTCTGATGGTATTTGTTTTCTTTAGCCCACTCTATGTAATTATTGACGAATTCATCCTGCGTCATAGAAACTATGTTATCGTAATGCCAATATTTCTCTACAAAATCACTGAGTTTATCTTTACCATTACTTTCATTCCAACTTTTGATTTTCCCTTTGATTCCTGGCATGGTATAATCCAGCATATGTGTAAGTTCTAGCAACGCTTTAACATGCATTTCCATATAATGACTATATTGTCTCCCAAGAAGTTTTAACTCTGCATATATTTCATCATCGCCTTTATGATTTTCTAATCTAAACCAGTTATCAATTCCATAGTTTGCGATTGTAATGGCATCTTGCCTATCTGTCTTTACCCTTCGAATGCCTCTACAAGCATATTCTTTCATCTCAAATGGATTAATAACAGATACAAAAATCCCTTTATCTTGCAACTGTTGAAGTACTGGAAGATGATAAATGCCAGTGGCTTCCATTATAACCTTAACGTCCCCGTCCAATCTTAAAATCATCTGTGCAAGACTATCCAAATCACTTTCGAGATGCTTTACTTCAAATGGACTGCTGACAATCTCACCATATGGTTTCAAAATACAAACTGTACTTTTTCCTTTAGATACATCAATACCTACGCTTATCATACACGACCTCCTTAATAATAATTAGTAATTGTTTCCATCCACACTTATTACCATTCATTTTAGTTGGTTACGCGAGAGCTACTGATTAGTCTCTACCTGCTTAAGCGAATACATATAACAAGGGGTTGGCTGACTGTTTTTGTTGCCGGATGTGATTAATCCAAAAAGCGCCGCGCCAGACCAATTACTCCCCTTATTATATAAAAATAAGTGTAGATGTCAGAGTTAATTACTCTCTAACAACTACACTTTTATGGTACTAAA
>JAZUIN010000018.1:0-98342 GCA_045642225.1 Lachnospiraceae bacterium | reverse complement strand
CATATTTAATTTTACAAGCCTAATATTTGCAGTTCATTCATCCTATAAAACAAACCTTATCAATTTTATTTTAGGGATTAATATCGATATATTTCCAAATAAGATACTGTGGCTATACCACAAAAAACCACGCCAGAAACGTCGTGGATATAACATAACTCAACTTGACTCGAACAGTCAATCGAACAAATTATTAAATTTTTATTAACATTTCAAAGAGTTTATAGAACTATAGGGATATTTGAAAATGTTTTGTCAACATTTTCGAAGTCGAAAATCGTGATTCAGCAACATTCTCGAAGTCGAAAATCGTGTTCCATCAACATTTTCGAAAGAATTGCCTACTCTATATACACAATACTCGTCTTCCTAAATGCTACAATAATGTTTCCAATCGCATTTTGAATTAGTCCGACGCAAACCACCACTGCAAGCATAAACATTGACTGAATAAAGAAAATGCCTATGATAACAATAAGCACCTGAATCACACCAATTGACATGTCCAATTTCCACTGGGATTGAAGCTTTCTAGCATCACGCGCTTTAAGAATCTTCATAACTCCATCAAACAATTGCATTCCAAGTAGATACAACATAATCATACTTTTTGGCACATCTGGAATAACGAATAGAAACATTCCAAAATCAAAAAATAAAATGCCCTTAAACAAGACCGTCAAGCCTCCTACTTTGTGTCGTGCCATCGATATATAATACCAAATTTCCTTAAGTCCGCGTAACATCAATCCAAAAGAAAGCACCACGCATACAACCAAATATCCCCATTCTGGGTCAAATATAATCAACGCACACCCCACCAAAAGAAGTAAACCATACAACAATTTAGCAATTCTTCTCGTAATTGTCATTATGCTCTCCTCCTTCGTGATTAGTAATAAGCTTCATAAAATCCTTTATCCCCTTAAAGCCCTTTTCCTTATAGTCAACAGAAAACCCCGTCATGTAATTTCCACTCTCATATACGAAATGTGTAACCATACTTTTTTGTTCTAGCGCTGCAAGAACAAATTGTCCTGCAAATGTATTATCTCTTTCTTCTTTCGCAACGCCCAAAATTTCATTTTTGTATCGTTCAATATCGTAGTCAATCAATGCAGTACCAGACAAATCTTCTCCAAATGCTTTCCAATCTGCGCAAGCAATCAACTGCCTCTTAGTAATAATTTGCATTATACGTTCCTTGTACTTCTCGACCTCTCGATACGCATAATTATCTAATTCAAATTCTTCAATTTCACCCCTAAGATACTTCAAGGCATATACCATTTGGCAAAATGCTTTATAATATTCCGTTGGGTTATCCTTAACAATCAAATTATAATTATCCCAGGCAGGCATATATTCGTATTTGATGTAGCTATAATCTGGTAAATGTCCAGCTCTCCCATGACCTAATACCATTATCGATTTCTCATTTTCCTGACGCACACTTGCTGAATATATTCCTTCAACTGCATCATCCTTTTTCACAGGATTATGAGAAAATACAATTTTTCTTCTACTTTCTTCTCCGTCAGCGCCTAATATTTCCTCGAAATAATCATTCGTATCATTAATAACATTTGACGGCGTCCCCGCAAAATAACTATGAGCCCACGTATCAGCAAGAACATGCATCGCAACACCAATTGCAGGCAAGGAAGAACCCTTAGCTAATTTTACAGTTTCCTTAACAAGCTTCCCATTAGGCTTGCATATCAATCTATAACGATTCTTATATTGCTTAGTTCCATGCTTGATGGGCGCATATAAATCATACGGAAGAAAATGAAAAGAAGACCAAATCCTTGTAATATCCTGAATCCCTACAATATCCGTTCTAGCATTCATCATTTCCATCTGTGTCTGCGTTGTAGCAGCCGCAACCGGAGCCTTCATAGACTTTAGCATTGTAGCTGTACATCCATCTACAAATTGAGCTGCATGCGCAATTTCACGACCTTCATCGCAAGTGTACCCTGCAATAATAGCCGCACAATATGTTGCATAATAGTGAAAATCCATTTGCATTACGACTACCTCCCAATCATTTCCTTCTCTAGATTTACATTATTCTTGCGAAGCATTATAGATGAAACCACGATTAAAACCATAGGCAAAAGCGTAATCGTATCAACAACTCCACTAAACAACATTATCACGTCTTCTCCTTCAATTCCATTTACAAATGAAGAAATAACCGTCACAAGCTCTGTCACGAAAATCGCGATGGTATATATACATGCAATTACAATATAGAAAATGCTTAGCTTCTTACCTCTGGCCTCTTGCTTTGCACATCTACCAATATATACACGTATTAAAATGTCAATCATAAAATAACCTACCAAAATCACAAAGACGATTATTTTAACAAAATTAAAATACTCTTCGTATCCAGCTCTGTAAATATATTTCTCGAATTGAAATGGGTCAAGAAAATATGTTAGCACTAATTTAATCAACGTCCACACGCCAAAAATCACAACCTGCTTTCCACAAATCATCAACCTTATTCTATGTCTTCTAATACTATTCTCAGTCATAATCCCCTCATAAATACAAATAATTCATTTACATATATCCCCCGTAAAATGCAAATCATTTATACATTTTACATACTAAACTTTACACAAATAAGCATCAAACAAGAAACCCTCTTTACTATTATGTAAAGAGGGTAAAATCAACTATCAAACTTTCGCTTAAATCCAATCAGAGTACATGCTTGAAACTGAACTGTATGAAGAACCGCTATTAGTATACATACTTGAACTTCTTGCAACTGCACTTCCTATAGCGCTTGCTTTATCAGCAATTTGTGATGCATATGAATATGAACCTGAAAATAATGATTTAACATTTTTCATATCAGCGTTCTTAAGTGTCTCTTCATTGACATTCAACTTGCCGTCATCGCCAACTGTAATTCCTACTTGCGATAAAGCCTTAGACATAGTCTTAGTCATGCTCTTCATAAAGCCTACTTGTTGCGTAACATCCTTAGATGTAATCTTGTCGGACTGTTCAATTGTACTATTGTAATCCTTAACAAAATTATTCACCGCGCCTGCAATCTTCTCTGTGTCATAATTTCCACCATTAGCTTTAAATGCATCTGACTTAGTAATGTCACTTGCAGTCTTTTGCAAAGAAGCTGCTTGCTTCTTCATTGGTGTAAGACCTGTTGTATCTACAACACCTGTCTTCTTATTCGTTCTATCTGTCTTATCAGTCTTATCTGCTTTAACGCTTGTATTATCAGCCTTATTATAATAAGACTTCATAAGCTTCTTATATCCGCCACTTTTAATCATACTATAATCAGAATAATTAAAAGCACTCATTCCACTACTCTTATTAAAAAAAGATGAAATATCAAATTGTGCCATAAGACTCTCCCTTCTATATATTCTTACCTATATATTATTACATTTACATCCATATATTATTTCAAGATAAATGTAAATATCACCTTGTCATTTAACATAACATTATCTGTCTATCAACATTGTAACACATTTTTCAAAATGTTACACAGTGATTACAATATATTTTTCAAAAAATGTCAAATGTATTTCACATCAATATAAATGCCACAACTCTCTCTACATCAAATTGTAACATCTATAGAAATGTCACCTGTCGACACACTATCAAGCGTCATGACTGGAGCAGCACCCCCTATTACAACCGCATTCTGTGCTACTGGTGCGCTCTCGGCTACTGGCGCCGAACTAGGTGATGCTTTAGAGCTATTACCTTCTAGCTTATCAAATACCGCTTTTAGATACTCCATATCAGCCTTGATAATATCCTTCATTTCCTTGTTACGATGCTTAATCTTCATCATCTTAAGGTCACTTGGATCAATATCAAATTCCATCTCAGACGTCAAATCTGACATCAAGTCTTCCACGCTTTCAGCCACTTCAGACAGCATTTCTTCCATGCTTTCAGACATTTCAGAAACTACATCCTCTAGCTCCATAGATATTGGTGTATCTAACATCTCATATTCAGTATCCGAAAGCAAATCATCTCTAATCTGCTTTGAAAGCTCCTCTTCCTCTAAAACTTCATCCTCTTGAGCTACCTCATCTGTCTTCTCTTCTTCTGAAGTCTCATCGACCTCTTTCTCGTCAAGCTGTCCTACATTAGAACCTTGCTTGATTTTGGCCATTTCTTCAGCTTGTAAATGTTTAACCTTTTTCTTGGCAACTCTCTCCATAGCTTTAGCATGTGCAATTGCAGCCTCTAATTCATCTGAATCATATTTGTCATCTTCACGAAGTTTTTTGAGTCTAGAAACTTCACGTGTAGCTTGGCTAACTGCTTGTTTTGCACTTTGAGATGTTTTAGCGCTCATTATTTTATTCGCTACAGACTTATAGCTGTACTTTAATTGCTTAAGCTCTGTTGATGTATTTTTCTTATTTAGTCTATTATTTTCTAAAGAATTTGCATGTGCAACGCTTCCTTCATAATATGAATTTTTCAACTTTAAAGCATTGTTTCCATCTTTATTTTGCTTCTTAAGGTCACGAATTTTCTCAGAAAGATTTTTCTCGTTTGCTTTTTTTGAATTAGTTAATTGTTCAGGCTTCTTATACTTAAATACTTTACCACTTCTTGAACTATTAACATCATATGATTTAGGCGGTGTTGCAACAGCTCCTGTACCAATTGCTTTCATAAAACCACCCCACTGTCTTAGCCTGCGAAATCGATATTGCCTCCAACTGCAGCCTCAGCCTCTGTCATAACACTATCGCTTCTCATTGAAAATGTGTATTCTTCAATTTTCTTAATAAGCTCTTCAACAGAATTTGCTGTAAGCGTTACAGTATCATCGTCTTCCACCTTGACGTCAGAATCTTTCGCCTTCTCTCTAGCATTTTCTATCCGCTCCTTCGCGGCTTCCTTCGCCTCAGCCTTCTTAGCAGCTTTCTTCTCTTCTAACTTCTTCTCTTGCTTTGCTTCAATTCTCTTAGCTTGAGCATCACCTTGCTTCTTAAGAACAGCAAATAATGTTGTAGTTCCATCATCATTTACTTGTATGCCATAGCCTTCAATAGGCGCTCCTGATGGTACCATACTAGACTTAAGTTGTTCTAATTGTTGTCCTGCACCACTTAAGATATTTTCATATTTCTTGCGGAATTCTTTATCAGTTGCCATCTTCTCAATCTTGGCTTCATCAATCAAAACCACCGTCTTCATTCCATTAGCATATTTTGATGCATTAGCCTGTGCGTTAGCCTTTTCACTTTCGCTCACAAGCACAAAATCATACTGGCCGAATTTCTTCTTAAGCTGCTCGTAATATTTCGCGCCTTCTTTGGATAGCTCTGGTTCACCAATAGTCTTACCATATTTGGAAGCTTCCTTGGTGCCCTCAGTTTTCTTGTCATTAACCTTGGATTGATATGCCGAAATAGCATTCATTTGATTATAATTCTCGATACCTGTCATTTCTTCTTCCTCCTTGAAAATGCATAGCAAAATCCTTTTTGCCATATAGATAGTTATAGTTTTCTATATATAACTTCGGATATAATTTAATATTTCTTAATATATATATATAATTTTCATTAAATATTGGCTCGCTTTACCACCTGGTGCCTTAATTTAAGCGCTCAGGTGGTAATATAACAAAACACAAAAAATTATCCCTTCTCTTTCCCTTCTACAAAAAAAGAGAGTGCAATCTGCACTCTCTAATAAATCATTATTCACTACAAATTAATAATTGATAGCCCTTATTCGCTATAAACTAATAATCCATATCTTATTCATCAAAAGTCTTAAATGCTTCTTGTAGAATACCATTGATATTCTCAATACTTTCAACATTTGAAGCGGCATCTTTACCAACACTCTTAACTTCATCAGTAATCTTCTCAAGTCTTTCGAAGATACCTTCAAGTGTCTTCATTGTTTGAACAGCAGCTGTACTACTTTCTGTAGCAAGCTTACCCATCTCCTCAGCAACTACAGCAAAACCTCTACCTGCTTCACCACTTCTAGCTGCTTCAATAGAAGCGTTAAGTGCCAAGATATTAGATCTTGAAGCATTCTTCTCAACATTACCAACAACCTTAGATGCTACATCTACATCAGCTTCAATCTCTTCTGTATCATTAATTACAACTGACAACTCTTCTGTAAGCTTCTGCATCTTCTCTGTAACTTCTTCTACAGCAGTATTAACATCTTCCATTGACTTGCGGAATGTCAATTCAATCTCTTCGCGCTTCTCCTTCTCTTCATCAACTGGATATGTACTGATTAGAACTCCAACTACTTCACCATTATCCATAATTGGAACTAAGTTACCTTCTAATGAATAACCCATAACTTCTTTAGGTAATACATTGTGTTGTCTTGTTGCTGTCTCAACACATCTTTGGAATGCTCCAGTAGTATCATCAATCTTACTACCAACACCCATTGTAGGCTCCATATCCTCTGGCATTGAATACTTAAGGCATATACCATCTTTATCTAATACAGAAACAATTGCACCGTCCTCAAACAATGCACGGATTTCTTCGATTCTGTCAACATATAATTGTAATTCTGGACTCATAAATAAAAACCACCTTTCTAAATCTTATACCCAAATTTTCCGTTCTCACTAGGTATAAGTAAACAACTACGATAATTATACTTTAGATTTGTAAAATGTTCAACAAAATATACATAGTTTTTGTATATTTTTTTATAGTTGTCCGAAACCTGGCCAAACAAGCATCATTACATATCCTACAGCTATCGCTACAACGAGTCTTACAATAGTAATTAAGGCTCCACTTTTCATAAGCTTGCTTGGATCTAATCCATGACTTACAGAAATAGCTCTTACACTTACAGGAAGTAACGACTCATAGTTCATAGCCATTGCTGTTGTGAAAATGTAAGGTATTGGATTAAGTCCTAGCTTAGTAGTTACACCAATCGCAATAGGAAGTGTTACAGCAGCAGAAACTGTTGAGTTAGTCATTTCCGAAATAAGAGCTGCAATCACTGCAAATACAACAACTGTTCCGAGTCCGCCCTCAAGGTTAAGTCCTGAAATAACATTTGCAATAACGTCATTAGCTCCAGAACCTGTAAGAATCTTGCCTAATGCCAAACCGCCTGCAAATAGAAGCAACATTCCCCACATAACTTCCTTCTGAGCTGTATCCCAAGAAAGTAATGGTGCCTTTATGCCCTTCTTATCTGCTGCAATAATTACGAAGTTGATAAATCCTGTTAATAAGAATAAATATGCTGGTACTAGTCCAGGTAATAAATCAGCATATAAAGGACGAATAAATGAGCCTAGCATCGCAATAATAAATAATACTAAACTAATCTTCTCTACACCTTTCATTGGTCCAAGTGCAGCATAACTTTCCTTAAAATATTCCTTAGTTCCTGAAAGTGATTTAACCTTGCTAGGTCTAAACATCATGATTAATAAGCAAATCACTGTAACAATAATTGTGTATGGAAGCATTCTTGTAAGCCAATCAACATACATAAATTCTTTGCCTGTTACATCTTCAATAAAAGATATTGCAGTGATGTTCATAGCTCCTCCTAGAGGAGTACCTGCGCCACCTAATTGTGAACCCCATGCAATAGCACAAAGAATTGGTACTGCTGGCTCGCACTTCTTGATATCATCATATCCAGCGGCTTTAAGCATTGCTACTGCTATTGGTGTAAATATTGCTACAACAACTACATTTGGCATCATATTAGACATAACTGCTGAGGCAAGAAGCCACACAGCAATCTGAGACTTCATAGAAGGTCCTATCAAAGACAATGCCTTAAGTGAAATACGCTTATCTAATCCAATAGACGCCCATGGCGCTGTAAGTAGACATGAACCAAATATCAAAATAATACTACTAGAGGAGTACTGAGAAATAATATCCTCCATTGGAACAATACTAAATAACGCATTAATAATAACTGGTAGTAACGCTGTAACTGTAATATCAACAGGTCTTGTAACCCACCAAAAAATCATCCATACTGCTGTACCAATACCTTTTGCTGCTGCAGGATCAACATTACCTAAATTAGCTGCCAAAAGCCATATTGCGAAATATAATGCTGGTCCAATGATAAGGTATACTATTCTTTTACTCGTACTCATTTGTTTTTCCTTTCAATTTAAGAAATTGTTTATATCTAGATATTAGATATTCATTTCTAGATATTTAATTAATCATTTTAATTAATTAAATAAAATATATCATTCCTCTTGTATTTATTCAAGGTATTTTTATAAAAATATTGACAGTATTCCAACACAAAAAAAAGAAACCCTTGGGAAAATTTCCTAGAGTTTCTTATAATTCTATTCTTATCTAATTATGCCGACACTATTGGCACAATTCTTAAAGTCTCTTAATCTCTTGCTTCAATGAGAATTGCTATTCCTTCTTCAACCTTGATTGTCGCTTCTGCATCAACAATCTCATTGCTTACGCCTAGTGACAAATGTTTCTTAAAAGGCTCATTATCAACATTATATTTGAAGCCTGTCATCGTAATTACAGCATCATCTGTATATGGCATAACCGATACAAAATCTCCAAACTGCTTCTTCTTACTAATTGTTATCTCATCTGTAAGCAATTGAACCTTATTATGCTCATCCATCAAAACAATGTTGTACCCTGACATCAACCCTAGACCTAGTATACCAATATTACCTAACATATGGTCTACTCTTGTTCCTGTTGCTCCTAGAATAACCATTTCACATTTCTTGAAATAACGTAGCGCAAATCTTATTGCTTCTTCCGTATCAGTTTGATCTTTGACTGGATCTAATTGTCTAATATGATAAGGAAGTATGTCAAATGTAAATGCATCCTCTGCTACTTCTACCTTCTTCCTACCGATTGGCTTGAGCCCTAGTGCAATTCTTGCTTCATTTGATACAGAATCTAAATCTCCAATCACTTCATCAGGATTTATCTCTAGTCTATATAGACAATCAAGACCTTTATCTACAGCAATAATGTATACGTCCTTCTTCTTATTGCCCTTCTTATCACAAAGCTGCTTCTTAATGAATTCATCGTCTACGTGACCGCCAGCTATAATATATATTTTTTGTTCTGCCATAAATCCCCCTCAATATCCCAGACTATACTTTATTATCTATCTGATTTTTTCAAATATTTCTATATTCTAATTTACAATTATTTCTATGTTCTAACTTCCAAATATTTCTATATTCTAATTTACAATTATTTCTATATTCAACTTCCAAATATTTCTATAATTCTAATTTCCAAATATTTCTATATTCCAATTTACAAATATTTCTATAATTCTAACTTCCAAATAATTCAATCAAATACTTTCTAGTTAATTCTATCAAAAAACACTAAGAAAATATTAATTCAATATCTCAAGAAACTTCTCAACATTTAATGCTGCATCACCTGAAAATACTGCTGAGCCAGCCACTATAATATTGGCTCCAGCATCAATTATTTCCTTAACATTTTCAAGATTAACCCCACCGTCAACTTCAACATCTATCTTGAGATTCCTCTCATCAAGCATAGCCTTCAACTTGCGAATCTTATCAATTGAATATGGAATAAATTTCTGTCCGCCAAAACCTGGATTAACTGACATAATAAGTACCATATCAAGCTTAGGCAATACATATTCAATTGCCGAAAGAGGTGTTGCAGGATTTAATGCAACTGCCGCAAGTACGCCTGTAGACTTGATAAGTTCAATAGTTCTATCAAGATGCTTACACGCCTCAGCATGTACTGTAATAATATCAGCACCAGCCTTTGCAAATTCTTCAATATATCTGTCTGGATCTTCAATCATAAGATGCACGTCTAACACCTTGTCCGTGTAATTTCTGATTGATTTCACAACAGGCATTCCAATAGAAATGCTTGGTACAAACATACCGTCCATAACATCAACGTGGATGTATTCTGCTCCTGCTTCATCAACTATTCTAATATCTTCTCCAAGCTTACCAAAATCACTTGATAAAATCGATGGTGACAAACAATTATTCATGGTTTCTCCTTCTTATACTCAAACAATAATTCATACACAATACTATTTTTAACTAATTAATATTATTTTAACTATAACACTATTATCAAACCCTAATACCTTGGCTTCAATTCAAGCTCTTCATAAAGCTTGACATAATTATCATATCTAACATTTGAAATATCACCCTGACTCACTGCAGCTTTGACAGCGCATCCTGGTTCATTTATATGTGCACAGCTTGAGAACTTACACTCTGACATTAATTCCACAAATTCTGGGTAACACATTTTCAAGTCCTCTTTCTCAAACCCTGGAATATCCATTGTCGAAAATCCTGGAGTATCAACAATAAAGCTGCTTTGTTGTATATCGAGTCGAATTAATTCGCTGTGTCTTGTGGTGTGTCGACCGCGTCCAAGCTTCTTACTAATCTCTCCAGTTTCCATTGTTATATTGTCTTGCAGCTTGTTAATCAAAGAAGACTTGCCTGCGCCAGAAGGACCTGCAACAGTAGATGTTTTTCCCTTCAAAACCTCCTTAACCTTATCAAGATTAATTTCGCGCTTTGCACTTGTAAATATTATTTCATAGCCTGCTGCATAATATATTTCAGCTAAGCTTTTCAAATATTCATCTGTGCACAAATCCACTTTATTAAAGCAAATTACAACTGGAACCTCTTGATATTCCATCATAACAAGAAAACGGTCTAATAAGTTAAAATTAGGCTTTGGATTCTCTGCCGAAAATATAATCAATGCTTGATCTACATTTGCCACAGCGGGACGAATCAAATCATTCTTTCGCGGTAGGATTTCTATAACATTTCCAAGCTTATCCTCTTCGGACAACACTTCTATCTCAACATTATCTCCCACCAAAGGCTTCTTGCCTTCTTTTCTAAATATTCCTTTTGCCTTACATTCATAAATACCGGATTCTGCCACATCAATGTAGTAGAATCCGGATATTCCTTTAATTATTTTACCTGTCATATATACCTATAAATTATTGTGATTGAAATGATACAGATCTTGAACCACTTGGTGTAGTAAGTGTACCTGTTGATGTCTTAATACCAGATACTGATACAACATCTCCAGCTTTGTGGTCTTCATTACAACATTGTGTTCCATTAGCATCAACTAATGTATATCTGCCGTCAACATCACAAGTAAAGCTATATTTATAAAGCTTTGCGCCCTTACTAATTACTAAGCTAATATCTGTTCCCTTATCTACGCTCTTGCCGCCTGCGATACTTTGAGATATAACGCATCCATTAGGAACTGAATCAGATTCTTCTGTGCTGTTACCTGTCACATTAAGACCTGCTGCTTGCAAGGTTGATGTAGCTGCGCTTTGGCTTTGTCCTACAACATTAGGAACCTTAGCCTTCTCTGTACCTTGACTTATTACAATAGTAACAGTATCTCCTTCTTTGCCAGTTGCTCCTCCATTAGGACTTTGAGAGATAACCTTACCTTGCTCATCGTCTCCGTATTTGTATTCCTTATTATACTTAAAGCCTGCTGATTGCAAAGCGGAAATAGCATTAGACTCTGTCATACCAACAACATTTGGCACAGACTTATCGCCCTTACCAGTACTAATTGTAATAGTAACCGTTGTCTTCTCAGCAACCTTGTCGCCCTTCTTAACAGATTGTGCACAAACTTGTCCTTCATCATATTTATCAGAAGAAGCTTCAATCTTCTTGTAGCTTAAGTTGAGTTCTTTAAGCTTATCAATAGCTTCCTTCTCAGTCATTCCAAGTAAGTCAACCATTGTTACTTGCTCACTGCTTTGTTCAGAATCACCACCTGAGAATTTCCATAGTCCAAAGAAGCTACCTACGAAATACACTAGTAGACCCAAGATAACTGCAGCTGCAACGATAGCCATAATAGTAATGGCCTTATCCATCTTAGAATTTACCTTACCTTCTTTAGCTACTTCTTCCTCTTCGTCATCATCTTCTTCAGGCTCAATACCTGAAGCTGCTTTGATTTGTTCAACCTCATCTGCTGTTATAACCTTAGTTGTCTCAACTTCGTTAGTTGGATCTGTAATAGTTACGAAATCTTCATATGGATTAACCAACGCCTTCTTCAGATCGAGAATCAAATCCTCCATTGTTGCATAACGTCTATCAGTACTCTTCATAGTACTCTTTTGAATAATTCTCTCTACGCTAATTGGAAGGTCATCTACAAGCTTTGCAGGCGAAACCATTTCGGATTGTAAATGTTGTATTGCAATTGCAACTGTAGTATCTCCATCAAATGGCACTTGTCCAGTTGCCATTTCATACATAACAATACCAAGAGAATAAATGTCTGTCTGACATGTTACATATCCATTTCTCGCTTGCTCAGGAGATGTGTAATGGACAGAACCCATAACATCTGCATTTACAGTATTAGAGCTAACCGCCTTAGCAATACCAAAGTCTGTAACCTTAACAGCACCTTCCTTAGAAATCATAATGTTCTGAGGCTTAATGTCTCTATGTACAATTCCCTTATCATGAGCAGCTTGAATACCTCTACCCACTTGAATTGCAATAGAAAGCACTTCCTTGAAATTAAGATTTCCTTTTTTCTTAATATAAGACTTTAATGTGATTCCTTCTACGTATTCCATAACAATGTAATACATTCCATTCTCAGAACCTACATCATAAATATTTACAATATTAGGATGCTCTAATCCTGCAGCCGCCTGAGCTTCTGTTCTAAACTTAGTAACAAAAGTCATATCCTCTGCGAACTCTGCCTTAAGCACCTTAATTGCCACATCTCTTCCTAAGACATGGTCTTTCGCTCTATATACATCAGACATTCCACCTGAGCCTATTGTCTCTAGGATTTCATATCTATCTGCCAAAAAATTTCCTATATTTAACATGTACACACCTCTTTATATAAACGGCTCAACTACAACTGCCGAGATATTATCTAATCCACCTTTACGATTTGCCAAACTAACTAAAGTCTTAGCCTTAGCTTCTGGGTCACCTTCGTATGACAATTGAGCAAATAACTCATTATCATCAACCATATTGGTAAGACCATCCGAACAAATACAAACTCTTTCGAAATTATTTGTTGATACTTCGAAGAAGTCAATTTTGACATCCTTCTCTGCTCCAACTGCACGAGTTATTGCATTACGCTTTGGATGATTCTTTGCATCGAAATTTCCCATCTTGCCACTTCTTCTAAGCTCTTCAACTAGAGAATGGTCTCTTGTAATCTGACACATTGAAGAGTCATCTGCAATATATAATCTCGAATCACCAACATTTGCCACATACATCTTCTTGTCAGAAATTGTACATACTACAAATGTTGTACCCATACCTGACTTGCTAGGGTCAATCTTAGATTCGTTGTACAAAGCTTCGTTTGCAGCCTTGATTGCATTCTCTAAGATAAGAACTGGCTTTCTTTCTCTACTTCGTTCTATTTCATTTAATACAATTGAGACAGCTTTACGTGATGCGTAATCTCCAGCGTTGTGACCGCCCATTCCGTCAGCAACGAGGAAAAGATTAGGCAAAATGCCAACTGAATTATCTGTTGCAAATACATAGTCTTGATTTTCAGTTCTAGCAACACCTACATCTGTCAATGCATAGTATTTCATACGCTACCTTCCTTCATATGTCTTCTTCTTAATTGTCCACAGGCCCCGTCAATATCGCGACCCATTTCCCTTCTAATAGTACCATTTATGCCACATTTTTCAAGTTTTTTTACAAATGATTTTACTCTTGATGTGTCAGAAGCGCTGTAACTGCGCTCTTTAATCGGATTCACAGGAATAAGATTAACATGACAAGGTGTACCCGATACTAACTCAGCCAGCCTCAACGCATCTTCATTAGTATCATTCACATTTGACACCAATGTATATTCATAAGTTATCCTTCTATGCGTAGCATTAAAATAATCCTGCATCGCCTTAACGACTTCATGAATATCATAAGTATTTGCAATCGGCATAAGCTCTTGCCTTTTCTCTTGTGACGAAGCATGAAGCGACAACGCAAGCGTAATAACTAATTCTTCCTTAGCCAAATCATATATCCTAGGGACTAATCCACAGGTTGATACTGTAATATTTCTCTGGGAAATGTTAAGGCCATTTTCATCTGTTAATAAATGTATAAACTTGAGTAAATTATCATAGTTGTCAAGCGGCTCTCCCGTTCCCATAACAACTACGTTACTAATTCTTGTACTAGATGCTTTATCTGCGTTGCATGTTATGTTCGTGCTAGTTGTTTTTAAGTCATACGCAATTGCATATATCTGGTCTAGCATTTCTGCAGGAGTTAGATTTCTAAGAAAGCCGTCTATCGTTGACGCACAGAATCTACAACCCATCTTGCATCCCACTTGAGAAGAAATGCATATCGAAATTCCATGCTTATAAATCATCATGACTGTCTCAACCATATTTCCATCTTCTAGCTGAAACAAATACTTTCTTGTTCCGTCTTCCTTAGATATTTGAACATCAATTTGCTTTAAGCTTGTATATGTATCTTCTTTTAATTTTTCCTTTAAATTTTTGGGAATGTTATTCATTTCGTCTAAGCTTCTTGCGTGACGAATATGCATCCAATCATATAACTGATTTGCTCTGAATTTCTTCTCACCAATTTCCTCTATATATTCAATTAACTCTTGTTTATTTAAGGATTTTAAATCTTTCATGTTAACTAATTTAATATGATTTTAATTCTTTTATATTGACTAATTTATTATGGTTTTAATTCTTTTATATTGACTAATATATTATGGTTTTAATTCCTTCTCTGGAACAATGCTATAAAGAAACCGTCATACTTCTTACTTGGATAGAACTGTTTCTCATAAACAAGCTCAAACTCTTTATTCTCTGACAAAAACCATTCTACATTTTCATCATTCTCTTGCCTGTTAATCGTACAAGTAGAGAAAATCATCTTACCACCTGACTTGACATAGCGCTTAGCATTTGTAAGAATTTCTCTTTGCAATGTTGCAAGTTCTGTAATGTTCTCCTTGGAAATGTTAAGCTTAATGTCCGGCTTCTTACCTATAATTCCAAGACCTGAACAAGGCAAGTCGCATACTACAATATCCATTTTCTCTGTCAAGCTTTCATCGAAAACTCTTGCATCCCACTTTTTCGCGGTAATATTATCTAAACCAGTTCTTGCAATATTTTCTTCTATTAGAGACACCTTGTAATCTGTCAAGTCTCGTGCTTCTACGTGTCCGTTGTTAGTTTCGTTTTTATTAGCACCTTTATTATCGACATCATTATAAGTATCGTTACCACAATTATTTGTACTTCTACCAATAGTATTCTTTTCAGCGACCTTAATTAGTTCTGCAAAATGTAATGCCTTGCCACCAGGTGCAGCGCAAACATCAAGTACTTTATCTCCCGCTTTAGGCTCAGCAATTTGAGCCACCATCATAGAACTTATGTCTTGCACGTAGAACAAACCATCTTGAAACGCTTTAAGCTTCTCTAAGTAGTCATAGTCTTCTATATAGTAAGCGTAATCATTTATATCGAAAGTATTAGTATCATTCGAAGATTTATTCCCAGCGACATCTTTATTCCCAGCGACATCTTTAGTGCTTTTATTCAAAGTGTTAGCTTTATTCAAACCCTTAATATTTACACTTGAGACTTTAACGCCATCTTCTTCCAAACACTTCACTACTCCCTCAGGAGTACACAAATTCAAATTTGTTCTAATAGAGATAGGCTTACTTTCTTGAAAACACTTACAAAATGCTTTAGCTGATTCTTCGCCGTAATCCTTCACAAACATTTGCCACATCCACTCAGGAATCGACAGTTCTTGCCACTTATTCTTAAATACGATATCCTTATCATTTCTAACAACACTTCGTAAAATGCCGTTCACAAAGCCCTTCAAATGTGATGGTGCTTTCTTGCCTACTAGCTTAACACATTCATTACAGCTAGCAGATTCAGGAATAGAATCCATATATCTAATCTCATAAACTCCAAGTCGTAAAATATTTCTAACGCTTGGATTCATCTTACGAATTGGAGTCTTAGAATATGCATTTATTATTGTATCAATTTCGATATATCTTTCGAAAACGCCTCGTGTCACCTTAGAAATATAACTGCGTTGTTTCTTATCAATATATTGATATTTATTTAACGTACTTCTATGAACGTCTGAAAATAATTCTTTATTCTCAAACACTTCAACAAGTATATCTAATGCAACACGTCTAGCATTTACATTATTATCAAATTTATTACTCATTCATTTACCTTCAAGTTGAATCTCATCAAGATTAAAAGTTTGATATTAACCAAGCTTTGTTCCAAGTTCAACATTTCTGCCTAACAAAAATGCGTCAATACTCATTCGCTTTTTGCCTTCAAGCTGAAGCTCTTCAAGACTTAATATGCCGTCTCCTGTCTTAACAAGAAGTGATGTCTTATCAACAAAGCACACTTCTCCTACTTCATATTTTGCATAAGCTTTCTCATCCTCTCTTACCGAAGCTTTCCAAATCTTGAGATTCTTATTGCCTAATTTGGTAAATGCGCTAGGCCAAGGATTTAAGCCTCTGACATATCTTTCGATTTTATCGGCAGAGTCATTGAAATCTATTTCTCCAAGAGACTTCTTAATCATTCCAACGTGAGTTGCTTTCTCTTCGTCTTGCTTAATAGGATTGACATTTCCTTCTTCTATCAAGCTCATTGCTTCAACGCAGGCTTCACCACCGATAACGGCAAGATCTGAAAACAAACTTCCTCCTGTCTCTGTACCATCTAACACACGCTCTTTCGTTAGCAGAATATCTCCGTCATCTAAGCCTACGCCCATTTGCATAATTGTAACGCCAGTCTTATCTTCTCCATCAAGAATAGACCACTGAATAGGAGCTGCACCACGATACTTAGGAAGTAGCGATGCATGAACATTTATACAACCGAAGCGTGGCATGTTAAGAATCGACTCTGGAAGTATCTGCCCAAAAGCTGCAACAACTGCAATGTCTGCTTCATATTTACTCAAATATTCTACAGACTCTTCATCACGAATCTTAACTGGTTGAAATACCTCTATATCATTTTCAAGTGCCCACTTCTTAACGTCAGAAGGAGCCAACGCTCCACTTCTTCCTCGTGGCTTATCGGGCTGAGTTACAACCAATATAATTTCATGCCCTGCTTTTTTAATTGCTTCACATGTATACACCGCAAAATCTGGGGTGCCCATAAAAATTACTTTCATATGTTTTCCTCGGACTCTTCCTCGTATTTTACATCAAAAAGTTCACCCTCTACTAACTCTGTGTAGACATGACCATCTAAGTGATCAATCTCATGAACTAATGCTCTTGCAAGTAAGCCCTCGCCTTCAACCTCGAACTCTTCCATCTTCTCATTTAACGCCTTAACTTTGACGAAATTAGGACGAGTTACCATTCCAGCTTTACCTGGCACTGAAAGACATCCTTCCGTACCTTGCTGCTCACCGCTTGTTTCGATAACTTCTGGATTAACCAAAACGATTGGGCCTTCTCCAACATCTATAACTGCAATTCTTCTAAGTACGCCAACCTGTGGAGCTGCAAGTCCAACACCATCTGCGTCGTACATAGTTTCAATCATATCGTTTATTAATTCTTGCTGTCTTGGTGTAATCTCTTTTACAGGTCTACATACCTTATTTAAGATTTCATCTCCCTCAATTCTTATCTGTCTTAAAGCCATTTTTCTATCCTTCCTAGTTTTCTTTTTATATTTTATACTTTTTAACTACTTTATCACTCTAACCAAATTACTTTAACCCTAATCTCTACATCGGATTTGTCGGGTCAAAGTCAAAGAACACATACGCCTTCGAATACTTATTATTCTCGAGCAAAAATTCGTCTATCTTATCCTTAACATTTACAAGAAAATCATAATCCTTGTCCTTAATATAGATTAACTTGCGGTACACATCCTTGAGCTTATATATCCCTGCCTCCTGCGGCCCGAGCATCCGCGCCTTTGGAAATGTGTCTTTAATCACCTTGGCAACTGCGTCTGAAAGTCCAACACAATCCTTTTCCTCTTCAGATTGTATCGACATAAGCAGCATATGTGATACTGGCGGGTACTGCATGATATCTCTATACATTATCTCTTGCTCGTAGAATGCTTCATAATTCTGCGACTCAGAAGTTACAATGCTGTAGTGTTCAGGGTTATATGTCTGAATAATAGCATTGCCCATCTTATCGCCTCTTCCTGCTCTACCGACTGCTTGCGTCAATAACTGAAATGTTCTTTCAGCACTGTGAAAATCAGGAATGTTTATAGACATATCTGCCGCTAACGCTCCAACTAATGTAACGTTCGCAAAATCATGTCCCTTAACAATCATCTGCGTTCCAACTAAGATGTCTGCTTCTTGGTTTGCAAAGGTCTCTAAAATTTTGCTATGCCCTTCTTTACCCTTAGTCGTATCCATGTCCATTCGAAGAACCTTTGCACCTGGGAATTCCTCAGCTACTAATTCTTCAACCTTCTCTGTTCCAATTTTAAAGCCTGCAATAGCTTTGGAATTACATTTAGGACAAGTGCTTGGTTTATCTATCTCATACCCACAATAGTGACACACCATTTTACCATTTCTGTGCAATGAAAGCGACACGTCACAATGAGGACACTTAATTACATGACCACATTTTCTGCAAGAAATGCTACTAAGCATTCCTCTTCTATTGATGAACAACATCACTTGTTCTTTCTTAGATAATTTCTCTTCTACAAGCTCATGCAAACGTCTACTAATAATCGACCTATTACCACTCATCAATTCACTTCTCATATCGACAATCTCGACACTAGGAAGCTTTTGATTTGTCGCTCTTTGTGGCAAAGAAAGTAAAGTGTATTCCCCTGACTTTGCCTTCATAAAGCTATCCAAGCTTGGAGTCGCAGAGCCTAGCACTACACTTGCACCTGCAATTCTAGCTCTTGCTATTGCCGTTGGTACTGCATGATATTTCGGAACATTTTCCGACTTATAGCTTGCTTCATGCTCCTCATCAATTACAATTAGTCCCAAATTGGGAAATGGTGTAAATAAAGCAGAACGAGGTCCTACGATAATACTTATATCACCATTTCTAGCTCGTTCAAACTGGTCAAAACGCTCTGCCTTACTCATCCTCGAATTAAGGATTGAAACTGTATCACCAAAGCGTTCATAGAAGCGCATTACTGTCTGATAAGTCAAGGCAATCTCTGGTATGAGAACAATAACTTGTTTGTTGTCCTTAAGTACATGCTCTATCATTTCAAGATATAACAAGGTCTTACCAGAACCAGTAACTCCATACACTAAGTAAGTTCCAAGATTACCCTTATCATAATCAGATTGAAACTTAAGAAACGCGTCATGTTGCGCATCATTAAGTTCAAGCTGTTTACCTTTCTCTTGGAACTTAGTCACTGGATTTCTATATGTATTTTCTATTCTAATTCGAACTATATTATTCTTCTCAAAATCTCTTATTGCTGTTGAAGGAATATTTAATTTACCTGTAAGAATTTCCCACGGAATCTCTTCATTCTCCATAAGTGCAAGAAACAATCTCTCTTTGCTAACAGAATGTCTCGCTCTCGCCATCAACGTAGCGAACTCGTCTTTTAATTCCTCCATGGAAATGTTAAGACAAACTATTTTCTTCTGGATTGGTTTACTCTTCTCCTTGATTGGAATTACAGTTTTCAAAGCTTGGTTCATTGTCGAACCACAATTTCTTTTCATCCAACCAGCAAGAGCAATAAGTTGACTATCAATAGATGTTGCGTTCTTAGCTTTACCAAGAATCGCTTTAGTTTTTGCTGGATCAAATTTAGGTTCGTCAGATAATCCTACAACGTAACCTGTTATTTCTCGATTACCTCTACCGAAAGGAATTATAACTTGCATCCCTTCATAGATAGCGTTTTCCAAATCAGATGGAATTGCATATTGAAATGTCTTATCAAGTTTTTCATGGGAAATGTCTACTATGACATCACAATATTTCATAAATATATCTTACCTTTGTTAAATTACAAATAACAACTTACTTAATGTACTACAAGAAATATACCTCTTGTCACAAACATTTCTTAATTAACACAAAAATATATTAGAACTGAAGAGAACCTACTTCTATTCTAAACTTCTCTAACGCCTGTTTGACTCCCTCTACAACTTCACGTTCATCTAGATGGTGCTTCTCGCCTTCTATCTCCTGATAATCTTCATGGCCCTTACCTGCAAGCACAACCAAATCTCCTGGTTTAGCATTTGTCATAATGTATCCAATCGCTTCTACTCTGTCAGGAATTTCCGTGAAGGTCTTACGATAATCCTTAAGCGCAATTCTTGCTTCTTCAACCATCTTGTCAGTTACTTCTTCAAAGTCAATTTTCTTGTTATTCTTACCATAAGAATATCCCACAATAATATCATTAATAATCGCTTGTGGTTCTTCATTTCTAGGATTATCGCTAGTAATAACTGCAAAATCTGCAAATTTCGCAGCCGCTTCTCCCATCGTAAATCTCCTACCCTTCGCACGATTTCCACCACAACCGAATAACACAACTAATCTCTTAGGATTGTATTCTCTTAAGCTCTTAAGTAAAGCCTCAAGACTAACTGCATTGTGGGCATAATCAATAAGAAGTGTATATTTATCAGACACATCCATCATCTCAATTCTGCCCTTAACCTTTGCAGCAAGAAGCGCAGGCTTCATCTTATCCTCTGAAACGCCTAAATAATTGCAAATTGCTATTGCAGTCATCGAATTGTATACACTGAATTTACCTGGCATATTAATTCTAATGTCTGTATTGATAATACCATTAGTGTTGTATGTAACACCTAGGCATCCCTTATCATTTATTAGCTCCATATTAGAAGCATACAAATCATTACTCTCATTGAAACCATAAGTTATCTTCTTACAGCTTGTGCGCTCGATAATATAATTTGCTTCATCATCATCACCATTAATAATTGCGTAATTACAATTCTTAAATAACAATGCTTTACATTGCAAATAGTGTTCGAAACTATCATGCTCGTTAGGTCCAATATGGTCTGGGGAAATGTTAGTGAATATTCCCACCTCAAATGTAAATCCTGCAACTCTATTAAGCATTAGAGCTTGCGATGAAACCTCCATCACACAAAATTCAACACCCTTTTCAACCATAGCTGCAAAATGTCTTTGCAACTCATAAGATTCTGGTGTTGTATTCTTCGCTGCCTCTTGATAATCAGCATAAATTATTTCTATAGTTCCTATCAAACCTACAGAAAATCCAGCATTTTCAAGAATAGACTTAACCATATAAGTAGTTGTTGTCTTACCCTTAGTTCCAGTAATTCCAATCACCTTAAGCTTAGATGCTGGATGGTCAAAATATGCTGCTGAAATAACAGCTAATGCTTCTCTTGAATCCTCAACAGTAATTATTGTTGTTTTCTTAACCTTTTTTCTACTAAGAAATTCTTTGGCTGCTACATTACCCTTTTCTATAACAATGACCTTAGTCTTAGCATCAATTATTTCTTGTAAATGCTCATGTGAGTCATAAACCGCACCTTTAACACATACAAAAATACAATCTTTACTAGCTTTGCGAGTGTCATACACAAGCTCGCTAATATCACCCTTTATTTTTCCTGTCAAAACCTCATAGTTGAGATTCTCTAACAACTTATCAATCTTCTTCATACATTACCGCCTCTTAAGCTTATTTTCTAGAACGATATTTCTCCTCGCAATATTGACAGCGATAAATCTGTTCTTCTTCGTCTGCAAGAACAAATACATGGTCAAGTCCTTGCTCAATACTAGTAATACAACGCGGATTCTTGCACTTGATTACATTAGTAACCTTCTTAGGTAGTTTAAGAATTTTCTTATCAACTATCTTATCTTGTTGTATAACATTTACAGTAATATTGTGATCGATATATCCAAGAATATCTAAGTCGATTGCACCTATCGGACACTCTACCTTAATGATATCCTTTCTACCCATCTTCTCACTTTCGACATTCATAATCATAGCTACCGTACAATTAAAGTCTTCCAAATTAAGATGGTGATATATCTCCATTGCTTGCCCAGCTTTGATATGGTCAAGAACATATCCTTCATGAATTCCACTAATATTTAACATACTTCTACCTCCAACAAGGTTAGGATTAACGCCATTCTAATGTATACACCGTATTGAGCCTGTCTGAAATATGCAGCTCTAGGGTCATCGTCAACTTCAACAGAGATTTCATTTACTCTTGGAAGTGGATGAAGCACCAACATATCTTCCTTGGCTAGCTTCATCTTATCCTCATCTAAGATATAGAAGCCCTTCATTCTCAAATATTCTTCTTCATTGAAGAATCTCTCACGCTGTACTCTTGTCATATATAAAATGTCAAGCGCTGGCATAGCATCCTCTAAACGCTCTACTTCTTCGTAAGGAATATTATTCTTCTCTAGAACATCATCTCTAATATAATCTGGAACTCTTAATTCCTTAGGAGATATAAGAATAATCTTGATGCCTTCATATCTAGTCAATGCGTTTATCAAAGAATGTACTGTTCTACCGAACTTAAGGTCGCCACACAAACCGATTGTCATATTACCAATCTTGCCGTTCAAAGAACGAATTGTAAGTAAGTCTGTCAAGGTCTGTGTTGGATGCTCATGTCCACCATCTCCTGCATTTATTACTGGAATTGTAGACTTAAGAGATGCGACAAGTGGTGCACCTTCCTTAGGATGTCTCATTGCACAAATATCAGCATAGCAAGATATAACTCTAATAGTATCTGCTACACTCTCGCCCTTAGCTGCTGAGCTAGAATCAGCACTTGAGAATCCCAAAACATTTCCACCAAGATTGAGCATTGCTGACTCGAAAGATAATCTTGTTCTTGTACTAGGTTCATAGAAACAAGTAGCAAGCTTCTTCCCTTCGCAAGCTTTGGCGTACTTACTTGGATTAGCTTCAATATCATTCGCCAAATCCATTAAGTTCTCTAATTCTTCAGCAGTAAAGTCCATAGGACTCATCAAATGTCGCATAATAGTCTCCTTCAAATCTCGTATTAACAAATCAATTCAATACTATAATTATCAATCTTAACAACCACAAAATCAAGTATCATATTTAGAACATTTCAAACATCGGCATCTTAAGTACTGTTACCGTCTTAGTTGAAGTCATTGTTACAGGATCTTTGTTCGGCTCATGATAAACACTCTCTAGAATAATTTCGTATTTTACATCTGAGCTTTCCATAACCTCACTATATATGATTGGAACTGAACCAGTTTGACTTCTATTATACTTCACTCTACTAATCAATGGCTCATCTACCTTTATACCATTTACATATTTGTAAACTGTAACATAATACTCTCTTGCATTAAGAATCTTAGTATTAGTTGTATCATCGTTAACCTTGAAATCAACTGTTGAGTTAAATGCACTTTGTCCAGATTGAAGATCTTTGTCCTCAATATACAAAGTAGCATTACTTCCGTTATTAACTACATCCTTATTAGTAACAGTTACATAAGGCGATGAAGCTGATGCTCTATATGATGCAATCATCAAGTTGATAAATAACTTAATCTCATCGTCTGTCATTGGAGAATCCTTCGTCTTACTATGTCCAAGACCAGTGTAGGTTACATTGCCCTTAGTATATACATAGTAGTTATTTCTCGAGTCTCCTTCTTTCGCAGAATAGATTGAACCATACTTGTCACCCAAATCACCCGACAAGTTATACCACACAATTGCATCTTCATCATTATCATGCTCCAAATCTAATTGGAAGTTTTGTGTATGAGTTTTTGCAACCTTCAAGCTATTACCAATGTTATATGGATACTTTGTAATCTGACCTTCATTAGCAAGTCTTACATCCTGTGTAATCATTGTATTAGTTCCCCATTGGAATTTATCTTTATCGTTATCTCTTACATCACTATTAAGCTTTCTATCTATTTTATCTTCATAATCAGGTTTAATATTAGAGTAATATAACATAGCTCTATTACTATTATCCATTAATAAAGACGCTGGATTAGATGCATCAAAATATTTACTCAAGAATGAATATGTACTCACAGGTGTATTACCATATGTATAATAATCCTTGGTAATTAACGGATAGGAATTAGAAGATTCCCACCTCATATAATTTGTTCCCCCCCAAACTCTATGTTCTACTATATCAGTATACATCTTAAAAGAACCATTTGGTAGGAATGACAAATTAGATCTACCATTACTATAATAACTACCATATGAATAGCGATTATTCACAGGATTATTGAAATCATAATTTTTGGCATTATAATATTTCTTTACTTGTCCACCAATTTTTCTTAGGTAGAACAATACATCCTTCTGTAAATATTTAGAAGTATTACTATATGTTCCTGTAATATTAAAGGATGCATCTTGAGTCAAGTCATGACTAAGAATTATAGCTTTTCCTGCTTCCTTGAACTTCTCAAATCCGTATATAAATGTAGAATCATTAGTAAATGTAGCCATATCTCTAAAGCCAATAATTAACATATCATACTCACTTAGATATTCAGCCCACTTATCAGGATTATTAGCAAAATTACTGTAAAAATCGTAATTAGACATATAATACATCTGAACATCAAAATCTTCTACAGCGTCCAAATACTTCTTAAACTTAGCTCCAACTAAAGTTCTAGGATCTGCCATATTAACTGTACAATCGTTATTTGAAGTTCTTGTACTAGTATTACTCATTAAATCTCTAGTATATGTATTATTACCATTCTCATCCATCTTATACGCATTCTTATAATATGATGTTCCAGAGAACATATCTTTGTCATAAGACTGTTTTGACATATCAGGAGATAGGTTCATTTGAAGAACCTTAATCTTCTTCTTACCATTATTATTCTGAATTCTAGTATAACCAATCTTGGATGATCTAACCGATTTATTATCTACTCTATATACTTCAAGTTTCCATGGTAACAAACCAACTTCCGAATCAGGTAATACTCTTGTAACTCTGTAAGTATGACCTGTTATTAAGCTATTATTATCTACGTTAACTCTGTCTGTCTCATCGAAAATGATTAAGTCAGATCTCTCATTATCAAATTCAGAGTTATCAGCATTAGCATCTCTTTCCTTGAGATACTTAATACTTCCTTCGTATTCACCATTACCATTAGAATCTACATATACATCTACTCCGTAGTTATAGCCTCTATCAGCTTCTACAGTAAAGTTATATTCTAATACATTAGAGCTACCTAATTTTTGATTGTTCGAACTAGAAGAAAGATACTTACCGTTGATTGTTGTCTTTCTTTCATTATCAGTTAAGCCATCTTTTCCGTTTTGATCTTCAAGTAAACCATCGACATCTTCTGAAGTATTTGAATATGTCGCCTCAAATTCAACTGGATAGCCTTTTCCCCCATTACTAGTTGGGACAAATGTAATATCACAATTATGACCAGAAAAAGCTTTTTTTACATTAATTTTTTTCAAACTCTCTGATTCTGAATATGAATATACTTGATAAGAATTTTCTGCTGTCCTATCACTTGAACGTAAATGAGCCAGTTTAGACATAAACGAATCTTGATCTACAAAATTAGTATTTACTCCACCATCAGAATTATAAATCGCATCATCCATTATTACTGGCGCCTGTTTAGCGAAATCAAGAATTTCTTCAAACTTCTTCTTAGTCAAATCAGTTCCAGAATATCTTTGACCAACCTGGTATGCGTCAGATCCCTTAGGAGATGCATATGCAGTATAATCCCAAGACGAACGGGTTACTACAGTTCCTGGCTGATCAGATATAGGATAAACCTCTCTTACATTACTTCTTGTTATACCTGTAGAAATCGCCTTCCAAGAATTATTACTAAAATCAAACAAAGCATTCGTATTAGAATTCTCGTTATCTGAACCACCACCAAACGTAGTAATTAAGTCACCTACTGCAGTGTATGCAAGCTTGCCAAGATTTTCATCATTGTAACCATTCATACCATTACTCTCATCTTGACTACCACCAAATATTATCATGTCATAAGTAGAATTTATATCATCAATTTTGCCTGCAAATTCATAGGTTGTTTGCTTTGTAACAGTTAAATCTTTAGTAATATCAGGGTCAGTTCCAATAAACCAAGGCATAATATTTAAGTAATAAGCCAATGCGTCCTTATTATTTTCATCATATTTAAATTGATCTGTTGGTTGTAACTCTAATATATTAAGATGTCTAGGTTGTCCAAATGCAAAGGTTTCATACATCATCGCGCCAATCATTTCTGGTGTCGACATATCATTTTTTCTTTGACTTTGACTTTTATTTATATTCAAAATCTCAAAAGCACTTTCATTGTTTGTAGTTTTTTGGATTCTATTAGGATTAGCAAACCCCATATACCTATCTGCTATTCCAGGAACACCCGTTGTAAAAGCCTGTTGACCTGGGAAGTCATATACAAAGTTAGAACGACCAACCAAATCACCTGTCAATTCGTATTTTTCAACCTTTGTTGACTGTCCTTCATCATCAAGTCCTCTTACATTGTAGTAGTACTTAGCACCCTCGGAATTAAGAATATTATATAGTCTAGTAACATATCTTTTACTATCTTGCATTGATGAAGTTGCTACAGCAGACTCATCAAACATAATCATTGCAGGTGTTGCTCCTGCTTCTCTTGTTATAAACTTGCGAACAAGATCCCAGTTTAAGTCGTTAGTATTATTGTCAAAGGATGTATCAATAACGGCAGATGAATAATATAAAGCCTTATATATATCACTTCCTGCTGTCATTGAATGGAACATAAATACATCTGCTGTGTTAATCAAATCAGTTGCAGCTTCTGTATCTGCCTTTAATTGTGCTGGAGTAACAGTAACAACTTGTGCATTTCCACCGTTAGCCATAAACCAATTAATATACTGTGGATCTGGGAACATATTTTTACGCCAGTCGCCCTTGTTCTTAATCAAAGTCGCAGTATATCTCAAATATGTTTGCTCAGTTCTAACAGAATAATACTTAGCACCTACTACATGATTATTAATATCATTTTGAACTTGTTCTCTAGTGTATACAACACTTAGATTACCACCATTATCATTGTTGTATTTTGGACCAGCTACCCACTTATAGTTACCTGTACCCGTCGCAATGTATCCAATATAGTCTGTATTATTATATTCTTCGTCTGTAGTAATACTCTTTGTTGTATAATCTTGTCCGTCTCTATGATACATTTCAGCACCGGCTGTACCTTCTTCGAAATGACCTACAGAAACCCACTTATAATTACCGCCAGCATTTCTTACAAAAGTATATCCATTCCAGTTAAATGAGCCTACTTCGCCTTCACCTACAGTCGTATAATATCCATACTCACTATAACCCTTTGCTTGCGTCGCAGAATTATTATAATCACTAGCAAGATTTGGATAATATGTATTTAGCGAGCTTTTAAACTCTTCTTTATCAACGTTTACTATTAAGCCTGACCCGATAACACTTGACTTAATTCGAGTGTCACCAGGCATAAGAACAGACATATTAATTGAAGAATCAACCTCTTTTACTTCATCGTCAAACGCATCAATCTCTTGATTATAGAATAGTTCAGATACACTATTTTGATTCTCAGCAAAGTACTTCTTATAATTAGAAATAGCAGAACTAGAATTATTGATATCCGTCGCACCAATTTTGTTCAAGTTCTCTGGTTCAAGTCCTTCAATCAAGTATCCTGCCATAGCTTGACGCTCGTCTGGTACTACTTCTACTATTGTATAAGGATTATTCTCATCACCAAGAAGCTTTGTTAAATCCTTCTTCTGATATGACTTAATATTAGTATCCGCCGCATTACTCTTTGACACAAAAAAGGACACAGTTATCCCTACAGCTATGCATAATACAACTGAAATGATAATCCATATTAAATTTTTCTTACTAAGAACCACTCTTTTCATCTATATCATTCCTCTAATATATTAATCTAGTATTATCTGATGCAATTATGCTATTTCTAATAGCAACTGTATTCGAAAGGCTGTTACTTCTGTCATCTGACGAATATGACATTCTAAGTTCTATCTTCACTGGCTTTTGAGCCGGATTATCAGTAAGATTCACCTCTTCACCAGCAGCATTATAAATTGTTGATGAGAAGCTATCAATTAGCCCTGCAAAGATTTGCTCTTCACCTTTCTCAACCCATTTATCGCCAGAATAAGTATATTCTTGATAAATCAATTGCTTCTTGTCACTATTATAATAAACTACAATCTTCTGCTTTCTGCCGTCTTCTAGTCCTGCAGCGCCACCATTATAATTATATAACGTAATTGCGCTTCTTGACTCTCCGCCAACTACTACATTTGCATTGGAAATGCTATTTGTTGTAGTAAGTATAAGATCCTCAAGCCTTTTCTCTGCCATCTGAGATTCCATCTGGATACTTACTTCACTGCTATTTCTCTTATAATTAAATAGCATCACTGCAAAAAACGACCCAATCGCAATAGCTACAATAGCAAAAATTGCAATAGTAACAATTAGCTCCACTAAGGTAACACCATTATTATTTTGTGATAAACGTTTTACTCTATCATTCATTTATAATCTCACTCTTACCTGTCTTTGAATAACATCTAATTGTTTTTGCACTACTACCAGACTTAATATTAATATTTCTAACATATTGCTGGATTTCGTTACCACCTTGATCTGTCTTCGTCAAGTATACGTATGTTCCATCTTCCTTAACAGATGTAATGATTGGTCTAAATGCGCCATTAGATCTGCTATAAGAAATGATAAGCGATTGCGCTTTTGTAATTTGATTATCACTAGCACCATCTTCTATATCATATGTAACCTCAACACCATTTTTTAGTTTCTCGCTGTTGCCATCATTATCCTTGACATAATAATTTTTGCCATCATAATAGATTTCCATATAGGCATCTTTCTTAGTCATATTAATGTTCATTACGCTTTGAAGATATGATGCTATCATATCAGTTCCAGTCTTAACCTTTTGCGTAGAAGTATTACTAAATACAACTACTGCACCTGTAGTTATGACAAGCATTATTGCAATAACAACTATTAATTCGACTAGAGAAAATCCTTTGTTATTTCTATTCATACTCAACTCCACAAATTACTGCTTTGTCCAATTTCTATAAGTAATATAATCTGCTAACGAAATCGCACCAGTATCTGCATCCATTCTACCTACTCCACCAACTAAATAGTGTGATGCATTAATAACAACTTTAGCTGGACTATCATCCTCAGTTCCTTCTTTAGCTGCAACTAACGCGAAACTTGCTTTTTCAGGAGAAGCCTTAATTTTCGCTCCATTTTCGACTATTATATCGCCACCTGCAATAATTAATCCTTCATAATCAGCTTGTACTGTTACATTTCCAGTAGCAATAATCAAATTAATCTTAGCATCTTCATGCTTGTTGCCGTCTTGATCTTTTTCATTCTTAAATGTATTTTCATTATCAGAGTTATATGTATAATCACCAGTTGTTACAACAGCTCCATTTCCTTTGGTTGAAACATATCTGTCATTTTTCTTGGTAATTTTATCCTTCTCAATCAAATTCTCAAATAAGTTCTTCGCCTTCTGAGCACTTGTAAGATTAGCATATACAGTTGTCAAATTCTTCTTCAAAGAATAGAATGCATCCTGATAATATGCTGATTGTCTTGAATATTCTTGATTAAGGTCTTGTGTAAAATCTTGACTAGTAATAGAGTCATTGATAATTACCTTGCTAGGATCTGTTGCAAGAATGTTACCTGTAAAATACATACTAGTCTTATCATTAATATTTAATGGAAGCTTAATTCCTCCTGATGTATAGTAATCCAAATTAGAATCAAGATTCATCTTATTTGCTAATGCCGAATTATATAATCTATACCAGTTATTATAATAAGCTTCTGCTGGAACATAATCAGGATCCCCCAACTTCTTATGAGTCGTAAACTGTATGAATAGGTAAACCATTGACTTGTCTGCACTTGTTGGGTAAGCACACACCTTAAAGCTTGGCATTTCAAAGCCTTGTGTTCCATCTTTATCTTGATAAGCGTTGCATTGAGCGAGTGAAACTCCAAGTGTAGGATCGTTAGCAAAGAAATTAACAACATCTGTATCTTCCACTGGAGCTGAATTGATTTCAGACTCGGTAACATCCATACCATCAATACTATTTTGTGCTTTCTCTTCATCTGACAAAGCATCATACTTAGCCTTCTTAGCCTTAAATGTCCTTACTTCTGTCATCAACGCATTGTATTGATCACTTGTCATAGGATTTCTAAATCCGTTCTCGTAATCAGCTCCATCTTTCACACCAGCACCAACAAGCGAAGGTGGAACAAGATATGCTCTTTGATCTGACTTAAGCGCCATTGATTGACCAGTAACTACATTACCTGCTTGCAATTTACTTGGAATATTAAGTCTATCTCTTGCCGTCTTGAATTCACTACTATTAGACTTCTTCTGACCTGATGCATCAATATAAGCTGAACCTCCAATTACAAGTGTATTAAGCTTAGACAAATCAATACCTGCTCCTGCACCTGATACTACAATAGCACTTGAATAACCTGGCATATCCTTAGCTGCAGCTTCTCTTACTTCTTGAGATTCTACAAAGGTTGAATCTGAAGCAACCCATGGATTTCCATACATAATAAGCTTTCCAGCCAAATCAACTTTAGAATTATTCTTCAACATAATGTCATTCTTAATATATGTTGAACCAGAATTCACTTTATATAATCCATTGTTAATGAATAAATTGTCAGCCCACAAAGCTGTATTGTTAGAGTTCAATGTACCTTGAACATTAAATTCCCCACCAGAAATAACATTGCTTTCTTGCATTCCATCATTTTTGAACTCAAGAGTGCCTGACTTAATAGCTGCACCATTAGTTCCAAGATAAGCATTTCCAGATATTGAAGAAATATTTCCTTTGTGTTCGAACTTATCATTAGCAATAAGACTGTATGTTAAAATATTATCAAGCGAAGATGCATTCTGGAAATTAATAGGTGGATACTCTAGTACAATATCTGTCTTAATTTCTGACACATAATCATTCTTGTCTGTATATCTTACGCTAACATTCTTGAGAGTAACGCCCTCTTTATCTACATTAATCCAAGCATCATTAGCATCAGTTGTTATGACTGCACCAACCTTGCCCTTCAACTTAGTTTCCTTGAGATAGCCAGTTAAACCATCATCTCCGAGCTTGTATTTTGTGGCGTTCTTTTCTCCGCCGATTTCTTTCTTAACATTTTCTGCGAAAAGCTCTTTGAAGTTGACAGTCTTCTTTTCATCTTCTAGATTTGCATAGTTAGCCAAGGTATTAATATATGCAATGCTTGCTGCCTTAGAAGAATCGATAGCTAAGCCGGATTTAATTTCCTCCATAGCCGATTCAGCGTCATAAAAGGTAGCTTGTCCTTCTTTATCAGCCTTCTTCATAAATACATTAAGTAACACAATAGCAAGTATTCCCATAGCAAGAATAGATACTATTGATGCAATAAGAAGAACTGTAACAAGACTCGCACCAGTATTATTACCTTTTAAGCTTTTACATTTATTGAGTTGTCGATTGGAGCGTAATAATACTTTCACTTTCTTTGTCATCTCCTACGCCATTGTAAACCTTAACATTTACCTTATATACTCTGTCTTCAACGCTTTCACCACCAAGACCTTTGAGATTCATAAAGTCTGATGCTGAGCCAAATATTCCATAAACCGTCTTGGTTAATTCATAACCAGTTGGTGTGTTAGAATAGAATAGTTCTAATTTTTTGTTTGGAACATTTGCTGATGAAACATGTTCATATTTGGACAAATCTTCATCAACATTTGTCCTAATAACCGTAACTGGCAATATCTTACCGTCTTTGATTAAATCACTGTCACTTCTACCAGGTTCTGAAAGCCTAATATTCATACAGTATTCATCATTTCTGCCCTTCTCTGACCTATTCTTGATAATGTCACTTAAGAAAGGCCATAATGGGAAATCTTCCTTCTCTTTGGCAGTATCTAGTTTCCAATCCTGCTTACAAAGATATACTGTACAGTCATTTCCCTTCTCATTAATAACAGTTACAGTTTCCTTAGGTACACCCTTCTTACCGTTATATAACGGATTAAAGAATAGATATACACCTCTCAAATCAACTTGATCATTCGAATAAATATTTTGTTCCATTGATGCCACTGTATGTGCTTGTGCGGAAGATAAATCCTTATAAATAGTTTGGACAAATACTTGTGTTCCGCCCTTCTCAGTTGGTTTAATTTTAACAACAATCTCTCTTGTCGTTGCATCATAAACCTTCTGAATGTTCTCTGTATCTCTACTACCGAATTTGATCTCTGCTAACTGCTCAATCTTCGCTGCATCTTCACTTGCATCTATCTCATGCAAGCAATCATAAGCTGAATTCATGCCATATAATTTAGCCATCTTTTCAGCATTATAATCTGTTGATTGATCATCCTTAGAGGCAGCATCGAAACGTGGATCTAATACAGCTTCAACAGTATAGTCTTTGCCATCAACACTTTGTGTAGTTGTATAAATGTAAGTTCCGTCATCTTGCTTTGTAGTATTAGAATCGTCTAGTACATCTTGTACTTTTCTACTTCTAATATCTTCCATTACATTTGTACCGGCATACTTTGCACTTTGCTGTGCTTTTGTCTTCGAATTCATCGATGTTGTCGTTAAAAATGCGAATAGAAAAGGTGTAATAATTACAGCCAAAATAGCTACCGCTACCAAAAGCTCAATTAACGAGAAACCTTTATTATTCTTTTTTTTCATCTACTTTTCCTTCTAATTTATCGAATGGAATATGTTAGCCGTTCCCTTACTTATCTCAGGAATAGCTTCATGTACATCATTATTAGTATCGCTACCTTCTAATGTATAGAAGTTAACCGTCATTGTACCGATCAATTTACCACCTTCAGAATCATATGATAATGCAACCTTTTCAATATTCTTCTTCAAAGGATTTGCAAACATTGAAGAGAATAATAGCTTAATACCAGCATATGATACATCAAATGTACAATTAACAGGAGTTACAAATAGTTTATAATCATTGCTTGCTGCTGTCTCGCCCGATGAAGTGCTAGATGATGCACTACTACTAGAGCTTGATGAACTACTGCTAGATGATGCACTACTATTTGAACTACTGCTTGAGCTTGACGAACTGTTAGATGACGAACTATTAGCTGACGAACTATTAGCTGAAACAGTTGTCTTATCAACATCTGATGTAACAAGATTAGTTGGCTCAATAGAAATATCTGTGATATTTATACCAGTTTCTACTTCTAATTGCTTAAATACCATTACCATATCCTCAGCATAAACTGTTTTAGGATATTTTGCTAATATTGTCTCAATATCAGAATTCATCTTGCTAATAGCCTTCCTATTAGCTTCTTTGTTCTCATCCATTTTCTTTAATTCTGTCAATTCACTTACTAACGAATCAACCTTCGTACTCAAGGAAGAAACCGAATCTAATAAAGGCATAAAACCACGAGCAATTACAAGTACTAGAATCAATATACTAATAATGTATATCAAATATTTCTGGGTCTTTTTAGGGATTCTTTGATTTATTTCGCTTTTTACTTTATCTAACATTTTTTCCTCCCTCCCCATTACTTACTACTACTTGATGAGCTCGAACTTGAGCTTGAACTTGAGCTTGAACTTGAGCTTGAGCTTGAGTTCGTACTTGAGCCTGAGCTTGAACTACTTGAACTTGCATTTGCGTCTTGTGCTTTAGAGCTACTACCATCTTCATTTACATAGTAGCTAACAATTGAAAATGTATATTCAATAGCACCAGTATCACTTACTGTAGAAGTGATATCGGATACTTCTACGTCACTAACTGTCTTGAAGTTTCTAAATGTAGAAATTGTACTTGCTACTACTTCCTTCGACTTACAGCTAAAGTCAACTATTACGGATGTAGAATCAGCAGAAAGCGATGTCACTACAGCTTCGCTTGGCAAATTAGCTTCCATTTCCATTAACAAATCAACAAAAGAATCATTTCTAACAGACGCTAATTTATCAACATTAAGAACATCCTCGTACTTAGTCTTAGTCTGATTAAATTCTTGTTGAATTCTCTTAGCTTCACTGTAGCTTGCGATTTCATCGTTCAATCTACTAATTCTAATATTCTTGTAAATGATAAGTCCTACTGGAATTAGAATTAATGCCGCAGATAAACTCATACAGATAATAAATACCCTCTTTGCAAGTGAAAAATCATCATCCTCTTTTGCAATAGAGTCCATAGAAAGTGCAGCTTTTTTAGGTGAAATCAATTCAAAAATCTTACCATCTGCATTTCCCGCAGAAGAAAGAGTTGAAAAATATGTACCTTTGTTCGCCACACTTTTCTTATTATCAACATCAGCCATTATTGTATTATGTGCTAATACAATTTCTTGATTAACTTCATTAGCCAATAATTCTGGGAAGCCTTTACATTGAGTTGCAACACCACCAACGATTACCAAATCAACTGTCTCGTCCTGATGCTGCGATAAGTAATAATCAAGAATTCTTGTGATATTACCTAGCGCATATCTAACCTCTTCTGTCGCTTGAGATTTTACACCGCCATCTTTCAAATCAATCTCACTAACATGCTTCTCGAAGCAGCTTGTATCAGTCATCTTCTCTAGAACTTGATCAAATGATAAGTCCTTTCCAAGCTCTCCACTTTCTTGAACCTCAAGAACAGCATTATCTATTCCATAAGGAATCATTCTTTGAAGCATAATGTCGCCAGATTTAACTATTGTCAAATATGAACATTGCGATTCAACATCAATATTTACAACCATGTTATCATGATATGTTGAACGCACTGCTTCAGCAATTCCATTCTCGACTAATTCAAGATCAACAAGAGTCAATTGACAAAACTCAGCCAAACTAACATATGATGATATTATCTCCTTAGATACAGCAAATAACTGCGCTCTCATCTGACCATTTTCTGTCTTACCATTTTGTCTATAGGTTATCTCATATTGTTCTGAGTTAACTGGGAAAAAGGTTGATGCATTAGTCTTAATATACTCAGCAACCTTATTATCCTTCATCTTAGGTAATGTCTCTTCCTTGGTACCAATTGTTGAAGACTGAATAACAAATACTACCTTACGACTCTTGATTTGTCTTCTCTTAAGCGAATCAGCAAGCTTCAACTTGAACTTTGGATTGTTTTTTACTACACCATTTTCAATTGTTCCTTCAGGTGTCTCGAAACAAAATGCATCATAAATAACCTTACCTAATTTACGTTCTGTTTCAACCACCTTGGTTAAATGAGGTCCAATTTCAATGCTTAGCACTTTCTCTGCCATTTTCCATTCCTCTTTCTTTAGACTTCCGTTTTATGCAACTCCTAGAAGCTGCATATACATTTTAATAATATATTCGCCAAAAAATACGGCTATCATAATTCCCAGTGAAAGATATGGTCCCATTGCAAGCACCTTTCCTTCTCCTGAGACTTTCATTCGAATTATATGAATAATTGACCCTAAAACACATGCAACAACAAATGCCAGAATAATACATTTCCATCCTAGTAATAGTCCTGCTGCTGCCATTAATTTGACATCTCCGCCACCTATAGCTCTTCCATTACTAATTAAAAGAATAAGCAATAGCGGGATAGACACGGCAACCAACCCGATTACGTGTTCTAGCCAATTATTGTAATCTATTACTGTGTATACAATTCCTAGTACCCCAATGAAAATGTTAATCCCAAGAGGTATCTCATAGGTGTTCCAGTCAATCACAGTAAGCACTAGTAGTGCTGAAAATATTAAGCAAAATATAATAGAGCTTACAAAATCAAATGTAGAATCAACTCCGAATCTTACGAAAATTAATACATACATCACTCCATTAATTGCTTCTATTATTGGATATTGTGGGGAAATTTTCTCTCCACATTTCCTACATCTTCCTCTTAGAAATAGCCATGAAAAAAGCGGAATCAAATCATACCATTTCAAATGATAGCCACAAGACATACAGTGGCTTGGCACTTTGACAATAGATTCCTTATTAGGTATACGAATCATACACACATTAAGGAAACTTCCAATTACTATTCCAAACAGGAAGAATATTATTGCAATACAAATATAGATACTTAACATAATATTTACTTCTTTAGATTATTTATCTCTATACGAGATAGCTTGAGTTGCATTGGCCAAATTGTATGTTCTGTCTTCTCCAATGTATACAGCACATGTATTAGAGCTTGGAATGTAATAATATATAAAGCTCTCATTAGCCTTAACAACATCACTTTCTGATTTAGGTATACTTGTCATTGTTGAAGGTTCACCAACATTAACTTCTCTATATTCGCCTTGAACAATTGTTGGACGATTTGCTGCTGCATCAGCAAGAACAGCATTAGAAATCATGGTAGCGTTATTGATATCATTATTTCTCTTGTTCTTCTCAACATTTGACATATATACTGGAATAAAAATTACAAGTGCAACAACAATTACTGCTACAACAATTATTATCCCCCATGTTCTTAAACTACTATTTCTGTCTTCTTCAAATTTGTTCATACTAATTCCTTTCAGAATTACATTCTTCCATAATATTGCACAAATATATAACCACATCCCTACCTGTCGTGCACAACAGGCAGGGAATTATTAATAGGGTTAGTGGTTAAATGTTAATTAATAAATATTATTTGTTTTTGTAAGTTTGAGCTCCATCTTCTGTTGTTAAGTCAGTAGTATCTGTCTCTCCTACATATACAGCACACTTATTAGTTGTCTTATTGTATTGATAGTAGAAATTCTCATCCTTTGCAACAGCATTTCCCTTAGTCTTAACTTCTTCTTTGATTGCTGATGGATTATCAGCTACAACTTTTACCTTACCATCTGCTATTGTCTTACCATCTGCTACATCAGCCAAAACAGCACTAGCAATAGAGTTAGCATTTTGAATATCTGTTGCTCTTCTTGAGCTTTCAACATACTTTGTGAATACTGGAGCAAGAACTGCTACAAGTACAACCATGATTGCAATAACAACGATTAATTCTACAAGAGAAAAACCTTTGTTATTCTGTCTTTTCTTCATTAATTCCTTCATCATTTTTTTCTCCTTCTCTAAATAATATATTATTTATCTTAAAGCATGTGCCCTATCACATGATTTAATTCTTATAAACTGCCCATCTGTGAATACATAGAAACCATTGGGCTCATAACTGCTGCAACTAATATACCAACTAATGCTGCCATAACAAGAATTATCAATGGCTCAACTGCTGCCATAACAGTTTCAGTAGTCATCTGAACTTCATCATCATAATAATCAGCAAGCTTCTCTAACATCTCTTCAAGTTCACCTGTATTTTCACCAATTCCAATCATATAATCTACCATTGGTGGGAAGATTCCTGACTTCTTAAGAGATGTAGCAAGCGATACACCTTGTGATACATCATCTACTGCTTGCTTAATTGCTTTCTTAAATACTTGATTAGACATTGTATCTGCTGTAATATCTAAGGCTTCAACTAGTGGCAAACCAGAATATACAAGCGTTGATAATGTTCTAGAAAACAAAGAACATGCTGTCTTGACATTAAGCTTACCAATAAGCGGAATCTTAAGAGCTAATTTACTAAATGCTAATTTACCAGCCGGTGTTTTCTTATATGCTCTAATCGCAACTATAAGAATAATAACAACCGCAATAACTATATACCAATATTTAACTAAGAAATTAGATAACCCTATTACAAAAAGTGTAATTCCAGGCATCTCCATGTTCATGCTGTCAAACATTTCCACATAACTTGGTACAACCTTAACAAGCATAAATACACTTACTATAATTGATACAATTGCTACAATTATTGGATACATTGCAGCTTTTCTAACCATACCTTCTGTCTTAGTTGCTTTCTCGAAATGAACTGCCATTCTGTCGAACGCAATCTCTAACTTACCAGAAGCTTCACCTGCACGAATCATACTAACCATAATATCTGGGAAAATCTTAGGATGACGCTTCATTGCATCAGCTAAAGTTTCACCCTTCATGATATCCTTAGACGTGCCTTTAATCGCTTTGGCTAAGTATTTATTCTCAGTTTGAGTAGCTAGCATATCAAGCGCACCAATAATTGATACACCTGCACCAAGCATACTATTAAATTGTCTACAAAATACAGATAAATCTTTGGACTTTACTAGCTTACCAAATGTAATATCAATCTCTCTTGTCAAAAGACTTGCCTCAGATATCTTAAGAACTGCAAGTCCTTCATTAGAGATATTCTGGATTGCTATGTCTTTGTTTTCTGCAATAACATTGCCTTTTATCTCTTTTCCGTTGGCATCTTGTGCCACATAAGTAAATTCTGGCATTATAATCCCCCATTAGAACAAACTAACTTTCTGCAACATTCCGTTAGCATCATGTGCGTAACTTACTGCTGTCTCGCTAGATATATCACCTTTCATATATAAGTCGTATATAGCATCATCCATTGTAATCATTCCATCCTTCTTAGAAGTTTGCATTGTAGATGGAATCTGAAATGCTTTGCCTTCACGAATCAAGTTGGCAATAGCTGAATTATTAATCATCACTTCAAATGCAGCTTTTCGTCCACTACCACTATCCATAGGAAGTAATTGCTGTGCAACAACTCCTTGTAAAACAGACGCAAGCTGAACTCTAATTTGCTGCTGTTGATATGGTGGAAATACATCAATTACACGATCTATTGTCGCTGCTGCTGAATTAGTATGCAAAGTAGAAAATACTAAGTGTCCTGTCTCTGCTGCAGTAATCGCTGTATTTATTGTCTCTAAATCTCTCATCTCTCCGACAAGAATTACATCAGGATCTTCTCTTAATGCTGCACGAAGCGCATTTGAATAAGACTTAGAATCATATCCAATTTCTCTTTGAAGTACTAAACCTTTGCCATGCTTATGTAGATACTCGATTGGATCTTCTAGCGTAATTATTGTCTTAGCATAAGTCTTGGCAATCTTACTAATTAATGCTGCTAATGTAGTTGATTTACCTGAACCTGTAGCACCTGTAACAAGTACAAGTCCTCTCTTCTTGTCAGCAAAATCTATTACCGACTGTGGCAAACCAATTGCCGTTGCATCAGGTACTTCAAAAGACAAAATACGAAGCGCCATAGCATAAGTCCCACGTTGTCTAAAAACATTTAAACGAATTCTTGAAAATCCTGGAACTGAATATGCAAAGTCAAGTTCACCATTCTCTTCTAAGATTTCCAACTGCTCTGGCTCTAGCATCACGGAAAGCATCTCATCAATCTCGAAAGGCTTAAAGCCCATTCCTTCAACTGGTATCAACTCACCGTCAACACGGAGCATAACAGGTGACGCAGGTGCCAAATGTATATCAGAACTATTTAATCTCTTGGCTTCTTCTAATATTTTGACAAATTTCTGTAATTTCTCATCTAAGTCCTCAACAGATCCCTCTGCTGGATTTGGTACTATCGGCATAAAAGCCTCCTTTAATTCTCAAATGTAATACGCATCAATTCTTGATAAGAAGTAATTCCTCGCTCTACTAATTTCTTAGCATTTGCCCTAAGAGTTACCATTCCTTCTTCGATTGCAACCTCTTTGATATCGTCGGCACTTTCTTTGTCGTGAATCATTTCCTTGATTGCTGGTGTAACTGTAAGAATCTCATATACACCGATTCGTCCAAGATAACCTGTCTGGCCACATTTCTCACAACCACAAGGTCTATATATCTTAAATGGTTGATCTTCTGGCACACCCATAAGGTGCTTCTCTTCTACTGTAGCTTCATCTTCCTTCTTGCAGTCTTCACACAAGCGACGAACAAGACGCTGCGCAATAACACCAAAAATCGAATCTGCTAACAAATAACTATCAACACCCATATCCATCAAACGACTCATCGCACTTGCCGCAGAATTGGTATGAAGTGTAGATACAACTAAGTGACCTGTAATTGAGGCTTGTACCGCGATCTGCGCAGTCTCACCGTCACGAATCTCACCAATCATAATGATATCTGGATCTTGTCGAAGAATTGATCTAAGTGCTGATGCAAATGTCAATTCTGCTTTAGGGTTAACTTGTACTTGGTTAACTCCACTTATATTTGCTTCAATTGGGTCTTCTACTGTTACGATATTAACGTCTTCTGAATTAAGCTCGTTAAGCACTGTATATAACGTAGTTGATTTACCAGAACCTGTTGGTCCTGTTACTAAGAATATACCGTTAGGATTCTTAAGTAACTTATCGAACTTCATCTCGTCTTCTGGTGTAAGACCAAGATCTGACTTATCTCTATTAAGCGCCTTCTTCTGAGCAAGACGCATAACGCATTTCTCACCGTAAGCTGTAGGAAGCATTGATACTCTGACATCATATTCGATGTGATCAACTGTCATAGAGAAACGACCATCTTGTGGTTTTCTCTTCTCTGAAATGTCCATTCCAGAAATAATCTTGATACGAGCACTTATAGCGTTGCTCATCTCAATTCCGTATTTGAATCTCTCGTGTAACACACCGTCAATTCTGAAACGGACTCTAACTACTTTCTCTAATGCTTCAATATGTACATCGGATGCACGCTGTCTTGCAGCCTGTTGCATCATCTGTCTAACAAGTTGTACTACAGGCGAATTATCAAGTTGATCATTTAGATCATCGTCCTCTTCTTCTTGTAATACATCTCTATGCTCCGACTTAAAACGTTCTACAACGTCCCTTGTCTCTGCATCTGTATAATATTTATCAAGAGCTGTCTCAATCTCAAACCTCGTTGCAACTACAGGCTCAAGCTGTAAGTTGGTTACAATTGCGAAGTTATCAATGGCGTTCATATCCATTGGGTCTTCCATCGCAACTTTAACTAAGTTCAAGTTACCTTGTACGTAATTAAGAGGAAGCATAGTATACTTTCTCAAAACATCACCAGGAACAACCTTGAGTAATTCTTCGTTAATAAATTCTTCTTCTAAGTGAACTCTATCGAAACCGAGCTGGTTAGATAAGGCATCAGCCACACTGTCTTGTGTAACCAATCCTAACTGAATCAACTTCTCTCCAAGCATCATCCCATCTTCTCTTGCTGCTTGAAGTGCTGATACGACTTGCTCTTCTGTAACTAGTCCTTCATCGACTAGCATATCACCCATACGCTTACGTTCTCGTCTCATGTATCCCCCCGAAAATCCGAACAGTTTGTATGCAATTTGCACATATTCTCTCATAAAAACAGGCACAGTTTGACACTTTTGCATACTATCTACTTTATAATAGCAAAAATAAAGTCCATTTTCAATATATTCTTGTTATTACGTATATAGATTATGTATGTAAAAAAACCATCAGCAAAAGCTGATGGTTTTTTGATGTAACACGAAATAAGCCGGGTTATGTCGCGAGTGATCATCTATCTAGAACATCTGTCGCCAGATGCTTCAAGCCTTCTACCTTGAGTTAAAGACGGGCCGCCCTACTCATATTTGAAGTTGCTTCGGATGGGGTTTACAATGCCTTAACTGTTGCCAGTCAAGCGGTAGTCTCTTACACTGCCATTTCACCCTTACCTTGCGGCGGTATACTTTCTGTTGCACTTTCCTTGGAGTTGCCTCCACCGGCCGTTAACCGGCATCCTGCCCTATGAAGCCCGGACTTTCCTCTTGCCTAAGCAAGCGATCACTAGACGTATTACTTTTGTATTATATCACACATGATAGCAACTGTTACCAATAAATTCACGTATCAATGCAGATCTTGGAATATCTTCTGAAGGCATTGGAATAAAATAATCAAGTAATTTAATTAATCTATTCGCTTCTGTATACTCCGGACAATCCGCTGGTACAGCATACAACAATGGTAGTGCATATACTTTAAGCACTGAAAGCTCGTATATTGCTGCCGAATTAATCATAACATCTGCTTCTTCTTGAAATGGGAATATATTCTTCTCTTCTCCTCTGCGAACAGAAGCCCACATCGAAAGAGAACCCCTTGCATCTGTACCTCTAGTTCTAGCATCTCTTACAATTCTTCTCAATAATCTTGCATCTGAAGTCGAAAGCGGATTGTGCTCATCTATTGCAAGCTGAGTTAAAGCACTTATAAATATTTTATATTTGCTTTCCTTTGGTAACGAATGCGACATTCTATCATTAAGTCCATGAATACCTTCAATAACAAGAACGTCCTCTGGTCCTAATTGTAAATATTTATCATCATATTCTCTCTTGCCTGTTTTGAAATTAAACTTAGGCAAGCACACCTTTTTACCATTCAAAAGATTAAGCATATCCTCATTGAATTGTTCAATATCTAAGCCTTCTATGCACTCAAAATCCTTCTCTCCAAATTCATCTACTGGAACCAATTCTCTATCTAGATAATAATTATCAAGTGCAATTGGATGTGGCTTCAAACCTCGTCCTTTAAGTTGCGTTGTTAATCGATGTGAAAATGTTGTCTTACCTGAAGAAGATGGACCAGCAATCATAATAAATTTCTTATTGCCGTCCTTATAAATATCATCAGCAATTCTACCAATCTCTTGTTCCATCAAGGCTTCCTGCATGAAGATTACTTCTCTTCCTTCGTGATTAACAATTGTCTCATTCAAATCACCTACAGTCTGTATTCCAATCGTATTAGCCCAAACATTAGCACGTTTAAACTCTGTACACAATTTCATAGATGGCTTAAATTCTTCAACTTTACCAGACTTACTATTAGGAAATAGAACGACAAATCCATCCCCAAACATTTCCAATCTAAACTCCGTCAAATATCCAGTTGACGGAACCATATATCCATAGAAATAATCATAGGAGTCCCCTAGTTTATACACATTCAAATTAGAGCTTGTTCTATATCTAAGAAGCTTCTCCTTCTTAAACATATGAAGCTCTCTAAATAATTCTTTAGCAGCATTTGTCTTAAGAACCATTTTCTCAAACGACAAATCTTCTTCAACCATCTGCTTCATAACCGCTTCAATAGCCGTCAAATTCTCTTGACTTAAATTTACAAATTCTTCCGAATTGCTCTTGCTTACTCTACAGAAAAATCCTCCCGAAATAGACCTATAAACGCGCAAGTCATACTCAACCTCATCAAAATGCTTAAATATCGCTTCTTGAAGCATAAAGATAACGCTTCTCCTATACGCAAGTCGACCATTTTTATCTTTGACTGTTAGAAACTGCAACTCGCCATCTTCCTTGAGCGATTGATTAAGCTCCTTAAGACAATTGTTATATACAGACATAACAATCGGCAGATCATAATCTTTTTGAAAATCGCGTGCTACGTCTATTATTCTAGCGTCTACATCATATTCTTTCGTAACTTCCCCAACAGTAATTCTGTATCCCATAGTAATCCTCCTTCTTGCCTTATGTATTCACAGTAGTAAAATGTCAATTCAAAATCGATATATTATATCACCTTATATGGATTCTCGATTGGCTCCTTATATATCTCAATCCCTTTCTCGTCTCCCAAATAATATGCAATATAATCAATAAATAAATGCTCTAACCCATAATGTCCTGCATCAATTATCGCCATACCACAGGCAACAGCATCTATCCCCTCATGATGACCAATATCACCTGTTATCAATACATCAGCATGTTGTTCTAAGGCATTTCCAATTTCACTCTTACCAGAGCCCGGACAAATTGCAACCTTTTGCACCTTCGAATTAACATCACCATACACTCTAACCGCTTGCAAATTAAATTTCTTCTTAACATTTCCCGCAAGCTTCTTAAGTGTAATTGCTTCAGCCATGTTGCCAACTCGACCTATTCCTTCTTCCCCCATGGAAATGTCAAGCGGCAAAGCATCCTCTAATCCTAGCGTCTCTTGCGCTAAAGCACCCATTCCGTAGACGTCAAAATTGGTATGTAAAGCATAATATGCAATATCATTCTTAATAAGCGAAATTACTCTTCGACCTATAAAGTCCTCTTGGCTAACCTGCTTCATTCCACTAAAAATCATCGGATGATGAGTTATAAGCATATCAGCCTTAGCTTCAATGGCATGCTCTATCACTTCATCTGTTGCATCTAAAGCAATATATATTCTCTTAACCTCTTTATCAGAATCGCCCACTAGAAGTCCGACATTATCCCACTCCATCGCAGCATCTTTTGGCGATTGAATTTCTAACTTCTTCGCTATGTCTTTAACCTTCATAATAGCCCCCTATCAAAGTCCAAAACCTATTAATATGATGATAACATCCTTTATTTATTTTGACAATATTCCAGATAATGTATCTCATCTTGCAAGGCTTTAAGCTTAGGATTATTAGGAGAATTCGACTTCATATTATCATATACATTTGCCAAAATCTCAATTTGCTTCTCGATAAATTCTATGAATGTCTTATCCTTTTTCTTCTGCAAAATAATTCCGTACTTAAAATCGAATTCACACTTATAATTATCGATTGTTAAATTTTTAACATCTTCTTTCTCGCCTATTATGCTAGGCGCCAAACTTGATATAACTTGCCATACAAAATAATATTTTCCTTCGTCAAACACGATGTTTTCATCGACTATAACATAGTTATTCTCTAATAAATATTTACGAAAGCCCAGGTATTCACTTTGCGGTTGAACAATTACATTTGAAATGCTACGAATAACAACTTCCCCTTCATTGAAAATGTGCATCATAACATTTCCACCCATGCCACAAATCGACAACGCATCGGCTTCACCCACGCTAAGTTCAGCTAAGCCGTCTGACAATCTAAGCTCGACTTTATCCTCTAAAGCATTCTGAGAAACATTTTTGTTAGCAAGTTCAAGCGGTCCTTTATTGATATCCATTGCGATTGCTCTGGTAAATTTATTATTTTGTATCAAGGCTATTGGTAAATATGCATGGTCAGTTCCCACGTCACATATCACATTTCCCGTCCCTAACATCTCTTCTACAAGCGAAAGTCTTGGTGATAATTTACTCATCCTACTACCTCAATATACAACATAATCCCACGAAATATTCGCAGGATTATGACATTTACATTTTTACTTACTCAAGATAATCACGTAGCTTGCGGCTTCTTGAAGGATGACGTAATTTACGCAAAGCCTTAGCTTCGATTTGACGAATACGCTCACGAGTTACATTGAACTCCTTACCAACTTCTTCAAGAGTTCTGCCTCTACCATCTTCAAGTCCAAATCTTAGAATTAGAACCTTCTTCTCACGTTCTGTTAACGTCTCAAGAACTTCCTCTAATTGCTCACGAAGAAGTGTAAATGATGCTGCTTCTGCTGGAACAGGAACATTTTCATCTTGAATAAAATCACCAAGATGCGAATCTTCTTCTTCGCCAATAGGAGTCTCAAGCGATACTGGCTCTTGCGAAATCTTATGAATTTCACGAACCTTTTCAACTGGAACACCCATCTCTGCTGCGATTTCTTCAGGAGATGGTTCTCTTCCTAATTCTTGTAATAATTGACGTTGAACTCTAACCAACTTATTAATTGTTTCAACCATATGAACAGGAATACGAATTGTTCTAGCTTGGTCAGCAATAGCTCTTGTAATAGCTTGGCGAATCCACCAAGTTGCATATGTCGAGAACTTGTATCCCTTAGTATAATCAAACTTCTCTACAGCTTTGATCAATCCCAAATTGCCTTCTTGAATCAAATCAAGGAATAACATACCACGTCCTACATATCTCTTGGCAATACTAACCACTAGACGAAGGTTTGCCTCTGCAAGACGCTTACGTGCCATTGTTCCAACATCGGCTGTCTTCTTAAATTCTTTGATCTCAGCGCGAAGTGCTTCCTTCTCTTCTTCTGAAATAGGATTCTCTTCATCTTTGATTCTTTCACGGCGTTCATTAATCTCTTGTTGAGCTTCGTATCCAGCTTCCATCTTCATAGCCAAATCTTTCTCTTCTTCTGCTGTTAGAAGTGGAACCTTACCGATTTCCTTAAGATACATTCTTACAGGATCTTCTGTACTAATTCCATCTGGAACTGAAATATCAATTTTCTCTACTTCAACTTCTTCTTCGTTTTCGAGATTAATATTTTCATCATTCTCATCAGGTCTTATGATTGCAATACCTTTGCTTTCAAGATAGCTAAGTGCATCCTCAAGCATTTCAGGATCAACCTCATAGCCTCTAAAGAACTCTTTAACTTCTGCCACTTCAAATATAGTTTTCTCTTTACCAACTTTGGCAATCTCTTCTAACTTCTCTGCGTATTCAGCCTTACTTAATTGTTGTAATTCATCATCTTCTTGTACAACATTTTCATCATCATCGTCATCTAAGACGTGCAATGCATCTGCAATGTCATCAAGCTCTTCCTCTAATTCTTCTGAAAAGTCATCATCAAGCATCTCATCTAAGCCATCAGAACTATCATTCATATCATCTAGTTCTTCAACATTAGGTTCATCTGCTGCTTCGTCATCGAATTCCTCTTCAAATTCATCTTCTGCTTCATCAACCATTTCCATATCGTCTTCAACGATTTCTTCAAACTCTTCTTCAAATACTTCATCATGCTTTGCCATATTTTTTCTCCTTTATATTAATCGACTTCTCTCAATTTCTTTTATTTCCATAATCAAAGTTCTAAGCTTTTGTCCTGCATTTTCCACTGAATTATCGAAATTATTCTTACGCTCCTTCTTAAGATTTAGTAAGGTTTCTTTAAGAATTATTTCCTTCTGTGTTGCACTAACATTTTCTATCTTAGTATGTAGCATTCTAGCAATTTCATTATGTGCCTCATCATCTTCAAACGAGCACATAATAGATGCAGGATTGAATTCTTCGCCTTTATCTATGGCCTCGAACATCTCGCTTGCCATATCTCGATAAATGCCTTCTGTAAAATCCTCTATGGTTAAATATTTCTTAATCTTATCATATAGATATGGTTCTTCAAAAATCCACGTAAGAAGTATTCCCTCCGTCTCCTTGAGAGCTTCCTTCTTCTTCTCTTCTACGCTTACCTTTTTTCGTCTAGTTACATTTTCCTCTTCGGTAACTTCACCTTCAAATTCTCTTTGAAGTCGCTCTAAGTCTTTGGTATTTTTTGCTTCGTCTATAACAATTTCTTGAAGCGCCTTACTAGAAATGTTATACATTTCCGATATCTTATCTATGTAACTATTACGCTCTAGCTCTGTCTTAACAAGGCAAAGCCTCTTAGCCGTCTCACGATAAAATTGATTAAGCTGATCTGGGTCTTCACAATTATATTTGCGTCTAGACATTCTGATAGTGTAAATGAAACTATTCTCGGCATTATCAATTCTTCGCTGATAAACCTCTGCGCCTTCCGCCTTAATGAATTCATCCGGATCATTATAAGGCGACATATCTATAACCTTGCACTCAACCTTAGCTGCCCTAAGCATCTGGACTGCACGAAGCGCTGCTGAAACTCCAGCCTCATCATTATCATAACAAATGTAAACTTTCTTTCTGGCGTTCTTCATCAAATTAACGTGGCCATCAGTAATTGCTGTTCCTAGTGAGGCAACTGCATTATCAAAACCCGCCTGATGAAGCGCTATTACATCCATATAACCTTCGCACAAGATGAACATTTCCCGCCTAGACTTGTTGGCAATATTAAGGCCATACATATTCTGCCTCTTGCGGAACAATTCATTTTCTGGAGAGTTCAAATATTTAGGCTTGGCATCACCTAAAACTCGCCCACCAAATGCAACTACTTCATTTCGCCTATTAGCAATCGGAAACATCACCCTGTTGAAGAAATAATCTCTCGGACCGTTCTTCTCATCGAAGACTACTAGGCCGCTTTCCTTCATCACGCCATCACTATGCCCCTTGCTCTTAAGATAATCATAAAGACCTGTAGGCGATTTATCAGCATAGCCTAATCCCCAATTATTAATGGTTTTGTCAGAAAGCTTTCTCTTCTCTCTAAAATACTGCATTCCTATCTGACTTCTATCATTTTTGAGTTGCTTATAGAAATACATTGTTGCATCTTTGTTAACCGCTTTGAGCATATCCCTCTTTGTCTTACGCGCCTTCTCTTCTTTTGTCATTTCGCGCTCAGGAAGGGCGATTCCAGCCCTCGCAGCAAGCTCAGACAATGCTTCAACAAAGGTCTCATTATTATATTCCATTAGAAATGTAAAAACATTTCCACCCTTATGACATCCAAAGCAAAAAAACATTTGCTTACTAGGAGTTACAGAAAACGATGCCGACTTCTCATTATGAAAGGGACACAAGCCAAAATAGTTAGCGCCCTTTTTTTCTAAATGTACATAGCTAGAAACTACGTCGACAATGTCGTTTCTAGAACGAACTTCTTCGACGATTTCTTCTGAATACATTGGCATTTTTTCCTCCCTAGAAATTGTCCACCTTCCACGCTAGTGGCATGTAATATTCATTGAATTTATCGATAGCATATTGGTCCGTCATGCCTGCAATGTAATCACACACTACACGGTCCTTCGCCTCACCTTCATTTATCATACTAATATATTTACGAGGAATATCATTAACATTTCCCATATAATATTCAAAAAGCATCTCAAGCATACGCTTTGCTTTAACTTCTTCGCCTTTGGCTACCTCGTTCTTGTATACATTTTCAAACATGAAATTACGAAGGTCCATCATGGCACCTTGCACTTCATCCGACATACAAATCTTCTCGTTCATCAAGCTTTGAGTCACAACATCATGAATGAGCGTATCAAGTCGCTGTCTTGTACTATTCCCGAGAATATCACGAATATATTTGGGAATATCGTCTTCTGACAAAATGTTGCCACGAATTGCATCGTCAATATCGTGATTAACATACGCAATCTTGTCTGACAATCTGACTATCTGACCTTCTGGCGTTGATGGATTAGAATGTGTCTGATGATTTCTAATTCCGTCTCTAACCTCCCAAGTAAGATTGAGTCCTTGTCCATTCTTCTCTAGTCGCTCAACAATTCTCACGCTTTGCTCACTATGGACAAATCCGCCCGAGCACAAATCATTTAAAACTCTCTCACCAGAATGGCCAAAAGGTGTATGCCCCAAGTCGTGTCCTAAAGCAATCGCCTCTACTAAGTCTTCATTAAGTCTTAACGCCTTTGCAATCGTTCTAGCATTTTGCGAAACCTCAAGAGTATGGCTCAACCTAGTTCTATAGTGATCCCCTTTAGGGGTTAGAAATACTTGTGTCTTATTCTTAAGTCTACGAAAAGACTTACTATGTAAAATTCTATCTCTATCTCTCTGGAAAACTGGACGTATATCGCACTGCTCTTCGTCTACATCTCGACCTCTTGAATTAGCATCTAATGTAGCCCAAGAACATAGCGTCTCTTTCTCCCTTTGTTCAATTGCTTCTCTAATTGTTGGTTCTTTCATGTGGATACTCCTCATATCAATATAACGGACAAAATGACGATTTCCTTTATTTTTTTATAGATTTTTTATTTTTTGTTGTTTGCATTTGTGAAATGTTACTCATATAATAAGAAAGATATGATGAATGTATATTGTTATTACACTTTAAGGAGCATGATATGAACTGGATTTTACTTATAATTGCAGGAGGTTTTGAAGTATTTTGGGCTATATCAATGAAGTACTCTAACGGCTTCACTAACCTTATACCTTCTATACTTACAATCGTAGGCTACATTGCAAGCTTAGTATTTCTAACTCTCGCTGTAAAAAATTTACCAATCAGCACAAGCTATGCAATCTGGACTGGAATAGGAATTATTGGCACTACCGTTCTTGGAGTATTTCTATTCAAGGACCAGCTTACCATTCCGCAATACATTTGCATCCTCTTAATCGTGATTGGAATTATTGGACTAAGGTTGTTGGGGAAGGAATAGTATTATGAAATGTTAATGCCATCAATTGAACACGTAGCTGAAAATATGATATAGTAACTATGTTATGGAAAATATTAACTTTAAAGAAACAACTGGATACGAAATCTCCATAGGACTAAAAAGCATGATTTCAAGAGAAAATATATTACATGTTGATGACGCTAAAGAAATCATTTGTAATTATTTATATGAAAATAAGGTTAATTTCTCCTTAAGAATCATCAATGGTGGTTACACTTATGCTGATGATTCTTTTCAAACAGAAAAAGCTATTGTGCTTACATTTATAAACGGGGATTATGATTTTGTAAAAGAACTTGCAAAGACGCTCAAAATGCTTCTTGAACAAGAATCAATACTTTTAGTAAAGAAAGATTTGGAAATTGTATATCTATGAAAGCTGATTTTATTAAAAACTGTAAATACGAATTATACATAGGTCTTACTGATATGGACATCAACAAGAGTCGCATTAACTATGAAGAGTTTATGGGATATCTTGAAGAATACTGCACCGAACACAAAATAGCGTTCTCTGTGAATAGGATTAATGGCGGATATAACCACAAGACTGGATATCTAATAGAAGATAGCCTCGTAATTACACTACTAGGCGATGATAGTGCTAGATTCTTGAATGCTATCGAAGATATTAAGAAACTAATAAATACAGATAAAATATTATTAACAAGAGAATACGTTGATGTGACGTTTGTGTAGATCAAACAAAAAAAGGTCCAACCTTTCGGTTGAACCTTTTTTTAATGCGGAAGATGGGACTTGAACCCACACGTTCGCAATGAACACAAGATCCTTAGTCTTGCTCGTCTGCCAGTTCCGACACTTCCGCATAGTTGTTTTCACAACAAAAGATATAATATCAAATTGACAATAAAATGTCAAACATATTAACTAATTAATATTTATTCCGTCTCTGCTTTATCTGCTTTGACGTAAAATGCACAACAATTCTTTCCATTATTCTTAACATAATACAAAGATTTATCAGCACATGAGAACATTTCATCAAACTCTAACCACTCTTCTTCTTCAAGTGCACAAACACCAATAGAACAAGAAATACTTACCCTATCATCTGGCAATTCAATCTTAGGAACATTTCTCAATATCTGAGTTGCTATCTGTTCAATGTCTTCTCTAGTCTTCCAATTCTTAACAAATATTAAGAATTCATCACCGCCCATACGGCCAGTAATATTCAATCCTCCAGCAGCTTCATTCAAGATACCAGCAACAGCTTTAAGAACATCATCACCCTTCTGATGTCCATAAGTATCATTTACGCCCTTAAAGCCATCTACATCAATAAGCATCAATGCATACTTAGTCTGTCTATTGTCTCTCATGTAGTCTTGAACATTCATCTCTGTTGCGCCACGGTTATAAAGACCAGTAAGCTTATCCGTCTGTCCCATTTTACGTAGCTTCTTTCTATGCTTACTTTCAAGAATTCGACTAGTATATACAAGACCACTTGCGTATATAGCAACAAAACACGAAAGCAAAGATGAGAATAAATTAATGTTGGCAACAGAAGCATCTTTAAGTAAGAATGACATAATTATAAGAACGCCAACTTCTATCAAACACAACACTATCGCTGTATAATACGTAAAAATAAACATTACAGCAAATGCCATTGCTATAGGTGCAAAATAAATTGCTGGCTGGTCCATCCAAGGAGGCATAACACTAATAACAATAACAAAAGCCATTACATACAATTGATAACATGCACATACAATTCTAACCTCTCGTTCAGGTCTCTTTGCCTTACGATATCGTAGTAAAATTATTGCCAAAACAATAATATGTATAACAAGTGCGATCTGGTAGATATAATCCACACCCCAATTCTTGAAGAAAAGCGGCACAATGACATTATATGCAACCAAAACAAAGAAGTAAGCGATACTCCAGGTAATAATTAATTTCTGGTTTCTATCCCTAACTTCATCAGGATTATCTTCAATGTACTTAAGTGATAACCTATTAATTTCGTTAATCTTTATTCTCTCACCCATTCATTTCTCCTATCAAAGAAGACAAACTACATTATCCTAAGTTATATTATAACATTAAGTTTGCTAGGTACACAAGAATATTCTACAACAATTGGCTCACCACAATACTCACCATCTGCATGAGCTGTCATTTTGTCTTTGAGCTCTAATTTAATACTTTTGCAATTGAAAATGTCAAATCCCTTAATCCCCTCGTGCTTTGACGCAACAAGAAGTGGTAGCTTTGAGAAGCAATTTGCTCGCTTAATATCACTTACACAGCATACACTTAGCTCTCCGTCATAAGCGCTAGCATTAGGTGCCATCGGAACTCCGCCACCTTCCCAAGGATGATTCATAGCTGCACAAAAAATGATATTTGAAACTCTTTTTACTTCACCACTATCTAAAGTGAGCTCGCCATCACACACGGGCATAGTAAATAAATTCTTTACAGTCAATAATACATATGTAGCTGAACCAACTCCAAACTTATTGAGAAATGTCTTTAATTTAGATGTTAAAGCTTGCTTGCAAACAGCGGCATCAACACCGATTCCCGCTGATATTGCAAATAAACGCTCAACACCTTCATTTGTAGAGATTTTACCCAAATCCATTGGCTTAACTTCGCCGCCATCTAAAATATGCTCCACTCTCGCAACTGGGTCCTTACTATCAATTCCTAAGCCTCTACCCAAATCATTTCCGGAGCCAGTAGGAACATATGCAAATTTCACTCTATCAAAATCATGCATACCATTTATGACTTCGTTAGCTGTTCCGTCTCCACCGATTACAACAAGAGTTATATCTCCAGCTTTATCACAGATATCACTAGCAAGACTTGTAGCATGCCCCACATTTTGAGTTATGTAATACTCGTATTTAACTTTTTTATCATCTAGCATCGCTTTGATATTTTTCCAAATCTCTGCTGCTTTACCAGTTCTAGATGCAGTGTTTACAATAAAATAGTACATAAATGCCTTTCTCAATAAATTAAAACTAGATATTATTTTTCAATATACCAGTTAGCTCTTCCATATCGATAATTTGCTTCTCTAATACGATTAATTAAATCGTCATTTATCATTCCTTTAGTAAGACGCCATTCCCAGTTGCCTCCCAAGGTAGAAGGAGTATTCATTCTGCAATCATTTCCTAGACTAAAGAAGTCTTGCATTTGAATAATACAAAGGTCTGCAACAGAGCTTTGAGCTGCTCTGATAACGCCCCACACCCAACCTTCATAGTCCGTAACGTTAAGGTATGTAAATGTATTACCTCTAACCCAATCGTTAGTATTTTGCAACCAACCTAGAGTTGTCTCATTATCATGAGTACCAGTATAAACAACACTATTACTGTTATAATTATGTGGTAGATAGATATTACGTCCGTCACCTTCGCCAAATGCAAATTGTAGAACCTTCATTCCAGGATATCCTGTCTCTTCTAGCAATTCCACTACGTCATCTGTAAGAAATCCTAAGTCCTCAGCAATAATATCTAGCTCTCCCATTTCTTGTTTAATCTTATTGAAGAACTTAATGCCAGGGCCTTTAACCCATTTACCATTCTTAGCATTTTCAGCAGTCGCATCAATCTGATAGAAGGAAGCAAAGCCTCTAAAATGGTCGATTCTTACAGTGTCATGTAATTCGAAAACTCTCTTAAGTCTTCTAATCCACCACTCATAATTTTCTTTCTCCATAGCCTTCCAATTATAAATTGGATTGCCCCAAAGCTGACCATTTTCATTGAAATAATCTGGAGGACAACCTGCAACCTTATTCTGTTCAAGCTTACGTGTCAATGAGAATAGTTGTGGATCAACCCAAACCTCAACACTGTCATATGCCACATATATTGGAATATCACCAATAAGCTTAATTTGCTTTTCCTTAAGATATTCACGAAATGCACTCCATTGCTTATCAAACCAAAATTGAAGAATCTTGTAATTCTCGATCTCATTAGAAAGCTTTGAAGTTTCCTCAGCTATTGCACTAGCTTTTCTCTTCTTAATATCATCTTCCCATTCTGGCCAAGCTGCACCTTGGTGTGCATCCTTCTCTGCCATAAACAAAGCATAATCATCTAGCCAATATGAATTTTTCTTACAAAACTCAGTGTATTCAGAAGGAATATTCTCCTTAAATTTATCACATGCTTTCCAAAGTAACGCAAATCTTTTGTCATACATATTTGCATAATCAACTCTATCGGCTCTCTCGCCCCAATATGTATTACGACATTCATCATATGACAAATATCCTTCTTCACACAATGTATTTAAATCTATAAAATATGGATTTCCTGCAAAAGATGAAAATGACTGATATGGGCTATCTCCATAGCTTGTAGGACCAATTGGCAACACCTGCCAATACTGCATTCTAGCTTTCTCCATAAAATCTGCAAATTCTCTTGCTTCTTGTCCTAATGTTCCAATTCCATATTCTGATGGTAATGATGAAATATGCATTAATACTCCATTACTTCTCATCACAAAGTCCTCCTAAATAAAATTTGTAACTAGCATTTTTGCTCCCCAGCCTGCCAAACAAGCAATAACGACTACTGCTAGCATAATAGGGAATTGATATTTTTCGTTCTTCTTGCCCCATTTTGAATTCGCAATCAAAATGTATAACAAAAGTCCAAACAAAATTGCACAAAAATTAACTATTAAACCTAACCAATCCATTTTCACCCTCTATTTCTAAGCTCCTGCTATTCCGAATAATGCTGCAAATCCAAAATAACTTAATGTCATCATAATCACACCTGCAAGCAATACACCTAATACAACAGCTAAAACTGTCTTCCAAAATCCCATATCAAGAATTGAAGCTGCCAAAGTACCTGTCCAAGCCCCTGTTCCTGGAATAGGAATACCAACAAACAAAATCAATGCAACGAACGTACCTCTACCTGCTTTCTCCGTAAGCTTCTTTCCACCCTTCTCACCTTTCTCTAGGCAAAATGTAAAGAACTTACCTATAACCTTCTTGTCTTTGCCCCACTCTAATATTTTACGAGCAAACAAATAAATAAATGGCATTGGTATCATATTACCAATCATACAAACAATAAACGAAGCTGTTACTGGTAATTGCAACGCTTGAGAAATAGGAATAGCTCCTCTTAATTCTATAAGCGGAATCATCGATACAAAAAAGATAAATAAATATTTAACTAGCTCGTTCATTTCTGATACTTGTGATACTAAACTGTCCATAATAACCTCTCTAAATTGACTGTTAACCATTCTACAAAATCTAGGAAAAATCATCCCTAAACCCATAGTAAAGAATAATGTAAAACCATATATTCTTCAATATGTTAAATATCTAAAAAAAATGTACTCTTACAAGTTATTCTAATCACATTCTACAATTGAACTAATAGTCGAAATTAACTTCTCCATTTCCTCCCTTGTTCCAACGGAAATGCGAAGGTATTCGTCAATTCTTGGCTTATTGAAATAACGCACAAATATCTTTCTATTCTTCAACTCTTCAAACAACTTATCTGCTTTAATTCCTACTGGTTTAACAAATATAAAATTACTTGCTGATGGTAAATACTCAAACCCTAACCTTTCAAACTCTTTACAAGTCCACTCTCTTGTTTCAATTACATTTCTTACGCAATCTTGAAAATATTCTTCATCTTCGATAGACGCTACACCTAGTTTAATAGTAACTCTATCCATCGTATAAGAATTAAATGAATATTTAACATCCATCATACATTTAATCAATTCAGGGCTTCCCAGTGCGTATCCTATACGGCTTCCAGCCAAAGAACGCGATTTTGAAAATGTTTGAACAACTAACAAGTTGTCATATTTATCAAGCAAAGGCACAACGGAATCCGCGCCAAAATCAACATACGCTTCATCTATGATAACAATAGAATCCTGATTGCTGCTTATTATATCTTCTAATTCTTCAATAGGCTCCTTTATACCAGTCGGAGCATTAGGATTAGGAATAATTATCCCACCGTTTTCAACTTTGTAATCACTAGCCTTAACTCTGAAATCTTCGCTTAACGAAATCTTCTTATAAGGCACTCTAAACTCATCTGCCCATACGTCATAAAATGAATAAGTTATATCTGGAAATAAGATTGGCTTATCAGAATTGAAAAATGTAAGATAAGCCATTGCAATTACATCATCCGAGCCTACTCCAACAAAAACCTCATCTACAATCTTGTTGAATCTATTTGCAATTGCAAGTCTTAAATCACTAACTGCAGGGTCAGGATATTTTCGTAACTCTTCAACCTCTACATTCTTTATAGCTTCATACACTTTAGGAGATGGTGGATAAGGATTCTCATTAGTATTCAACTTAATAATATCTAATTCCTTGGACTGTTCTCCCGGTGTATAAGGCGTAACCTTTCTTACATATTCTTTCCACTGTTTCATAAATAACACCTACTTCAATTTCTTAATAATATATTATAACACAAAAAAGGGAAGCTTAGGCTTCCCTTTCAAAATCCTTCTTTAGCCTTCAGGCGCTGGCTGTGGTGCTGGTGCTCCACCACCCATAGCTTCAATAGCAGCCTCTGCATCAATTAATACTTGAATATTATCAACAACTTGTTTTGCTTCTCTTGGAAGTGCTTCAAATTGTGCTCTTGCCTCTGCAATAACACCCGCTTTATCAGGTGTTACTTCGCCAATAGAATCAATCAATCCCTTAACTGCTCTACCTGCTTCAATTTCTTGGCTAATGCTTTCTGTTCCACCAAGTTGATATACAAGAACTGGGTATCCTGCATTTACCAAACTAAAGATTTGTGCTGCTGCACTAGGTGGTAAGTTAACGCAACCATGTGAACCATTAGTTCTATAAATTTGTCCTCCAAATGCTCCACGAGAACCCAAATCATGAAGACCAACATTTCCATTAAATGGCATCCAATAAGAAACTGGTGTCTCATAATCAGCTCCACGAAGTACAGCATTTCTTTGCATAGCATTAATGAAATATGCACCTGTAGGAGTAGCATTTCCCTTAAATGGGTTACCTGTTACACAGTCAGTTTCAAATACTCTAGAGCCGTTCTTATATACGATAACGTGTTGTGCTGTTAAGTTAATCTCGATATAACTATCGCCGTAATCGTTACCATCTCTTGAGTTAGCCTTTTGCTTATATACGAAATCTCTTGTTACATCTTTGCCAGCTTCAATATCTTCCTTAAGCTTTGCAGCTTCACCAGATTGATCTATCTTCCAACCATAGCTTCCACCAGGAACTGTTACAACAGCGCCATAAGAAGTTTGTAATTGCTTAGAACCACCTGCTGTATTGTATTTGTTAGCCATTTCTTTAACAAATGCAGCGATTTCACCATCATTGTAAGATACATCACCCTTATCATCTGTTGTTAAGAAAGACGCTAATCTTTCTTTAGGAATAGACTCTGTCTTACTTCCTACTTGGTATGTAATATTAATGTTAATCTTGTTATTTAGCTTCTCACAAGATTTTGCAAGATTTGCATCATTAGACAAAAGTGTTGGCTTAACGTAACAATCCTTAACATCAACTTTTTCAGTAAACGATGTCATTTCTGCGTTAATCTTAGATGTAAAATCACCTATCTCAATTGAGTTACCAAATACTTCTGGCTTAATTTCATATTTGTCATTATTAAATACTACTTTGGCGTTCTCTGTAGGTGTTTGAGCATCTCTTTGAACACAATTCATATTAGATAATATAGCCGATAATTTCTCATCGTTAATTTTAACAATATCATCACTTACATATTCTTTGTCAGTAAAGATATATTTAAGCCATGCAAATCCGCTTTGTTCCTTAAGTAAATCCTTAAGCTTGTCCTCTGTAGCATTAACTTCCATATCAACTTCTTCAGACTTAATCGTTGTAACCGAACCGTCTTCATCAGTAATACTAATAGAATAATCCTTTGCTTGATTTGCAATTTTCTCTACCATTGAGCTTGGACTTTTACCTGAAGAAGCTACTCCATTAACAGTACTTCTAAAGAAAAAGTGCGACATAAAATAAATAGAGAAAATCAAGTAGATAAGTAATAAACCACCTACTACGGCACCTGCGATAATGCCGATTTTCTTCCAGTTTAGTTCTTTAATCTTGTTCATTTCTTCTTCCTCTAGTATACAATTTCTCTCAATAATACCATTTGTTATTATACAAAAAAATGTTGCTTTGTCAACGATTTGGCAAAGCAACAAAATCAATATCGGCTATTTGACTATAAACTTATGTATAATACGTATTTCGCTATACATTTTCACAATACATTTATACATAACTTAGCTTACTTAATACCCCTAAGTTTCTTAATATCTTCGATGGTAAAGTTATACGCTTTATTACAAAATTGACATTTCACCTCTACTGGCTTGTCGTCATCAATAATGCTTTGAATATCATCCATTCCAAGACTGCAAAGACTCTTCTCTACCCTCTCAACACTACAGTCGCACACGAACTTAGTCTCAATGGTTTCCATTACATTTACATCCAAACCATCTAATACAATTCCTAACAATTCTTCTGGCGATTTACCTTGTGATAAATAATCTGTTACTGATGAAAGATTCTTTATATTCTCTTCTAGCTTATCAATTGTTGCATCATCTGTAAAAGGCATAAGTTGAATTATAAAGCCTCCTGCCTCGGCAACCGTATTGTTCTTGTTCATCAAAACGCCAAGTCCTACAGAAGAAGGCACCTGTTCACTTGTTGCAAAATAATATGTCAAATCTTCAGCAATCTCTCCTGTCTTAAGCTCGCAAGTTCCAACATATGGCTCTTTAAGGCCCATATCCTTAATTACACGCAAAATCCCAAGATCAATTGCTCCACCAACGTCAAGTTTGCCGTCTTTATTTGGTGGCAACATAACCTGTGCCACATTAGGAAATCCCTTAACATTTCCCTTAGAATCTGCTGTAACTGTAATGCCTTTCATTGGGCCACTACCTTGAATCTGAAGTGTCAACAAGTCGTCTTCCCCCTTCATCATAACCCCCATCATAGCTGCTGCCGAAAGCATTCTTCCTAGCGCCGCTGTAACTACAGGGCTTGTATTATGACTCTCTCTTGCAAATTCTACTAAATCTCTACTTGTTATTGCAAATGCTCTAATTTGGTCATTTGCCGCTGTTGCTCTAACTATATAATCACTCATTTCTTTCCTCTTCTTTCTATTAAATATTTATTTACCTACTACAAAAAGTATTCGTTCAGTTTCTTCTACTAACGCTTTATCTGTGTCAACATCAATCATTTCATAAATCTTAAGGCCTGCTTTACTTATCAACTTCTCTATTTCTTCCACTTCATAAGCCCGTTGAAAATGTACTTCTTCATATCTATCGTAAGAATCATTTTCATTTGCAATATAAAGAGTCAAATCATACTCATTAATTCGACTTGCTTCGTCGTAATAATTCTCCCAGATAAAGCTGCCCTCTTCTCTATTCTCTGCGAAGGTGTTATCCCCTAGTAGCTCTTTATATTTGAAACTAGTATTCATGTCGAAAATAAAAATACCATTTTCAAGATACATGCTTACATTGTAGAACACATCCTGCAAAGCTTCTATCGACGTAACGTAGTTAATCGAGTCGCATACACTTACAAATGCATCTACCTTGGTAGGAAGCTCTAACTCTTCCATTGGCTGATTAACATAAATAATTGGACTAAGTTCTTCCGACTCAGCCTGATAGCTCATGGCTTCCGTTAACATTTCCGCTGACAAATCTACACCTATCATGTCATAACCATCTGCCTGCAACAACCTCGTCATCTTACCAGTTCCACAGCCAAGGTCAACAATCGTTCCACTATTAACTTCGTATTTCTTAAGAAGCCTCTTAATATTATCGTGCCACTTATCATAAGGGACGTTATCCATATACATATCGTATACAGTTGCAAAGCTTCTATAACTACTCAATTCTCTTTCCATAGGAAATATAATAACATACGATATAAATGTTCTGCAAATCTTGAATTATTATGAACAAAACTATATACTTGCAATATAAACAATTAAAGAGGTAATTATGTTTGAACAAGAAAAACCACTAAAAGACCTTGAGGGTGGTACAAATGTCAGCGAAACTTACCATCATTATATAACCAAAAATATTAAAGCCATGTACAAAAGGAAAATAGTTCCTGCTGTGATATTTCTTGGAGTTATAATAATACTATTTTTCGCTAGTCCAGTGTTCTCAATGCTGAGACCGCTTAGTATCAACTCCGAAAGCTCTATAACAGAATCATACAATCAGAATAAATATGTTAAAGCAACACTGAAGAATTTGTATTTTACAGGCTACACTAAGAAATTCTTAGACAGCATACAAGGCTATTACTACTACACTATGATAGATAAGGATTGTGTAATAGTCCTTCTCTCGCCTGAGACTTGTAAATATGGTGAATCCTATATTAAAGACCTTGTTGTTGATGCAAGAATTGTAAAGAACGGCAATTCAGAGACTCATTTGTTTGAGTATCTTGCTAAGGATTTGAACTGGAAATCAGATATAACCAAATATATATCTAGTTATTCCATAAATGAACCTGACGCAAATGATTTTGCAAGCTTCTTACTTAAGCATTTAGTTTTAATCTTTGGAATTGCTGATATTATCATAATTATTTTATATACAATTTTCATCTTTGTACCAAAGGTTTCTCCTTCCGTACTAAGATTACGTTCATACGGTAATCCGTACAAAATTCTAGAACAAGCAGAGCTAGAAATTGCTACATTACCACAGCTTGCTACTGAGGACATGTATATAACAGAAAATTTCTTCATTGAAGTTTCAAAATATGGCATTGCTATTGTACCAATCAAAGAGATTATATGGATATACAAGTACTCTCATCTCAACAAGATATTATGGCATCACTTTAGCATCAGTTATACCTTACATATAACTGCTAAGAAGAGACAATATATTAAATGTCCAAAGAATATCAAGTCAGACATTGACGGTGTTATAGAATATTTAGCAGAAGCTAATCACAAAATCTTAATTGGATTTAATGAAGAGAACCGACTTAAGGTTCAAGAAATTCAAGGTGATTTGAAATGGTTTGATAAAATCATGGAGAAATTCCACGAGATAATAAAATACAAGAAATAATAAAATACTTATATTAATTACATACAAAACAAAAAGAACTGTCATCGCACAGTTCTTTTTTTCTGCAAAAAAACAACAGCTAAGCAAAAACTTAGCTGTTGTATATAAATCATAAATTATTTCATCTTTGACTCTAACCAGTTGTAGATGTACTCATATACCTTATCCTTACCAATTTCATTAAGGATTTCATGTCTATAATCTTCAAATAGATTAATAGTTACATCTTGCATACCAACTTCATCAAATTTAGCCTTAGCAGCCTTAACGCCTTCTCCTAATCCACCTACTGGATCCTTAGAACCAGAAACGAATACGATTGGCATATCCTTTCTCATCTTAGCTACATTGCTAATCTTGTTATCATAGCTTGTTGCTTCAAGTAATGCCTTGTATCCATTAAGTGAGAACATATATGTACACTTAGGATCTGCATAATACTTATCAACTTCTGCTACATCTCTATTTAACCAGCTCTTAGTTCTGTCGCCTGTACCATCTGTATCAAAGCCTTTGTAGCTAGCTCCATACATAAGACCTGCAACCATCTTACTTCTATAATCTCTACCCTTAAATGCAGAAATCAAACCAAGAATTGCTTTACCGCCTGTGATTGCTACGTTAGATTCTGTACCTGTACCAGAAATAACTGCACCTGCAATACCATCAATCTTATCTGCTTTCTCACATAAGAATTTACGAAGCATATATGAACCCATTGAATGTCCAAAGATAAAATATGGTACATCTGGGAAAGTCTTCTTACCAACTTGATAATTAGAATAAATATCCTCAACCATTACATCTGATGGACATTTACATTGCATAATACCCCATTCAGCTTCGCTTGCAACTGAATCACCATGTCCAATATGATCATGTCCAATTACTGCAAAACCCTTCTCAGTAAGATAATTTGCAAAATCAGCATAACGCTCAATATATTCTACCATACCATGTACAATTTGAAGTACTGCTTTTACTTCTCCATTGTCTGGTGTCCATTTAACCGCATGAATAGAAGATACTCCATCTGCCGAATCAAAACTGTAAACTTCTTTTACTGCCATTATTGTTCCTCCTAACCCGTTACATCGATATTACCATTTTACGATTTATACGCTTTCTTTTCAAGATTTTTTGTAAATGTTTATGTAGTTTTACACTAAAATTTCACTTTAATCCACACGCGTGTATTAAAATATTATAACAATACATCACTAACCACAATTTGTAGTGAACGCGTATTTCTGAATTCATTTATCTGAGGATAATATATGAGATTAACATTTGCATTAACATTTCTTCCTCTATGCAAATCAGAAACTACACCCTCTCCCCATTTATCTATCATTCTACTTTTCAATTCATTACTGTCACCAAAGAAAAGCGCTGTCATCCTTGTCGCTTCATCAGAGACAGTCATTCTCATAAATTGACCTTCTTTACCCATAGGCGAAATTTTGAGGATATTAACATTTCTAATTGCAAAAACAGGTTTCTTATTACCATTTCCAAATGGTTCTAAGCGCTGCAATTCTTCTATAAGCTCTTCAGTTATATATCCGAAATTCATAGTGACATCTATTGTACATTTTTCTACCAAATCCTCAGGAGTCAAATGAGAATTCTTATTCAAACGCTCTCTTAATTCATCTACATTTTCAGGAAGAATTGATAATCCTGCTGCTAATGGATGACCACCGTACTTAACGAACAACTCATCTACTTCGTGTAGCGCTTCAAACATATTAAACGCAGGAATTGAACGACCTGAGCCCTTAATGCAGCCTTCACCATCGGCAAGCATAATTGTAGGCTTGCAATACTTTTCTCGAACTTTACCTGCGACAATACCCGCTATACTTTCGTGCATACCAGGAACATAAATCACAAGAACATTATCATTAGTATACTTTTCTTCAACAAGGTCAAAGGCTTTCATCTTCGCTTGTTCTGTTAAGTCTTTACGTTTTTCGTTAAGACTTGCTAACTCACGAGCAATTTTTATTGCCGCATCTATATCCTTACATCTTAATAATTCTAAGGATTTAGTTGCGCTCTCAAGTCTTCCACTAGCATTTACACAAGGTCCTAAGACAAAGCCTACGTGATAAGAAGAAACCTTTTCAGTTATTCCTTTCTCCGCAAGTAGAGCCTTCATCCCCAAATTACTAGTACGACTTAGTGCGTCCAATCCTAGCTTTACTATTGTTCTATTCTCGTCAACTAGTTCCATAACATCGCCAATTGTTGCAAATGCGACATTTTCAATGTAATCCATTCCCGAATTAATATTACATTTCTCAAAAAGAACTAGCACTAATTTCCACGCAACTGCTGCACCACAAAGCTTCTTAAAGGGATAATTACAATCCATTCTCTTAGGGTTAACAACAGCATTTGCATTAGGTAATTTCTCAGTTCTCACATCTTGCTCAATGCTATATAAAACCTCATGATGATCTGTAACTATAACGTCTATGCTGGCATCACGAGCCATCTGTATTTCTTCTAGCGCAGCGATTCCATTATCACAAGTTATAATCAAATTAACTTCATCGTCTATTGCATTACTAATTATGTTCTTGTTAAGTCCGTACCCGTCTTCTATACGATGTGGAATCGTATAATCAACATTTGCACCTAGCTTCTCTAACGCATCAAGTAGGATAAATGTTGACATAACTCCGTCAATATCATAATCACCAATAATTCTAATTCTCTTATTGTCGTTTATCGCAGCAAGTACAATATCACTTGCCACATCAACATCCGCTAGTAAATGTGGATCATTCAAGTCCTCTTGACTTGGATTTAGGTAAGCATTAACACACTCTTCCTTTACATCACGATTCACAAGAAGTCTTGCAATCAACGGATCTATATTTTCATTTTGAGCAATTCTTGAGAATAATTCATTATTCCCCTTATTGTAAATGTCATATTTAACCATAAAATCTACTCGTCCTGATTATTCTGCTTTAATTTCCACATAATCATTTTGACAACTCTAAAGACAACACCAATTATATAAAGTGCTGAAGCCGCAACTATAACAAGCCAAGCATCACGTATAAAGGACATAAAGAACCACATTCCGCCAGCTATTGCCGTTGGTGCTAACAGCAAAATTATAGGCATGATTGCACCTATTGCTATCAATGCATACACTGTCGGTGTAAATTCGCTTCCCTTTGAAATGATAGCCAAATAAAGAAGTACCATCGCACCAAGTAGCGCTATTAGATATATTATATTAATTAATACATGTTTCATTGAAAATGCAAAGCTACTAGGTGAACTCACTTCATTTCCAAGCATAATATTTAAAATGTCAAACGGCATCTTACTTACGTTCTTGCTACCAACAAAATAATCATAAGAATCTGTCATTACTGAAATAGCAATATTGTCACTTGGAGAAACTAACATGGCAACATAATAATCCTCTGTCATTCCGACATGATAATAAACTACCTTGCCACCCAAATCAGTTCTAAACCATCCCATTCCATAAGACTGGTTAGCTGATACAGGCGTTGTATTGTTCCACACATTTTCTATAATTTCATTCGAATATATTCTCTTGCCCCTCTGATTCATTCCACCTCTAAGATACATCTGTAAATACTTAGCCATATCATTACTTGTAGAGGTAATGTATCCTGATGGCACATACGACCACGACTCTTTAGTTGGATAACAAATATCCGCAGGAAATGCAAAGCCAAATAGATTCTGATAGCCTTTCACGAAATCAAGGCTTTTGTAATTTGCTAAGTCTGCACTTGTATTATACATTTCAAGAGGCTTCAAAATATTATCTTGAATGTAGTTAGCAAATGGCTGTCCACTTACATTTTCTATAATCTCACCAAGCAAGTCATAGTTAGAATCCGAATAAGAAAAGCTTCCTTGTGAGTCTGTAACTTCTCTGTCTTTAGGTCTTTGATATGCAGTAAAGCCTGACGTGTGATGAAGCAAATCAATCACTTTAATATCAGGTTCATAATTTGTGTCTGAAAGATATGTCTTAATACTTGCATTAAGATCTATTTTGCCTTCTTCTACTAGCTTCATAACAGCAAGTCCTGTAAAGGATTTACTCTCAGAGCCCAATAAAAAGTTTTGGTCAAAGCCTTTTGCTTCACCAGTATTTGCACCGTACAAGGTTCTAGATTTATTTACAACAACAACACTAGCGCCTGGCACATGATATGCGGCAGACGCTTCACTAACATATGTATCTAATTGTGTTTTCATCTCTGCAGAAACTTTGCTTTCGTCATATACTGACTCAATGCTACTTCTATTAACATATGATGATGCAATACATAAAACTATTAAGAACAAAGCTACTACAGCACCTGAAATAATCCTTTTTTGAATAACCTCAAGTTTCAACTTCTATACCATTTCCTTATATTTTTTAACTTCTGTGCGAAGCCAATTTGCTACATCCTCCATGCCTTCTCCAGTCTTAGCACTAACTTCAAATATCAATGCATCTGGATTAAGCTTCTTAATATGCTCCTTTGCCAAATCAATATCAAAATCAAAGAACTCCTTAGTATCGAGCTTTGTAATAATGATAATATCTGATACAGAATACATAAGTGGATATTTCAAAGGCTTATCGTCACCTTCTGGAATTGAAAATAGCATCACATTTTTGTGAGCACCTGTATCAAATTCTGCTGGACATACAAGATTACCGATGTTTTCTAAAATCAACAAATCAATATCTTCTACACCAAATTCAGCAATAGCCCTACTTGTCATATCAGCATCAATATGACAAAGTCCACCATTATGAATTTGAAGTGAAGGAACATTTGTCGCATCTGCAACTGTTTGTGCGTCAAGACTCGATTCTATATCAACGTCCATCTCTGCAATCTTCATTTCGTCCTTAAGCATATTAATTAAAGCAGATAGAAATGTTGTCTTACCACTTCCTGGACTAGACATAACATTTATAAAAAATGTACCGTCTTTAGCCAATCTCTCTCTTATTAAATCTGCTTCTTTCTCGTTAGTATCAAATACACTTTCATGTATTTCAATTACTCTTACTTCTGACATATTTATTTCCTTTACAAAACCTATTTCTTGTATTCGTTAACCTTATTCTTAAGCCACTCTGTCCAAGCTTCAAAACCTTCTCCTGTCTTAGATGAAACGAAGAAAATCTCAGCCTTAGGATTTAACTTCTTAATTCTTTCAACTACTAATTCCTTGTCAAAATCAAATACTTGCATAGCATCAATTTTGTTAACCAGAACCACGTCACTCACTTCATAAACAAGCGGATATTTTGCAGGCTTATCGTCGCCCTCTGGCACACTAAGAATAGTCATATTGACAGACGCACCTGTATCAAATTCTGCTGGGCACACAAGATTACCTACATTCTCAATAAATACCAAATCTAATCCGTCCATACCCATTTCAAGCATTCCTTGCTTTGTCATCTGAGCATCCATATGACACATGCCACCAGTATGAAGCTGGATGGATCTTCCACCTGCTTCTCTAATTGTATACGCATCTACATCTGCATCAATATCACACTCTAGTACACCTACCTGGATTTCAGGTTGAAGTTCTTTAATTGTTCTAACTAATGTAGTTGTCTTGCCGCTTCCTGGACTTGACATTACATTAATCATTAACTGTCCGTTACTCTTACATTCTTCACGAACTGTATCTGCATTCACTTCATTTTCTTTGAACACATTTTGTTTTAATTCTATAATCTTAATTTCGTCTTGCATTTATTCTTCCTTATCAACTATTTTTCTAAAATATAACATCTTATATAACAAGTAATATTATATAAGATAAATCTTAATTCTTGCAAGGAATACTTACAATTTTAACTCATTAATTAAGTCTTCCTGCGACTACACCTGTAGATGCAGCTAGTTGTATATTATAACCACCACATTTACCAGTAATATCTATAATTTCTCCCGCCAAATATAAGCCACGACATACAGTTGACTCCATTGTTGTAGGATTAATCTCCGATATAGCTACTCCTCCAGAAGTACATTGAGCTTCATTAAAATCTCCATAGTCTGTTATTTCAAATGTAATTCCTTGAAGTAACTCATTTATTAGCATTGCTATTTTTTCGTCTTCAATATCTGATATATTAGAAATGCTATTTACATTTTCTAATGTAAGCTTTGCATCTCTGTCAATGCCATATTTATCAAATAATGCGTCAACAACCTTCTCATGTAGAACCTGAATCAAGTTGCTTCGTACTTCTCGGCTTATTACTTTGTATAAATCCGTAGTTTTGATATTAGAATTATATATATTTGCTTTATCTATATCACAAGCGGTATCCTCATCGCTATCAAGAAAACAAACTCTTAATTCAACCCTACGTCCTTCATCTAATGCACGAACAGCCTTCTCACTCACTTGAAAAACTGGTATTCCAGATATTGCATCTTTGACAAATTGAAGCTGTCCAAAAGAACTTTCACTTGCTTTGCCATCTATCATTAATGTTACTTTACCAAAAGCTTTAACACCAACAAGCTTTTGTAGCATCTCGCACTTAAGCTTACAAAGTGATGGAAGCGGTTTTATAATCGTATGACCTAAGCCTTTTAAGTAATAATATAAATCTCCACTACTTCCACTTTTTGGCATAGCGTTTCCACCTGCTGCAACAATACATTTTCTTGCTCTAATATCTTTTTGCTTGTTAGAAATGATAAATGTATCTTCTCTAGTAATACTTCTAACATTAAAATCGTATTCTACATCAACCTTCAAATTTTCAACTTCATTGATAAGTGTTCGAACAAAAGAGACTGCGCTATTGCTATATGGATAATAATATCCTTCTCTCTCGTAATAAGGCATTCCAAGTTCATTTAACATTTCTAATAAATCATCTCTTGAAAATGCATCAAATACATTTTCAAGAAAATCGCTGCATCCATGCTCTACACTCGTATAATAGCTTGGATTCATTCTTGCATTTGTAAAATTACATCTGCCATTTCCTGTAGCATAAATCTTTTTGCCAAGTTCATTATTCTTTTCAACAATACAAACTCTTTGTCCGTTCCTAGCTGCAGTTATAGCTGCAAACATTCCTGCAACTCCGCCGCCAAGTACTGCTACGTCATAAATCATACAATTCTCCATTATGCTTTTTGCAAATTATTTCAACATTAGAAATGCTCCCAAATTACCTCTCTTACCTTGAGTCCTCCTGTGGGAGTATAGTAATTCATGATTACAAGAAGTACAAACATTAGTAACCACGATATGTTCTGGCTTAATACCAGCCTCCAACATAACATACTTATTCGTATTCCAAAGGTCTAGATATGCATGTCCAACATTTCCCGGTGCAATTATCTCGTCCTTATAATCGCTAAACTCTTCACCAAATTGCTCAGCCACTTCCTCAGAAACCTCATAACATTTCTGACAAATACTAGGACCTATTGCAACATAAATATCCTCTGGCTTACTTCCAAATTCTTTCTCTAAAGCTTTAATCGTAACTTGTCCCATTCTATTAAGCGTACCGCGCCATCCACTATGGCTAAGACCTATTGCTTTATTAACTGGGTCGTAGAAATATAAAGGAACACAATCAGCATAAAATGTCGAAAGTATAATCCCCTTTTCATTGGTAATCAACCCATCTATATCACTATATGGTCGCTGAAAAACCAAGCCACTTCCTGCGTCTTTACTTGTCACTCTAAGTACGTTTGTCGTGTGAGTTTGATCTGATGTTACAAAAGCATCTAATCCCTTGCCAAAGAATTCGCCCACACGTCTATAATTCTCTCTAACGCAATTCCTGTCATCACCGCGACTAAAGCTTAGATTTAAGCTCTCATATATTCCAGAGCTCACACCACCAAGCTTTGTTGTAAAGCAATGCTCTATCTCTTGAAATTGCTTAAAAAGTTCAAATTGCATCAAAGGTAAATGCTCTTTATTCTCTAGAACAAAATCATTTTCTACAAAAATCTTTTTATTATTTGAAAAATTAAAATTCATACTTTCTTTACTTACATCTCTCCGTTCTGAAACATTTTCATCATTTCATTTGTCAAACTAATATCATCTGGTTGCAAAACTATATCTTCTCTCTTAACCCAGCTTGCATACTTTAACTCATTCTCGTCCATCTTAATTGTTGGGTCTCCATCAACCGTACAATAATATCCCATCAAGATATCATTTGCAGGTCCCCAAGGCTGTGACTTGTAATATCTAATATCCTTAACCTTAAGACCAACCTCTTCCATAACTTCTCTTGCAACAGTTTCTTCTAAAGTCTCTCCTATCTCAACAAAGCCTGCAATTAATGCATTATGCGCATATCCAACGCGATATTTTGTAATTACAATTTCATCGCCATTAGTCACACCAACTATTACTGCTGGCATAATTCTAGGATATGATCTATTCCCACAAGACTTGCAACACATTGCTCTTTCTGTGTCTGAATGTGTCATTTCACTACCACATTTTCCACAAAATCTATTGCTGTCATACCAATCATTAAGATGCTTTCCTGTAAAGAACACCATAAGAATTTCATTTGGAATTACAGCGTATTCTCTTAATTTCATAACATTAATAAATGTATATTCCTTATTTTCGTCAATAACAATTGTACTCGCTTGCTCTGACGAAGAAGCATCAATACCCATCAAATCAATTACATCTGCTCTAAAGAAATTAATTCCATCTAATTCAAAAAGATATGTAATTCTCTTATCAACTTCTTTTTCAAAGTCGTTTCGCTTTGCATCAGAAAGCAATGCCTTTCTATCCTTGTATTTAGGTATTACATTTCCAAAAGCTTCCTTAGTATCAATTTCTTTAGAAGCTTCTTTAAATATTTTCTTAACATTTTCAATGTCTATAAGTAAATCGCCACCCTTATAGCAAAGAATAAAATCACAAGCTTCTGGTTTTATTGATGGATCATATTGATTATTCAGCTTATGTGGGTATATATCCTGTATCATTTTCTTTCCCCTTCTAATAAATTATTATTAAATAAATTCATTCAAAACAAGTACAAAAACCCGTTTCTAAAAGAAACGGGTAAGTCTTAACGTAATTTCGCTTTCTGCTTTTCAAAGAATTGATCTATTTCTGCAATAATTTTGACAGGCTCCATTGTCTTAAGTAAATATCCTTCTGGTTTGAGAGCCATTACATTCATTACACTTTCTCTGTCATCCTTGCCAGTCAAAAATATAACAGGTATATCAGAAAATTCTGTCTCTGTCTTAATCATTTCAAGCACTTGCTTACCATCAACGACAGGCATTTCGTAATCAAGCAAAACAAGATCAGGTCTATTAGTTGCAAGATACTTTATAGCCATTGCTCCAGAATTAGCCAAGATAACTTGATATCTATCCTCTAACCAACCCTTAACATTTCTAAGCATTGCACCAGAATCATCTACTACTAAGATTTTCTTCTTGCTTCCTGGGCCATACATTTCTATGTACTGCTCTATCTTAACAACCAAGTCATTAATATTAACCGGTCTTTCAAAGAATCCCTTTGTTAAATGCGCTGGAATACATTGTTCAACCAAAGTCTTTTCTTCTTGATTCCCAACAACAAAAATTGGAATATCCTTCTCAACTGATAAATCTTTAAGATATATAAGTGCTTGTTGCTGTTTTGTTAACTCTTCATCACAATACAACAAATAAGCTCCAACTCTTTCTTCTATTTTATTGATAACACTAACATTTGCATCAATAATTTCTGCTTTGAAGCCCATCTCTATAAACTTCTTTTGTAGTGACAAAATCATATAACTTTGTTGTTGTGAAATAATCACTATTGTATATTCAGAATTCATTACTCTACCTCTTTGTTTATCTCTTCTGACATATTATTACATAAATTTATAATTTCTTCCATAGCAACATCTGCTACAGCCACTCGAAGTGAATCCATTTCGTCCTTAAGATACTCTGGAATACGACATTCTTCTAGTTCTTTCATTGTAGCATCTACAGTATCTAAATCAAATCCATCCATTGCTTTTGACATTTGTTGTAGCAAATCTTGTATATCAGACATTGGAACTTCTTTAAGCTGCTTTGCATTTACTTCGCCATATTCACGAAGCTTATCCTTGTAGCTTAAATATAATTCTAATACGCCTTCTGTCTTCTCATCAAGCTTAGCTATGTCTTCTCCATTTCCTAATTGTTCTAATTCTTTGAACATTTCAGAAAGTTCTAATGCACCTATAAGTCTAGAAGTACTTTTCAATGCATGCACTTCAATAGTATAATCACGAATCATTCTGTCGGAAAGACATTTTCTAATTTTATTTGTCTTGGTATCTATCAATTTGTAGAAATCACCTAACAAATTAATGAAAAGTTCTTCATTTCCAGAATTTTTGATGCCTTCCTCAACATCTATGCCTTCGATAACTATTTCCTGCTCTAAAGCTTCAACTGCTTGAGCTTTAACTTCTTTTTCTTCTATAAACTCACTAGGAAGATATTTTTTCAATTTGGCACATAGAAGCTTCATGTCAATTGGCTTTGATACAAAATCATCCATTCCTGCTTCTGCAAAAGCATTTCTTGCATGAGCCGTTGCATCCGCAGTTAAAGCAATAATTGGCAACTTCTTATAATACTCATCTTCTAATTCACGAATTGCTATTGTTGCTTCGATTCCATCCATTACTGGCATCATATGATCCATCAAAACCAAATCATATCTATTTGCTTTAATCTTCTCTATAGCAACTTTACCATTAACTGCATCGTCCAATTTCATCTGTAGAGGCGCTAACAAGCCAAATGCAACTTGTAAATTCATAGTATTATCATCTACCACCAAGACCTTAGCCTTTGGCGCAACAAAATTAAGATAAGACTCATTATCACCTGACAAATCAACCTCTTCACCTCTAATAGTTTGACAGAAATTGAATGTGTATAATGGCTTATTTATAACCGTTATACTATCTTCCTCAACCATATCCTCAAGAGGATTGTGTAATAGACAAATGTTAACATCTTGCGCTTCTAACGCCTTCAAATACCCTTCTTTTTCACTGTATACCTTTTCATCTACAAAGACAAAATCACATTTCCCAGATAAAGGAGCATTTGCCAAACCATAATCATCAAGTAAATTCTCGAAGCTATCCGTAAGCTCTTCTTTAGAGAACACACCCGCAACAATAATAGGTCTAGTATTCTCTCCTTCCTCAATCAAAAGGTCTTCATCTGTAAGAATTGCTGCCTTTTTATCGCTTATTCTGCCTTGCTTAACTGTAAATGAAAAAGTACTTCCCTTACCATATTCACTAGTAACTCCAATCTCGCCATCCATCATTTCAACTAATTGTTTTGAAATTGCAAGACCAAGTCCTGTACCTTCCTTTGCGTGATTCTTCTTGCTATCAACTTGTGAAAATGATTTAAATAATTTACTAATATCTTCGTCTCTAATACCTTGTCCTGTATCAGAAACATCTATTGCAAGAATTATATCCTTATCATTTTCTTCTTGTACTTTAATGCTAAGAGTTATCTTTCCTTCATCAGTGAATTTTGTCGCATTATTGACAAGATTGATAATTATTTGACGAAGTCGTAAAGCATCGCCATATAGCTTATCTGGCAAATTCTTATCAACATCAAACAACATTTCAACATTTTTATTTCCAATACGTGTAAGGAAAATCATACTAAGATCACTTAGCATCGCTATCGGTGAATATTCTTCTTCAATTAATTCTAGCTTGCCTGTCTCAATTTTTGAAAAATCAAGAATGTCATTTATTATGCATAACAAGGCATCACCCGAGCTTTTTATATTGTTTAGATAACTCTTTTGTTGAATCGAAATATCTTCTCTTAGCATCATCTCTGTCATACCAACGATAGCATTCATCGGTGTACGAATTTCATGTGATACTAGCGATAAGAATGAAGACTTTGCAGCATTTGCATTTTCAGCAATTTCCTTTTGCTTCTGCAATTCCTCCATATAGTTATAGGTATCCGTAATGTTATTTAGGACATACAAATCACCTGTCTTCTTCTTGCCTTGATACATTGGCGAAGAAGTAATCTCATAGAACTGATCATCAAATTGCATTACTTCGCCAGACTCAAAATGCTCTTTTATGTCTTGCGCGATTTCCCTATTATTATGCTCTAACACACGATACTTTTTGGCATACAGCTTCTTAAAAGGCTTGTTAAAATATATGATAGCACCGTACATATCTACTGCAACAATACCTTCTTCAATAATTTCCACAACATTATCTCTAACTACTGTTAGCGTATCTAAAAGGTTGTATCTAAATATTACATTCGCCATTATTACACTAGCTAATGCATAACCAAGACTAGTAGAGTCATATCCAGAAGTTATTCCAAGGAAATAGAATACTACTCCTAAAGTCATGACTATTACAGCGACTAATATCCACGCGAACATTTTCTTTCTAGTTTTCTCTTTTTCTTTGATTAAAATTCGAATAAGTACTACTAATCCGATTATTATATATATCAAAACAAATGCATGATATACATAATACAACAAAGCATGACCATATTCGTTATGTGGAAATAATCCGCTCTCTACAAATGATCTTTTTGAATTATAGAATAAATTGTGATACTCAGAAGTTAACGCTAATAGCATTCCGCCTCCTTGAACACAAGAGAACAAAACATATAAGCTATTAGCAATTTTCACTCCACATAGCTGTAATACCATTGCGAGAAATGTAAGCGGAATCCAAGCTTTACCTATATATGTCAACCTAGCTGTTACTGCTGCTTCCTGAGCAGTTGTAGAAAGCATAACTGCTAAATAAATTACGTTATTTACCAAGGTTGCTAAGCAAAACAAAAACAAATAAAGCTGTCCACTTGTCTTCAATCGCAAAAAAACATATACACATTCTGCACACAATATAATAATACTTAACACTTGTACTATTAGCGTTATTTGATATGTCATATAAATCCCCTTTTCTAGTTTTGACTATGATAGCTTCTCAATCATCATTTCACAACATTTAATAATTTCTTCCATAGCAACATCTGCAACATCAACTCTTAATTCCTCTAAATCATCTTGCAGTTCACTAGGTAATTTACATTTCTCTAATTCTTCCATAGCCTTATCAACACCATCTAAGTCAAAAGTATTAATAGACTCTATCATAGTACGTAATATTTCAATAATCTCTTCCTTTGAAACTTCTTTTTGTTCTTCAGAAGAAACACCATATTGCTTCAACGGCTCTTTTAAACTTCGATACAACTCAAGAACGTCGCCTGTCTTTTCCTTCAAAGCATCAACATTTTCTTCATTACCTAATTGTTCTAATTCTTTGAACATATCCGACAATTCTTGCGCACCTATTAGTCGAGATGTATTTTTCAAAGCGTGAACTTCTATCGTATAATCTCTTATCATACCGTCTTCTAAGCACTTGTTAATCTTATTCGATTTGCTGTCAATCAGCTTATAATAATCACCTAAAAGCTTAATATATAATTCTAATCCACCAGTGAATTTGACGCCTTCCTTAACATTTAACCCATCTATAACAGGAAGTTCAACTTGACATATCTCTTGAACATTCTCGCTAGTTTTTTCTATGTATGACTTAGGCAAATATTTCTTTAGTTTGTTACACATCAAATTCATATCCATTGGCTTAGGCACAAAGTCGTTCATTCCAGCAGCTAAGAACTTAGCTTTAGATTCAGACATTGCATCAGCAGTAAGTGCTATAATTGGCAAATTCTTATAATAGTCACCTTCCATCTGACGAATTATCTTTGTCGCTTCAACACCATCCATAACAGGCATCATGTGGTCCATAAAAACTATGTCATACTTTTTATCTTTGATTTTCCTAATTGCATCTTTACCATTTGAAGCCGTATCAATTTGCATCTCTATTGGCGCAAGAAGTCCTATTGCCACTTGAAGATTCATCTTGTTATCATCAACAATAAGTACCTTCGCTAATTTCGCAGTGAAATTAATAGATCTCTCTAATGCGTTAACATTTTCAACTTCCTCTCGCTTAATTGTCTGGCAGAAATTCAACGAGAACAACGGTTTATTGACAACCACAACCTCACTGTCATTAATAGTATTTTCGAACGGATTATGCAATACGCATATTTCAACGCCTTGCGCTTTTAACGCCTTCAAATAGCCTTCTTTATCAAGGTAATTCTTCTCATCAACAAATACAAAATCACATGCCGCACTTGGAGTCGAAAGCCTAACCTTATATTCTTCAACAATACGATTGAAGTTGTTTTCAAGCATTTCACTACCAAATATACTTGCTACAGTTAAAGTCCTTTCGCCTTCTGGTGTGGTAACAGTAAGATATTCCTCTTCTATAACCGCTGCCTTTTCTTCTCCAACTATCTTCTGAATTATGTTAAATGAGAATGTACTTCCTTTGCCATATTCACTATCAACAGATATTTCTCCACCCATCATTTCAACTAGCTGTTTACAAATTGCAAGGCCTAAACCAGTACCTTCTTTGTCGTGATTTTTCTTATTGTCAACCTGCGAGAAGGATTGGAATAATTTGCCCAAGTCCTCCCTCTTAATTCCTTGTCCAGAATCAACAACGTCTACCTTTAACTCAATTATCTCATCTGACTTTCTATTAGTTGTAATTCTAAGTGTTACTGCTCCTTCATCTGTGAATTTGACAGCATTATTCATAAGGTTAGTTATAACCTGTCTAATTCTCAAATTATCGCCATATAATGTCTTAGGCAAATCAGGGTCTATGTCATATATAAGTTCAACATTTTTAGAACCAATTCTAGTTAAGAAAATCATAGCAAGATCGCTAAGCATAGACATCGGAGCATACTCTTCTTCAACCAATTCCATTTTACCCGACTCAATCTTCGAGAAATCCAAAATGCCATTAATAATTCCAAGAAGTGCCTCTCCCGAGCTCTTAATATTATGTAAATATCCACGTTGAGTAGGCTTCAAATCTTCTCTTAGTAACATCTCTGTCATGCCAACAATAGCATTCATAGGTGTTCTTATTTCGTGAGACATATTAGATAAGAAAGCAGACTTAGCCTTGTTTGCAGATTCTGCCTGTTCTATCAATTCCTTTTGCTTTGTAACATCGATAAGCATCAAGCTATATCCCGCAATCTTCTTCTTTAACTTTTCTTCTTGATATAGATACTTCACTGTTCTCTCAAACACGCGGTCTTGTATCTCGACTTCTTCTCCGCCATTTATAAAAATATAAAGTATATCTCCAGGTAAAATTGCATTTTTACGAATTTTTTTCAACTGAGGAAAAAGCTCTTTTGCATAATTATTTGCATCTAGATATCCATAATCAGCATCAGTAATGATAAAGACATCATCCATGTGGTCTAGTACCCACTCTCGCCCTCTATCAGTTACCGTAAAGAACTCACCTACCATAACACTTAACGTCATCGCACCTGAAATTATCGAAGCTACAATCGGTTCTATATCAAAAGAATTCTTTACAAACATAGATGATACAACAGTTATTGCAATCGTCACTTCCGCTAACATAAGATGAAACAAATTATGTCTCTCTGTTCTATTCTTAAGAACAATATATCTAATAAGCGTTACTATAAATAACACAAGAAATCCAGTACCTATTATTCCATTGCGGATTTGATAAATATATCCGTCAGTTATATTTACTACGCCAAGTCCAACCTTGTCATTAAGCGTATACTGCAAGTCTCCCATCCAGTTCTCGCCGAACTTAAATCTATCTCTATCAATGACTTGCATTTTGAGATTATTTACAATCGAATCATTTGCTACAATGTCCCTCATCCACATTTGCGGTATGTCAATTAATTCAAATGCTGGCCATGCAAATGCAAATATCTTAATGCCACGAAGCTTCTGATACTCCATAATAAATAGCACAAAGAAATAGAAGAACATAGAGTCTCCTAGATACACCATCTTGTAAGCTAATGACATACTTTCAACAGAAGCTGATTCCATCATCATAAGATTAGCACAGTTCATAATAACGCAAGCTGCATTTGCAAGCATCAAATATGTCGAACCTCTACTCAAAGTCTTACGAAGAATGATAATTATACCTACGACCGAAAATACAATTCCAAGAATTTGAATTACATGTAGGCATTGATAAACCTGTCCTGTATTTAATTTCAAAAGCTCAAATAACTTCTCAATCATAGTAACTCCTATCAACTTTCTAATAATGCATGAATAGTCGAAGAAGACCTAGAATTTCTAGGCCTTCTCACATTGCTCTATCAAACTACTTTGTATGTTATTAAATCCTTATTTCTAAGATAACTTCTCAATTCTACTTTCATATGGTGCAAGTGTATAATCTTCTCCCTCAACCTCATATCCATTATGGTTAAGTAACATTCTAACTGCATTATCACCTTCACCACGAATAGCAATCTCAACGCCATTAGGACTTTCTATAGTCTCTATTGCATTGTCTTCTTTAACTTTAAGCATAATAGAATTAAGAGTAGATTCATCTAAACCACATCCAATGTAGTAAATCATACCTTTTCCTTGCTTCTTTCTCGTAACTGCTGCAAATTCATCATAGAAGTCGTCACCGTATTTAAATAGAACCTCTGCATCACTTACTTCAAGCAAATCTCTAAATATTCCACCTTCACCTGCGTCACCATACATAATGCCTTCGCCAACTACAGGGAAATTTTGTCCTTCTTGTAAGCTTTCTGTCTCAACTAATGTAACTCCAGCAAAGCCGCTGAAATCTACTGGAATTACTTTGCCAAATGTCAAATTATTATTAACGTCTTTGACAAAGCTTCTATAAGACATGATTAATGTTCCGCCATTCTCAACAAACTTCTTTAATTTATCTGCCATCTCTGGCTTGCCGATAATCATCTGTGAAACGAAAACTATCTTATATTCGTCTAAATCAACATCTTCAGGTATAACATCAACAGGAACATTTACGTCATAAAATGTCTTGTAATACTTCTCCATCTCTGCAACCGGATCAAGTAAAAAGCTTTGCTTTTGAATTCGAAATGCTGCAAGCGAATCATAATCATAAACAATAGCTACTTCTGCTTTCATTTCAGTTTCTAAAGCTTTTTGATGCTTAATTACGTCATTAAAGCAACTTTGAACCTCGTAGAACTTTCTTCTCTTAACATTATCTGCATCTAATACGCCATAGCAGAACTGTTCTGCACCCTTTGTTGCACCTCTATATCTAAAATACATCATAGAATCACAGCCATGTGCAAAGCCTTGATACGACCACATTTTCGCCTGATTTGGTCTTGGAGAATATCCAGTTACATCGTGGCCTTGAGCTCCCATTATAGCTTCCGTAATCCAGAAATTCTGCTTCTTAAGTCCACGCATATAATCTAGTCCAAAAGCAATCTGGTGTGGTTCGATTGGCTCTCTTTGACCGCCCCAAACTGGATAATTGTTATATGCTACTACATCAATATTCTTGGCAACCTTAGAATAATCTACATGCTTTCCTAAACCGCCACCTGGGAAGTCATGAATAATTACAGCTTCCGGTGCAATTTCTTGTATTAACTCAATTTGGAAATTCATGAAATCAACTATACTCGTACTACGGAATCTTTCCCAATCAAGACGAAGTGCTGGATTATGTGTAGTAATAGTTTCCATTGGTGTTGGAATTTCATCAAACGAATTATATTCTTGTGACCAAAATGTAGTACCATAAGTATCATTTAACTTATCAATGTCACCCTTCCATTTCTTATCTAAGAACTTCTGGAAAGCACTTTGACACTGAGCACAGTAACACACGTCACTTCCTTCGTGACCAATTTCATTGTCAATCTGCCATGCTACAATTGCTTCTTCATCCTTGTAGTGATTAACAAGCTCACGAATAATCTTCTCTGAATATTCATACATTACTGGTGAATTAAAGCAATATACATGACGTCCACCAAAGCTTCTCTTCTTACCACCTTCAAACTCTGACAAAATTGAAGGCTCTTTCTTAGCCAACCAAGCTGGAATTGTAGCTGTAGGTGTACCCATTATAACCTTTAAGCCTTTAGCCTTAGCATGACTAATTACATTATCAAAGAAAGAGAAATCATATTCTCCCTCCTTCTTCTCCATAAGATGCCATGAAAATTCTGCAATACGAATCACATTACATCCTAACTCCTTAATAGTATCCAAATCATCATCTAATAATGACGCATCCCATTGTTCTGGATAATAATCAACTCCTAACCACATTTTTCTCTCCTCCTAAATAAAAAATCCCCTGTGCTAATAGCACATAAATCAATAATATTTTATCATTTTGAAATGACTATATCAATTTATGTATGATATTTTCGCATAGAAATGTCATTAAAACTTCTCTTTCGAATTATTGATTGCTGCACGAATCGTTCTAAATGATGTGTAGTTTCTTATATCTTCTTCCGAACTAATTACAACATCCTTATAAATTCTATCAATGTAATCATCTATACGACTTTTGATATTAACATCCGTCTCCTCTTTTAACGGACTCATTTCTTCTGCAATTCGATAATCTCTCTGAATTCTTGTATAAATTGCGTATGACAAATAAGATAATATATTTTCTTCAGCTAATATATCAAACTTAGCACTAGAAAGCCTCTTATCACATTCCTTAATCTCAAAATATCTCTGTGCCTCATCAAAATAAAACGTCTCATTCCAAAGAATATAATCATATTTACCATTCTTAACATTTTTGAGAAATTCTAATGGACTTGCCTTAATAATTGTAATCTTATCCTTAGCATTTAACTGAGGAAGTATTATATTTTCATACATATCTATCAAGTCCTGATTTTCTTCAATTACAACTACCGACTTCACTCTACTATCTTCCGCAGCAAGAGTAGCAAAGTATCCCATCTGAAGATTCAAAACCAGTACATTACCCTTAACATTTTGCAAATAACTATTCTTATAACAAAGGTAATCTAGTGATAATTCATTGACGCGTTCAACCTTATCTCCATCCCTAGACAAAAGCACTGGATACTTAAATTCCTTTGCAAAGCACCCTATTGGTAATACATTTGCAGAAATAAATTCACTAGGTGCTGCCACGCCATAAGGAACTAATTCATATTCAGCATATGAATCTTGAGCAAATTCAAAATTTTTATAGCTTTTACCTAACAACTCTAGATTAAAATATGCATTATTAGAGAAAAGTCTAGCGTCAAATAGACATGCTTCATTTACGAAAGCCTGCGTTGCTTTATTTTGCAATTCTTCATCGTCTTTGCAATGGTAATTTACGATTTGCTGTATCATCGTAATCAACATCATTTCATCAATAGTCAAATTAACTACGCCTTGTGCTTTCATATACTCTAATAAACTCTGAGCATGAGCCTTGAAATCGTCTACTTTATCTGACTTAATTCTCAAATTAAATATGGAATCTGTGACTTTATTTATAATTTGCTTCAAGTCTTCCGTCTCTTCCATCACATTTAAAATGCATCTTCCTACATCTTTATTTGCTTCTACTCTCATTTCGTCGTACAAATCTCCTTATTCTAAATACTAACCTCTCAAAAAACAAATCCTTATTAGATCTTGTTGATATCTGTTAAGTTAAAATTCTTGATTTGTCTTAATGCAATAAGACATGCTCCAAAAGAAAATACTGCAGTAACACCAACACCAACTAGACAAGCAATCCAGTCTACTCCATGCCTAAAGTAAATTCTTATTCCGTCAAAAGCAGAAACCGAAAGATTACCAACAAAGCTTCCTAATATCAAACCAAATATAATTCCCACAAACGTCAATATAATTGTGTCCAAATAAATGTACCTATATGCATCCTTAAGGCCATATCCATTTATCAACAAAATAATCAATTCACGCTTCTTCTCTTGAACAAACATAACAAACAAATTAACAAGCACTAATGCTGCCATAATAAGTGCTAATCCAATGTATACGGCAACCATTAACACAGAAATTTTCTTAAACATATCAAAACTATTCTTGTTGGAATCCTTAACATTTTCAATCTTATAAAAGCCCTCTACGCTCTTAAGAGACTCTTTTAATTCTTCTCTTGAAAAGTCACCACTATTTATAAGATAAGCATTTGCCGCTGGACTAATTCCAAACATTTCTTGATACTTATCGAGTGTTATAAATGCTGTGACATCTGTTAAGTAATTAGAATAATATCCGTCTGGTGCTACTTTCATCGAAGAGCCGTCTATAAGCTTAAGTTCTACAAGAGAATTCTCATCTAAGGCTCCGTTTTTGGCAACCGAATAATTTATCCAAAAGCCTTTCGTTGTATCATCCGATTTCCCCAACACTTTTCTTATATTAAATAATTTCTTTGCAGACTCAACATCTTCTACTACATATACTGTAACAATGGCAGTATCTTCACCATTTCTCACATAACCTGTTGTTTCAAAAATCGGAGTTGATGTTATATTTTTGCTGTCTAAAACAGCCTTAACATTTTCGTTAGCATTATCTATCGTATTATCAAACATAATTGTTTTGTCAAATGTAAACTCTTGACCATACTGTCTTGAAAAACTTGATAATACATTATCGTTAAGCGTAATAGCTGTAACTATCAAAGCTGTACAGCCCGTAACACCAACTAAGGTTGCAACCACTCTCTTCTTGTCCTCGAAGAAATTATTTACAATAGTTCTTGCAAACAAAGACATTTTCTTCCATATGCCAAGCTTCTCGTAAAATCTATGCTTATTGTTACTTTGCTTTTGTCCTGCCAGAAGTTCTACGGCCTTTTGCTTAAGAATAAATCTGCACGCAAGATATGTAACTAGCAAAATAAATACTCCTTCAAAAGCACAAATTGCAAAAAACTCAACGGCTGAAAAGCTAAGAGTAATTTCTTGTATTGTTATTAATGATTCAAGTCCATATCCTAATACGTATTCGACTAGAAAAACTCCTATCAATAAGCCAAGAATGCAACCAACTATCAACGCTAGTACAGAATACATCATTACCGAAAGAGTAATTTCACGACGACGTAAACCAATTGCTTTCTTGACACCAATCAATACCATCTGTTCGTTTACTAGTCTTGATATAGCAGAATAACAAACCAAAAGTCCAACTACTATAAATAGAACTGCCATCGACAATCGCATTTTTGCAAAAATATCAACAATAGCATCAATCTTTATATTTGTAACATTATTATTTCTATCAAGAACTACGCTTGGGATATTTTGATACTTAGCAACTGCTTCTCTTGTATCACTAACCTTTTGACTAGCATCTTGTAATTGAATCTTAGCATCTTCTAACTGAGCTTTGTACTGCAAAATTTGTTTCATCATCTTTTCTAATTTATTTTTCAAATTACGCATTACATTTTCAAGATACTGTATCTTCTGGTCTATATAATTATCTAAGTTTCCTTCATTTTTTGCCAAAATCATTTCATTTGGTATTGATGAAATATCATTTAATCCTACATCATTTATCCCTAGTTCACTTGCTCCTATTTCATTTAATTCTAGTTCATTTGCAATAAGAGCCTTCTCACTATCCGTAAGCGAATTAAGCTGCTGTATAAGAGGTAGTACGTCTTCATTTTCAATAGCAAGGATACGATCAGAATATGCATCAGCATTAGGATTTTCGTCAGCTCGAATATCATTTTTCAAAGCCTTAACATCTGCTAACAAAGTCGACATTCTCTTTTGTATCATTTGCACCTTGTCAATCTCTTTTTGCGCTTTCTCTAATTGCTTATTATATTCATTTACCTTATTATTCCAACCTGCAATTTCTGTATCAGCTTTATCTAAAGCGCGGTTTCCTTTAGCAAGAATCTCAGCATTTCTCCTATCAACAATAGGCTTAATCTTATCACTAATTGTATTTTTTAAAGCATCTACCTTAACCTTGTATTCATCATCATAGCAAGATAAACCTTTCAAGGAATTACTGCAAATGTATATCGTATTACATCCCATGTCATACTTAGTATTAATCGCATCTTCTGACACATACATTACAGTATCAACCATCGTTTTGGTAAGATATCCAAAATCGATTCCAACGGCAGATGACTCTAAATATTCTGGCGTATCAACTAGCGCTGTAACAGTGAACTTTTTACTATTAAGAAATACACAATCACTCGCATCTATTTGTTGAACCTCTTGACCTAGTTCTACTACATCTCTATTTTCTTCGTCAAAATTATTTAATTCACCTAGCATCTTCAAATTATTATCTTTGTCAGATGCGAACTCTATAGTATCTCCAATTTTGACCTTATTAGCCTTTGCCCAACTTCTACCTACTGCAATTTCTGTACTTGTTTCTGGCATCTTACCGTCAATGTCAATCAACTGATTAAGGTTCTTCGTTGGTGTACAAATTTTGACATATGTAGATTCACCATTCTTAACCACCGCTTCATACATAGTATGAGATACGTCAACTACATCAACCCCATCGTAAGCTTTAATTTCTTGAATATCTTCATCTGTAAAGCCCAGTGGAAAATAGATACTAATGTCACACATTTTATACTTATTATAGTATCCATCCATCCTCTTCTCAAGAGCATCACCAGACCACCCCATTCCGGTAAATACGGCAATTCCAAGCGCAATAAACATAGTTATAGAAACAAAGGATACCCACGTCTTTTTTATATCTCTAAATAGATTTTTAAACTGTGTTTTTTTCATATTGTTACCATTCTAGCTCAATAGCTTTTGCTCTTTTCTTATTAACTGTAACTTCGTAAACTTGACCATTACGCATTCTAACCACTCTATCAGCCATTCTCGTAATTTCTTCATTATGGGTAACCATAACAAGTGTAGCCCCTGACTCGACAATTTTCTCCATAACAGACAACACTTCTATACTAGTTGTATAGTCAAGTGCCGCTGTAGGCTCGTCAGCTATTATCAACTTTGGATTCTTAACAAGCGCTCTTGCTATCGAAACTCTTTGCTGTTGACCTCCTGACATTTGATTAGGGAAATTATTCTTCTTTTCTTTCAATCCAACCAGCTCTAACGCTTTGGTTGAATCCATTGGATTTTCTACTAATTCTCCTATCAAATCAAGGTTTTCAACTGCTGTAAGATTAGGCATTAAATTATAGCTTTGGAAAATAAAACCTATATTCTTCCTACGAAAATCAGTGAGTTCTTCTTCATTTGCATTAGCTAAATCTTTTTCTTCAAAAATAATTTCACCTTCATCACAAGAATCCATTCCTGAGACAATGTTAAGTAATGTAGATTTACCACAGCCAGATTCTCCTAACAACACAAGAAACTCACCTTCATAAACATCTAGATTAACACCCTTCAAAACCTTTGTTATCACATCGCCATTTTTGAATTCTTTATGTATATTTCTAGCACTAATTACAACCTCTTTTGACTTCCAATCGAGTTCAATTTTATCATTTTCTTCAACTGCCATAGAAGCCATCATTGTCAAGATATCGCATGTATCAGCTTCCTTTTCATCAAACTTACCTGAACCAACCTTTTTGACAAATTCAATACATCCCAAATCCTTTATTGCACTAGAAAAAGGCACACACAAATAAGAGGCTATTTCTATGTCTTCAAACATTTCATCAACAGTCTCATCTCTATCCTGAGCATAATCTAATCTTCTAGTAGTTTTTTGCTCAGAAAATGTTTTACCAACTATCCCCTCACCACGCTTGTAGGTTTTATTCGTAAAATCAACAGGTGCAATCCAATAATAAGGATGCAATAAATCATCCTTATCATTTCCATACCAAATAACAGCATAATCCGCATCGCATTCACTAAGAATTGTCTGTAAGCCCTCTTTTAATGCATCATCTAATGTATCAGTAGCAGCTATTACTTGATGAATTTTACCTATTAATTTATATATTTTTAAGCTTTCGTTATCCACTGTAACCTCCAATTGTTTTGTAACCATCTGTTTACACTAACATTTCCCACATACTATATACCTAGTGCTTCGCAAATTCTCTTATAATGTAAGAATCCATCCTTGTCATACAACTCTTTTATTTCTTCAAATGTTACCAAACGAACATCTATCGCTTCTGTCTTCTCAACCTTTACATCATCAATGTTAAATGTCTTAGAGCATACATAGATATCCGCGAAATAATTATCTCCGCTCTCTAAATCTTCATTCTTGTAAGCATACAAAACAGTAGCATTTTCCTCATCTATTTCAAGGCCTGTTTCTTCTAAAACTTCTCGTCTTACAGCGTCCCTTGAAGATTCGCCTGCCATTGCTCCTCCACCTGGAACCTCCCATTCACCAGCGGCCCACTTCTTATCTAAAGCTCTTTTGGTAACAAGATATTTCCCATCTTGATTCTTAATCAAAGCATACACATATAGCATAAACTTTCCCTTTGTGAGCTTAGTTTTTCTTGGAAGCACTTCCCCTGTAAGTTCTCTATTATCATTGTAAATGTCAATCATTTCCGAATTATTCATTATCATTTCACCTTTCCATTAATATTTTCGTTATATAAGTATCGCAATAATTGGTATTGTAATTACCGTAACTAGCGTTGTGATAAATGTTATCTGCGCCATGAATTTCTCATCGCCGCCGTATTCTACGCAAAGCATTGTTCCTGCTGTCGCAACAGGCATTGCAGATATCACGACTGTCTCTCCAAACAACAAGGACATATCACCAATAAATGGTTTGTATATGAAATACATCACAAGCGGCGTTACAACTACTGCAAATATAGTAAACAAATATGCTTTTACATTCGTAAACATTTCCTTAAAAGGCATTTCGGCAAGGGAAGCTCCTATAACAAGCAAAGCTCCTGGCGTTGTTATTCCTCCAAGTGTGGTAAATGTTTCTGCAAAAAAATCATGTCCTTGGTATTTCGTAAATCCCATTATTATACATGCAATAGCACCTAACATAGCAGGCGTAACAAGTAGCTTCACCAACTTACGAATTATAGTTTTTCTATCTTCTTTCTCACCTTCGTCATTTCTTGTAATTCTAACACCCGAAACCATTGCAATTCCTAAGGAATAACATAACAAATTAAATGGCATATTAAATACACTCGTGTAGAATATTGCATCACTTCCCCATATAGCTTCTGAAACAGGAAAGCCTATAAATCCTACATTTGCAAACATTATTCCAAATTCTACTGCACCCTTTTGTGGACCTGAAACTCTCAAAATTTTTGCAACTAGTTTAGCAAGAATAAATAAGACTACATATGTTGAAAACGAAACAAACATAAGCAGTACGATTTCTTTTTTACTTGGTAAATTGGAGGAATTCATTACCGACGCAAGCATTGTACAAGGCATTGCTATATTAATAATTACTTTACTAATTGCCTTCTTCGCTGTCGGTGTAATTATTTTAAAACGCGTCGCAACATATCCTATAATTATTATCAGAAATAATTCTGCCATCTTTGTAAATATTGGTAAAAAATCCATTATATTTGTCACCTCTAATCTCGTTCTTTTGGATTTCTAACTTATATACGTTTTTCCTGTGAAATTAAAAAACGCCGACTTTAATTTTAGCATAAAATCTAATTTCTAGCAAAAAACAAACCGGCAAGATATACTTACCGGTTATGACTATCTCAAATTATTATTTTCCAAGAAGTTCTTCTACTTGCTCCTTCTTCTCGAACAAGATACATCCGCCTTTATGATCTTCCATAAGAACGCCTTCGTTTTGAAGAGATATAAATAACTTAGATTTAATCGCATCTCTTAAGGATGTATCCTTAACATTTACATCCGAATATGGCGAGAACGGGCAAGGCTCGGCACCACCATGAGAGTTAATATGGAAAAATCCTCTTCCTGCTGCCACGCATCCACCAGAAGACTTCTCATCACCTGGGAAAGAAACAAATACCATTTCTTCGACATCCTCTCTTAGCACCTTAAGCTTAGACTCCATTACTGCTCTCGCTTCGTCGTCTGGTGCAAGGTGCTTCGCTTCCTCCGTTACCGGAACAAATTCCACATAAATGATTGCTTTACAGCCTAACTTCAAAAGCTCATCTATAAATTCTCTTGAATAAACTTCATCCATATTCTCCGTCGTGACAGTGACAGATACACCAAAGATTAAATCTTTATCCTTGATTGCTTTCATAGAAGCCATCACCTTATCATATACACCTTCACCACGTCGCGAGTCGGTAGTGTTCTTGTCGCCTTCAATGCTTATAATCGGAACAAGATTTCTATTCTTATCGAACAAATCAATATATTTATCTGCTATAAAAAATCCATTTGTAAAAATTGGGAACAATATATTTTTGTAATTTGCCGCCTCGTTAATTACATCCCAACGAAGAAGTGGTTCGCCACCAGCTAGAAGTATGAAACTAATTCCTAATTCGTCCGCCTCTTTAAATATTTTGCTCCACTCTTCTGCAGACAACTGATCAACCGGAGCTTCATCAGAACATGCATGGTTCTCTCTCGAATAGCACCCAGCGCAATGCAAGTTACAGCTTGAAGTTATACTAGATATAAGAAATGCTGGTATATGCTCCCCATTTTCTTCAGCCTTCTTACGCTTTTTGGTTGCATTCTTAGTTGCCAATGCAAACTCTGTCATAAATATCGTTTCTTTTGGATTCTTAAATGTTGCCTTAAGTGCACTTTTTATAACATTTGCGACACCATTTGACATATATTCTTGTAAATCAAAATTACTCATTTTACACCTCTACTTTAACTCTTCTAAAAGCTTATTCACTATTCTATATAGCTGAATCGCATCTTCTTGCTCTAAGCTAAAACAACCACCAACTTCCTTAGGTATATTAACAGCCTTATCTCGTAGTTTCATACCTTCGTCTGTAATACATACTACCAAAAATCTTTCGTCTTCTTTGGAACGCTCTCTTGTAACAAAGCCCTTTTTCTCAAGATTCTTAAGAACCGGCGTAAGTGTTCCGGAATCAAGAAACAATTTCTTTCCCAAGTCTTTAACGCAAAGCTCTTGGTGCTCCCACATAACCATCATTGTAATATATTGAGTATAAGTCAACCCAATCTCGCTAAGTAGTGGCGTATATTTTCTTACGATTTCCTTCGACAAAGCGTACAACGGAAAACATAATTGATTATCAAGTTTTAAAGCATCATACTTATTACTCATCTTCATCCTCATCTAATGGCGACTTATAATTTGGATCCTTTGAAGCATTTAATCCAGCCCTTACAGCTATTGATAGCTGGTCTGCACAAGACGTTGGACGTCTTCCACATGTAATACCAGAAAGCTTTGCTTCTATCTCATCCACAGTCCACCCTTCTAATAATATAGGAATTGTCTTAAGATTTCCATCACAACCGCCCATAAATGAAATATTTCTTACAACATCCCCATCTATATCCATGCTAATAACCTTAGAACATGTATTTTCTGTTAAATAATCAAAATGAAACATTTATAAAATCTCCTTTACTTTAGCTGCAATCTTGTCAATATCTGCTGTTGGTCCAAATCTTGCAACGATTTTACCTTCTTGATTTATAAGAATCTTAGTAAAATTCCATTTAATATTACCATTATTCTTGTAATCCTTATCCATCTTCTTTACAACCGGAGAAAGTACAAGCTTCATTGGTCCATTAAATCCTTCGAATTTAGTATTCTCTGTAATCCATTTATATAGAGGTATAGCATTTTCTCCATTTACATCAATCTTTGAATACTGTGGAAATGTTATACCATATCTTCCAGTACAAAAATCATGTACTTCTTCATCAGAGCCTGGAGTTTGCTCTGCGAACTGATTACAAGGAAAATCTAGAATTTCAAATCCTTTATCCTGTAATTCTTCATACATTTCCTGGAGCTCTGTATACTGAGGTGTAAACCCGCAACCTGTTGCTGTATTAACTACGAGAAGCACCTTTCCTTTAAATTGAGATAATTCAACATCGCTTCCATCTTGTGCCTTAACTACAAAATCATATACGTTCATAATAACCCTCCATAAATCTTTTATTTGTATTTGATACAATTAGATTGTACACAACCTATTATGTATTGTCAAATGTTTTTTGAAAAAAAATTCCACGCCTTATGTTGGCGTGGAATAGAATATCAAACATAATTTAGATTTATTTTGCAATTTCAATCATTTGTTCAAGTGGATGATTAGCTAGCTGCATCAACTCATCGCTTAATATTACTTCATCTTGTTGCTCTTCCATTACTTTTTTAACTTTATCTAAAGTCACCTTCTTCATGTTAGGACAAATTTGAGTAATTTTTACTTGATGGAATTTCTTATCAGGATTTCTTTTCTTAAGCTCATGGAATACACCGATTTCTGTACAAATAATAAATTCCTTTTTATCACATTTCGTTGCATATTCAATAATTTCGCTTGTACTTCCAACAAAGTCAGACATTTCACATATCTCTTGTCTACACTCTGGATGTGTTAACACTTCTGCAGTCGGATATAACTCTTTTGCTTTCTCAATATCTTCTGTCTTAATTCCATGATGAACATGGCAAAAACCATCATTAAATATAAAATGTTTCTCAGGCAACATATTTGCAATATGTCTTGCCAAATTTTGATCTGGTATAAAAAAGATATCTTTATTTGGAAGATTCTTACAAATTTTTACTGCATTAGATGAAGTAACACACACATCAGATTTAGCCTTAATCTCTGCTGTAGAATTTACATAACATACTACTGCTACATCAGGATATTCCTTTCGAACTGCATCAATCTTGTCTATATCAACCATATGTGCCATCTCACAATCAGCAGTTGTATCAACCATATAAACATGCTTTGATGGATTAAGTAGCTTTGCACTTTCTCCCATAAAAGATACTCCGCAAAAGATAATATTTTTGTTAGTAACTTCTTTCGCTTTCTTTGCAAGAAAATATGAGTCACCTACATAATCAGCAACGTCTTGCACTTCTCCATCTACATAATAATGTGCTAAGATAACACTATCTGTCTTCTCTTTCAATTCCTTTATTTCATCTGCTAACATCTTAACTAATCCTCCCTTAGTCTTGAACTTTGTTTGCAATAATTCCACCACCGAGCACTATATCTCCATCATAAAATACTGCTGACTGACCTGCTGTTTTTGCACGCTGAGGCTCGTCAAATTCTATATGCACAGTATTATTCTCTCCCGGAAATATAATTGCTGGTTGTTCTTTCATTCGATATCTAATTTTCACTTTACATTCAATTGGTTTCGTTGGTGCCTTACCAGATATCCAATTTACATTTACAACATCAACTGATTTCGAAAACAAATCAGCATCGTCACCCAAAACAACTCTATTGTTCTTTGCATCTATTTCACATACATATAGTGGTCTATCTGCCGATATTCCTAGTCCTTTTCTCTGACCAATAGTATATGCAACAATACCCTTATGCTTACCTAATACATTTCCAGACTTATCAACGAAATCTCCCGGTTCATATTCTCTACCAGAAAATCTCTTAAGTGCGGCAACATAATCACCATCTGGTACAAAACAAATATCCTGACTATCTGGCTTATTTGCGTTTATAAAATCATTACCCTCAGCTAGCTTTCTTGCCTCAACTTTAGTTAATTCCCCTAACGGAAACTTTATACTAGCAAGCTCTGACTGCGTCATTTGATATAAGACATAGCTTTGATCCTTAGTATCATCAACCGCCTTCAAAAGCTGATATCCATCTTCAACTTCTCTAATTCTCGCATAGTGCCCCGTCACAATATATTTACAATCAAGCTCCTTAGCCCTTTCGTATAGTTTATCAAACTTCATATATCTATTGCAATCTATACAAGGATTTGGCGTCATACCATTTTCATAAGTATCGACAAATTTATCTATTATCTTTTCTTTGAAACTATCCATAAAATTCAACACATAATACGGAATCTCTAGTCGATTTGCAACAGCTCTTGCATCCTCAACATCATCAAGCGAACAACACGTATGACCCTTGGAAATTCCTATGTCTTCATTATCATACAGTTTCATTGTGCAGCCAATCAAATCATAACCTTCATTTTTCATTAATAATGCCGCAACGCTGCTATCAACACCGCCGCTCATTGCAATTAATACTTTTTCCTTTGTCATACAATTTTCCTATTTATTCATCAAACTTTTCAATGAATCCAAAAATGCTGTATTCTTTTCGTTCTTTTTAACATTTTCGCCATAAATAGTTAAGAAATCATCTTTCATAGAAATTGTATGCCATCCATTTTCTTTGCATGTGTTTGTTAACTTCTCAACTCTATCTGGATATGCATATTCTCTCTCGTTGTCATCAGGCACGATACAAAATGCAGCACTCTTATATGGATTATCATAAGTTGTATACGTAAACATGCTTGTATCACCGTTGGAATTACCAAATGCAATTACAGGCTTTTGACCTATTTCCTGCGAAAGTTGCACAATCTTAGATGCTTTTACATTTTTTATAATTTTGCTATCATCACGCATTACTTTTTCATCAGATGCAAAATGATAGTCAAGATAATTTACCCCATCATGGTTTGCTCCCTCAGTATAATAATCTGAGCCAATCACTTGATAGTTCGGAATGTCAGAAAAGCCTTGTACCATTACACGATCTGCATCTCTGTCTGTTCCTGAACAAATATAGATTTTAAATCCATTCTTTTGCAAATATGCGATTATTTCTGTCATAGGTCTAAAATAAGCATCACCAAAAGTTAGATTATCAAATCCATCTGCAGATTGTGAAAGGAATTCCTTCACGTAATTACGATACTCTTCTGTAGTCATTTTATCAAAAGCTTTACCAAACATTACTGATTCACGTTCTTCTAAACCTTCAGGAATACTTTTTTGTTCAGCAGCCTTAATAATATCTTCAGCAACCGCTCTCATTTCTGGATTTGCTCGCAAAGAGTCTGTTGAAAGAACACGCTTCGCATACATCAACCATTCAAAATAAATTGGAAACTGTTCTCCTACTAATGTTCCATCCAAATCAAATACAGCAACACGATCAGCTACTGGAATGAAATTACTACTTTTTTCATTAGTTACATCCTCTACATAGGCTTTAACTTCTTTAATTACGCCATCTTGCTTCCACATTGTGAAGTCGGAACCGTTACTTTTATTTCCGCATCCACATATCGATACCACCATTATTCCTAGCATCATTATTGCTATTATTCTTTTTAACCCAAATTTTTTCATAAAATCCTCCTCTTTCGTCTTTTGATATTATATTACTTCTAAGGCTTCTTACTGTCAAGCAAGCACACAGTTTCGCAATGCATTGAAACTTTAGTTTGCATTAACATTCGCGCACATATTTTGGAATTTTTGCCCCCTTTATTTTCAGAGTAGCAATATGGCAGTCTCTACTATATCAGTTTGTGCAAACAATTTATTTTTTCTCTATCTTACTACTTATATTCTGTGCCTCATTAAGAATTCGCATCTGATATTCTGCTATTTCTTTTAAAGCCAAAAATCTTTCCTCTTTAGACTTACCTTCCCGTATCATCTGTGCATTATGAGTTTCCAAATTTGATAATACTGTTAATTCGTTTATTGAAGAATAATCTCTAACATTACTATTCTTAGCTAATTCTGGATTTGATTCTCTCCATGCTTTCGCTGTAAATCCAAATAATGCAACATTTAGTATGTCAGCCTCTTCTGCATATGGTAACCAGCTAAGTTCTTCTCTATAGTTACAAACTGGAATCAAGTAATTCTTCACTGCATCTGTCTGTATCAGATAATTATTCTTCGATAGAAAACGCTTTGCATCCCACTCAATTTTCTTAATATCATTTTCTTGTTCTTTAAGACGTTGAAACTCTTTAATTAGATATAGCTTAAAAACAGGACTGATTGCCGATGCAAACTCAAAGGCTATATCTTTATGTGCGTAAGTTCCACCATAGCGGCCTTTTTTTACAAAAAGACCAATAGCATTCGTTTTTTCAATCCATTCACTTGCACTAAGGACAAACGTATGTAATCCAGCTTCTGCTTTATAGTGGTCGAATTCGACCACTTTAAAATCTGAGTTGTATATTTGCTCCCATGTTCCCAAAAATTCTATCGTATTTCTGTTTCTTAACCAGTTTTTAATCACATCCGCCGCTCTCGAGCTATCTGATTTAGCTGCGGCCATATCTGTAATGCAAATATAATCATCAATATCCGCTTCTGACACTGTAATAGGGATATCTTGTACTGTTATAATTCTATTCTTCGCCATGCTTCTCCCCCTTTTCCTTCACCATATTTTCCATTCGAATATAATATGCTAAAAGTCTAAGGACATAATCTGGCGCATTACGATTCCCTCTTTCCCATTCTGTAACTGTCCTATAAGGAATATCAAAGCACTCACAAAATTCTTTACGATTCATGCCTGTAGATTCACGTAGTTTCTTTATTTCAATTTGGCATTCTGTTAGTTGTTCCATGAATTATCGCCTCCCATTTACACTATGTGTACATTATATCAAAAAGTATTATATTACACAATGTGTATTTTAAAGAGGTAGCTCCATCTCGTCATTCATCTTTACAAATCCAAATTTTTCATAAACTATTCGCGCACGTCCCTACGCCTATACTATTCCAACGCACGTCTTAGGTTCCTCAATTTTTTACCCCCTCTTGAAATTCTGGGTTCTATATACATTTTTTCCTGCTAAAAAACACAGCCACATATTCGCGAAAGAAGCCCTAAAACCCGCTTAACTGGGGCTTTACGCGATAGCAAGCAAACGGTTTCAACATGAAATGACAGGCTTTGATTGATGTCATAGGATTGGCTTTGTTTCCAAACACCTAATCCAATGGAATATATTATTTTCTTTAATCGCACTGTTCTACATTACTGTTACCCGAAAATAAATCAATAATAGATTTTGCTTCCTTGATATACTCATTCATTCTCCAAACAGCAAAATCTCCTACTATATAAAGTCTATATTTAGCTCGAGTTGCCGCTACATTAACAATATTACTATTAACAAAGCCTTTAACTGCATATCTATCCTTTAGTGTTTCGTCACATCCAAGAGCAAAAATCACTTCATTTGCTTCTTTACCTTGAAATTTATGAACTGTACCAATGTTATCATACAACCATTCGCCCAATGACGTACTTTCAGCCAAAGCCGATTCTTTATTTCTATTTGCAAATGTACCTATTGTTTTTCTTAGCTCACTGACAACGCTTGTGAACGGCGTAATGATATATAAATTCGGTTTTGCATCATTCTTTCCTTCTGCAGAATCTATTGCCTTACGAAAAGCACCATCTACTAACTTGCAAATGGCATCTCCCTGTTCAACAACATAATGATTTCCATGACCAATTTCTCTTCCAGGCACATTTATCCACTTAGATGTTCTACATATAAATGTTTTTGTTTTCTTCTCCGAAGGCTGCAATGTTTGCTGTTTCATCATATCATTATAAGAAATATGATTCGATATTTCGTACATAGGCGATATACATCTTCGATGCACAAGCAACGGACACCCAACCCAATCAGGATTTTCTGTTCCATTTTCATAAAATGTACCGAATGGATTTAAAGCATCAGCACACGTTTGAACTGATAGTGATTTATTCTTATAATTTTGATACACCGTTTCTGAATACGCCTCTTTCAAAAGTTTTAGATCATCTGTCACAACAGGTTCTACCTGTTTAGGATCTCCTACAATTATTGCCTTTCGTGCTCTATATAGTGCCCCTACAGCCATTTGTGGCTGCGCTTGTCCTGCTTCGTCAATAACAAGTGTCCCAATACTTCTAGGTTTTTTCATATCCCTCAATAATCTTCCAACAGATGCAAAAGTTGACGAAACTACCGGAGTAACCAAAAATAACGTTTGAAACAGTGAAGCAATCATTGCCTCGCTATCCAACTTACTAAATCTAATTCTATCCGTACCCGTTTCCGTCCTAAGTCCCCAATATTGTCCTAAAATGCATAAATTTGCTCTACATGATTTTGAACTTAGAACAAATTCTTTAGTCATTTGAAGAGATAAGTAAAATAGTTTTTCACGTTCTCTATTAAACTTTTCTGTTGACCATGGATTGGTAACTTGCGCCTTAGTCGCTATTTTATCATCTTTAGATAAAATATCTTCAATAAACTTTTTGTCTAAAACTTTTCCAGTCTCAGTATCACTAGCTGTAATATAATCTTTTAATTTACTATTGCATTCAGCCTTAGCTGTCTCCATTATTCGTTTTGTTTGATTGATTTCGTCTTTCAGCCTAAGAATTATTTTTTTGCAACAAGCTGTTTTCCTTCTAGATTTTCCAAACAATCTTTGAACTCCTGAACCCGCTTTGATACATTTTCCTTATCCACAAAATACCGCTCTGCCGCCTCTTTTTCTTTTGCATACACCTTCGATTCTTTTTCTATGGCATCTGTATATTCGTTTGCCTTTGTTCTGTAAGTTTCAGCCAGCTCAAGTGCCGCTTGATATTTACTTTGCCTAAAGATTTTTGTAAAAATACTAACAGACTTCTCAGCATCTAATGCTTGTTTCCTAAAATTCAATTCTTGGTCAGATAACTCTTGCATTCTTTTCTTTATATTTTGAATCGTAAAATCTGCTTCCTCTACTAAAGAAACTAATTTTTGAAGCTGACTTGTTTCTTGTACAATATTAGTCTTAACATCTTTTATCTTCTTTTCAAGACTTTTAACTTCGTCTTCTTTACTAGCAATTAGCGTATTATTTTCTTTCTCTTTACGCTTAAATGCCAAATAAGAACGATGTTCTTCAAGAACAATATCTCCATACCGTTTTAATTCTTTCTGAATCTCTCTAACTATTTTTAGCTGATTAATAAAAGCTTCTCTTGCTTTTCTATATTCCACTTTTCTAGCCTCAATATCATCATTTTTCATCATGAAATCTTGCCATATTGGATTCAAAACATCGTAGTAAAATCCACTAATATTAGATTTTTTCCCTAATGGAGCCGCAACCAATCCCCATGTATCCGCATCTTTTTCATCCTTACCAAAGTATTTTTTTGCATAACCTGTAAAATATATCTCTGGGTAATCTCCTTGTCTATTGGTATCTTTTTTATATATATTTATTTTATTTTTAGTTTCTGAAGATGCAAAAAGTTTGCGAATTTCTTCTAATTGCCGTGCCATCTCTAAACTATCTTTTTCAGCTCCATCGCAAATAACTTTTAAATTATCCAAAATTCCATTTTCAAGAGGTAGTTCCTTTGTAATATTTTCAACTGCTGTATTATTACATGATGTAACAAGTACCCCAAAATCCGCAATTTGATCATCCTTAAATCGATACCACTTCGGATAGTATTTTGCGTATGCTCCGTCTAATTCACCACCTACAAATTTTACCCCTTCAAAAGCATCATCTGGTGAATTATATTGACTAAGTACTACTGCCTTTTCAACAATGTCATTTGCAATAATCTCCTTTAACAGAGTTGTCTTTCCAGTTCCGGGAGGGCCATTAACAGAAAAAATATTGCCATTATCCTCAAATATTCCTCGCTCATGATTTGAAGTCGCTATGTTCACAGCTATCTGTTGCATTAATGCTGGCATGTATCTAGACGGCCATTTCCCCAATGGAGCGTTTCCAATATTAAGAATCTCTGCAACCTCTTCATAAAATACATCTTTGTCTTTAGGTCTAACTAAATCGTGGCGTATTCTTTTTTCACAATCTTTATGGGGGGCGCAAATATAATCAATAAGGTCTGATAACATTCCAATCGAAAAGTCATCTTTTCCTTCTTCTATAGAATCTTTAACCATCTTCAAGTCGTTCGAGAAAAAATCATGACTCAATCCCATATAATTATCATCATCATATTTGTCTCTGGACTTTATATCTTTAAATAGTTGATATTTAATTCCATTTTTTTCTTCAATTGTGCCTTCGCTGAAAAATCCATCATACATTTTAATAATTTCAGAATGAATACTAACTATCTTCGATGCCGAGATTGCATCCTCTGCGAAAGAAGTCATCCCTTCTGAACTGAATGTTCCCGCTTCTACTTCTATATTTTCTTTCCTATCATGCTCATCAGTTCCAAAAAATTTCTTTTCCATTTCTTTTACAACTTCAGAGTATACTTTGCTTGATAGCAAAGTGGAAAGCTTTCCATTTTTCTGTCCTTCCACTTGTGATACAGCCCACATAATTGTCGACAGAGAAAGTGTATTTTCTATATACTCTCCTTTAGGATTACACTGAAAGCTCAAAATTGGTATGTGCTCTGAGTTCTTTTCGACCTGTTCTAATTCTAAACCAAGCTCTTGTGCAAGTTTTTCTATACACACTTGCCTAGGTATTCTACCAATATAAAAAGTCAAATTTCCCCAAATGCTCATTCCACATTCATTTGACTGATTCAAAATTTGCTTATATATATCAGTACTAGCCTCAATAGATTCAAAAACTGAAATCTGTTTACGCTTATTTTAGTACCATAAAAGTGTAGTTGTTAGAGAGTAATTAACTCTGACATCTACACTTATTTTTATATAATAAGGGGAGTAATTGGTCTGGCGCGGCGCTTTTTGGATTAATCACATCCGGCAACAAAAACAGTCAGCCAAC
>JAZUIN010000017.1:0-5935 GCA_045642225.1 Lachnospiraceae bacterium | reverse complement strand
ACCTAAAACGATGCTCTTTTTGTCATGCAGTTTTCAAGGTTCGTAGAACTATAACTGAGTTCAAAATATATCTAAAATGCATTTCTGCACTTTATTCAAAAAATATCATTTTTCGACTTGACTTTTAATAGTTAGTCTATTATAATCCTTCTTACCTATTGGATATAACAATGGCATCTGTTTCAACTCTTTAAAACACTTTGGACACAAACAATTTGAATATCCTTTAATTTTGCAATTATAACACAATCCAACCCCTGCATTTCCATGTGGAAATATTAACTCTGGAAGATTTTCCACACTAATATTCCGTCTATATGCTTGCATCAAAAATGGATCCCAATTAAATGATATGATTGCATCTTTTTCTGTTAATGACAATATCAAATAATCATATAGCGTAGGTTCATCTGGAATCATCAATTTACTAAAGTAGTCACAAACTTCAAACTCTAATTTTGCCTGTAACTCTTTAAATTCTATTTTCCCATATATATCAGAAAATAATTTTTCAAAATCAGACATTTGTTCGTCCCCAAAATTATATTTTTCTAATTCCGAAGAAATTCCTAATGTTTTATGTATATCTCTCAGTAATGGAACTTCTTTTCCGTTCTTATCTTTTTTGCATGCCGCAACGGACGCTCCTGCACCTACTATTACAACGTGCGGATCTAATAATCTTTTATTTTTATGATTAAGCAACCTATAATTTACAATATCTTGTATCTCCATCTTTCCACATCCTTTACTATTTTTTCATTTTCTGTCATAAGATTATCGCATACAATATTCTGTAAGATTACTCGCTATCCCCCTCTTAAGAACAAATGTTCTCTCAAAAAAATCATCCTCATTTAAGAATCTGAGTATTTCTTTTAATCGAAACACCTTTTCAAAGGTGTCTCTCACGAAACCACTTTCTTTAGCCATTCTTCCAAGTTCGGCTCTATTATATTGTGGCATCTTCCATCACCCCATTTTTCAGATTATAAATATTCTCTGGAATCACAAGCTTCCATTCATCAACATATCGTCCATCAGACATATCCTTTGTCAAGTAACGTTTACTCTTTCCAATCTGGCTTTTACAAACCTCAAAGAATTCATCTGACAATCCCATCTGTTCCTTGTGTTCCGAGAGGAAGAATCCCATCTTCTGATACAGAAATTGATTCGATAAGAGCTCCAAATACTTCAACACTCTTTTCTCCTGCATTCGTTTCATGCTTCCAATATCCTGAAGCACTTCTTCAATTCCGGCAATCTTGTCCATATCCTTTACACTGTCTACCAAAGTTCGCTCCAGATTGGTTATTCGGATTCCACCGCTTAATGCAAGTGTTTCCACTCCTTCCATGTCCTTAGAAGCCACATATCGATAAGTATATCCGTCAAAATCAAATTCTCGAAAGCTGGTTTCTGAAGCAACATAGACGTCATAATACACCTGGTCAGTTATCCCGTAATATTCCATAGCTGTATGATGAGACACATAAGATGTTGGCGTAATTTTACTTGCTATCTGAAATCGATTGGCGACAGGAGCTCCAGTCTCGCCACTGATGCAGGTATACATATTGTTGCGGATTTTTGCTACCATTCCTTCTTTCATCAGTCGTTTGATTGCAGATCGTGCACTGTCCATATTATCGTAATATTTATTTACATCCTCCACAGTAAATACTGGAGTTTTCAATAATTCAAAATACAAATTCAAGATTAATACCTCCATATTATATAAATCAACTTGGGTTATGTATAAACTATTTTGTAATCATTTTAAACTTAATATACTCCCATCATTTTATTAAGTCAAGTTTATTTTTTGTTCATTATAGTTCATTAAGGTGTTGATTTGTTTTATATTTAAACCTTCACAGTGGTTGTCGCAAAGTATGCACCAAACACATAACTAACTTTTTTATTAATATTATTTCCTATGCAATTGATTACATACTCAATTGAAAAAGGACCAGCCCAGCTGGTCCTCATTATCTATCACATATCTGATTATATTGAATTTTCAATCAATATGATTTATTCATTATATTATTTATCACTTCAATATATCATACACTTGCTCCATGAGCTACTACTAGTTTCTGTAATATCCCTACTGCACTCTAAAAAATGCCAAGTTTGTTTTCCTCCATTTCTATATTTACTACTATTTCTTTTCAATCCATTAATTCTCCAATCTACTCACGAAGACTTGCGTACAAATTTACATTATCATATAATACTCATGTGACCAATTAAATTTGCTAACAACAGGTGTTATAGTGTTATTAACACTCGGAGTTTCAACCGAGTTGATTACCCTTACATTGATGATACTTCAAATAGTTATACCTTTGACTGTGGAGATGAAAGGAGAAAGATTTATGGTTAATTCAATTAATTTGGTGGTGATGGGCGCCCTAGGGGTTCCTTTTGATTGTTCTCCAAAATAGCACCTTGTTAATAGGTCTCCGCCCGAGGGAGGTTCAAATCCTTCCAACCCCACGATGATTCAGCTACCTTTTCAGGTAGCTTTTTTAAATTCCCCCATCGAAAAAAGATCAGCCCAGCTGATCCTCTCCCTCTATTGCATCCCCGATTCTATTGTCTTCAGGTTCCATCCCACCTCTGCAATTTAGAGTTCCTCATGAATCTCTCCCATCCCCGCAAGGGTGTTTTTTTGTGTTATTTTTTATCTCACCCACTCGCAAAGCCTTGCTATTACTGGCTTTCTAGAAAAACGGCATAATCTACCGAGACAGATGAATAAGACCTTAATTTTCCCTTTATTTTCCTACATTTTTAATATTTATGCTCCTTTCATGGCATAGTCATGGCAAATTATTTTTCACATAACTCGTTATATCTTCTTATATTTTCTTATAAATTCTTAAGAAAAAGGTGTAAAACAAGGTGCGAATCCATTTCGCATTTTTTAATTTTTATATTGTTTGCGAATCATTAAGCCCCCTTGCGATATCTATGACCCTAATACCTTCATACTGACTCTCTTCATGCTTTGTTCTAGCAATAATTACTTTCGGAAACGCGTCTTTTATAGATATCAATGGACTTACTTCTCTTTTAAAGGTTTCTTCAAAAGAAAACGGATACACACTTATTTCACACACACGTCCACCAAATAAAGTTGCTAGCCTGTTTCATATTAAATAAAATGCGTCCAAACATGCTCCTCTTTCTCAGGTAGGCCATACTTTTCTTTGCCCAACTGAATACTTCTCATAAGGAAAACCATATTTCTTGCCAGAACCCTCATTGTCTGCTTGCCTTCCTCATCCATCTCAGCCTCTCCCTGACTTCTACCATGAATAGAATTCCAGTACTGGCTTGGCACAATCGGCATATTGCTTATACTAAAATATTTGTTAAGCTCATCAAATGTTGCTGAACAGCCACCGCGTCTTGCACATACTACGCTCGCGCCAACTTTCATGGTCTTATCAAAATGAGTGCTATAGAATAACCTGTCAAGAACTGCAATAAGCGTAGCATTCGCAGAGGCATAATATACTGGAGATGCTACAACAAGTCCATCAGCCTCTTCAAATTTAGGTGCAATTTCATTTACAATATCATCAAATACACACTTCCCTGTCTCTCCACATTTTCCACACGCAATACATCCTCTTACTGCCTCTGTTCCAACATGAACAACCTCTGTATCTATATTTTCTGCCTCAAATATCTTTACCATTTCTTTTACGGCAATTGATGTATTTCCGTCTCTTCTTGGACTACCATTTAATATTAATACTTTCATTGTGTTTTCTCCTGTAATATCTATCCTTAATGAACTATCTCCTTTTTATGCATCAAGTGGATGCCTATATGCCCAACCCCCAAAATCACAACTGCAACACCAAGAATAATATTCTTCCCGTAAACTGCTAACAGGAAAAAAGCTATAACAGGAAGTGTTGCTCCTGCTACTGGTATTCCTAACAAGCTGCTGTAAAAATCCTGCATTGTCTTTCTGCTTCTAAAATATCTGATCCAATATATTTCATAGAGAACCATACAAGCAAAAGAAACTACTAACCACCATGACCAGTTTGACCAGGGCTTAACATTAAAATCAGAAAAGACAAGAACTATACATGAAACAAGAATCTCTCCCACCCGTTCAAACATCAACAGTATCTTATTTTCATTAACAACATATTTTTCATAATCCTTTGGCTGATTCTTCGTCCATATGATGTTAGGAAGCATCAACATAATGAGATAAATCAGTCCAACATAAGAAAAACCAAAACGCATTACTCTTCCTCCTTATTTTATATCTGGAACTATCTCCATTTTGTATGGAAGTCTCATATATTCCTCAATTGTTCGCATAGCTATCCCCCTCTCCCTTTTCTGTCTTTACACTTTATGATTCTTTACGTATTCGCTTAAATATTTCATACTGACGTTTCAACTCCGCCTCTTCATCGACAATCATTTCTTTTGCTTCTAATATTCTCTCAATTGCCTGAGCCGGATCCATAGTATGATACGGCAAAAATAAGCCTCGTAATTCTTTTGGCTTTACTATTTTATAAACTTGTGCAGAAGACATTTCATAAGTAGATGCAAAATACCTATAAATATAGCCAATCCAATATATTTCATTGCGCGTATATTTCACAGATCCATAATTAGAAATTCCATACTCTTCATTAATTAGCTCTAAAATATCATTTGCTTGAATATTGCTCTCTAAAACAGATTCGTTATCAAGCCTCTTTGCTATTTCACTTTTCATAAATCGCCTTATGAAAATTTCGGAACTTGAGTCCATTTTATCTATCGAATTTTCAAATGCTTCTGCCTGCAACTTGCATAAGAGTAATCCATCTTTTGATATTTTCCTCATGCATCTACACCTCTTTACTTCAAAATTTCATCAATATATCGGCCTTGACCTCTATACTGGCGTTTTGCCAATTTTACCTTGTCATCTCCAAGTTTAGACTCTTCAAACCAAGTCGGATCGTAGCCATGTCGTTCTGTGAGCCAAGGAGTTGACTATAAAGCTTGTCTTCCTAAGACCGCTTGGCCTCCGACTTCGTCGATATATCGGCCGTGGCCTCTATACTGGCGTTTTGCCAATTTTACCTTGTCATCTCCAAGTTTAGACTCTTCATGCCTTATCTTCTTATAGTATTCACGCTCGTTACCAGAAATATAGCAACGTTCCACAATTTCTATCTGCGAAGCAGCTTTGTCACTAATAAAGATATACTGCATTCCAAGATTAGTTGCTGCCAAACAATGTTTACACTGCTCATCCGTAAGCTCCCCTGCGATAAATGAATTAATAATCTGGAACATACGATTATCTGCAATTGGAGCAATTATATAATCACAATCCCTTGACGCCTTCACAAGCGCCTGAATTTTGGAATGATTTTTATATTCATCAAGCGTTCCTCTGTAATATGCAATTGTCATCATCCATTCTTGGTTAACCTCATATCTTTTGCATTTCAACTTCTTGTCATCAAAACTCAAATAGTAAATAGATGAATTATCAAATCCTGAAACAAACGATATTGCTTGTTCATAGCTTTCACCAGTATAAAATCCTTGGCCAAAATCATTGTTATTTCTGCCATGGTGAACATCAATATCCCCATCTATTACGCTTTTTGCTCCATGAAACAACAATTTTTTATCAATTCCCAAATCGTCTCTGAAGAGCATTTCTTTTAATTTATTAATCTTCACATTTTTATCAAATGCATAAGAATATACGCTCTCCAATAGCTTTGGAGAGGGGTCTGTCTTTTCTGATTCATTTCTTGATATGGTTACTTGCTCCACACCAATTTGTTCTGCCAATTCACTCTGTGACATTCCTAGTATCTCACGAATTGATTTTAAATCTTTTGAAAAATTGTAATCCATTATAATCGCCTCCAACTTG
>JAZUIN010000016.1:0-115282 GCA_045642225.1 Lachnospiraceae bacterium | reverse complement strand
CTTTGACTGATTATTTCTGGTCACATCTTTTGTTGTAATCATTCCTGAATCATCGACAAGGTTTTCAATCTCATTCACGGCAATCACCTCCAAACGTTCTTATATTATAATTTATATACGCACGTTTGTAAAGTTCATTTTTAACATTCGTGCTTATATTATTTTTTATATACGCACGTTATTCCCGATATTATTATTAGTAAATTTTGTTAATTTTGAAAACTGCTGAATCAGAACAACCAAGTCTTTCGGCATAAAAAATGGCGGGGGTGTCTTCCCCGCCTTTTGGTGGACCCAGGTCTTGCAACCAGCCCATATTTTTCATTATATTACACTCTTTCCTTCACTTTTCTTTACAAACACATCCAAAACAATCTCAATGATGCGGTCATTATCTACACCACTTTCCAATAAATGTTTCTTAAACAACACAAACAACAGAGTACTACTCCTTGTTTTTGTGAAATGCACGAATTTTAGTAATGTTGTTTTACCACTAAATTATTTTCACTTCAATCTATATGAAATCGGTCATTAAAAACGATTCCAAACTTCATATCCTTGTCTTCTAGCAGAATCATAAACTGGCTGCATATTCTTCTTTAGGATATTCATGAATTCTTCTTCACTGTTACCATCACGGTAAAGCTCCCGTCCTGCCCAGATGGAATGCAAATTGTCCCTATAGCAAGACTCATATAATTTTCTAATGCCTTCCTTTTCATGAATCAGTTGATACATAATAAACTGATTCTTAGCAAACCGAACAAAGAATGGGTCCCATTTTGGAAGCCTATTGCTCTTAGAAGAATTCAGTGAGGAATCCATCGGCATAAGATTCCATAGCTCATCATTCATGACAAATGACCATGGAATAAAATGATCTACATCATACTGTTTTGAAATAACCGGCTCATCTGTAAACACATCTCTAATCTCGCTGACATCCAGAATGCCTTCCCATAGCTTACGAACATTATTAAGCTTACGCATCTTTTCATCCATCGGAGCAAGCTTGTAAATAAGTCCTGGAACCTCTGGATTATTATTCTGTAGCCACTTCACCTTTTCATACTGTATCCAGCCTAAGATAGCTACGGTCTGATCCTGAATCATTTCCACCCAGGCATCCTGAAAATAAACTTTCTTCTTAAGTTTGCTTTCTTCACCCAATGTGTATGGCAAAAGCACAGTATCCCTATTGATTTGTTTTATGTAAGCAGTCATTCTGCGGATACTTCCCCAGTCTGCCGCCTCATTGCTTTTATTAAAGAATCCTGCCAGAGCTCGATATGGAACCATATTAGTAAGCTGCTCTTTGTAAGACTTTAACTCAGAATTATGCTCAGCAATTGCATTCTTTATTTCAACCTTGGATGCATTCGCTGGTAAACCTGAAAGTTTCGTAAGAAGCAATACCGCTCGCTCCAAACCATCTCTTACCTGACCATCCAACTGCATTCCGCTAAGATGAATATGAAACTCTCGAACTGAATACCAGGCATTGCATATCATCTCATCAATGATTACATCAAATGTCGTTTCCCTTATGCCCTCAGATATCAGCTGCACAATTGCTTCCAACCAATAGAATTTATAGCAATAAGAAGGATCCTTCATCATCTGAGAAAATGACTCGGTATCCAGTGTATTATAATATTTCCCATCAATCGTTAATGAATATCCTACTTTCGCAAAATCAGATTCAACCACTTCTCTTCACCCCTTCCAGGTCTCACATCACCTGTAATCCAGTATTCTTCTATCTGCAGTTCGGGCACTCTCTGAAGATATTCCTCAAACATTTCAATCGTAAAGTCTGTAAAATATCTGCCGTTACGCTCTCCCTCAAACTCTCCATATTTAAAAGATGTATAGATTACACCATTATCCTTTATTGCAATGGCCATCTTCTTTAATACATCTGCCAAAGCTCCTTTGGATAAATGCAATATCGACGAACAAGCCCAGATACCATCATACTTCTCGACCTCAAAGAGTTCCTCAAAAAGCATGCATTTAACATCTATCCCAGTATAATCGCTGGCTATTTTACAAAGCTCTTCTGAACCATCTGCTGCTTCAACTTGATAACCTTTTTCAAGAAAATATTTTGTATCACGACCAGAGCCACATCCGAAATCTAAGATATATGCACCTGTTGGTAGCTTTGCAAGAAATTTATCTTGCGTCTGCTTAAAGTCTACGGCAAGAGTCCCCTTGACAAACTGATTTGCATTTTGGTTGTAATACTTTAATGTATTGTCCATAGAACCCTCCTTCTCGTAATACTACTCATTTATTATCTCATATTGCATCAATTCATACTTTAACTTGCTGCCAGTCATAATATCTGCTGGAAGCAAAGCTCGTGCAACTAGCTTTAAATCGTCTGATTCAATATCTGTTCTCTTTAAATTTGCGTAATCACCATCTATGCTGACTACTTCGTAGTACCATGTTTCCATTTTGAGCTCCTTACTATTAGCATTTGTTAGAGTAATTAAACCACAAGCAAATAACTTATTGCCTTCTCAATATTTTGTTCGTCAACAAAAAGGCAAAAACTCCCTCAGTACTATAGGGATTTGCAGAATTCTTAATATTATTACAAAAAACTTTAAATGATGTATCTTTTAGCATGATATTTAATAATTCTTCTGTTTTAATTTTTTGTTTTCTTCCTGTTTCACTTATTGCGCTCATTAATTCCTCTTTTATTATTTCACTATATGATAATCTCACGTATCCATATCTCGGTTCTTTCCCAATTTCTTCGTCATCTATACTAAACTTAAGCGAATACAATTTTCCATGAAATTCAGTTTTACACCTATCCGAATTAACAAGGCTCTCAAACCATTTGGGTATATAGCTACGTGGAGTAAAAGTTTTACACCTATACGAATTAACAAGGCTCTCAAACTCCTCAAGCTGCAGCAGTCTTTTTTCAGCTGTTTTACACCTATACGAATTAACAAGGCTCTCAAACCAGAATAAGTACAACGAGGACACTTGGAACGTTTTACACCTATACGAATTAACAAGGCTCTCAAACGATATTGATTTGATATGGCAATGTGTTAGGTTTTACACCTATACGAATTAACAAGGCTCTCAAACAATAATTGGTTTGACAGGTTGTTCATTGTTGTTTTACACCTATACGAATTAACAAGGCTCTCAAACGCAGACAACAAAGCCTCTTTCTTCTCTAAAGTTTTACACCTATACGAATTAACAAGGTTCTCAAACATCAACTCTGACAACAACGGAATCAGTACGTTTTACACCTATACGAATTAACAAGGCTCTCAAACGCCACATCAGGGTGCGCAATCTTTGAATGTGTTTTACACCTATACGAATTAACAAGGCTCTCAAACATCGACTCTGACAACAACGGAATCAGTACGGTTTTACACCTATACGAATTAACAAGGCTCTCAAACCTATTGTACGTGCTATTGTTAAGGCTTTTGTTTTACACCTATACGAATTAACAAGGCTCTCAAACAATCGACGAGCACGTATGTTAAAAGTGATAGTTTTACACCTATACGAATTAACAAGGCTCTCAAACAGCATATCTCTGATTCTAAAGCTGATGTTGGTTTTACACCTATACGAATTAACAAGGCTCTCAAACCTCAAATCCTATGAGATTATCACCGAACCTTATACCGCTTTGCAATGCGATTTAATTCTTTTATAAGTTTATTGTACACAACTCATTATCAATTATAGTACTTCCAGAGACAAATTCAACCTCTGCATCTACAGCCTTTATATCAATTACAAAACAGCCAATGTATTTTGACGTTTCTAATATATACTGCAACTCATCTACAGAAAAAAATTGTTCAAGATTTAAAAATATAAATACTCTTATATTACACACTTTATTTAAAAGTTTCATATAAACTATAATTCTTTCCAATAAGGTTTCTTCTTCATAAAACAATTTTACATCATAGAGTTTTAGTATACCTGATACATCTGCTTCCAAATCAAATGTATAATTCAAATCATCTTTTGATACTAATGTTTCTAAAAAACATACGATATTCGAATTGACTCTCGATAATTCTTCTATCAATTCTATTTCTGATATTGCATTCAATCGTTTATAAACAACATTAAGTATTTTTTTATTATTATAATCAATTACATACGGATTAAATATACATGATGTAATTTTAGAAAAGCTTAACACCTTACCTTCTTCAATAAATGTCACATCACCATCTAAGCCTTTAGATTGTTTCCATACTGAATTAAGAACATCTCTGAACCTCTGTTTATTTTCTAATACTAACGAATTTACTTTGTCAGCAAAAAGCACTTTTTCTATTCCCAGATTATCTATATACATTTTCATAATATCACTATCCTTTCATCCGAATCCTCTACATCACCTCTTTTCTCTCCAACAACATACCTCATTTTATTATATTGATTCTCTGTAATTTTTATCGCTTGAACAAGTCCTTTAGGCGGTTTATTTTTACAAAGATTATCTATTACCGAATCAGCTATTGTTGAATTAGGTACTAGTTTGCAATATACAGATTCCTGCATCATAAAAAAACCTGACTTAATAATGTTCTTTCTAAAATTTCTATATGCTTTTTTATCGCTCGCCGTAATTGTAGGCAAATCAAAAAATACAAGAACTCTCATAAATCTATAATTCATAACTATAAAATTTTATCAACGAAATATCATCATCATTTAAAGCATCAAAAGTACTGCGAACATATATCTTAATAGCATTAGTAAATATTTCTCGTTTACCATTAATCCCGACTTCTTCTTGCAACAATCTTATCATGTATCGTTTTTCTTCTACATCAAACTTTACCGGTTTTAAACACATTACAAAATAATCAACCAAAGGACGAAACGGCTCCATAAGATCAGATCCCAAATTAAATTGATTAAACATATTATCATGAAACACACCAAGTTGTGTTATATATCCATTAAGCACAATCTCTCGGTTTACCGTTGATAACAACAATCCATAACCATAATTTAATGCAGCATTTATAGAATTATCTTGTGTCCTAGAAAAATCCTTGCCAAACAAAGCATTAAAATAAACTTTAGCAGCATGTCCCTCTCTATTTGTCGAATCTCCATATGCTATTTCATTACAATAACAATAAAGCATATTCGATTCTTCTTTATTCCAATATTCAAGGTGTTCTGCTTGTTTTTTTATCTTTTCGTGAACAATCTCTGTCCACAAAGATTTCTTTGCATCTTCTGACCACTTTATTTGATTTCTTATTTTCGCGCTTGTATCATGTGCCCCATAGTAAGAAATCAACTCAGAAGAAGGATTTCGCTTTTCATCACAGAAAATAACTTTTACCTTCTTCTTTGTTAACTCTGCTAATAAAGCTGCAGTAATTGACACAGCTGTTGATTCAATCATTACAGTATGAATTTCACCAATTGCAATCTTTGTAATCTTTTCCTGTCGAACAACCATATACCCCATTTGATAATCAAGCTTTGCATTATTAGATATAACTACCGTTCTCCAGCTCATACTTTTAAAAGATCCACCTTTGTTTCATATAATCCTGTTACAGATTGATGTATCAGTTCAAACTGCACTGCTTCTGTAATCTTCTTGCTAAATAACATTACGCCTGTTTTTGAAGCACCTCCTATAAGCGAAAGATCTCCTGAGGTAGGCCCAACTGATGTTAATCCTATTATTTCTTTCAACAATTTACACTGATCAGTTACACTCAACAATTCAAAATCATTCATACTATTATTAAGTTTTTCACCTATGCCATTTATTTTTTTCGAAATCGAACCATGCGTGTGTTTATGAATAAGTTCTTTGTATAATTCAATGTTCTTCTCTTTTTTCAACAAATTAACCAACACATAATCGCCTTCTTCATTCTTAATCTTTCCTTTTGGCATTTCTCCCCTTTCAAGATACTTTTCAATATAATGAATGTAGTTATTCCACTTATTATCTAATTTGAGTTGTGTCTCGTTCCTCAATATAATCTGTTTTCCTGTTCTTCCAGAAATTCTCACTCTGTATCCATTTATTTCAACAAGAGACTGCATTTTTATCTCTTTAACGCATATAAGGGGACTTTCTAATTGTAAATCATATATACAATACTGTTTCAATGCGTCTTCACTTTTTTCTAAATTATTTTTCAAATACTTAGGAATCATTTCTAACGTTCTAACACGCTTATTTTTCACTGTATGTTCAACCAAGAAGAAGTATGCTCCTGAAACATTTGTAAAACCACCATATTTTTTCACATCAGACATTTTATTATCTGAAGTTTTAAATGGAATATAACCTACCTCTTTTGATTTTTTTGCAGAATATAGAGTTTCATTTGTAAATGCCCCCTTAGCCTCAAAAGTTAATCTAGTTAAAAGTGGAGTATTCTTTCTCATTACATCATCAACGATATTAATGCTTGCACCTTCATCTCCAAGCTTTCCTGCTTTCCATGCTACATATCCATTTCTTTCAACATCCCATCTAAACATTTTACACAAGTGATATGCTTCTTTTTCATTCTTCCTCATATCTTTCTTTATATAATTAATAGGACTTTGTGTAAACTTTGTATAATATACATTACCCACAACTATATTTAGATACGCATCCTTAGCATGATGCATATCATTTATTAATCTTGATTTTAAATAGTCATTATCACGTCTAAAATCAGAGACATTCCCTGCCTTTGCATATACAATTGTTGTATTTTCTGGCATAACCATTTTTAATAAATCCGCAACTCCCTTTGTTCCCTGAGACGTCTCAACAAGTTGTCTTGCAATAAATCCAGCTTTTTCTTCATCAGAAAATGGAGTTTTTCTAGTTAATCTGTGATACTTCTCATCTGAAATAAACTTTGCTGCATGTAACCTATTCCATAATTGCTTTGCTTTCTCATTATTTACTTCAACGGGATACGAGTCAGACTTTCTAGCATTTTCTGTTTTATTTACAAGAACAAGATTATTATTAATATTGTCGTCTTTAACAAAATGTCTAGGATAGATATGGTCAATATCATATTTTGTTGTGAAAAGCTCATCTAGATCAATTGGATTACCAGTATACATACAACATCCCATTTGCTTATAATATAGATAAAGCTTTTTCTGTCTTAGCGCACCATCATTCGCAAACGCCTCAATTTCTTTTTCCCATTCTCGATCTAAATCCCTAACGTTTTTATATAATTCCTTAAGTTCTTTTTCTCGTGATGTTGTCCTAACTTTATCGCCTTCATTTCTAGTCATTTCTATAAAGATACGATCAGGAGCACAACCCATAACTTTTTGTATTTCCTTTAATAACAACAACGTTTGCCAAACCATTCGTTTTACTGGCGCTGAGAAATACAATTCATCCAAATCTTCAATATGAATATCTGAAAGCGTTTTGTTAAGATTCACTGCTTTTTCTTCTAATGCTTTTTTAAATGTATAACGTTCAGTATCATTTATTATTTCCATTAAATTAGAATTAGTATTTCTCATAGCAGATATTAATGAACATATTTCACCTGTCTCTGTTATACATCCTTGTAATTCAAGAAATTCTCTAGATAATCGTCCCCAATCTTTAAATTTCATTCCTGCTAATTTTTTAATATCATTTTCAGACAAAATATCTCCGAAATCATCTGCAAGAATTTTTTTCAAAGTTTTCTTTGAATCACCATATATACAAGCAAGTTTAATAATTCTTTCTGCAACTTCTTTATACTTGTCTTCTTCAATTTTCTCATGAAATATTGATTTCATTTTATGGTATGAAGACAATTGATTGTTTAAACTAATATCTATTCCAGACAATTCATTATCATCTTCTATCCAACTACGCCCTATCATATATGTAACAAGTTTCTTCTTTGTGACCTTATTAGTTGTTTTATATAAATCATTAAAAATATCTTGCTTTTGTTCAACTGTAATTTTATCGCCACGAATCTTAAGATTATTTATTTCATTCAAAACTTTAAACTCTTCGTATAGCAATGAATTTTTAGGAAGTACTTTTTCTCCTGAAATATATGTACAATCCCTAATAAGCCTCTCAATAAATGCTTCTTGTGTTTTCTCTATATCAATTTTTTGTTCAAAGTTCCAAGGTAATACTTCTCCATCTTCTTTTCTTACTACCCATCCATTACCTTTATGTTTCGCGCTGTTTAATGAAACCGGTCCTATATAATATGGAATTTGAAACTCAAATAATTTTACAATCCTATCCTTTACAGCCAATCCCGACTCATCAACATCATTTAAAAAATCTAATGTTTGACTAGCCTGATTTAAAATAGCAACCATTTCTCTTTTGTGCACTTGATTAGGAATTACTCCATTCATTGATGTAAGCTGTTTTGGCATAAACGTTTCAGTTTCAATGTCTAATAATATCTTCTCTACTCTTTCATCTTCTATACCCTTTAATTGTTTTTTAACCTCTGCATAAAAATCATCTCTAGAGCGATTACTCATACTACGTCTCATCGGAGTATTATCTTCATTATACTTACTAGAGTTCACAGAGTTCACATATGCTGAATAATTTGCTTTTCCTTCCAACCTAAACATAGCATCATATTCATCTAGAGATTTACAATCCCTATATACCGATTTCAACAATGCTAAATCTGCTTTATGTTTTTCATAATCACTCACCCTGGCTTCAGACAAATATTGATTTCCTTTTAATATACTTGACAACGTTCCTGCGTCATAAATTTGTTTCATAATAGAAACCAACTCAAACTTATCTTCTCCAAGTTTTTCTGCCAACTCATCAACTTTTTCATCATAGTTTACATCAGAAAACTTACAAGATATTTTCTCTTCATCTTCTAATCCAAAAAGTGTCTTAAAATTAATTGTAAGACCACACATACCGCCAACTATCTGTTTTAATTCATTGCTGGCTTTTCCACTTGATAACTCTTCTATTATTCTTTCTTTTTTTACAGTTCTAGATATCGTTTTATCAGCAAGAATCTTTTCCACCTCTAACGCTTTAAATGGAATACTCATATCAAATAGTTCTGATACCACATCTACCAAACTAGCGTAAATAAGTTCAAAAGATTCACTTCCTGCATCATCTGATAAATTTTGATCTAGAAAATGACCTCTATGCTTAAACATATTAAGAATAGCAAGATAAACTAATCTAGCATATTTTTCATCCCTTTCAACTTCATCATTTATTAAAGCCATTCTCAAATGAAAAATAGTTGGATATTCCTCAAAATACTTTTTATCTGTATAATTTTCGTCCGCAAATACACCAGCATTTGTTTTCAATGATTCATCTTTATCTTCAAAATAATATTTACTATTATCTAACCTAACATAAAATAATGGATCTTCTCTTAAAACAGCTTCTTCAAAATATTTTTTTAAATATCCAATTCTAACTTGTTCTCGTTGTCTTCTTCGTCTAGCTATTCTCTTACTTCTTCTATCAACAGATGTTTTTGCTTCATCAAATTCTCTAACACCCCAAAAATCTTTTCCTTTTTTTCTTATTAACTTATAGTTAGTATCAGTAACAGCCCATCCCACCGAGCTTGTTCCCATATCTAGTCCCACATAATATTTTTGTTTTTCCATAACAATTCTCCTATTTCATATTGACATAATTAATTTATTATTATATATTTAAAAAGAATTAACAAGGCGAGTGCAAATAAGGTTTATCCGTTATCGTCTGTCAACAGAACCGCATGGTGCGGATTTTTAGAACAAGTAAAACAATTATTGTTTCACTTGTTTTTTATTGTCTTACATACTCTATTAGCGCTACATGCCATATACAAATTCTTTATTCTTCAAAAATCCCTATAGAAAAGTTGTTCTTAATTTAAACTCTAGACCTCTATGTACTAATTGATATAGTAGCTACTGCAACTACCTTCATATATTAATGCAATTCCATGTCTTCTGTCTATAAACAATCGTCTTCTTCTGACAATGTATTATATCGTATCAAAGTTTTTTTAACTATTATGCTCCTTTACTCTCTCCACAAATTAACACACAAAATGCTTTTAGTTATACCATTTCCCATATTTCACCCCCTTGTACTGGATCGATGATGTAAGTATATCAGAAGGCATGTCCAATTATTGGTACAGCTAGACATTTTTTTCAATGCATTAAATGAATTTTTAAACGCTAGTTTTTGCTTACAACTACAATTGCAAACTAGCAACTACTTTTGCAAAGGTTTATATTTAAGTTACCTTTGTTTGATCAGGAAGGAGTTATTATGGCAAAACAATTATCCTTACCTGAACGTTATATTATCGAGCGAATGATACATCAAGATTATACATTCGCTGCTATTGGAAGAAACCTCGATAGGTCTGCTTCCACCATCGCACGTGAAGTATTACACTATCGTTGCTTCACAAGCAGAATACCCATTATGGGTGAAAATGACTGCACAAATAAACACAGTTGTCAACGCAATACCCTATGCTCTGATAAGGGCATTCATGGTTGCTACGGCGCTAGATGTAAGCGATGTCCTGAAGGAATTTCGTGTATTTCCATATGCGATAATTATGATTCCTTTCAGTGTGATTTATTAGATAAACCACCTTATGTTTGTAGCAACTTGATATGTACCCAGAATCCTGGACACATATTTATGAACTAGGCTGAACACATGGATGACTTCCTGTATTGTACAAGAGTCATCCATTTTGTTTTTGCCTGAATTCTTTTGTTATTATAATAGTCTATATATTCTTCAATAGCTTTAGAAAATTCCTCAAAAGAAGAATAGTCTTTTTCATAGCCATAATACATTTCGTTTTTTAATCTTCCAAAGAATCTTTCCATTATACAATTATCATAGCAGTTGCCTTTGCGGGACATAGATTGAACAATCCCGTGTTCTTTCAATCTATTCCTAAAATAGGCATGTTGATACTGCCATCCTTGATCTGAATGGAATATAAGCCCTTCAACAGAAGGAAATTTATCAAAAGCTTTATCTAGCATTCTTGCTATCTGTTCAAGATTTGGACTTGTTGATAAATCATATGAAATGATTTCATTTGTATTCATGTCTAACACTGGTGATATATAACACTTTCCCCAGGAAAAATTGAATTGAGACACATCTGTTGTCCATTTCTGCAATGGTGCAGTTGTACTGAAATCCCTATTTATTATGTTATCAGCAATCTTACCAATTTCTCCCTTATATGAATGATATTTCTCCTTTGGTCGTATGCCAGCCAATCCGGCTTCATGCATAAGACGCTGCACACGCTTATGGTTTACTTGATATCCGCGATTTATGAGTTCTTGGTGAATTCTTCTAACACCATATCTATGTTTGTTTTCTTCAAAAATCTCTTTGATAGTAAATAGCAATTCTTTATTGCGATTAGCAACTACATCTGATTTATTAATCTCAAAATAGTAAGTTGACTTGGGCATACCAATGGCTTTTAGCAGATATTTTAAGGCGTATCCTTTTTCTCTGAGTTCTTTGATGATTGCTGCTTTTTCGCCTTGAGTAGCGCAGCCTCTTTTTCTTGTCTCAAGGCGATTAATTTTTTTATTGCTTCATTTTCCGTTCGTAAATACTCGGTTTCAGCTCTTAATCTTATTAGTTCTTCTCTTTCTGATGGTGTTAAATCTGCTGGTTTGGATTCATTCTTCATGGGCATATCCTTTGTGCTACGACGACCTTTCTTTAGGTTTAATCCTTCATACCCATTTATTTTATATGCTTGAACCCATTTAGACAATAACCCAGAATCAATACCTGCGCTGATGGCAACACTCTTTTGCGATTCGCCTGCCAAAACACGTGCAACCAGTCCATACCTGTATTCAGCGGTACGTTCTTTACACGTTGTAGGATGCCTAAGATAATCCATACCATATATGTCAGCTATTCTTGACCATTGCACAATCCTTTTTCTAAAGTTCTTTTGCCCGATACCTTCAGGCGTGCTAATCCATTGCCCAGATCGATACATCTCTACGGCATTTGATTTAAATGCATAATCATATTTCATACAAAAACCCCTTTCACTGGATTAGTCCAGTAAAAGGGGTACATATCATTTTGGTCTAACTTTTGGGGGTCAGTACAATTTTGTGCAATAAATTACTTCTTTTTCTTTTTCGATTTCTTTACAAATTCCACTTTTCTTGGCAAGAAATCTTCATCAAATGGAATTGGCTCATTCTCTTTTATATCTCTAATACATTTCACTAGATTAGGAACTAAAACCAATGCAAATACTACATATGCGCCAATTCTAAGTGGCAACTTATCACTACTAACATAACTTCCCGCCAACGCATCTTTTCCACTTGTAGCTAAAAATTCCAAAAGATCGTTTAAACTATGTAGCGCTGCAACTGCAAATAGATTTCTTGTTTTGAAATATATAAAAGCGAGTACAACTCCAAAAATACCTGTCTGTACTATTTTCATTATCGCTGTTGACGCCTCACCAATATTTGTAATCTCACCATCGACAAGATAATCAATAATATGTAATACACCAAACATCAAACCTGATATAACTGCTGCAAGGATAATGCCCTTTTTACTGTTTCCAAATTTCTGAAGGAGGCCTCCAAAAATAAGTCCTCTAAATGTAAACTCCTCTACGATTCCCACAAAAAGTCCAACTAGTAATATATTTATAAATGGAACTAGATCAAATAACGAGTCAGTATTGCCTTCCACATACTCAGCAACTACAATAAGTATCCCAAGTACTGTTATAATTGCTAACAAAATAAAATAACCACGTAGTAATCTAAAAGCATATCCAAACCCTTTCGTACTAAAAGTAACCTTTTCTTTCCCCATAAAAAGAAATGTCACGATAAACACAAGTACTGCCATTATAGTTTCTCTTATTCCAAAATGAAGCGGACCATCTGGTAAAAAGCCTGTAAATCTAGACAATCCCCATATAAAGAAAAATGTCAATACCACAAGTAAAATTGGATATTTTTTCGAAAAATTTATACATGAACTCATTAAATATTCCTCCATTAGTTAAATGTCATTTATCATATTTTCTAATTATTCCATATTAAGCGTAATAAAGTTAGCTTCATGGTATCTGAAAATATTTAATCTAAAGAAATTACAAAATGCATTTCTATCTATAAGAGTATAGTTTTCAACCTTCATTTTCTTATCATCAAGATTATAAACGTTGATATCTGCTCCGTCGTATCCTTTACTACCTCTTGCACCTCTTGTCACTTGATGATGCACTCCGTCTGCTATTAAATATTTAGCATCTTTAGGAACTTCTATACCAAAGCTTTCTAAATGTTCTCTTAAAGTTACTTCTCCATCTAAATGACGTTCTATGATTGATAGTAACTCTTCTGCTTTTTCAGCTTCGCCTCCAGCGCTCTCTAACACCTCTGTGTTATCTGTATAATTATATAATTTCGACTTAATATCCTTATATACTTTACTGTTCTTCTTAGATGCGTCATGAATATAATTCACTTCACTATTTTGTAAGTCTCTTGCTTTCTTATACGCTGCTGTAACTTCTTCTTGATTTTTCTTCACATGTTCTTTCAATGCATTAATTGTATTCGCATCTGCGCCTTCATCATATATACTCTTGTTATCTAATGCTTGTAGTAATACTGCATTTGCAGCTGTATAACTTGTATATAAACTATCTTGGTACCCTTCAACACTCTCCTTAGCATCTCTATAATAATCATTTTGACCTACTGCATAACTATAAGAAGCTTTAAATGCATCAACTCCAGTAGTATGATTCATACTGTCATTATTTGTTTCACCCATAATCTCTTTTTCAATAAGATCAAGCGTAGTAACGAAACTATTTATATCTGATGTAGATGCAATCTCATAACACTGTGCTAATTTCTGAGTTGTTTTCTCATGGTCTTCCTTAATTTCCTTGATGTCATCTTCACATTCATCAATAAATTTGTTCTCGTATTTCAACTCGTTCTCAATAGATTTAAGTGATTTCTTATGAGCATCAATCACTTTGTCCATTTCGATAAGCGCATCTTTACATTCTTGAATTTTACTTTCTTCTCTAGCTGCGCTTAAATCATATTTCTTAATTCTTCTTTCAGCCTTAAGAGTTTCAATTGAATTTTCTTCAGCTTCTTTATCATTATCTAACTGACTTACTTTCTCCTTATGCTCATCAAGTAACTTCTTAAGTTCTATTTCTTTTGCTTGTTCTTTGACATAAGCCTCTGCAAGATTATTAAAATTAGTATTGTTTACAAAATAGACTCTTGTTGCAGCCTTAAGAATATCCATATCCTTGTTAAGCTCGCCATTTTTGTTAATCAATTCGCTCCAGCCCTTGAAATTATCAAAATTATTCATCAAAATATTAACTCGTTCTTGAAGGTTGTTAAGCTTTTCTGTAGTTTTATCTTCCTTCTCGCCTAGTTTAATATCAAACATTCCCTCAACTAAATCCGAAAAAACTTTAGCAACATAAGGATTTACAGACTTCAATGAATCCTCAACCAAGCCACCAAACCAGCTTCCTGTTGTATGAAGTACTGATTCTGCAACATCACTACTCTTTTCGTATGCTGCCATTGCTACATTTGCCAACTTGTCATTTAATGTTTCTTTAATAGTTACATTCTTTGCGGCTGCCTTCTGTTGATCTTCTTTTTCATCTACCTTTTCAGTTTCTTCTGTTTCAACCTTATTATCTTTATCCGACTCTTCTAATTTTTTGTCTTCTTGAACTACCGCCTGAGACTCAGGAGCTTCTTTTGCAAATGCTGGTATAGAAACTGTTCCTGCCAAAGATGCTGCAACCATAACCGCTGCTGCTGACTTAATTCCTGTTCTCTTTACGTTATTTAATAATTCCTTTTTTATCATAATTTTTCTCCTATCTTATTTCATCATAAGTTGTCTTCTTGTTCTTGATGACAAAATAATACTAAAGACTCTGTTGCAACAGTGTTGCAAATTCTGTAATTCCAAAAAAAATATGGTGTAATTTACACCATATTTTTTTACCAATCTGAAATTGTAATATATTTTTGTGTACATTATATGTCTTATAGCTACTTTTCTAAAACCTCGTTCATACTTCCGGTTCTATATCCAGTAAGATCCATTGTTACATAATCAAATCCATATTCCTTAAGTTTTTCGGTTATTTGCTTTCTTATATCCTCTGATATTAACATTTCAAATTCTTCTGGCATAACTTCTATTCTTGCCATCATATTATGAATTCTTACGCGAACTTGATGAAATCCTAAGTCTAGTAACAACTGCTCTGCTTTATCAACCATGGAAAGCTTTTCCTCCGAAATTGTCTCTCCATATACAAATCGTGAAGAAAGACATGCAAACGATTGCTTATCCCAAGTAGGAAGATTGAAATGTTTAGACAAGATTCGAATCTCTTCTTTTGTAAATCCAATATGTCTCAAAGGACTTTTTATTCCCAACTCTGCTACTGCCTGAAGACCCGGTCTATAATCACCGTTATCATCCAGATTTGAGCCCTCTACGACAGCATTAATCCCTTCGCGCTCTGCAATTTTTAGTATTTTTTCAAACAATTCATGTTTGCATAAATAACATCTATTTTTCGGATTATGCGAAAATCCTTCTATTTCTAGTTCCTTTGATTGAAATACTTCGTAACGAATACCGTTTTTTTCACAATATTTTGTTGCTTCATTCAACTCTCTTTTTGGGAAAGAACATGAACTTGCCGTCACTGCTATAACACCGTCCCCCAAAGCTTCCTTTGCAGCAAACAACAAAAACGTCGAATCCACACCACTTGAAAATGCTACTGCTACACTTTCAAGTGATTTCAAATATTCTTTAAGTTGTTCATATTTCTCAAGCAATTCTCTTGATGGATTTGATACATTTTCCATTACCATTTTCTCTCTTTCAATCTATCCAATTATACTTTTCTTCTATTTTTTCCTGTTCGTTTATAATACTCATCCTTATCTGCATACATTAACTTGTCAGCCATCGCCTTAATTTCATCAAAAGTTAGTTCTGAATGCTCTGAACACACAACGACTCCCTTTGATACGCTAAGCTCTGATGTTAGCTTTCCTTTGAAATTTTCAGTCAAATAATCAAATGTATCAATTGCATCTAGTGCTTCTTGTTTTGTCCCCTTCAATAATGCAACGAATTCATCGCCACCAACTCGATATGCCCTTCCGAGATTTGAGAATGCGTTATTCATACATTTTGCAGCACCGATTATCAACTCATCTCCAGCCTCATGCCCAATATTATCATTAGCTGCTTTCAAGCCATTTAAGTCCATCATAACCAGCACATAATCTGCTAGATTATTATCCTTCTTAATATATTCACAATCAGCTTCAAATCCACGTCTATTGTATAAGCCAGTAAGCTCGTCTTTTATAGACACCTCATACCTTCTGTTGTATGCATCCTTTGCTTTCTTCTCTCGCATACTGATAATAACAAATGACGCCGTCATTATTAATACACCTGCAATAAAAATCAAAACAATAGGAAGTATAATTTTATTTGCGTTTATTTTGGCAGGATTATCATCTCTTATTACTATGTACCAGTCAAAGGCTTCTAGATACTTAGTCATATAACAACTGTCTCCTGATACCTGATAATAAAAATCATCCCCTGATACCTTGTCAAAATACGAATTATCTAAATGTCCTGTTTCTATAGCACTTCTATCTGTATCAACCTGTATAAGCCCATCTCGATTAACTAAATCCACTTTAATGTTGTATTCTTTCTCAAACTTAGCAATCGTGTCAACAAGCTCATTCATATCTACTCCAACACCACATGCTCCCAAAACGTTTCCATTAGTGTCAAGAATACCGTAATTAATAAACACAGAAAGGCTCCATTTATTGTCTTCATCCGTATCAACATTAACTACATATTTTTTACCCGAATTCAAATAATCCTTATACCATATATCATGGCTATCATTTTCAATATCTAGATACTTACTGATTCCGTTATATGTATAATACGCCCTTGTTTTATCAGAAACTACAAACACCATTTTATAATTAAATTCATTACCAATTGATACCAAACGATTAGTCATATCATCAACAACTCTTTCCGCATCTTGTCTAGAGTTGCCATCTATATATTTTCTTATATCTATATCCTGGCTTATCGTCTGAGAAACGGTAACAGGCTTGACAAATTCATTCTCTATCTTCGCTGAAACCATCTGCGCAATTGTTCTACTTTGTATTTTCGAGTTCTCAGTTGTCACCTTCTGAATTACATTTACACATGCTATGATTGAAACACTCATACTAAGTAGCATTATAACAAACATAACAACAGCGTCTATCCTTCTATCTTTGAGCTTATTCATATGCTCATAGCCGTCATGAGACCAATCATACATATATGCGGCAAACATTACGACCAAACCAATCCCCAAGCCCAAATTGGTTACAGAAAGTCCATAAATAAAAAGCTGTACAATTGTTGCAATTATCGGAATAATCGAAAACAACATCATAGAAATAAAGCTTTTCTTTTCTAGATATTGTCTGTACTTTATAGCTACCCCTGCTCCTATAAATATTATAAAAAGCGATATTAGTGCATATACATACCATGCATTATTTCTATGATAGTAATTTGCCTCATCAAAATAATACATCCAAGGATAAAATAAATTAATCAAAACAATTAAAATATTGATTACTGATAAAACATTGGCAACTTTTATAATCTTATCACTTACCTCAACATTTTTTTCAGAAAAAACTGAACAAATATATCTAACATAAGTATTCGCCAATGCTATATACATAACAAATACCATAAGGTTAGCAATTCTAGTAACTATAATACTAAAGTTACCAAGATTACCTCTAAAAATATACGCTAAAGCCTCTCCCAAAAATAAAACTGCAGCGATGAGAAATAACCTAACAAACATCCCCATGCTCTTCTTTTGGGGATTATTAGATTTAATAGATATCAACATTATTAAGCAGAACACACAAAAGAACATGTCCATTGTTGCCTGCATAATTTCAAGATTTGTAACATTCATGTATTATCTCCATAATTTTTGCACTCAAGTTTAAGTTTATTGATAAATTCTATATCAGCTCTTGTCGTTAGTCAACAAACTCAAATTTAACCAATTTTTTATATTATATCATTTTTTGTCAATCTCATTCTATTTCTCATTTTCCAGATATTAAGGCCTTGATATTGTTATAAGCTTTAGTGTTAAATTAGTGTCACAGGGCATAAAAAATCCCCAAACCTTTAATATACAAGGGTTTAGGGATGTCGGAAATTATTCCATCTCGATTTCAGGAACTAAATATTGTGTCGATAAGGATTGTTCCCGTATATATTTGGTATAACATTTCTAAATATTATACGTATTCTATTTGTTTTGGGTGATTTTGCAAGCAAAATGCAAGCGATGTTAATTAGCAAATACCTTTTCTGCCAATTCTCTATAATGACTTTTTACTTCATCATATGTTAGATAATCCGAAATCAATTTGACAGTTGTATCTTTATAATCACTCTTATAAAAATCTTCATCACATAATTTGTGAACTATTTCTAGCACATCAACATCAAGCGGTGCAGCAGGTGCGATAGCTGTTCCCATTTCAATTCTATGATTGCGAACCTCTTTCACAAGACTCATAAACTCATCATCTATCACGATATGCTCTGCGAGCTTATATATGTCATATAAATGTCTTGCATTTCTGTGAGCCCTATTCTGCATATAATAATCACACACTGCAAACATCTTATCAATTAGTGTTCTATTTAAGGATTGCACTCTCATTGGAAATGACTCTAAATCGTAGGTTTTAAGCAACTCCTTTTCTTCCTCGCCCAGCGCATCCAAAATATAATTTCCCAAGTCCTTTTCCACTGTTGGAAATGCATAGGACATCAATGATGTTTCTAGTTTTACATAAGGTGGAATTGCATTAATAACGCGATCACCAACAACGGATTCGTAATAAAAATCATAATGATTGAGGTTCATATCACTCTCAATAAACTTGAAATTACGAATCTCTAAGCCTAATTCCTCAGCTATTGGCTGCAAAATATTATATTTTAATTTTTTGCGTCTTGCTTCCCCTAGATGCTCTGTAAATGTAATATCAATATCCTCAGAAAATCGATCAATCACACGAAATGCTTTGGAAAGTGATGTACCACCTTTAAATACAACTGGATATTCAATTGTAGCAAGTTTCCTTAAAATCATTGTTACATAGTAATCTTTCTCGACAATGTCCTCACTCACCTCTAGCTTCTGAGAGGTAAGCAAAATCACATCGCGAAATAGTTCTCTATTATCTTTATGCAAGTACATGATCCAACTCCAATTCATAATAATACTTAAATGTTGATACTGGGTAATTTCTGATGTAACAGTCCACATCACTTCTTTTTATTCCATGAACAGATATGTATTCAGCAAATTTATCCTTGGCTTCCGCATAGGAATAATCAAGATATGCGTCAAGATTTTTTAGTAATTCCAACATCTGCAACACATATACATTTTCTTTCGTAATCGGCACAACTGGTTTTCTAATATAAAACCTTCTATTACCAATTTTTACTTCACGATCCGAAGAATTCGTGTTATTACTTACGATTTCAACTACTCTTGGAACTTGTGTTGTGATTCCTATCTGGTTCGCAAATGAATTACCCCCATAAAAACCATCAATGTTATCACCTTTAGATATAAAGCGGTAGCGAGCAACCATATCTGCATTTGGTCCTACAACCGAATGTAATAATGTCATCTTCGGAAGATAATATACACCTGTATCATATTTCATAAGCAAGCCTTTATCGCACAGCTTTTTTAACTGCTGATTCAGAGCTGATTTACTAATATCCTGTCTTTCCAAATCCGAAAAGAAAATAGGCTCTGCTTCTTTATACTGTTGTTTTATATATTCATATAGCATATCCATCTCTCCTTCTCTTAATGATTTAGATTTTATTTTTCTATTTCGTTAAGCATATTATAATCTATGCAAAATTATGTGTCAAATATATTCTTCCACCTTGTGTGATTAAATTTTGAAAGGAAATCATTATTTATCTACAATATGTTCTTCATAGAAATTGGCTGATTTCCACCAACGAATTTTGAAAAAAAGATAATAAAATATGAAATAAATTATTGACAAGACTTTAGAAAAAAAGAAATTTGTTGTCATACTGTTGTCACAGGGCATAAAAAAAATCCCCAAAGCCTTAATTTACAAGACTTTGAGGATGTCGGAAATTATTCCATCTCGATAAAGGAGTGCATATTCTCCTATTCTAGTATTTAATTTTTCCCATAAAATAGAGCTTTTCTAGTAATAATTTTCTACCCATTACGTATTTTACACAGATTTTTGTATCACGAATGTAGCATAGAAGCTATTTTTCTCTATAGTGACTTCCACACTGAAGAATCTCTAATCGACCATCTCTTATACGATACACAATTCTATTTTTACTATCAATATGTCGGCTCCACCATCCAGATAAGTCCTCTTTTAAAGGTTCAGGCTTTCCTGTACCTTTTGACTCACCATTACGTTCAATGTCGTTTATGAGTTTGTTAATCTTCTTAAGAGTTTTCTTATCTTGACCTTGCCAATATACGTAATCCTCCCACGCATCATCATGCCAAGATTTTATCATATAATACTAGTCCTCCATTAATTCATGTACTGTACCAAATCCTTTATCCATTTCAGCCGCAGCCTTTTTCAAGCGCTCCATATTTTCCTGGCTATAAAAAGGATCTACATTTATCTCAAACGGAATCCTTTTCTCTCGAGCCACCTTTGTTGCAAACATTGTAAATGCTGCCGTCATAGAAAGTCCCATTTCCTTACAAGTAGCTTCCATACTCTTTTTTAAATCTTCATCCATTCTAAAATTAACCATTGATTGTGCCATATCGAGCACCTCCTTACATATTTATAATACGCCACTGTAAAGCATTTGTCAATATTTTGCTTTACAGTTTGTTTGATATATATTCCCTATTCTTAATCAATAAATTAATTTCTCTTTTTAATCCGTTGTATTCGACGAAACTGGGATTTGTCTGTGTGACTTAAATCAATTAAATTACAATTTATCTTCTAATACCATTCTCATCGAAAGTCTTCTTAAGTGCTTTTTCTACTGGTATAATTGAGCCTATTAATAGTACCAATTGCACCGCCTCAACAATAAGTGTCACAGTTCCAATCACATTATCGTTTGAATGTATAAAAGGTATCTGCACTATAACGGTAGGAATCAATAAAGCCGTTCCAAGTTTAAGCCATAACCTACCACAATAATTATGTGCAAACATCCATGTATCTATATTTTTTTTGGACATTTTCGTTCTATACCCAACAACGCTATTTATTTCTTTAGGTGGCTTTTTGTACATAAAATAACCACCCATTATCATAATCAAAGGTATTAATATATTACATATAAACATTGTAATAAAAAACCACATATCTTTTCCTCCATAAACCATATTTGTTCAATTTCGAAATCGGAATTTACCATCCCTACATCTTCAATTTTTTTCCAACATTATACCATGTTTAGTCAACCATAATAAACACTCACTATCTTCTTCCTCTGCTCATCTTCAAGATGCTTTCATCGGTAACAATGTCACTTTCTCGTTCCATTTTTTTACTTCATCTACGACGTTATTTCCAATTCCAAGAGACTTAACAGCACAATCAATAGCATCCTCTACAGCACGTTGACCTGCTTCCGTTTCCATAATCTTCTCTTACCATCAGCGGCTTTCATTTTCAACTGGTGACAATTTGTCACCAGTTCATTTCCTTCTTCTTTTAATCTTTGTTTCAATTTATTCCAATATTTTCTCGCAGTATTATAATCAGCAGCATCCGTCAATGCCCAAACCACATCAACAATCGAAAAGTACCATTCTTCCTTTTCTTCATCCCAAGCAGTTCTTATTCTTTGATCCTCAAACAATTGTAACTTTTCATTCTCCCCAAATACTGTTGTCACAGGGCATAAAAAAATCCCCAACCCCTTAATGTATAAGGGTTTGAGGATATCGGAACTTATTCCATCTCGGTAATTTCAAATCTGTTTCTGATGTGAAACCCCTGTAAAATCTGTGTTCTCGTTTTTATATTCACCTGAACACTTGGTGTTTTTGAATTTTTAAGAAAAAATAGTATCATTTTAGTATCACGAAAACGCATCCCTTGATACTATTCATTCTTTATGTAAATAATAACATATATCCTCTTCTGTGTAACACATAATTTTTTCTCTGACGGCAACGGCTTGTTGTAGTACAATGTAATTACTTGTTTGGAGGGCATTCGTATCCCCAGCTTGTTACATAATTTATGTTATTGGTAGTAACATAAATTACAGTTGGATCTTTTTAAAATCCATTGCATTCACCCATTTTCATTCCTGAAAACAAATATTCACCATGGCTATATTGCATGTCCTTATCAGCAATATAGTTTAATCCTTTTAATCTATAAAAAGATGTTTCTGTTGATACATTATAAACATCTGAAAGGATTCCTACCAATTTGTAAATTCTATCTTTATTACTCATTCCATACTTCATTTCCTTTTTAGTGCAATATTCATTAATCTTCATAACAACAGTACTTTTAGGCATTAGAAATGCTGCAGCCATATAATTAGCTTGCCACTCCATCCACTCATCTCTAGTACGCATTTTTTCTTTTCATGGGCAGCATTATTCTCTACAATTCTACATCTTATTTCAGGATGTTGTTCTGTTGATAATCCAAAATCTAGTAAAGACCTCTGATTGTCATCTCTTTTAAAATATGGGTAATGATATATTCCATGACCAGGACCTTCATGCGCTAACGTAAATCGATATCTGTGCTCCTGTCCTGGAGCAAATAACGAATTGTCCAAGATAACAGTTCCTGCATAAGCATGTATGTATTCTGCTTCTTCTCTATCTGGATTATAAACTGCAATTCTATCAGTATCATTAAATACCATCATACCCAAATATACGCCACAATGAGATAAAAACTGATAATCAATTGTTAAGCCTTGATAACATTCCACAAATGTTTCAACTGGGATCTCACATGGACCCTGTAATAAGGACTTATCAAAGTCCATAATTAATCGCTCTGCATCTATATCAATATCTTTTGCACTCAATATTGGTGTGCCATCATTTTTACGATTACACTTAACAGATATCATGCTATCCTTTTCTCCTTTTTAAATCTTCAACAAACTTCATCCATTCTTCTTCACTTGCATCGAGATCTCTTGCAGTACGCAATGCTGCACTAATAAAATCCTTATCCCTAATATAGTCTGGCAAATCTGGTGCCACAGTATTTCTCGATTCTCCTGCTAAATCCATCATTTTGTTTTTTTCATCTTCTGAAAGTTTTAATATTTCAGCTAAAACAGTTAGTTTTTCGAATTCAAATGGATTTCTTCTACCTTTTTCAACATCACTTAAAAATGGGGCAGAAATATCCAGCTTACTTGCAACATCTCTCATAGAAATCTTTAATTCAAGGCGTTTTTTGTTTATAAATTCACCAAATGTTTCTTTTCCTTTCATAATAGTAACCTCCTCTGCATTTTCTTTTTATGTACTAAGTAAATAAATTGTATGACAAAAATATTCGCTATGATTATACATAGCGAAATATCCTTGTTAACAAATTTATTCCTTCATCCATTCTGGCAAATACATCTTATAACTCTCAAAATTTGTAAATTCTAACCCGTCAGAAACAAATAAATAATCAGAACTCAATCTTACATAAAATGACGGTTTTACTGATAACAGTTGTTCATTTGATATATCCCTATCTGTAACATCAGCCCATAAATAGTCCCCGAACACGATACCAACTTCTGCATAATCGTCAATATTTTCGCTGTCATCACTAACAAATATTTTTTTTACGTTTCCGTTATCAGAAAAAACATGTAATGTCCCACAAGTCGGACATTTCCAAATTTTGAGAAAATAACCAGGGTAATCATTCTCAATTGTGCTTGAGCGAAACAATTTCGGATATATACCAGATTCATCCATAACTTTGTTATTTTTATCAAACCTAATACTGCATATCTCCTCCCACGCTACATTCGAAAAATAAATATATTCTATATCCTGAGGCAAAGAGTGATAATGAATTCCTTCTCCGCATTTAGAACATTTTAATGATGCCATACTATTTTCCTCCAATCTTATATAATTTCCCATCATGCATCAATAACACATTACCTTGAACATAACCTTTCCCTTTAGCTTTTCTATATCCTCCCCATACCGTTTTATATGCTGTTTTTATGTTTGGATATTTAGATAAAATAACGACTTGACCATCTCTATGCGTTTCAGGACTATAACGACTATTATCAGCCGAAACCTGTTCAAAAGCTTCTTTAATGTTATTTGCAACTTTGTTAGTACTTAATGAGGACATACCCTTAACTTCTGTATGAACACGCTCTATAGACAAATCAGATCTTTTTTGTGGTGGTTTTTCTTGTAGAAAAGCAACATATTTTCCTTTTCCAATAAAATATTCAGCTACTGTTACTGCATTTGCATCTTTAACCTTGTGTCCACCAGTATCATAATAAGTCTTTGTTTTTCCTCTTCCACTTGCTCCACCATATCCACCCATTATGCTGCCCTCCTTTTCTGCCACTGCTGGCAAAAACTAGGAATACCAACAATATTCACACCTGGATATTTTGTATCAAGCCAAATAGGATATTTCCCACACACAATTAAATTCTTTGGATGCTTCGAACATACAAGTGCGTCCACCCCTCCCACAAATATACGTCTTGCTTCTGGATCATCCAACGTTCCATTAGTAGTAATAGCTAATGACGAATTCGCAGGCAAACCATCAAAACACCAATCCCAAGTTCTTTCAGGACCAAAACCAGCCGTTGGAATCATTTTTCCACCAGCCTGCTGAATCGCATATGCCATACAACGATTTCTATAACAATTCCATATTAGTGCATCATCACTATAATCTCTATACAAACTAAAATCTGTCGAAATAAATCCTTGCAGCCTCAATATGAAATGTAGATAGAAATCTAATCCTGTCCACAATCTTTCAAATTGATAATCATCACAAAAACAATGCATCCAATACTCATTCAAGTTATCAGTGGACAATAGATAATTAAAGGGTTTCACTTGCTTTGACGGAATATAGTTTTCCTCCGCAAGTTGAGGAAATCCGTATCGACCTACTTTTACAGCCGTTCCAGCATATAACTCTCCATAAAGATCGTACTGAAAAAAATCCATATTTCGGCCTCTTAAATTATTAGCCATTATCAATGGTACCTTTCACTGACCTAAAATGGTGTAATAGTGTTGGTCAGTTTTTATAAAGTTTTACACCATTCCAAATGAAAGTATGATATAATGACTCTTGCTACGGAGTTGTGATTATACCACACTCATTTGGAAGCACATTAAACATATATGGTTTTATGTGCTTTCTTTTTTATCAAGAAAAGTAATATCTACTTACTTGACAATAAATCGATAATTAACTTACAGAATACAAAGTTCCCTTGTAAGCTAATTGCTAACACAAATATATCATTCGATTTTTCTATTGTCAAGTAATATAATTATTATTTTTAGCAAAAAACGTATCACAAAGGCAAAAAAATTCCCGCAAAGCCCATGAACAAAGACTTTGCGGGATTGTGTTTTCTACTCGAATTCTATAATTTATCCTGTAAACTAAGATAAAATCTCATTTTCTCATTAATAAAACGTTTATTTTTCGTTCTATTTTGATTTAATTATAACTGAATCTATATATTCTGTTGTCAAAACGTTGTCACGAAATTATATGTTTCTTCCCTGATATTGAACCGTTACAACATCAACAACTTTTTCATCTTCGTTGATTTTATATATAGCAATATAATTATCTATAACTAGTTGCTTATATCCCATTCCAGCATATCGACCTTCCACTCTATCCTGATGCGAAAATGGCAAATCCTCGAGCGTAAAAATTGCTTTCCATATTCTATCTGTCTGCCCCCTTGCATTTTCTGGAGACAATTTATCAAAAGCAATGTAACTATAAATATCATCAATATCACTATAAGCTCTTGGATATAATCTTACAGTATATTTATCCATAGTATTTTTTATTTAACCTTTCCATTGCTTCTCTAGCATCAATAGGCGCAGCACCTTCTTCTACTTCTTTTTCAGCTTCAAAAATCGCTTGGTCTATTTTATTTATTCTTGCAAACTCATCATATAATTCAGCACTCATAACAACCAAATCACTATATCCATTTTTTGTAATAAAAATAGGTTCATGCTTTTCATGTGCTAGTGCTGAAATCTCACTTGTATTTCTCAAATCTCTAATTGGCATAATCGTTGGCATATAAAACACCTCGCTTTCCTATATACTAGATTGTAGCATAATTATGCTGCAATGTAAAGTGTAGTATACATATCCTTTACATATTAAACTCAAATTGTTTGTGTGTCTTAAATCGATTATATTACAAGTTTCTTGTCTAACATATCAGCTCGACAAGCTGGGATTTGTCAAATCAACAAATACAATCTATGGAAAAATACTGCCATTCCCTATCAATACTCTAATAATCCCTATAACAAACAGATGGATTGGATAATACAGATAGAAAAACCATTTCATTCCTTTCCAATTTCCACGCTCTCCATTATATTGTTTTAAAATTGGCAATGATAATAGAGTACACATTTGAATAATTCCATACATTTTATCCATAAAAATGAAATATACTATCGAGTACATAAGCGTCCAGATAAACATCGTGAGTGCCTGCTTTTTAAAATCATTTCGATTCAAATATAAATATACTGGACACATTGCAGCAATTGTCGACCAATCAGAAGGAAATGTTATGAAACATATTAATATAATCAACATGATTTTCATCCACTGTGGTAGCTTATCAGTTGTAAAAATCAGCATAAGAACAACTGCCCACGCAAGTGACCACATCACGCTTGTCATATTAAACATTCCATTTGGAATAAATGGAATTCCGCCTGCAAAATTATAGGCAAAGTGAGATATTATAGCAAACACAAACAGTCTAAAAATATACTTCTTAACATTTTTAGTATAGTGAAATCCTTCTGCTATGAAAAACCACATAATTGGAGCCGTTAATCGCCCTATTACGTGCAACAGCATTACCCACCAGATTTTTTGACAACCAGGATAGAATAGCCATGTTACATGGTCAATGGTCATTGCAATGATAGCAATAAATTTAATTTGATTTGAATTTAATCCTTTTTTTGTTATCGTATCCATTACCTTCATCTCCACAAATTCAAATTTTTCTAACTTACCATTTATCATTTTCTAAGCGATAATGTTACATCTCCTTTTGACAGAAGATTAACAACTTCGCTTTCTGATAAATCCATCTTCCCCAATCTTGTATATGACCAGGAATTTGAACCATAAAATACAACAATATTACTGTTGTTATATAACACAATATCTCCATTATGAGTGGTAGTCTGCTTATTATTACCTGAATAGTTTTTCCCAAGTGCCCCTACCTGCTCATTGTCACTGTACATAGACATATCCACAACAATATCACCTTTATTTGTTTCTTCTTGTAGTTCTTTTACAGCCAAAGTATCTTCCCAAATAACTGGAACTTCTTTGTCATCTATAAATAATCTCATCGTCTTATTCTCGCTTTCGTCTGTATTTTCAACATCCTGTGTTCTGCTCATCTTATTATCTAGTGAACTACCGCACCCCATCATGCACATAATAAGCATTACACCTACAAATATACCTAGATACTTTTTCATCATGTATAATTTCTTTCCAATATTATATATTCTTTAACTCATAGCCATCTTTCAATGGCACTTCCAGCTGAATCAACAGAACTACCATTAATAGCTAACCCTTTTAATACCTCAGCACCCTTTGCAGTATTTTTTATATCGTTCTCTGTAGCCGATAAGCCACTTCCCTCATGTGTACAAAATGGATGTATCTTCTTGCCTGTGAAATCATAAGCTTCAAGGAACGTATAAACCGCCATCGGCATTGTTCCCCAATAGTTAGGGTAACCAAGATAAATCTCATCATATTCTTCAATGTTATCTAAATTTGATGCAAGTTCTGGTCTTGCCCCAGCATTTTTATCTTTCTTTGCCTGTTCAATACAGGTATTATAATCAGCCGCATATGGAACCTTCTGTTCTATCTTAAAAAGCTCAGCCCCTACCTTTTCTGCTATCATTTTTGCAATCTTCTCAGTATTGCCTTCAGTGATATATTTGTATGTACCACCAAAGTAGTTTTCATCTGCTCTTGAATAAAAAGCAACCAATATATTACTCATTCTTTAGCACCTCTCTAATTCTTAATATCAAAATTTTATTAAACTAATCATCCTTACAACTTCTAATTTGTTCTATAAATCCATCACAATTTACGATACCTGTAATTGCAACAATCATCACCTTTGCCCAGCGCCTTTGTTCGACTAAACTCTATTCCTTTATATCCTGTACTGTATATCAAATCCATTTCACATACCACAGTCGCAATTTCAGGAACACCAAGCATCTTAAACGCCTCATACAACGGACATTCTAACACATCCATTGCTGCCACATCTTTGTTTTTGCCATAGAACTTACTCTTATAACCCTTTGCCTCGCTTCCAGCCTTGCGCATTATACCGTCGATATTTTTCCATGCGAAAGCAGAAACACCTGGAATACTTGTTATAAAAAGCAAAATTTTTCTTATTTTATTACCAATTACCGGAGCATACTCAATCATTATCCTCTTTGCTTCCTTATCAGAGACAACATTCTGCATGGCTTTATATATTCCAGCAATTGGATATATGACTATTCGAATATCCTTACGTATGTATGGATATTCTTTTTTCAGTTCTTTTGTCTTAACCTTAGAAGCATTCCATACTGTAGCTCCATCTTTTCCAAAATATGAATATATCATTGGCTTAAACTGATTTAATACAAAACTCATATCTTTTTATCTACCTCTACTTTTGTGGCAATCAAAGTACCTACAGGAGCCAATCCACCGTCTATTAAATTCATTTCAACTACAGTAAATCCATATCCAGAAATAAACTTACAAAATTCATCTTTATCCCATTCCTTATATGCTTTAAATCCTGTTAAAGACATGAGTCGCTTTCTTAGGTTACTTGCTTTTCTTTCTGACCACAGAAAAGTCGGCGCATACAAGATTCCACCATTTTTTAGTACTCTGCTAATTTCCTGCAATGCTTTTTCAGGCTCTGGCATAATATGCAGTGCATTAGAAATCACAACGCAGTCATATGTTTGGTTTTCGTATGAAAGTGATGTGGCATCCGCAACCTGAAAACACAGTTTTTCATTTACATGTCTTTTCTTGGCCTGTTCGATCATATTTTCTGAGAAATCAGTTGCGGTCCAACTACTAACATACTCAGAAAGAGGCAGTGACAACTGTCCAGATCCACAAGCCAATTCCAACACATGCATATCTGGCTTAAGATACTCCTTAATATATCCACAGATTCCATTATAAAATTTTTTATCTGATTCCATCAAAGGCGCATATACTTTCGCAAGTCGTTGCCAATATTTTTTATTTGTTAAATCTTTCAAGTTAAATCTCCGTTCTGCTCAATACTACAAATTCTAATTTGTCTAATTCTAAAAATATGAATTTAGTTAAGTTTATACTCTTTCTCTAAAGGATACTGTTTAACTGCTTATTCCTCCAATAATGTATCAGCAAAATTAAACGCATTGATTATTAAGAAATTATAACATATGTAAAAAACTATAATCTAGCCCCTCTTATCACCCGACTCACTTCCTCCCCTACATTCTCATCACTAGCCTTAATTTCTGGCAAAGCCTGACTTCCAATATCTAGGTCTTTAACAGTACTATCAACTGCTCTAACTACCTTATTCTCAAGTAGCTCTCTTTCATCCCAACCTAATCTAATTCCATACCTTTCCATGATATCATTTACAGCATGTTTGATAACTTACTAAATAATTTCAAAAATCTTTTTAATATTGAATTTTTTAATTTGTATGATTAAATTTTGAAAGGAAATCATTATTTATCTACAATATGTTCTTCATAGAAATTGGCTGATTTCCACCAACGAATTTTGAAAAAAAAGATAATAAAATATGAAATAAATTATTGACAAAAGATAATAAAAAAAATATTTTTAGTGTCAAATTAGTGTCACAGGGCATAAAAAAATCCCCAAACCCTTAATATACAAGGGTTTAGGGATGTCGGAATTTATTCCATCTCAATCGTTCCAGGAGGCTTACTCGTCAAATCGAAAAATACACGATTTACTCCTCGAACCTCATTTATAATTCTACTCATTACCGTTTGCAAAACGTCAAATGGAATCTGAGATGCTTCTGCTGTCATGAAGTCTATAGTGCTTACCGCACGTAGTGCAATCGCGTAATCATATGTACGCTCGTCGCCCATAACTCCAACTGAACGCATGTTAGTTAATGCTGCAAAATATTGGTTAGGCATCCATGATGGTTCTTCACCATTTTCCTTCTTGTATGTTGCCGCCGCTGCTTCCACTTCCGTTCTATATATCCAGTCTGCATCCTGTACAATTCTTACTTTGTCAGCATCTATTTCACCAATGATTCGAATTCCAAGACCAGGACCTGGGAAAGGTTGTCTAAATACTAAATACTCTGGTAACCCAAGCTCAAGTCCAGCCTTTCTAACTTCATCTTTAAATAGATCTCGTAAAGGCTCAATGATTTCCTTAAAATCAACAAAATCAGGAAGACCTCCTACATTATGATGCGATTTAATTACTGCTGATTCTCCACCAAGTCCAGACTCAACTACATCCGGATAAATAGTTCCTTGCGCCAAGAAATCTACAGAACCTATCTTCTTTGCTTCCTCTTCAAAGACACGTATAAATTCCTCACCAATAATCTTACGCTTTGCCTCAGGCTCAGACGTTCCCTTCAACTTCGCATAATATCTTTCTTGCGCATTTACCCTAACGAAATTAATATCAAATTCACCTTCTGGTCCAAATACAGACTCAACCTCGTCACCTTCATTTTTACGAAGTAAACCATGGTCAACAAATACACACGTAAGCTGTGGACCAATTGCTTTTGCAAGTAATGCTGCAAGCACCGATGAATCAACTCCTCCCGACAATGCAAGAAGCACCTTTCCATCTCCTACTTTGGCTCGAATATCATTTATAGAACTCTCCACAAATGAATCCATTCTCCAATCTCCAGCACAACCACAAATGTTTCTCACATAATTATATAGCATCTTTGTGCCTTCTTCTGTGTGAAGCACCTCTGGATGAAATTGAATAGCATATAAATTTGCATCAACATTTTCAGCCGCAGCAACAGGACAATCTGCCGTATGCGCTACTGATGTAAATCCGTCCGCAAGCTTTGAAATATAATCAAAATGACTCATCCAAACGACTGTCTCATTAGTATTTTCACTATGCATCTTGTCAAACTCAGAAGCGTTCTTACCGTTATAGCTTACTGGTGTTGAAACATTTCCCACACCTTCAAACAGCTTAGAGCTTGCATTTACAAATGTTGTTGTCTTACCATACTCTCTGTTGTCAGCCTTCTCAACTGTTCCACCTAAGACATGTTGCATGAGCTGTGCGCCATAACAAAGTCCAAGCACTGGAACCCCCAACTCGAACAATTCTTTCGTACAAGTTGGTGAATCAGCTTCATAGCAGCTATTAGGACCACCTGTTAATATAATTCCCTTTGGATTCATCTCACGAATCTTCTCAATAGGAGTCTTGTATGAATAAATTTCACAATAAACGTTGCACTCTCTTACACGTCTTGCAACTAATTGGTTATACTGACCTCCAAAGTCAATTACTAATACTTTTTCTCGCATTTTATGCCCTTCCATTCTGTGAACTATAATTATCTACTATATTTTACTCTAGGCAGACTTTTTTCTCAAGTAAGATAACAGATTTATTTATTTTCACTACGTATACTAACTATAAAGAAATATCAAATTCTTTCCGATATATAAAATGTAGACTAATGGAGGGAGTATTATGATATGGCTAGCTTTAGTGTTACTAACAATATTTATCTTAGAAATGTATATTCACCTAACAGAACGTTAAGTGTCAAAGCCAATCGTACTGATGTAAGCAATGAAAAGCTTTCATCTGTGGATACCGCTGCTCTTCACAAAGCAATCCGTAAACTATCCGATTTGGACTATAGCAACGTCAAAAAAGACGATTTGGAATTAAGCCTAAAAGCTTTTGTCGACTCGTATAACTACTCAGTATCATCAACTGGTAGTACGACTGAAATAAAAGGATTGGCTAAACAACTAAAATCTTTAACTAAAGAACACGAGAAAGAATTAAACAACTTTGGTATCACAATCGATGAATCAAGTGGATATATGAAGTTGAGCACATCAGCAACAACTAATATCAAACCACAAAAATTTGAAGCGTTATTTGGTAGTGATTCTAAATATATGAACGATTTATCTACTCTATCCAAAAAAATCAACAGTTCCATAGATGTTTATTTATAAGAAAAGATTTTTCACGACTCCTAAAGATCTTAATATAACAGAAAAATGCTCGCTTGCAATATGGCATGTGAGCATTTTTCTGTTTTAATTTGTAGAAAATGTGGTAAACTATATTAATATTAGAGATGCATTCAGAAACCTAGCGATAACTAGGAGAAAGGAATTAATCCAATTACAATCTAATAATTGGATTATACGTAATTAATATGTATGACGAGAATGAACCAACTACAAATTCTAAGTCTAATAAAACATTTCTCAAGAAGAAAAAGAAAGACGAAGATATAAGAGTTGTAATCTGCGGCTGTGGCAAAACAGGAAAAACTATCGTAGACAAATTATATCAAGAACACTTCACAATCATTGTAATTGATACAGATAGCGAACGTGTAAATGAATTAGTCAATAAATACGACATTCTAGGTGTAACTGGCAACGGTGCTTCTGAAGAAACGCTTAAAACAGCTCAGGTTAGTCAAGCCGATATGTTCATTGCTGTAACTAGTAACGACGAATTTAATCTTCTATGCTGTGGTATAGTAAAGCAACTTTCAAATGCTGCAACAATTGCGAAGATTACTAAGCCAGCGTACACAGAAAGTAAAAATCTTCTTAAGAAAACACTTGGACTAACAATGCTAATAAATCCAGAAGAAGAAGCTGCTCTTGAAATGTCTCGCATCTTACTACTCCCAGAGGCGTATGATGTTATGACATTTGCTCGTGGCCAAGTTTCACTTGCTAGAATTCATATTCCAGAAAACAGTCTTATCATTGGTCGAAGTCTATCCGAATTAGATTCTTTAACCGCGTCTAACATTATCGTTGCTGCTGCCTATCGAGACAACAAAGTAATCATCCCAGATGGTTCTTTTACGGTACAAGCAAACGACCATATTACAATCATTTCAAAAAAATACGCTGCAAAAAGATTTCTTTCAAAGTCTAAAATTTTCAAGCGCAAGGTAAAGGAATGCTTAATTGTCGGTGGTGGAAAATGTGCATATTTCCTTGCAAAGATTTTGATTAACCAGGGTATAAGTGTAAAAATTGTTGAAAAAGATTTAAAACACTGTGAAGAGCTAAGTGATTTATTACCTCAAGCTGTAATTATCAATGGTAACGGTACTGATAAAGGACTACTCCTAGAGGAGGGCATAGGCAGTACACAAGCATTTATTCCTATTACAGGTATAGATGAAGTAAATGTTATGCTTTCTCTTCACGCAAAAGATAATTCCAACGCAAAAATAATTACAAAGCAAGATAGAATCGGCTTTAAAGATGCTGTTGGTTCTTTGAATCTTGATTCTGTTGTATATCCTCAAGAGATAGCTACAGAATCTGTTATAAGATATGCAAGAGCGCTAAAAGCCGCTGGTAACAGTAAGATAGAAGCCGTATATCATATGTATGACGACAAGGTTGAAGCACTTGAGTTTCTTATCGATCATGATTCGCCTATTACAGATGTACCGCTTAAAGATCTCAAACTCAAAGATAGTGTAAATGTTGCATTTATAAATAGACACAACAAGATTATTATTCCAAAAGGAAATGACTGCATCCAACAAGGGGACACAGTCATGATTGTTTCTACCGCACTAGGATTAGACGACATTTCGCAAATTCTAGTTGACGATTAAAATATTTCTCTTTCGACAAATGTTGCAATTGATCCTATATATTCTTCTTTATCTGCAAGAAGTGTATATAGGATTCTTTTTTCATATCGAGAATCATATTCTTTACAACATTCTATAAATTTATTTCGAACTTTTTCATCTGCAAATAATTTACCAGACAAAACTACTCTATTAGGCGCTAACATCGACATCGAGTTAACAACAGATCTTGCAAAAAGATCAATTTCATCTGCAAAGCTTTCACTTACATTTCCAAATTCATCTAACAAGAAATCTCTCTTCGCCTTCATCGCTTTATAGCCAATTTTCGTTTCAAGGCAGCCTCGTCGTCCGCAAGAACATTCAATTCCATCCTTCTCAACAATAAAATGTCCTAACTCTCCTGAACGTCCATTACGGCCTTCATAAATCTTGTTATCAATAACTACTGTACAACCAACTCCTGGTCCCCACTTTAGCACGATCAAGTTCTCATACGAAGAACCTACACCATACAAAAGCTCTGCCATAGAAAATGCATCAACGTTGTTTTCAATAATAAATGGCATATCTAGCTTTTCTGACAACATTTGACACAAAGGAACTTCTTCCTTCCAAATTCCATAAGCGTGGAGAGATTTTCCTTCCATCACATCAACAGGTCCCGAAATCACTACAGAACCGCCCTTAATCTTCTTAATCTTATTAGCATTTCTCTCAAGAAGCTTCTTAGCGCTACAAACGATTTCATCCACAAAGGCGGATGCTGGAACTTTGTTGTTAGTATCACAATCCTCTCTATCGACTAGATTGCCTTTAATATCAGCAATCACTATCACCGTTTTAGAGCTTTCAATTGTGATTCCTAAAATATATGCGTACTTATTGTTAATACGAAGTTTAACCTTCTTACGCCCTGCTCCAGTACCCTTATCAGATGTACCGCATTCCTTAATCAGACCAGCATCTAGAAACTCATTACAAATCAAAGTTACCGCAGCCGCAGTAAGTCCAGTTGCTTCTGCGATTTCTTTTCTTGATACGTCCTCATGGCTATTCATATATTTAAGCACGGAATATCTATTCTGTTTTTTCACTTGTCCCATATTTAGGCCATTGCGATACATTCTTACTCCTCAAAATTACATTTCTATATATTCAATGTTCAACATATTTGCAAGAGCATTCAATTCTTCTGTAATGTCTCCATAACTTACTACGAAATGTGGCTCCCATCCTTCTTGAACAGTGTCATAAACAATATCTTCAGCATTTCCATTAGTCTTAACAACTACAGATGTACCATTGAACTGCTTTGGAGTGTCAATAGCTTCGCCTGCTGCTGCAAAAATTCTAAAGAATCCATCTCTATCTTTACCAATTCTAAAAATTGTAACCTCTTTACATGGCTTACAAGCGAAATCAAGAGTAGGACCAATTTTACGGTTACAGTGAACATCTACCTTTGCGCCTGTTGAGGTATTTGCAAGAGAACAAGCCGCTGTTCCACAGTGCCACATTGTAATAGTATTAGCTTCCTCATCCATTGATACTGGATCCCCGAAGAATACTGGCGAGCCTGTCATTTCCATTCCAACATACATTGATAATGCACCATAAGTATCAGCTTCACAGCTTGCTGCTACTCCAAGATCATTAAGAATTGCAAGTACAGCACATACAGGTGTTCCAAATGCTGTAAAGAAATCTGGCCAGCATCTCGAAGCCAAAGCCTTAATATTATTACTTTCTACATATTCCTTGTATGCCTTATATAGTCTTGCAAAGTCATATACATTTTGCTTTGGAATATCTTCTAAACCAACCATGCGCTCATCTGCATCATTTATGAAGTTTTCTACTTCTTCATCTGAATATGATTTTGCAACATCAATCAACTCTCTAGCTTCAATTGATTCTAATGTAACACCAAATGCTTCTAACATTTCTACATCTAGTGCTCTACCAAAACCAAAGCCTTGAGGTGTGTGACCAACAGCCGCAAGCTTAATGCCTTTCATTTCAGCTTTTACTTTTGCAGCTTTAATTACAGCACCGATTTTGAATTTAACTTCATCATCTTCTGGTGCGCCAAAAATATACTCAAATGGCTCATCTCTGAAATATCTAATAGCGTTTGCTGCCGAATAAGCACCTGTTAATGAGTTAAGTCTTAATCTGCCACCATCAATTACAGGCTCTCTTAAAGTCCAAAGAATAAGTGGACAGTTAAATCTCTTAAGCACTTCTGATGCATAAGCTGCATTTGCAAATGTTATATTCTGTAATACAATCAAATCAGGATTAATTGTTTCTAAGAACTCTGTTAATAAATCTATCGATAAAAGCATTTCCTTTGGTGCAACAACGTCACTGCTTAAGCTATTTAGAAGTTCAATTGACTTATCAAACTCCTTTTGTGCACTTTCTAAATGAAAAGTTGGAACACCAATTGGTACGTATGCTACTTGAAATTTCTTACTCATAATATAACTCCTTATTTTCTCCTATAATTCCTGGAAAGGCTCCTTGCTTAATAAGTGGTTCTCTTTCAGGATGTGCGATTACCCATTTATTTCTCTGTAATAATAATTTTGCTTCTTGATTACCTTTTACTATAAGTTCATCTCTTTCTTGCTTTTCTTCTACTCCTAGAGGAGTATTAGTATTCTTTGCAAGAACAACAACAGCTTTAAATCCTTCATCACATACCTTACAAGGTGACAAATGAAGCGTTGTCTGAAACATTTCAAATGCAGTTCCCTTAGGTACAAAAAATACAGTTGCAGCTTCATTATTGTAATGACAATCATTTATGTCATATGTATGACCTAGCACTAGCATCAAGTCTGTTACAGCAACATTTATCTCACTGCACTTGTGATATTCAAAGCCATTATATGTACTATTTTTACCGTTGCAATATCCTATTTGTATAGGCATACTTCCATAAAATACATTAGACAAGCTCTCTGCAATCTTAGTTTCTTCCATAGCTTCGACAGAAGGAACATACACATTTCCTTCAGCAGGAATATCTGTGTTCTTGTCCATATAATCAATCAAAGCTTCAAATTCGAAACCTTCTATCACATTGCCAAAGGTCTTAAACTGAGAATCAAAAATTGATTTAATCTCAACATCATTAACTTTATTTAGTCTTTCTAAAGTACCCATCTACTTCCTCTTCTAAAAAACCCCTGTAGCCCACGCCACAGAGGTAAATTCAAATCTTATAAATCTCTTACTACCTTAATTGTAGCAATCCAGTCTTCTGTGCCATAGCCTTTTTCCATAGCTGCATCATAAACCTTTTTAGTATTTTCTTGACCTGGCATCTTAACTCCTGATTCCTCAGCAAGATTTAAGCAAATACCTAAATCCTTGTGCTCATTTTGTACAGAAAATGCTGTTGTATAATCCTCTGCTGCAAGAGCTTCCTTCTTAGAATCTAAGTAGAAGTTTTGTCCACCACCGAATGATACACATTCTGCAAATGTAAGAATATCGATTCCGTTCTTACCAGCAAGTGTAAGTGTTTCGTTAACACCATTTTGAATTTGAGCAACTAAAGCGTTATGACAAATCTTCATTACTAGACCAGCACCATTTTCGCCAAGTCTCTTAATGTTTTCACCCATGTATGAAAGAATTGGTACAATCTTCTCATATAAATCTTCATCACATCCAACAAAGATTCCAAGTTGACCTGCAATAGCTGCTGGCTTAGACTTAACAACTGGAGCATCAGCAAATTGAGCACCTGTAGCCTTAACCATCTTTGAGATCTCAACTGATACAGAAGGATCGATAGTACTCATATCGATACAAATCTTTGAAGAATCTGTTACCTTAGATACTTCGTCATATACAGCCTTTGAATGCTCTGACTTTGGAACCATTGAAATGATTACATCTGCATTTTCAGCCACTTCTGTAGAGTTCTTACAAGCAACTGCTCCAACTCCTTCTAGCTTCTTAACTTGAGCTTCGTTAAAATCAAAAACAAATACTTTTCCGTCATGCTTCTTTACAATATTTTCACACATTGACTCGCCCATAATTCCGAGTCCGATAAATCCGATATTCATTTTTTAATCCTTCTTTCTATAATTCTAATTTTGGTAATGTTCTTTTACTCAAGTGACAATCCACAGCGCCGGCACTTAACGAACACAAAGTGTGAGTTTAGTACCGTTGCAGCGAGGACTTAGCGAAAGCGTGTCACGTAGTAAAAGAAGATTATCCAAAAATAACATTGTATAAATTAATATTATAAAAATAATAATGTCATACTAATTAATCTGTAATTGTGTTATCCCAAGCGTTTTGGAACTTATTCATACCAAAATCTGTAAATGGGTGATACATACTATCTTTGTAAACTTGTAAACCAGCTGTTACGATGTCTGCTCCTGAAACTGCACAATCATTAAATTGCTTACCATTTCTTACTGCTGCACAAATGATTTCTGTATCAAATCCATAATTATCTCTGATTTCGCAGATATCTTGAATATATTGAACACAATCCTCGCCAGAGTTCTCTTTCCAACCGATAAATGGAGAAATAAATAATGAATTATTCTTCATTGGTGGTAATGATTGAGATGGGCTAAAGATTAATGTTACATTTGTTCTAATTCCTTCAGCCTCAAGTCTTCTAGCTGCTGTTACACCTGCTAATGTGCAAGGAATCTTAATTACAAAGTTAGGGCACATAGCTGAAATTTCCTTACCCATTGCAACCATATCATCCGCATTATCTAGATGTGGATTGATTTCTACTGAAATAGGAAACTTTTCGTATCCTACAATACCCTTCTCTTCTACAAAAGCAACCATTTCCTTTAATACTTCTTTGAATGGCTTTCCTGATAACATAATGTGATTTGGGTTTGTTGTAACACCATCAATACCAAATGTCTCATATGCTTCTCTAATCTCATCAATTTTTGCACTATCTAAAAAATACTTCACTTTCTTATTCCTCCTAATGAATAATATAACTTATTAATTTATCAAATATTTTACAACTCCTATAGTCTATAGTTGTAATACATATTAACCTTTACGCTTTGCTTTAAATGTAAACGCATTTTCCTTCTTCCAAAGGTTGTTATAGCTATATCCTGTAACCTTTTCACAAATTGCAATTTCTTCTGGTGTAGCTTCTGAATCATCTTCACCCTTACGACGTGCAATTTCTTTCTTAAGAACATCAAATGAAGCCTTATTAAGAGGGAAAGAAATTGTAAATATCAAAGCAATTGCACATAAAATAATTGGTACAAAAATGTAAATGTATGCAACACCTGTCTGTGTTGATGCTTCTTGTCTAAGACCTGCTGATGCAAGTGTCTCTTGATAACCAACAAATGCAAGTAATACACCAATGATTGCTGATGCAAGACCTTGAGCGATCTTTCTTACGAATGTTGCCATAGCAGAACAAACTGCTGGTCTATTAACTGAAGTAATTAACTCATCAACATCTGCCATATCAGCTAAGATAGCATAAATTGTTGTTGATGTTCCTGCCATACCTAATCCAATGAAGAATGTAAGAACAAGAATTACTGTAAAGTTACTTCCTTCATATGAGAAGAATAACATTGCAATAGTTGCAACAATTCTTACTGGTGTACCAATAAGTAATGGGAACTTCTTAGAAGTCTTAGCCATAATAAAGTTAAATGCTATTGTTCCAATAAATTGAGATACAAGAATTACACCCATAAGATATGTAAATCTTCCACCGCCATATGCATTTAAAACATCATCGATATAGTAAACTGCAAGTCCTGTCATAAAGTCTGCTGCTGCTTGACCAAACAAGAAAATTGCAATAAATAATACATAAGATCTGCTCTTATATACTGTAAGTGATTGAACAAAACTTTCGCCAAAACCAACTTTTACTGGCTCTTTCTTCTTCTCCCATGTTCCAAGGAATGTAATGAAAATTACAACGAAGAATAATGCAGCAAAGATTAGTGCTACTATCATATATGGCATAGGTTGTGTATTATCCTTAATGATTAATGTTGGAACAAGTCCAGCAATAATAGCACCAAACGTAGAACAAATCATTCTTACTGATGAGAACTTACCACGTACTGTATAATCAGATACCATATCTGGTAAAAGTGCGTTGTAAGGAACCATTACTACAGTAAATCCTGTAGAGAATAACATGTACATAAACATGTAGAAGAAATATTGTCCCATTGTAGAATTAGTATCAAAGTTAATCCACATCAAAATAAATGTTATAGCTGATACAATACTACCAATTAAAATATAAAATCTCTTAGCACCGAATTTTGATTGAGTTCTATCTGTAATATTACCCATTAATGGATCTGTAATAGCATCCCAAACCTTACCGATAAGTGGAATAGTACCTGCCAAAGCTGGTGACATACCCATTGCCTTTGTTAAAAATACTGTAAAAAATGTTGATATGATGATAAAAGCTCCTCCACCATATACATCTGCTAGACCATACATCAGTCTAGATCCAAATCCATGTTTCTCTTTCTTTTCCATGAGATCCCCTTTCTTTAATCGCTCATTTAAATTATTTATATTTTTACCTTTCGCTATGAAAGATTAAAATCAATATAACTATTTAATAACACTCATTAATTCATCAAATCTATTAGAGTTCTTTCTTACGAATACAGGTGGTTGACCAATTGGTGCTGCCACTGTAATAACTCCGCCCTTAAATTCTTTACCAGAATATAAGTGTACCCATTCATCCTCAGGTAAGTAAACGTTCTTCTCAACCGCTCCCTTATCAATTACTGGAGCAACTAACATATCTTCACCCAATAAATATTCTAACGACTCTGTATAAGCTCTAGCTTCATCGTAATGATAGAATAATGGTCTCATTACAGGAGTACCATTCTTAACATTTTCATCAACTAAATCCTTGATATACTCCTTGAGGCGTACATGAGTATCAGTACATCTCTTAAGTTGAGCCATCAACTCCTCATCATCGTCAAATTGTACATCCGCTGCTGGCTGATTGCCTTCGTGGAATCTATATAATGGAGAGAATACATTCATCTCTTCCCATCTTAGAAGAAGTTCTTTGCTTCTTGTAAGCTTTAATTTCTGAACAGTTGTATATCCACCGACATCTGAATGACTCATACCATAACCAGACATTGCAAGTGAAAGAGTTCCTGGAATAACCGCTGCTATTCCGTCATCTAATGACCAATCTACATGTTGATCACCATTCCACATCAAGTGTGAATACTTGATTGTATTTGTATGTCCAGCTCTTGTAAAGAAGAATACTTCTCCTTCCTTACCGCACTCTGCGATAGCTTCATTATTAAGCTTTGCCCAAATTGCTGGCCATTGATTATGCATCTCGTAAGCGTCGCTTCCATCATAAAGCACTGCGTCTACTGGAAGATATTCACCAAAGTCAGCCATCCAGCCGCCCATTCCGATACCAATCATATTCTCCTTAATAAGATTCTTGTACCATTCGTAAGCTTCTGGATTAGTAAAGTCAACCATTGCTGCTGGGAATGTAGTAATTGTTACTTGATAATCATTACCTTCTTTATCTTTAACACAATAACCTTTTTCTTTAGCTTCTGCGTAAATGTTTTTCTCTAACGCAATAAATGGATTTATATATCCTAAGAATTGAATACCCTTCGCATTCCACTCTTTAATCTTCTCTGGAAGATTTGGATATTGTCCTTCCTCGCCACCATCATATTGCCAATTCCACATTACTTGATAGCCAAAGCCTGTTCTTCTGCAGCCACACCAATCTTGACTCCAAATACCAGCAATCTTAACACCTTTAGCTTCAGCATTTGCAATCTTCTTATCAATCACATCACAACCTTGTTGAACTGCAAGAATTGCTCCATCATAAGTCCATTCTGGAAGTGGCCTCTGATGTCCTAGAAGATTCGACAACTTTGAAGACAACTCTGTAAATGTACTTGCTGTCTCCACAACGAAATGTGGCTCTTCTTGTAAAGCAAATTGAATATTGCTTCTATCGCTAAAATCAAATTCAGCAAAACGATCTGTAAACACATGACAAAAATATTTATCTGACGATGTGAAAGTTGGTTGTGCATAATAGCTCTCGAACTTTTTAAATGGAAGAACCTTCTTAGGTCTCTTTCCTGTAAACAATTCCTTAATTAGCTTCTTACCAATTCTGTCAGTATTTTGATGCTCAGCAACCCAAATACGAACTTTTTCACCTTTAAGATCAAACTTTGAAAAAGTCTCACCACAACCATAAATATGTTCGTCAGTATTTGCTGGGAATGAAATCCAATATCTATTATTGTCTACATTCTCAGGTCCTTCATAAGTCACTTCTAACTTATTATCTGACTCAGTAATAATCAAAGCATACTTATCATTATTAGTTGGGTCTTCAAATTTAAGTTTTGTAACATTACCATTCTCTTCTGAATCTTTAAGTACAAGTTTAGTCTTCTTATCAGTCTTCTGATTATAGACAAAACTACCTCTACTCATTGTGAAATCATTTGAGCCTTTACCAACTGCAAATTGCATGCTTTCCAAATGTCTACGTGTAATCATTTTACCCCCTCTGCGTAATCAAAAAAACATAAATATTAATTAATTAATTATTTTAATTAATTATATGCCCTCCAACTATTTTTTTCAAGTACAAAATGAAAAAAATTACTCTTTTGTATAAATTAAACATAGCTTCAATATACCTCCGCTTTTTTTATTTCATTTGCAAATAATACTCTATCATTTTACTATTAGCCAAATCATTTAACTCATTGCCCTCTAGTTGCATTGCATCATTTTCTCCACACACATCAACTCCAATTATATGCTTATGATTATTAATCAACTCAAGCATCTCTACTAATTCGTACATTCGCATATCGCCTTGATCCCAGTTACAGGACGCATCCTTGTCACTAAGCACATCTTTATCAACCGAAATATATGCTGGAAATGCTCTAGCTGATTTATCGTTTTTGATATAATCTATAAACTCTTCTTTAGAAAAAATTTCCACCTTATCTCTATACTCCGATATATCCTCAAGCTCTTCAAGTAGGCTATTATCTACTCCTACCATAATCACTTTCTTCAAATGTTCATTGTCAACCAAAGCATCTCTAATCCATCCGCCGCAAGACAGTATTTCTCCAAACATTGGTCGTTTGCAATCCGGATGATTATCAAATAATATCAATTCAAAATCTATCGGTATCTTCTCCATAAACAAATACGATAGATAATGATAATTTCCAGAATCAATAAAATGCAGACCTCTCGCATCAACATTTCTAATACAGCTTCTAAGCTGCTTTACAGCCAAAGGATCAGCATAACAATTTGTTCCATCAATACAATCACAATCTATCCATTTGTAATTTACATTTTCTATTCTATTTTCACTAATAATAAAAGGTCTATAAAAAGTTTCATTTTCATAGACCTTAGACATATTTAAAATCGTTATATTTTTCATTTAATCTTCCTTAATAGGTTTAATTTTAAGTTCTAGGAACTCGCCCACTTCAGCATTATAAATTCTCTTACCGACAAATTTAACAACCTTCTTCATAGCCGCAAGATTATCTGCTGGATCCTCGCAATTTGTCTCTAATTCGAAAATGTATAATCGCTTACCATCAACTTCTGTATAGTTAGAATAAGAAGCTTTCTTCATCTTATACTTCTCAATCAAATCCATCAATGGATCTTCAAGAGTCTCGCCCTCTTCTAATTCTGTATAAAATGCTATACGATATTTACTCTGATTTCTCAATTCGTAAAAGCCTTCATCTTTTTTAGCGAATTTCGCAATGTTATTATATTTATTTAACGCAACTGTCTTAAGTATTAACATTTGAATCACCTACCTTTTTACATTTATAGATTAACACATTTTACTTATTATTTGTAGAATTTTTATGTATTTTCAACTAAATTTCACACTTTTGAACTTATATGCTTACAAAATCACAATATACTACTGTGATATAATACATCTGAGAAAGAAGGTTATATTATGAGTAATAAAGAAAAAGGTATACTTTGTATTATCGTCGCTGCTGTAGGCTTCGCCTTTATGAATTTATTCATCAAATTAGCAGGCGATCTCCCTTCAATTGAAAAGAGTTTTTTTAGAAACCTCGTGGCAATATTCATATCCTTTGGAATTATGAAATCACAAAAAATAAAATTCACAACCGGTGAAGGTGGCTTAAAATATCTTATCCTTCGCTCTTTCTTTGGAACACTAGGTATTTTTTGTAATTTTTACGCCATAACAAAACTATGTATCTCAGATGCTTCCATGCTTAATAAACTTTCTCCATTTTTTGCAATATTATTTTCATTTTTTATGATAAAAGAAAAAGTTAAACCATATCAGCTTCTATGTATTATAACGGCATTTATCGGTGCTTTGTTTATACTTAAGCCAGGATTAAATGATTTAGCGACATTTCCTGCCTTAATCGGACTATTATCTGGCGCTTTTGCAGGCTTTGCTTATACAAATGTACGACTAGCAAGCTTACACAAAGTACCCGGTCCAGTTATTGTTTTCTTTTTCTCACTATTTTCAACTTTAATGTCATCGCCATATTTAATATTTGCTTACAAACCAATAGACTTATTCCAATTAGCCATGCTTCTTGGTGCAGGCCTATCTGCTTCTGTTGGTCAAATATTCATTACAAAAGCATATTCATATTGTCCTGCTGCAGAGATATCTGTGTACGACTATACTCAAATCATTTTCGCCGCAATACTTGGCATTGTTTTCTTAGGTGAATATCCTGATATATTAAGCATCATTGGTTATATCATTATTTCAAGCGCAGGTATAATAATGTTTCTCATCAATCGACATCGTGCGAGAAATAGTTCTAATATAAAAACCGACTCTCATGTGTTAGATAGTAAATCTAACACATAAAAATCGGCTGTATATCCTTACATCCACATTGCAAAAAAACTTGCTAAAAGAGCTGTTATTATTCCTGATACAGCAAGTGATAACGAACTCATTGCTCCTTCAATCTCTCCTATCTCTAGAGCTTTCGCTGTTCCTATAGCATGGCTTGACGTACCAATAGCAACACCTTTAGCTATCGGCTCCTTAATTTTGAATATCTTAAATACAAGCTCTGCAATCATATTTCCAAAAACACCCGTTAAAATTGTAACAGAAATTGTTATTGCTACAACTCCATTCAACTCTTTGGAAACTCCCATTCCTATCGCAGAAGAAATAGACTTTGTCATAAATGTAACATACATAGTATGGTCTAATCCAAATATTTTACACGTTGCAAACACACATAGAATAGATGATATTATACCCGATGCTATACCGCATAATATCGCAGCCATGTTTTTCTTAAGAATCTTAATTTGTTCATATAACGGCACTGCAAGACATACTGTTGCAGGTGTAAGAAAATACGAAATATATTTTGAGCTCTCATAATAAGTATCATAGTCAACCTTACATACTATCAAACACAATATTATCCCCGTTGCAGATATTAATATCGGATTAAGAATTGCAAGCTTCCACTTCTTCTTGATTACTAATCCAAGCACATAGAAAACTATTGTTATACCTGCTCCCAAAAACAGAGATGTTAACGCAAACTGCATATATTACACCTCCTTTTTGTTTCGTTTTTTCTTTTTACTTTTGTTTTTAGTTCTTATCAAGCTCTGAGTTGTAAGACCTGATGCAACCATAACAATAATTGTTGTTACAAAAATGATAACAAGCACTGCAATTATGTTCTCTTTAATGATGTCTGTAACATCCATTATACCAACTACTGATGGTACGAAAAGAAGCGGCATAACCCCCAATAAGAAATCACTAGTTTCTTTTACCTGTTTAACCTTTATAATCTTTGTACACAAACATACCAACATTATTACCAAACCATATACACTAGCTGGTATAGGTAGTGGTATTAAATAATTCAAAACTTCCCCAATTAGACAGATAACAAAAATAATCGTTATCTGTTTTAAATATTTTAGCAACGTTCATTGCCCCCTTCTAATTAGTATAAATAAGAAGGCGAGAAAATCCTCGCCTTCTTTAATACTAAATCCACTACTTTAATGTAACATTCAACTTAACTGGATTGTGGTCTGTAAACTCAAATCCCTTTTGTAAATTCTCAACCTTATTAACAACTACATTATCAGATACGATAAATCCATCAATAATATATTTCTGTGTTGTGTCTTTAAGTGCTGTATCATCTAATCTACATGTAGGACCATTGTCAGATACTGCAAATGAAAAGCCTTGTGGCAAATCAGAATTCATTATTGTTCCTGGTGTCCACTTCTTGTTAGCTATTGTATCCTCTGTAAATGGAATTGCTTTTTCAACTGGCTCAAATACTTGATTAAAATCACCACCAGCAATTACATAATTACCCTTAGCGTATTCTTTGCTTAACACTTCACCAAGCATCTTAGTCTGAGCGATCTTACCTTCGCCTGAATCATAGGCTTCTAGATGCAAGTTAACAATAACAAGTTCTTTGTCAGAATTAGCAATTGGATGTCTTGATACAAGTAAGCATCTCTTAAGATTACATGTTCTTGTTGGCCAAGACCATGGATTTGGAAGAGATAATCTTTCTGCATCGCTTGTCTTCAAATCAGTCATTGTAACAAGACCAGCATTTACATTTCCCATACCCTTGTGGAAAGGCACATACCATACATTGAAGTTACAAGCAAACATACTATCCTTGCCTAATGTATCTTCAAAGAACTTCTTTTGATCAATATGATAACTTCTCTTAGCATCGATATCTACTTCTTGAAGAAGATTAATCTTTGCATTTTCTTCCTTAATAATATTAGCCATTCCAGCTATGTTGCGCTCAATAAGCTCCTTATTTTCTGGAATAACAGTTTCACCACCATCAAAGTAGCAATCTTGATCTGATGACAAAGCACCGTATCCTGTATTAAAGGTCAAAACATCAAAAGCTTCCCCTTGCTTTGCTTCTTCTGTTCCCTTCGACACCTCTACTTTCTCTACATCTGCTGGTTTCCATTCTTTGATTGTAAGAATTCCAAAAAATACTACAAATCCAATTATAGCAACACCCAAAATAATTGCTATAACTATAAGAAATACCTTCAACCCTTTTTTCATATAATACCCCCATTTATCTTGATTTGTTAGTAAATAATATACCACATTTCAACTATCGTTACAAATTCAAAAAGTTTCATACTCAGCCAGCAAACTGCGACTATTACTTATACTTATAATACAACATACAATGACACAATCCCTCGAAATCAGGATCTGCTATTTGCTCTTTAAACTCTTTACAAATACATTTTGTATCTTCTGTTCGCTCAATTCGACAAGGACAATATCCTCCCGTTCGCTCTAAACCTTCTTTTATACGTTTAACAACTTCTTCATCTGAATTAAATACAACTTTCATACTGCCTCCTTTCAACGAATTTCAAATTCATTTTTTCGACAGCAACATCTGCATTTCTATTAAAAATGAAGCACTTTATATACACAACATAACACAATTAAAAATGCAATATTAAATAGTGTAAATACAATAAAATATTTCCCTCTAAGATTAGAATATCTCTTTGATATCTGCTTAAAGGATATAAGACTTGCCATTGAAGCAATGAGGGTTCCTAAGCCTCCTACATTTAACCCCACCAGTAAATTAGCATATTCCGTCGTAAAACCAGAAAGTAAAAGTGCAGCCGGAACATTACTAATCACCTGGCTAAGCAAAATTGATGTAAGCACTTCATTTCCGTCTATTATCTTCTCTAACATAACAGATATTGCCGGTATTCTTGCAACATTACCCACAAATATAAAGAACATTACAAAGGTTATTAACAAAACATAATCAACCTTCTTAAATAACTTTATATTTATCATTATTATAACAAGAATTACAATACATACAAGTATCGGCCACGGAATAATACGAACAACTGATAACAAAGACAATATAAATAACAATGTATACACAACTACTCTGCGCTTTTTGAAATTAAATTCTTTAAGATTTCCAAATTCCTTTATATCACTCGCTAATGTATCACATTTCTTGCGTTTCCAAATCAACACTCCAAGAATGGATATCAAAATCAAAAATAACGAGACTGCAGTATATGGCAACATGACTTTTATGAACTCAAAAAAAGTCATTTCAGACAGCGAATACAAATACAAATTCTGCGGATTTCCAATTGGCGTCAACATACTTCCCAAATTTGCTGCTATTGTTTGCAACACCACAACAGGAATAATAAGCTTCTCACGCTTTGACATTGCAAGAACTTCTATTGCAAAAGGCACAAATGTAATAAGTGCCACGTCATTTGTAATTAACATACTGAAGAAAAAACATAACATTATAAGCACAACAAGAATTGCTGCATTAGATTGAAAACGATTCAACAGTCCATGTCCAATCCTTCTAAATATGCCTTCCGACTGAAAGCCTGCCATTATTATCATGAGTGAAAACAAAAGCCCTAATGTCCTATAATCAATATAAGAAATGTACATCATATCCGGCGGCACAAAAAAGGCAGATACAACAGCAAGTATTACAGAAACAGATAATGTAACATCTTTTCTAATAAACTTTATTACTTTTTGCACATTTTACCCCTTAAATACAATACATAAGCAACGCAACTACTATAGGTATCACGACACCTGGTACGTATGCAAACAAGAACGGTACACCTCTATGCATTGCCATATCTTCTGATTCGTAATTAAATGAAGCAAACGTGCTGCCCATCCAACCGCTGTAAAGTACGAGTACAAATAGATATGCTATAGGAAGCACAAAATATAAAATCATCACTAAAACATTTACTTGAAAAGCTACTCCCAAAAGGACTCCTGCTATAATCACAACAGGCGCAACAAGGTAAATGTTTATCTTAGACTTGGCCTGTCTTAATTCTTTCTTCGATAGAGGAGAAGTGTTAATAATCCAATTTCTCTTACCTTCCATAGACATCGCACAATAAGCAATATTACTTATACCTACGCACAAGCAAAGAAATACAGGTACATACTTTGAATATTCCTGAAAGCCTTCCGTTCCTATAACAACAAAATTAACAGCTATTGCTAACGCTAACACTAGTCCAAATGCCGCCTGTAAAATGTATCTTCTCGAACGGAAAAATTGCGCTGCTTCTTTTCTAAGCATTGCTGTTTTCGCTTGAGTAACCTTAAGTCTCGCAACAACCTTTTCACGGCTCATTTCTCCATAAGCCATAGGACTGCGTAACGCCGTAATAATATGACGATACGCTACAGTATGGAAAAACAAGAACACGCCATACCATATAAAGGAAATAAACATAAATAATATAATATATGGAACACTTCCGTCTACTATTCCCATTTGATAAAATCTTCCAAATCTAAAGTTCTTGCATATTTCTTTTAGGAAACCTTGAGAAACGCTTACGCCATCATATACAACCTGTCCAGTTGATACCATATATATTCTATCAGCCATTACAAGAATAAATGCCACTGCTATTGTAATAACTAATACCGTAACGCCTGTTATGATTTGCTCCTTATACTGATTTGATACCAAGCAAAGAATCACAAACATACCTATAAGTACAGCAATTCCCGATATAGGAAGGCTTGTAAATAGTAATCCTACAATCCAAGTTCCTACATGTAAATCTGTACCAACAGCCTCTCTGTATGTCATGTAAAATGGCAATTCAATAATCAAACAAAAGAGTAGATTCTTCACATAAAGCATTACAAACATAACAAATACTTGTACTGCTCCAGAAAAAGGCATACTAAGCAAATATTCACTGTCCTCGTTTCCTGAAAAATCCTCATATATTCCAAAAACCGTCACAAGAAATGTCACTAAAACCGCCGCATAATAACCTAGAATTGGTAACGTTTCACCCAATCCCGCTGCTGCTAAATAATTTGCAAAAAATTTAAGCGCAACAAATACAATTGCTAGAATTGCAAGCATGAGTATACGTTGAAAAACCATATATACTTTTTTCTGAGGATCTTTTTGTGTAAATGTAGAACTTATTTCAAACTTTTCATCTAGTCTAATTTTGAGCATCAAGAAGAAATTACGCATTTTTCTCCCCCTTACCGTCTACATTTTCAGCTTCATGAAGCTTCTCAAGGAATACTTCTTCTAAAGATTTATTCTCTGTAAGCTCTGAAACTTTTCCGCAAACAACTAGCTTACCATGATCTATCATAGCAACTCTATCACATAAAACCTGCGCCACCTCTAACACGTGAGTCGAGAAAAATATAGAGCTACCTTCATCGCACAATTCTCTCATACATTTCTTCAAGGTTGCTGAAGCTTTAGGATCAAGACCAACGAAAGGTTCATCTAGAACAAGCAATTTAGGCTTATGAACGAACGCTGCTATAAGCGCAATCTTTTGTCTCATTCCGTGAGAATATGAAGAAATTAAATCTCCTAATTGCTCTGTTATCTCAAATGCGTCTGCATATTTGAGAACATTTTCTTCACGTTCTTTTTGGTCTACTTTGAAAATGTCACAAATAAAATTCACATAACCTATACCTGTCATATATCCGTATAAATCAGGATTATCTGGAATATATGCAGAAATAGCCTGACATTCTTTACGCTTATCTTTAACAGATTTTCCATCTACGATTATCTCACCTTGTTCAATAGGCAAAATGCCTGTTATAGATTTAATAGTTGTAGATTTACCTGCACCGTTATGACCGATAAAACCAAAAATCTCGCCTTTTTCTACTTTTAAGCTCAAATTGTCTACAGCTATTTTATCGTTGTATTTTTGTGTGAAATCTTTTATTTCTAGCATCTTTTTTCTCCTCTTGTTGCAAACTATAAAAATAACAATTTATGCTTTAATTTGACTTGTTTTGAACTTATATAAACATTAAATATAAAACCACGAAAAAAATAATAACACCGATCCACAATCACCTCAAAATACTGAATTTTCGAGGTTTGTAAATTCTTTGAAATATTCTCTTGATTATCTCTTTGAGAACCAAAACTAACGTTTTGAGAGAGGGAAAAGCCCTAAAATGCAGGGGTTGTGGTTTTGGTTGTTGCATACGTGTTGCATACTGAGGGGCCCAAGGACGGCTCAGCGCATTCTACTTTATATAATTTTGATATTCAAATTAATTTTTATAAGTAGTATTACAATACAAATGTGTAACCTGTCCATTACTTAACGCATTTGTACCTCCATCTTGTTTGCGTTCAATATGATCTATTGAAATCGAATTATTAGAAATATATCCTCCACAAATCGGACACTTCGGTAAAGCAGAAACAAATGTATTCATCTTAATTTGCTGCTTTTTGCCACGAGAGAAATTACTTTTCATAGCCACTTCTTCATTATCTACTATTTCAATTTGAAGGTATTTAAACCTATCATCATTTCTAATTTCTTCCACAATTTTTGATTCATCAAAATCTGGATTTGACAAAATGGTATCAACTAATAATGAAAAGTAATCTTTTATTGAAGAATACGCTCTCTTGCTTTGTCTGTTTTTTCGCACTATCTGTTGAACCAAAAAATTATATTGATATATAACCTTTTCAAAAGTACTCCTAACCTGAATAAACTCATTCATTTTCTTCTGCTCTATAAGTTCTTTAACAAACAATAGAAATCCATAATATGATCCAATTTTATGTTTTCCTATTCCCGAATAAAAATAAACAAAAGGATGAATTCCTAAAGAAAACTGTTCTTTAGAATTAATATATTGAAAAATAATCAAAGTATTTTTCAAGTAAGCTATCACTTCCTTAGCATTACCATTAATCATTTTGTTTTTTTTATCTATACCGTTACATATTTTAACTGTTTGCGTAACTACATCCAGCGTTAAAGAAGAATTTAATGAGCCTCCAATCGGCATTGAATTTATATTATCATTATCAATATTACCATTGCCAAACATTATTTGATGTATTTTTTTTGACAACGAAACAATCATATCCTGTTCTTTTTCTTCATATGCTGACCAATATTTATATCCCTTTCCAGCCCTTACAATTGCACGAGAAGCAATCGCATATGAGCAATCTCTGTTCTTTATTAAATCCAATTCTGCATCACTAATTTTAGTTGCTGATTGATTAATTTTCAAAAAAGAATCTTCTGCTTTCGAAGCATTACCATCTACCCACTGTAATTGTATTGCCAATGCACCTAAGTTTTTTGCAATTTCATTTTTATATTCATCATCTGTTGTAAGACGATTTCTAGAAATCGCTTCAATTTCTTTATAAGGACCTATTTTTTCATTAACAAGTTTTCTTGTCTTTTCAGCAATATTTCTTTGTTCTTCTGAAATAAAATTACCATAGTAGCTAGAAGATATCACCCCATCACCATAATCATCATTAATCCAAGCCCCTAAGCTACTCAATCTGTGTGCACCATCTATTACAAATATGTATCCACCTTGATTTCTCCATAAAATAATCGCTGGCACCAATTCATCATTCACAAAACTTTCAATCATAGAGCATACTTTTTCAGCATCCCACTCATTTGTTTCCCTTTGAAAAATAGGTTTTCTTAGTGCACCGAAAAAGAAAGAATCATATTTTAAATCTTCAATCGACAAGGTAGACTTGTTTCTTGTATTACTGCTACTACCCGTAGATGATAGTATATTAAAATCTTCTCTAGGTATTAATGCATCCAATGTAATTGTTTTCATTCTATTTCTCCTACTATTATATAAAGTCATAGTCTTTCTTTACCATTTCTATAGGTTCGACTATGCTATTTTAAGATACTGTGGATTGGTATTTTTCTCCTACCACTTGATAGTTTACGAAAGGCTCCAACCACAGTCTCTTTGTTTATTTGTTAATCAGTTAGTTACCGCATGACGTTTTATCAAGAAGTAGGTTACGATTGCAAGGAGCCCTGTGGATCTTAAAACAGTATCAATCTATTTTAAGGATGTCCTATATGATTTTTGTAGGAATTGATGTCGCTAAAGATAAGCATGATTGCTTTATCACTAACACCGATGGAGAAGTTCTTTTCAAGTCCTTTACCATCACCAACAACCTAGATGGGTTCAATGAACTTTATCAGAAGATAGAATCCGTTATGGAAGACGTTTCTAAAGTAAAAGTAGGCCTAGAAGCCACTGGACACTATAGTTACAATCTTCTCGGATATCTTCTTGATAAAGGTCTGTCCACCGTTGTTATCAACCCGTTACATACAAATCTGTACAGAAAAAGTCTAAGCCTTATACACACGAAAACGGATAAGGTAGATGCCCGCACAATTGCTTCTATGCTTATGTCTGACGTGAACTTAAAGTCCTACTCAGACACATCGTACCACAACGAAGAACTCAAGCCACTAACACATTATCGCTTTGATAATGTTAAAGAACGTGCAAAACTCAAACAGTCCATTTCTCGTCTTGTCTGCATCCTATTTCCAGAACTAGAAAAGCTCGTTCCAACTCGTCATCAGAATTCCGTATATGAACTGCTTTATGAATTCCCTGGAGCAAAGCAAGTATCTAACGCTCACCTTACAAGACTATCTAATCTTGTTCAAACAGCTTCTAAAGGTCATTACAGCAAATATACTGCCATTGTATTTAGAGAAGCTGCCAGAACTTCTATTGGTTCATATATGTCAGCCAAATCTCTAGAACTTAAGCACACTATAAAGCTCATTCGCGAACAAGGTGCAGAAATCGAAGAAATTGAAAACGAAATCAAAATCATTATGGATGAAATCAATTCTCCACTCCTTAGTATTCCAGGAATTAGCTATCGTATGGGGCCACGATTATTGCTGAAATAGGTGATTTCAGTCAGTTTTATTCTCCCGATAAGATACTTGCCTATGCTGGTATGTCACGCTCCACTTACCAATCTGGGCAGTTAGATAACTGCCATTCCCGAATGGAAAAACGTGGTTCCAGATATTTTCGATATGCTTTGTTTAATGCTACAACCCATGTCTGTCTGTGGGATCCAACATTCTAGGCTTATCTAGCAAAAAACGATCCGAAGGCAAGCACTACTATGTTTCAACGTCACATGCCACTAAAAAATTGGTGCGTGTCATATACCAACTCGAATCATCTGGGCAGCAATACATAAAAACTAATTAATCATCCTAATATCATATCTTCTTGTCAGACACCATAACTGATGCTCTATTTGTCATGCAATTTTCAATGTACTGATTGCGATGATATAGTCATCGCCACTATATTCAAAACATTTCTGTTTTAAAACATTTTTATTGACTTTCTTTAATAGTTAGTCTTTCGTACAATTAATATATACTTATTCTACGTTTTCTTCACATAATTTCCTAATAGCTATCATATTGAGAACATCTTTGATTATTCGTTTTATTTCTCGAGCATTACTACATTGTCTAACTGTATTCATCAATCTCAAATATATATCTTCATCTAAATCATTCAACACATCTACATAATCTTTTTTCAAATCTTCCAGATGCCTTTTGGCTATGATTTCCTTTGACTCATTCGACAATTCATCAAATTGAATTACAGCATCGAATCTGTTGTATATTGCATTACCTAAATTCTCCTTGATTTCTTTCTCATCTTTGTAATTTGATGTGCATATAATAATTGCTCTGTCTAAATTTACTTTGTAATTCCTATCTTCATAAATACCCTCATCAAAAAGTTGATAAAACGCACTATGAAAAACAGAATTCGACTTATCAAATTCATCGAGTAAGATTATATTAGAATCTCTATCCAAAAGATCTTTTGCAAAACTACCTTCATAATAATTTCCGCCAAATAAGTATGTTACAAACTCATTATTCTGATACATTGAAAATTGTTTGCGAAATAATACTCCACTCATCAATTCAGATAAATACTGAGCAGTTTCTGTTTTTCCCAAACCAGAATCTCCATAAAACAATAAAATTACTGGTTTACTTTGCTTATCGTTTAGTAACGGGTATATTGCTTGCATTATTCTCATTTTCGCTTTTGTCTGCCCAACAATTACTTCATCATATTTTTTATAGAATTCTCTCATACTATTTTTATCAATCGACTTATAATTCTGTTGTTTTACCTCTAATATATTTGAACCATAAATTCTATGTAATTGCTCACTTATGCTTGCAGGAGGATTCTGTATGTACATATTTTTTATATTCATATTAGCAATAAAATTTGCAAAATTTATAATAACATGATCCCGAACCCCCGAATACTCATCAGAATTTATCACAAAGTTTTCAACTTGTAACTTTTCATCTTCTTTATCTACCAATTCGTTGTTTTGTCCATTCAACTCAGGTATATGTAGAATCATGTTTGTACTCTCTTTATCCAATTCCATCACAATGTCAGTCAAATTACGATACTCATTAGGAAGTATTTCCATAAAAGCTCTACTAGATCCATAAAAAATAATTACTTTATTCACACATAACACCTGCCAATACGATATCATATACCTCCAATTCTCGTTGTTCCTCAATAGTTCCATCTATAATACTTTCAGCAGATAACAAGCTCTGCTTTGGATAATACTCGAATTCTTTTTCTATATTTAACTGTTCTTCAGTACAACTTCCCACCTTAACGCCGTAATATGTTAGTCGCATTTTTGATAAATCAACTAAATTATAATTATTCTTGAATGCTTTAACATTAAACCTCAACACACATGTTGGGTTAGTTTCATTCGCAAGAAGCATCGCATAATATCCACGTTCACCCAACAATGCTTCATTTAATTTTTCCATATTGATAGGCATTTGATTATCTGGAACAATTGTCAAATATGAACTATACATTCTATACATTGAAATCGAATTATTCGGAGCATATACTCCACTATTCTCAAATTTCTTAACATTGCTATCCTTTGAAGCAACCGATATATAATCAGTCAAAAGCGTATTCTTTAATGTCGTTTCAAACACTCTAGATATATCATTTGAAGCACTCGTATTCACATTACTTGACATCATCGCCTTAATAAAACTGATTACATTAAAACCGGCTTGCGCTTCTGCTTCTATTTCTGCCAATATCTTCGCAATCTTTTCTTTATTCTCCTCTTTACTCCAATCCAAACGACCACCATTAACAATATCAATATAATCTTGGGCTGTAGATTCATCAAAGTAGATTACTTTTAAAAATAGAGATTCCTTCTCTTTTCCCATAGACATAAAACCACCTTTTCTTATTATTCCATACAATAATGCTATTTAAGATGAGTTCTTATCACAGCATTCCACTCCTTATCAATATTATTCATAACATTATTAATATCCTTATTCTTTACACCCATCTTCTTTAAACGCTTTCTTTGATATTTCTTTCTAAGTTCATACCATTTTTCTTCAAAACCTGTTAAAGGTACCTCAACAACAATTTTATATGAGTTAAGACTGTATGAAAACCTATCATCTGGGTTTCCTCCTTGAATAATAAGCATCTGTGAACGCAAAATCTCATCTATAACTACATAATGTTTTTCAATTTCAAATAAAATCGAAAATTTTAATTCTACTGGTGAAATAGACTCAACCAATAAAATTATGTTTTTCTTATCAGTTGTCATTCCCCACGAAAATCTCATCTCTCCTTCATTAACATTCATATGTATCTTTAGCATATTATCTATTTTACTATTCTTTGATGTATCTATTACAACAGCTGGAATTGGCTTTCCATCACACAAATCATATTGTAACACTAATGCATCATTAACAATATTAACAACATTTTCATTCTCTATAATCAGTTTTCTACTAAATACCATAATCTATCAACTCTTCCCGTATATATATAATCTTTTCAATACATTTTCGACCATGAATATCTTCAACATTAAATTCTGAATATTCAATTTGCAGACCGTTATAAACATCAATGGGTATATCAAAAATACACCATCCCATTTCCGAGGAATGTGCACCAATATTCTGAGCAAGCGAAAAATATTTTATTCCTTCACCCGTATGGGCATCTTTATTAATAGATGGTCTATATATAGTATCTTTCAAGCAAAAAAGTCTCAATACAATATTATTAATCGAAGTTGCTTTATCAGATATATTGCTTACTCGAATATTCAACCACACTTGTACAGTGCTACTCCTCTTATCCTTTTTAATTAGCGAATCAATCACCTTGATATTAAAGTTAGGTTCACCATCTTTATACTGTTTTCTTTGCATTTCCAATTGTTTATTTGCAATCACGCACGCGACAATAGATACTATTGCTGCAACTATGGAAATTAAACAAGCACCTATTGATATATAGTCACTTACCTTTAGTCCATTTATAAACTCCTGCATATTATCTCCCATCTTACTATATTATGAATCCATTGCAAGTCAAAATTCTCATCTAAAAAATTTTCTAGGTTACCCCCTGTTTAATCTTCTTCGTTGTAATTTCTTCCAAATACTCCTTGCATCTGCACATACCTTCTGCTCGAATCCCAAAATATCTACTAATATCTTCTTGTCCACTATATCTAATGCCTCTTCAATATTTTTATCGTTCCTTACAATTGAATCAATTTTCTCCAATAAATCCCGTATTTCTTCGATAGGAATCACCTCTAACTTCGGTATGTAAATATTCCCCACTTCTCTCGGAAGTATTTCTAATACACCACCACCATAACTTCTTCCACAAAGTTCGGTAAATGCAAAAGAAATACTATTATAGTAAGATAAAATAGCTCTTTCCGGTTCAATACCATCATTAAACTTGATTCTGTGCATCGTATCAGTAGAAACCGCATCACACTGATTCAAAACAAACTTAGGATACAAGTTATTTCTTCGCAAGAAAAATGCATCCGATACCCATATCGACGGAATTCGATACCATCTATCTCTAATAGAACACTTATAACCTTTATTCTCCCCATTTTTCTCCCCAAGATTAATATATTCCTTATGTTTTTCAGGGTACTTTTTATAGTCTTCATCCGGAAAATCTATCAAGTATGCTGCTTTTCCTCTATTTACATTTTGCATCCAATCACCATTATTAAAATATATACTGTGTGCATGCGAACTTCGTCCAATCAATGGTCTTACAACATCCTGCATTTGATATTTTTCAACAGTCTCCCTATTTACAGAAAAAAACTTATTATTTCCTGTTGTAATACCTACATTGATTAACGCAATATCTGATAACTTACAAAAACGTTTATCGTCTTGAATTTGTTTAACTAAGGCATTTTCTTCCGAATTAGTAAAATACTTTGTCCATTTTTCGTGAACATGCTGTAGTTTTTGGAATCCATTTGCATCAATATCAAACGAAGCTAAATCATCTAAGTTATTCAACTCTACTATCCGAATGCCCTTTTCTTCGTTCCCTTTTTCACCAATAAAAACAACTATTTCTTGCTCTATATCTGGAAATACAAGTTGTTTGAAAGTAATAAGTGTAATTTTCGAAAGATTATCCGCCAAAAAAAGTCTCAAATCTTCTGCGTATGCAACCTGCATAATCTCAGCCGGAATAACAAATGCAATCTTACCATCATCACTTAACATATTTACACAAGACACAAGAAATCCCACCCATGTATTTATCAACTTATTCGCTTTCATACCCTGCGACTTTAATATCTCAGACATTAGTTCCCTCTGTTCATCTTCCAAGTACTGATATCTAATATAGGGTGGGTTTCCTAAAATAAGATCATAATTTACCAAATCTTTTTTTTCTGTGTAAAAGTTGAAGAAATCTTCATTTAATACTGTTACATTATCATATTGTTTCATTCTTTCTTGAACTTTTTTAGACTCTGTTGGATCAATTTCTATTGAGTCTATATGCTCGTATTGCGTTATGCAATTTGTCTTTATCAATGCATCCAAAAATACACCATCGCCACAACTTGGCTCTAATACTCTTTTTGCACAACCAGAACCATTTTTAAACAGCTTCACCATCATCTCCGCCAATGGTAATGGTGTATAATATGCACCCCTGAGTTTTTGTTCTGAACTATTTTCTTTTAATTTCATATTATCACCTAAAAATTTTGCTGATAGACCTTTGTTAACAATTCTTCAATCTTTTTTATCAGTCTTTTCTTTTCCTTCTCTAACACATTCTTGGTAGCTTTGTCTTTCTTGCTCAACAATTCTTTGTTTAATTTACAAATTTGCCTTTCAATAGTTACTACCTCATCATATAATGCCTTTTGCTTTTTATCTGCAAAATCCAAACGCACAAATGGTACCATTGGTAAAGTATATGTTCCTCTAGCAATAAAACCGCCTTCAAAATCACTACCTATCAATTGCAAATATAAATCTGTCCACGGATGAGCAAGCCAAGCATGTATATATTCAAGTTCATATTCGCAATCTTCCTTTAATGCTATTCCAACATATCCAGCTGTTCCTCCTGAAGCTATAAGAATTCTATTTTTATCTAGAAGATATAATGGATCGTCTTTCTTTCGATTTACTCCAACAATTATTTTATCCCTATTATTTAGACTTGTAATTGCTTGACTTCTTCCATAGCGATACCATTCATCTTCATTTGTTACTAAAGGTTGTACATCTCGTTTACCACCTAAAGATTTTGGAAATAGCGCTTCTTTAAAATCTAATAAATATTTCCAAGCATACGGATATTTGCTTTCCATTACTTCTTTAGTTAAAAATTCTCCATTCTTATCATATGGAAATATATTGTAATTTATTTTTATTTGCTTAATATCACTAAATGCATCCAAAACTCCCTGTTCACTTCTTGAAGGTTTAAAATATAATCTCAAAATTTCTTTTTCGATTTTATATTCTTTATCACGAACAATAAATCTTATAAAATCATCATCTTCAGAAACAATCGACTTTGCATCAATTTTATAAATTTTCTCAGCACTAGTTTGAATTCCATTAAATATATCAACTATGTCTGACAACGGAACAATTTTATTTCCTAATCTCTCTAATGTTTCAAGATAATCCTTATTTCCTGTGACAAGCCATGGCGTTCCCTCACAGCTTTGTATATCATCTTTCCACGGCATACAGTTTAACTTTGTTTTAGGAATACTTGTATATTTTTCCTCTTGATCATTCCATAATTCAACAACTTTATCTGCTGTTCTATATTTCAGTTCTTCATTATATGTAGCACCTGCAAATAAGATAGCACTGTAAATAGTCTTATCTTTAAAAAGCTGTGTTGCCCCAAAATCAACTAAATTAGCTATACGCTTCTTAAGCATTAACCTCATTTTTTCACCTGATTCAGTATGCAAGAACTTATTTGGAACAATATAGCAAAGCATTCCCCTTTCGGTTAACAACTGCAATGCTTTTTCGATAAATAAATAATACTTATCATATTGTTTATAGGCGCTCTGATAGTTTTTATATACTTTTACTTCCACATTTGTATGTATTTTTTTAATATCTTCCGTTTTAACATAAGGCGGATTACCTATAATAACATCAAAACGATTTCCTTCGTTAATATCATACCAATCAAATGGCTTTATCTGAATTAATTCATCTGTAGTTAAATCCAGTTCATTAATATCTTCACTTGCGACTAAAGAATTCCCACACATAATATTTAAATCCAATGATGGAAGTATTGGGTTATTTGTTAAAACAGAAGCCTCTGTTTCTTGTTCAATAAGCTTAAGCAACAATGAAAACTTACTTACCTCTACTGCATGAACATCAATGTCAACACCATAGATACAATTCAACAGTATATCTTTTTTGTCATCCAATGGTAATTTTTTTAATCCATCTTCCACCACCAGCAAATGCTCGATATCATTATTTTTGTACCACTCTGTACAATAATCAATCAAATACTGATAAGCTTCTTCTAAAAAAACTCCAGAACCACATGCAATATCTGCAATTTTCAAAGTAAGAATTTCTCTTGGACATTTCCCTTCACATAAAGGATCTAGTGTTTTTTTCACCATATATCTTACGATTTCAACAGGCGTACTTACTACAGACTTGTATGCATACTCCTTCTTTTTTGCTAATGCAATTGTATCGTTTTCTAAAACTAGACTCTCTGCCAAAAAAGATTCATATATTTTCCCTAAAATATTAGGTTCAATAATTGTAAATAAATAAGGAGTTTTTGGATAATAAAGTGATGTAATCATTTCAAAAATAATATCACAATCCAAATCTAAAATAGATGTATCATTCTTAAATAAACCCGAATTATATCTTCTGTCAGCCTCCTTAAATGTCTCAACCAATGCTTCTCGCAGAGTTGCTTTATCTTCTGCTGTTTCATACAGTTTCTTGTACAATGGTAATTTTCTATCTTCACATATTCTCAAAAAAATGATTTGATTTATAAACTCTTGCACTGTATCATTTAAGACATCAATATCTCTATATACGCTTTTATTTTGATACAAGTAATTTCCTATTTCTAATCTCCACTTATTAATCTGTTTCAAAAATACTTCATCAATCTCTGTACTAAATCTAGAATCCATAGAAAAATTTGTTTTAACAAATTCATCGTATTCACCTGAATATACAATGTCTCTAGAAATCAAATCTGCTATTTCTTCAAATTTATCTTCATATTCTTCAAAATAATACTTTCTATACAAAGAAGCTCTTGCGTCTTCACCATCTTCGGGTTTGTTAGTAGTATCATAAACAAGTAAATATTCAAAATTTGTCAGTAAAGCTAATACATGATTTGCATTCCAACCATATCTTCTAGTTTGCATGGCTGGTTCAACTTCTACAGTGATATTTACACTCGGTTTTTTTGCCTCAACAAACAACTTCGATACTCCATTTAATGTCAATGTATAATCTGGTCGTTCTGAACTATTAGAATACTTTTCAACTACAACTTCTTTGTATTGAGGCAATTTCCCGTCCTTATTTTGTACATCCCATCCAAAACATTCTAGCATAGGACTAATATATTCATCACGGCATTCTGTCTCATTGTATCCATTTTTAGGATTATGATAATAATCCATACTTTTTCTATATTGAGCAATTAAATTTATCAATCTGTCTTTATCCATAGATTCTACTCCTCAAATTTAAATTCATTAATCAATCGCACTACGTCCACTCTTAACCCAAGCATCTAACTCTATTCTTTTAAACTTCCATAATTTTCCAATCTTATGTGCTGGAATGTCGGTTTTCTTAATCCAATTACGAATTGTATCCTTTGTAACATCTAAATATTTAGCAGCTGCATCTATTCCAATCCAGTCTTCCATATAATTTTCCATTGTTATTTTCTCCTAAAAAATCTAATATATTGTAGGATAGCACATATGTTCTATGTTTTCAATCTGTTTTTATAGTATTTGTTAGTATTTATTTGTATAACTTTCTTCATCTATATTATAAATGCCACCTATTAGATTTTTCTAATAGGTGGCATACTCTTACCTCCCCTTATAAGCCTCCACAACCTCTCCTGTTCCTCGCTCAACCTCAATATTTCCTGCACATCTCTATACGCAGCCTCAATATTAGCATCCATCTGTTCCACTGTGCCTGTGCGATTATTTGCTGTTATCTCTCTTTTTACTTCATCCTTAAAATAATACTCCTTTGTATCTACATACGGAAGATGGAAAGCATTTCTTGTATCGCAATTACTACGATAGCTATTATAAACCTTTATTAGAACAGTTAAATATTAATCGTACACCTCATTGCTGTAGACATACCTGCATTTCCATGTTGGCGGAAGCTGGTGTGAACCAAACAGTCATCAAAAAGATTGTAGGGCACTCTGGAGCAATGACACTTACCGAAAAGGTATATACACATTTTGACACCAAGGAGTTAGTAGATGCTATTAATAAGATTTTATAATGAAAAAAGGACATTCCCAGATTTCTCTGAAAATGTCCTGTACATATCATACTCTTTGTTGCATACTTGTTGCATATGTGTTGCATACGGAATAAATTCCAGCACATCTGACAACTTTCCACAACTTCTGTAACCCTTGTAAAATGGGCTTTTCTTGATATATTCTCTCGAAAATAATTATCTCTTTGAGAACTGAGGTGCACGACGAGCGCCCTTCAAACCATACTTCTTACGTTCTTTCATACGTGGATCTCTTGTTAAGTATCCAGCAGCCTTAAGAGTTGGTCTGTACTCAGCGTCTACTTCAAGTAATGCTCTTGCAATACCATGTCTAATAGCACCAGCTTGTCCTGTATATCCGCCACCCTTAACATTTACAAGTACATCAAACTTGTCTGTTGTGTTAGTAGCTTCTAATGGTTGTCTTACAACAACCTTAAGTGTCTCTAATCCAAGATATTCATCAATATCTCTCTTATTAATTGTAATTTTACCTGTACCAGGTACTAAATATACTCTAGCAACAGATGACTTTCTTCTTCCAGTACCATAGTACTTTGTATCATTCTTCTTAGCCATGATTTACCTCCAATTAAAATGTCAAAACTTCTGGTTGTTGAGCTTCTTGCTTGTGGTCTGGACCAGCATATACAAATAACTTCTTGTACATTTGTCTTCCTAAAGGTCCCTTTGGGAGCATACCCTTTACTGCAAATTCAATAACTCTTTCTGGGTGCTTCTCAAGCATTGTCTTAAGATCTGTCTCTTTCATACCACCAACATAGTCTGAGTGATGATAATAAATCTTTTGATCAAGCTTCTTACCAGTTACTTTAATCTTCTCTGCATTTACAACGATTACATAATCACCGCAATCTGCATGTGGTGTAAAAATAGGCTTATTCTTACCTCTTAATACCTTAGCGATCTCTGATGCAAGACGTCCTAATGTCTGTCCTTCTGCATCTACTACATACCATTTTCTCTCCACGTTAGCTGGATTAGGCATATAAGTCTTCATGTTAAATCCTCCTTAATATTAAACACAATTCTACTTCAGTAGAACCTTGCATAAGAAATGTAAAAATGTCCAAAATACATCTCCACTGCAATTTATTAGTCAAACCTCACTTCGGGGCTATTGAAGCTTGGTTTAGAAACTACATCAGCCTGACTATTGTACTACAGACTCTTCGTACGTGTCAACACTTTTTTCGCCACCTGAAACAGCCACCAACGAATCTGCAATACTATTAATATCATGATATCCATCTACAACGGTATCGAAATTACCATTTAATTCTAGAATACTTGAAGCAATTTCTTCCATAGATGAACTTGTTGCTTCGATAGTAGAATTAATCTTGTTAACATTATGTAATGTACTATTAAGAAGTCTTCCCAAGCCTTCTGCTTTAACTTCAATATCTTTTGCTTGTTTTGATACCTCTTCACTATTCTCTGATATCTTCTTAAATGCTGCATCAACAACTTCTACATCATTTGTACATTCTTTAACGGATGCTTGACCTTCTTCGATTTCTCGTTTAACAGCCTTAGTACTTGCTTCAACGCCACTAAGAATTGTATGAATCTGTTCAGTAAATTCACTAGATGTATCTGATAAATTCCTGATTTCTGTTGCAACAACTGCAAATCCTTTACCAGCTTCTCCTGCACGTGCAGCCTCTATAGAAGCATTAAGCGAAAGTAATGTTGTCTGATCTGTAATTTCATCTAACGTTTGAAGAATTGAGACAATCTTCATATTTTCATCACTAAGATTTGTAATCGCTGCAACAACAGCATCCATCTTAGTATTTAACGATTCCATCTCAGCAGTAAGATCAGAAACAAGCTTACCACCTTCTTCTACATTCTTAACTGTTTCAACAGAGAATTCTGCCATTCTCGCACTAGTAGCTGATACTTCATCCACTTGCATAACAGATTTGTCAACCATTTGTCTAATATTATCTGTCTCAACTACTTCCTCGCTAGTCATTCTTGCAACTTCTTCTGCTGCTTCAGATATTTGAGTTGTAATATCTCCTGTAGTTGTAACTGACTCATTAAGCTTTCCACTTGTATTTCCAAGAATACCTACTGTCTTAGCTATTTGAGCAATTAAGCTTTCTGCCTTATTCTGCTGTTCTTTACTCTCTTTACTTCTCACCTCAAGGCTATTAAATTGTTCACCTGTTAGACGACAAAGAGATATATAAACAAGCACAGAACTTAGGATATATGTAAACATAATCCACATTGTGTCAATAGACCATGTTTCCGTCAATTCTTGAGTATATCTGAAATAAAAAACAGGTATACCAACGCAAATAATAACTGCTTGCGCTATAATTGCTCTAATATCTTCATATAAAATAATAAAGAACATTATCTGGAAGCACATCATATAGTTAACTGTACATGGAAAAAAGACCATAAGACCAATCCACATCAGAGAATACAGTACAACCATACTAAACATCATAACTACTGGATGCATCTTCTTTGCGCAAATCAACAATATTATTGTCAAAACAATTGCGCCAACACCCAATCCTAATATATCTGTTATTTTAACGAAAAATGCATTCGCTATACATCTAATAACAATTGAAATAAATGTTGTCCATGCTAAAATTATATTTTTCCTACGAAGAACTTCTAAATATGTCAAAGTCTCTTCCCCCCTCTTAACCTAAAAACCTATCAAAATTTTACCACAGAAATTGCTATTTGTTAACAGTTATGTTTATTTGTTTTATCAAAGATATTTCCTTAGCATATCCTTCATCATCATTCGGTGTTTCAAGAATAAATGGTTTTCCTTGCAACAACGGATGATTTATCACTTTAGTTAGTCCTTCTAACCCAATTAATCCCTCACCAATCTTCTCATGTCTATCTTTGTGCGCTCCTAATGGATTCTTGCTATCATTAATGTGTATGGCTTTCAATCTGTCCAAACCAATTATCTCGTCAAACTCCTTAAGTACCGCATCCAAATCATTTACAATATCATAACCGCCATCCCAAACATGGCAAGTATCTAGACAGACTCCTATTTTGTCTTTATGCTCTACCTTATCAATTATAGCTTTAAGTTCTTCAAAGTTTCTTCCCACTTCAGTTCCTTTTCCAGCCATCGTTTCTAGAAGAACTGTTGTTGTCTGCTCTGAAAACATAGCTTCATTTAAAGCATCCACTATATATCCTGTTGCAACGTCAACACCTTGTCCAACATGACTTCCCGGATGAAAATTATAATACTGACCAGGCGTATACTCCATTCGCTTCAAATCATCAATAAGCATATCCTTTGCAAATTTTCTAATATCCTCTTTATCTGAACAAAGATTCATCGTATACGGAGCATGTGCTACTAGCTTTCCGAAATTATTTTCTTCTAAATAATTCATCAATGCATCTGCATCTTCTTTTATTATTTCTTTAGCTTTTCCACCTCTAGGATTTCTTGTAAAAAATGCAAATGTATTTCCACCTAACTTAGTTGCCATTTTGCCCATTGCCAGCATCCCTTTTGATGATGACAAATGATTTCCAATATATATCATCTTTTTCCTCTTTCCTTCTATATTATATACAACATATTATAATGTAACTTTAAATTCAATAGATTTTCCATCTGTAGATTTAGCAGTAATTTTTCCTTTATGATTTTCTACAATTGCTCTTACAACTGAAAGCCCAATTCCAAATCCACCTGTTTTTGAATTTCTCGATTTATCTCTTCGATAAAACCTTTCAAAGAGTTCATTATGTTTTCCAATTTCTATCTCTTCAACAGAGTTTCTAACTGTTAATACTCCGCCTTTTCCATTAGATGTAAAATGTATACTTACATTTCCCTCTTCTTGCGTGTATTTAAAAGCATTGTCGAGTAGCAAGCTTAGCATCTGTGCTAATGTTTTACTATCCCCCTTCAACATTGCATCCTCGTCTATATTTATATCATATTTCACATTCTTCTTAATAGCGACAACTTCAAAAGATTCCGCAACTTCCTGAAATACACTTGAAACATTTATATTTTCCATCTCATAAGTAGAAACGCCTTCATCCATCCTCGATAGAAATACCATTTTTTCAATTAGCGATGTCATGCGAGTAGTCTGCTTTCTAATACTTTTTGTCCATTCAGACTCTCCACTTTCCGACTCAATCACTTCCGTGTTTGCATCTATAATAGCCACTGGAGTCTTAAGTTCATGGCTTGCATCGGTAATAAACTGCTTCTGTTTCTTATAGCTTTCAGCAACTGGTTTCATTACTATCTTAGATAACAAAAGAACCATGATAAATACTAAGACTAACCCTAGTAGCGATATCAAGACACTAACAAATAAAAAATTTCTAAACGAAGACATTTCCTTAACACAATCTAAGAATATGTACATCCTGCTTCCGTCATCAGAATCTACTACTTCATATCGATAATCATTGATAAAACCTTTTTCTTGTCTTCTTTCTTGTGCTAACAATGCATATTTTTCTGCATCCTCAGTTTTAACTGCTGCAATCCTGTCCGTATCTATGCTTTGGACCTCTCCGCTCCCCTTTATTGTAACCGTGAAAAATCTTGCTTCATAAGGAAATTCTTCAGTAATACCGTCCATGAAGAAATCCTTTCTTTCGCCTCTACCAAACGGTATCATATCATCCCTAAGCTTATCATGCGGTCCTCTTCCAAGCTCTTCAGAAAAAGCCCCGATATTATCCGCTAAAATTTGCATTCTTGTATCTATAGACCTAACAATATTCAAATAATTAAGTATATTTGCTGCACCTATTATAATAAATAAAACTATAGCAACTGACGCCACTGCAATTACAATAAAGCGCCTTCGTAATGTTTTAATCATCTAAAACCTCCAACGAATATCCAATTCCTCGATTAGCTTTGATATTAATGTTAGCTTCCAAGCCTTTAAGTTTTTTCCTCAAATTAGAAATATAAACCCAAACCACATTAAGCTCAGCCTCGGAATCATATCCCCAAATTTTATCCATAAACTGTTCAATAGAAATAATTTGACCTGGATTAGTAAATAACATTTCCATCAATTGAAATTCTTTATTCCCCAGCCTCTCTACTCCCTTAAGAGTACTCATTTGAAATACTAATCTATCTAAAGTAACATTTCCAACTGTTATATTAGAATCAACTACATCCTCTCGTCTTCTTGTAATAGCTCGGATTCTTGCTAGGAGTTCTTTCATCGCAAAAGGCTTAGTTAAATAATCATCAGCACCAGCATCTAACCCTGTAACTCTATCATCAATTTCAGATTTTGCTGTCAAAAGCAGCACCGGAGTAGTTATTCCTTTTCTTCTCGCCTCTGTAAGAACTTCTATTCCATCCATCTCTGGCATCATTATATCCATAATAACGCCATCATATATTTCACTTTGTAAATAATCTAACGCATCTCTTCCATTATAAACTGCATCAACAGAATAGTTATTTGTTTTTAGGATTTGAACTAACGCATTAGACATTTCCACTTCATCTTCCGCTAATAGTAATCTCATTTCAAACCTCCATAAAAATAATAACATAGATTGTAAAACATTTTATGAAAAATTTATTTTTTATAAAACTTTAAGTTTCATTTAAGGTTCATTTCGTATACTACAACCGTACCAAAGAGAAAGGAGTTTAATTATGGCAGATCAAATGACCTTCAAAAGATATGAATTAAAATACTTAATCACTACAAAACAATACGAAATAATAAAAAAAGAAATGAAAGGTCACATGAAAGAAGACGAACATGGAAAAAGTACTATTCAAAGCTTATACTTCGACACTCCAGATTACTTATTAATCAGACGTTCTATAGATAAGCCCGACTACAAAGAGAAGCTACGTCTCAGAAGCTACGGCTTGGCTACAGACGAAAGCAAAGTCTTTTTAGAACTAAAGAAAAAATACAACAAAGTTGTATACAAAAGACGAATAAGCATGAGTGAAGCACAAGCTATAGATTATATAACTTTAGGCAAGCAACACGTCAATTCTCAAATCTCAAGAGAAATTGATTACGCTAGAAAGCTATATCCTAACCTAGCGCCAAGAATGCTCTTGTCCTATGAACGCGAAGCTTATTACGAAAATCAAAACCATGATTTGCGAATAACATTTGACCAAAATATATTATGTAGAAATACAGATGTTGATCTACACACTGGCATTTTCGGCAATCCTATACTCCCTGAGGGGTATATGCTTATGGAGATTAAAACTGGTCAAGCCATTCCACTATGGTTAACACATGTTTTATCTACTAACAAAATATACAAAACATCATTTTCAAAATATGGTACAGCATATAAATCTTTTATAAAATATGAGCCCATATTTTCAACAAAAGAAAGCATTCAGAGAGGAGTTTTAAAATATGCTTAATACAATTTTCAAATCAGTAATCGATTCTCAAACAGGAATTAATGTCCCATCATTTCTATTATGCCTTGCAGTATCACTTGTTATAGGCGTATATTTCGCTTTCATGTACTCTTTCAAATCAAGGTACACAAAAAGCTTTGTTGTAACTCTAGCACTACTACCTACTATCGTTTGCACAGTCATTATGATGGTAAATGGAAATATAGGCGCTGGTGTTGCCGTTGCAGGAACATTCAGCCTTGTACGATTTAGATCTGTACCCGGAACCGCAAAAGAAATCGGTGCAATCTTCATGGCTATGGGTGCTGGACTTGTAACAGGTATGGGCTATTTAGGTTACGCCATTTTATTTTCAATAATAGTAGGCTTAGCCCTATTCATTTTCAACAACACCAACATTTCCGTAAAAGAGAAAGAAAAAAGTTTAAAAATAACGATACCAGAAGATTTAGATTACTATAGTGTCTTTGATGATATTTTCACGAAATACACAACTTCAAGTGAGCTTATTTCATCTAAGACAACTAATATGGGTAGCATGTTCAAACTCAACTACAACATTACTCTCAAAGACCCATCTAAAGAGAAAGAATTTGTAGACGAATTGCGTTGTAGAAATGGCAATCTAGAAATTGCAATAGGACGTCAAGTTACAAATATTCAAGAGTTATAAACACCCAGCTTATGTTCAAACACTAATATAAATACTAATTAATATACTAATTAATATACTAATTAAAACACTAATTAAAATACTAACTCAAATACCAAATTAATTACGAACTTAATTATTAACTTCAAATATTGAAAGAACAAAAACATTAATAGAAAGGATCGTATTCAATTTCTAATTGAATCTCAAAGAATTATGGATAACAATAAAATTACTATAATCAACATAGTCAAAGCAAGTATAATTGCTTTATGTCTTAGCGCTTCAGCATTTACAATGACAGGCTGTGGCCAGGCAAATACAAGTTCTGTATCTACTGATATGATTGACACTACCGATATGTTTACTTCGCGAGATTTAGACAGTAGTTATAGCAATGTAAGCGACACAATAACATTATCAAACTCATCTATCACCTCAGAGAACAACACAGTAGATATCGTCGGCAGCACCGTCACTATTAACAAAGAAGGAACCTATGTCTTAAGTGGCGAGTCAAGTAACGCAAACATTATAATAAATGCCTCAGACAAAGAAAAAGTTCAGCTTGTTTTAAATAATGCAAGTATCTCATCTAATAGTAACGCGCCGCTTCAAGTAGTTAACGCAGATAAAGTATTTATTACAACAGCAGAAAATACAAAAAACAACATTTCAAGCAGCACTGAAAGCTACAGCGAAAACGACAGCAATATTGACGGTGCTATCTTTTCGAAAACGGATTTGACAATCAATGGAACTGGAATTCTCAATATAACGAGTGATAAAAATAACGGAATTGTATGCAAAGACGACCTTAAAATCACAGACGGAACAATAAATGTTACAGCTTCAAATCACGGCATCGATTCTAACAACAGCTTCCGTTCATGTAAATGTAATTTGAACATCTCTTCTGAAAACGACGGCATTCATACTGAACATGAGAATTCTGAAAAAGGATACGTATACATTGCTTCTGGCACCTATACAATCAGCGCCAAAGATGACGGCGTTCACGCTAGTAAGCAAGTCCTTATAGAAGATGGAAATGTTACTGTAACAAATTCTTACGAAGGTCTAGAAGGGCAACAAATATACATCACTGGCGGCAACATCAACATTACCTCTAGCGACGATGGAATAAACAGCGCTGGCGGCAACGACCAAAGCGGTTTCAAATCACAAGATCAAAACGCTCCTATGAAACAAGATGATCCTATGGCTTCAGACGAAAATGCTATTTTAGAGATTTCTGGTGGAACACTAAGAATAAATGCTTCTGGAGATGGGCTTGATTCTAATGGAACAATACTTATTTCTGGCGGAACAACTTATGTATCCGGTCCTACTAACGATGGCAACACTGCAATAGACTATGGCACAAGCGCAACAATTACGGGCGGCACTTTAATAGCTGCTGGCTCATCAGGAATGGTAGAAGGCTTCAGCACAGATTCTACTCAAAATATTATGACATTAACAACTACGGATTCTGGTCAAATTAAGTTGACCGACTCTGATGGCAATACACTAGTAGATTACACTCCCGAGAAAATATATAGCTGTGTTACAATTTCTACACCTGAACTAAAATTAAATACAGCCTACAAGCTACAAACTGGCAGTGCTTCTCAAGACATCACTTTAACAGAGCAACTAACTAATAATGTTCAATCCAACATGGGTAGAGGTGGCATGCAAGGTAATATGCCAGATAACAGAAACGGTAAGATGCAAGACAATAAGAACGGCGAAGCACAAGGCAATATGCCAAAAGATATGCGTGGCAAGATGAACATGCAAGAAAACGGCACTCCACCAACTCCACCGGACAATAATATTCCCGAGAACAAAAATCGAACTAATATAACACAAAAGCAAAATTAAATAAAAACAGCTTGTGATATGTACCTCCCCAAAAGTCAGACCAAAATCTAACAATTTGAGGGCAGCTCATATCACAAGCCATTCTATTATACCACTGCTTCCGCTAAATCCCAGATTGTAGCGCAAAACATTTTCTTATCATTACGCTCTTTTATAAAGAATGCTCTCACATGGAAATTTTTGGCCTCTCCATTATGAGTTGTATACACTACATTTCCTTCAGAACTATTACTTGTTTCATTATATGCTTCGTTAAACAAGCCTCTTAATACATCTACATCCTCTGATTTAACATCCATAATAACTTCATTCACTAATTCTCGAGACATATTCTTCTCGATTTCTTTAACATCGAAATATTGTTCATTCACTCTAACTACTTTGATGTTTTCATCTTCATCCATTTCATAAAATGCAAATGGACCAAGTATCTCGTTTACCAAAGCATCCGAAAACAAATTAGTCTTCAAGAACTCTTTGACCTGTAATGGTTTATATATATCCAATACATCGTCTTCTCTATATTCAACTCGATTTTCATTACTAATTAATTTCTCATATTGTCCAATAGGCATTGGCTTATAATAGAAAAATCCCTGTGCATAAATGCAGCCTAGTCTAGTAAGCATTTTCTCTTGTTCTCTATTTTCAACGCCTTCAACTACAATAGGCAAGTCCATTTGATTAGCCATACCCACAATCGAATCTAAAATGCTAATTCCTTTATTCTCAGTCCCATCCAAATCAAGGAATTTCATATCAAGCTTCAATATATCAACTTTAAGTTTGCTCAACATATTTAGTGAAGAATACGCACTTCCAAAATCGTCTAACAAAACTCTAAAGCCAGCTTCTCTCAACTTATTTACAGTTACATTTATCAAATCATACTCTTTGGCATAAGCACTTTCTGTAATTTCAATGTCAATCAAACGAGGCTCTAATTCATATTTCTTAATCATATTAACGAAATAGTCTGCCACGTCACCTGCAAATATATCTATTTGTGATACATTTACAGAAATCGGTATAGCTTCATGACCAGAATTTATCCAATCTCTTTGCCACTTACACACCTCTTCCCATATATATCTATCAAGCGACGTAATAAATCCGTTATCTTCAAGAACAGGCACAAAAATACCTGGGCTAACTAAACCTTTCGACTTATGAGCCCACCTTACTAACGCCTCAGCACTTACTACTTTACCCGTAAGCATATTAACTTTAGGCTGTAAGAAAAATGTAAATTCATGCTCATCCATTCCTCGTTGCACGTCGGAAAGAAGCATCAATTCATCCCCCGTTTTACGTAAAAGCGTAGGATCATAAATTGCAATTCTATTAAGATAATCACCAGGAATTGCAGCCATTGCAGTAACTGCATTGTCATACATAATCTGAGAACTATATGTTTCACCATTAACTTCAAATATTCCGTACATCGGACCAAATCCAATAGACTGTCCATATTCATTTAACATAGCTAACATATTATCTTGAATATAATCAATCACACTATAGTCATACGGAATAAATAATCCGAAATTATCTCCACCAATATATCCTGCAACCTTGCCGTCTTCTTTAGTCACTTCTTTAAGACAAGCTGCTATCTCCTTAAGATACTTATCTCCTTCAGCACGACCAAACCAATCATTGAACAATTTGAAATGTTCAATATCTATTGCAACCATGCAATACTTAGTTTCTTTGGTTCTTCCATTTCCAATAATTTTGTCACATTCAGAGAAAAATGACGTATATGTAGGTAATCCAGTAACTTTATCAACCCGATTTCCATTTTCCTCGATTTGCTCTTTCAGCTTATCTGACAATTCTTTTTGCTTCTCAAAAAGCATCATTGTCGCAAAAACTCTTCGCCCAACTATTCTTGCGTCGAATGGTTTTGTGACATAATCAATCGCTCCTAAATCATACGCTTTCTCAATTTGTGCTTCTCCATCTTCGCCCGAAATAATAATTACTGGAACATTTTCAGATATCCCTTCAGCATTCATTATATTCAGCACTTCAAAGCCATTCATTTTAGGCATCATAATATCTAGAAGACAAAGGCTTATTTCATCCTTTTTCTCACGAAGAATTTCTAAAGCTCTTATACCATTTTCTGCTTCATATAAATCATATTCTTCAGAAAGCATATCTTGTAATATCTCTCTGTTAAAGTCAGAATCATCTACTATAAGAACCTTATGTCTTATCTGTGTATCCATTTCCAGTTAAATCCCCCTCACACATCTTCTCCATCATTTCATCTAGTCGTTTACATCACAAGACAAAAACCTCAAAAGCTCTTCCTTTGCCTTATCCATCTCTTCTGAAGTTTCAGTTTTTCTCCAGTTGTGTTTCATAAATTTGACTAAATATCCTTGCTCAATACATAATTTCCTAGAAAGCGGAAATACTAATTCATACGCCATAGACATATGTCCTAAAACATGATCCGCCATAGTTGTTTTATACATTCTATCTATTGCATGATGCTCATAAAAGCCTTCTAACACCTTAGGCGAAATCAAAGAATTTTCCTTTTCTTCTGTCGTTACATTATATATACTTTCAAAAGAATCTTCTGTACAAACTCTAAATATATCTAGCTTATCTGCATCTCTTAAAATATTACAAAAAACTACTTCTCGCTCACTCAATTCTTCTGGTATAGTTAGTCTATTATGACAACGAATAGTTAATTCTAACAAGTCAAATTCTTCTTGTTCTCCTTCAATACCAGATTTAAACTTATCAATCAATCCCTCTTTAAACAACAAATCAGCGCCAAATTCAGCATGATTTATAGACTTATGATCTAAAAATGTATCAAATCTTCTAAGCTGTTCAAACCTTCCAATATCATGTAACATACCCGACAACCACGCAGTATTTACATCATCTTCATTCATATTTATTGATTCTGCTATCGTTTCACAAAGAGCTGCTACTTTAAATGTATGTAATTGTTTGAGTTTTACCTTTGTATCCGTTATATCATATTGAGCTACATACTCATCAAAAACTTTTTCAATACAAGTACGATTTATCTTCATTCTTATTGAATCTCCTTAAGCAATTTAAAGACGCCTTTCAAAATATTGTAATATTCTCTTCCTTTATTCTCTCCAAATTGCTCTGCTAATCTCCTATAGAAATCATTCAAGTCTCTGGACTTTTTGTTTGTCAATATTCCAAGTATCGCTGCTAAATCTTCAAAGCCTTTATTGTTATAACACAAAAATGTTCTTGTCAGATAATCAAGTCTTTGATAACCATTAGAAATGTATGTCTTGCCAATCTTATCTTTCAACACTTTATCTTCTTTAAGCTCGTGATACTTCTTAGTTCCTAATTCCTGACCTAACAAATTAGTTAACGCGACATGATAATTACCCAATTCTGAAACTGGAACACTCCTTCCTATCGCTTCAACAAATTCAACCTCTTCATTTTTATGAGTTGGATTTTGTTTCCATACACTTCTTACCATATTATTATTTGGTTTTGAAGCTTCCTTCTTAACGGCTTTTGTACTATTCTTAACTTCCTTTACGGAATTTGTACTATTCTTCACCGTATCTTTTTTAACTGGACTTGCATTTTTCTTAACAGTATCCTTTTTAACTGGACTTGTATTTTTCTTAACAGTATCCTTCTTAACCGAATTTGTATTATCCTTGACTACGTCCCTCTTAACTTGTTTTGTAGTGTTTTTTTGCACATCCTTTTTTACTGGACTTGCACTACTTTTAACTCTCGGAGTTTGCTTTCTAAGACTTCTTTTCTTATATTTCTTGAAAGGCTTATCGCTTCCCATATCAACTTCAAGTCTTGTTACATCTATTCCCTTGATTACCCAATAATTAACTACTGCTTCGTAACCTTTATCATTAGATACAATTACATAAGAATCATTGCTTCGTCTTCCAATAGAATATCCAAGATCTGATACCAATTGAAAATCCAAAGCATTTTTTCCCGTAAAACATTCTACCCATTTCAAATTAATACTATCACTCAAAATTTTATCTAATTTTGCAGGTGAAATGTTAGCACTTTTATCAGTGTAAAACACTTTTATCTGATCATTCTTATCTAACTCTGGGAACTCATCAATCCATTTTTCATTAACATTTTCACTATCGATAAAATAAACCGTTCTCTTACCGAATCCAAACATTGCTTAATCTCCTTATCTGATTAAGCGAACTAATTCCTTATATAATTCATTTGTATTAACTGGCTTTGCCAAATGTGCATCCATTCCTGATTCAAAAGCCTTCTTCTTATCCTCATCAAATGCATTAGCCGTCATAGCTACAATCGGAATATGTTCGCCACTATTCTTCTCAGCACTTCTTATAATTCTTGTAGCTTTATATCCATCCATATAAGGCATCTGAATATCCATAAGAATAAGATCATAATAATCACTATCAGCACAATTCATCATATCAACAGCATACGTTCCGTCAACAGCTTCCTCTACTATAATGCCCACCTCTTCGAGAATCATAGTAGCTATCTCTCTATTAATATCATTATCTTCAACAAGAAGAATACGTTTTCCTTCTAATTTCGATACATCAACACTTGTAGTTTCTTCTTCGATCTTATTCTCTTTCGCTTTATCAAAGTACAACAAACACTTAAACTCTGTTCCCTTGTTAAGAACAGAATGACATGTTATTGTACCTCCCATCATATCTACTAATCTCTTAGTAATTGCAAGACCTAAGCCCGTGCCTTGCTCTTCAATTATAGAATCTCTCTTTTCGCGTTCAAAAAGTTTGAAAACATTCTTTTGGAATTCTTCACTCATTCCAATTCCAGTATCTTGTATTACAATCTCATACAAAACTCGATCCTTCATATCACATGGAAGCTCTTTCACCTTATACCATACCTTACCTCCAGTTTTGGTATACTTCAAAGCATTACCAAGCAAATTCAAGTCGATTTGTTTAAATCGTAAAGTGTCAGCAAGTATAAATGGATGTTCAACATTAATTGACGCATTAAACTCAATTCCTTTTTTCTCCATATCAATTTTGAACATTTCAACCGTGCTATTAAAATGTTCTCTTACATCTATCGAAACAGGATTAAGCTCAACCTTTCCATTTTCAATTCTGGCCATATCTAAAACATCGTTAATTAGCTCTAACAAATGTTTACCAGCACTTTCGATTTTACCTAAATAATCTTCAATCTTTTCAGGATTATTTATTTCTTTTTTTGCCAACGTAGAGAATCCTAAAATCGCATTCATAGGGGTACGAATATCATGCGACATATTAAACAAAAAGTTTGTCTTAGATGCGCTCGCACTTTTTGCTTCTCTTAACGCACTATTTAATTGATCTTGATATGCCAAGTCACTACGATATTCATCCTCAATATCCGCAAAACCTAGAACCACACCAACAATTTTATTTTTTTCAAGTACACGAACAGCCTTCATTCTATATTGTCTTTCAACACCATTAGCATTACGTCTATAGCTTATAGCAAGAACCTTTAGCTTCTCAAGCTCAGACAAAATGTAATCAAAATCACAATACTTATAAAGTTCGTCATCTTCATCAACATTTGTATCTTTGCTAGTATATACGCGGACTACATCATCATACTTGACACCTTTAGTGAAATAAGCGCCATAATTTTCGACAAAATACTCATCTGTAGCTCTTAGCATTTCCATCATGTGCGTAGCAGCATCAACATAAAAAACAGCAATGTAATCATCAGACAACGCATCTACAATCTGACGGTTCTTCTCGTTTTCTTCATCCGCAATAACAGTTTCCGTAACATCTACAAATCCCATTACAACACTTGAATATGGTGCTTCTCCAAGTCCTACTACCTTAAGTTCAACATATTGCTTTCTTCCGCCATATTCACATTGAAAACATTCAACAAATTCATCCTTGTCCCAAAGACTAATCTTAACATTTTCAAAATCAACAATATCAAGAAATCTCTTAGACTCTGCTTCCGACATATGTTCACACACATAAGATACAAGTTCATCTGTACTTGTAATTAATTCCACTTCAAAAGGATCTAACTCTGATGCATTTTTACCCTGAAGTCTCAATACCTTATATGCATTTTTATCAAGACTAACCTGAAACACATCTGAATACTGTGAGCATAATGCGTTAATAAGATCAACATTTTGAAGCGTTTTTCTTAATTTGGCACGTTGCTTAGTAAGCTCTTTACTGATAAGCTCGTTTCTTGTATTTTGTACAAACTGATGTAAACATCTTCCAAGTAATACTATTGCCTTATGTTCATCAAGAGACCATTCACGCGAAGGGTTTTCTATATCAACAAGCAATAACGCGCCTTCATATGTTTTATCAGTAAAAAAGCCATAACTCATTATAGACGATTTAATACCCTTAGCATTTCCTATGTAAGTAGTAACTAAATCTTTACCATAGTGCGACCTTGCAATTTTTACTACATCACCGTTCTCGGCTTTATGTGTAAAATCCCATAAAAAATTCGCCTTCTCGTTGACACTAGCGTATTGGATGGAATACACTCTGTCAAAAGCTTCACCCATAAGAATGCACACTCCATCAAGGTTCATCACCCGCCTTGTTTCGTCAAGCAACGCATTGACGCAGTCATTCCATGGTTCGTTATATGCCTCAAACGATTGATGATATTTTTCTATTGCTTGTCTAATTTTGGTATAAGCCTTCACTCCGTCCATCTAAGCGCCCCCTACAATAATAAAATTATATCACAATTGTACAAATGTGCAAAAGAAAAAAGGTGCTAAAGCCTTAATTTTAGCACCTTTTACCCATAACATTTTCTTGTTACATATATAATTATTATCTATATTGATTTGCACCAACAGACATTACATCCGCATCCTCTGATGTACTTGCAACATCAACTAGCTTACGGATATCAGATGACACTCCAAATATAGATGAAAGAACTCCATTCATCTTCTCCATATACTCTAAGCTTTGTCTTGCAACTTCCATACTTTGCTCAGAAGTATCAGCAACATCATTACTAGCACTTTGAATTTCATTAATTGATGCCATAACCCTGTTATTAGCATTTACAATATCTTCAACTTCTGCAGTAATACCATTAACGTCTCTCGATAAGCTTGAAATCTTTTCTTTAATAACGTCAAAATTATCTCCAGTAGTAGCAATCATTTCATTTTGCTTATCAGCCGACTCTGCTGACAATTGCATATTATCATTGGCCTTCTCAACATCAACAGTAAGCTTAGAAATAATATCTGTTATCTTCTCTGTCGAATCCTTAGTTTCTTCTGACAATTTTCTAATTTCATCTGCAACAACTGCAAAACCTTTACCCGCTTCTCCTGCACGCGCTGCCTCTATAGATGCATTTAATGCCAAGAGGTTTGTTTGATCTGAAATGTTAAGAATTGTTCCAATAATTTCTTCAACTTCTCTAATTCTATCATTAAGTTCGTTAGTTGTTTCTCTTGTCGACAAATTAATTTCAGCAGTTCTTTGAGCTTGAGCTCTTAATTCTTCAATAAGAATTGCACCTTCTTCAACAGTATTAAGTGTATCCTCACTAGTCTTATTCATATTAACAGCTCTTTCATTAGCGCTATCAATATTAGACTGGATTGCTTCTGTCATTTGAGTCTGTTGTTTAATTGAGCCTACAGTAGTTTTCATGTTAGAAGAAATATCCGAAACTGAATCATTGTTATGGTGAATAGAATCAGACAACGACTTAACCAATCCTTTAGCATCTTCTAATTGAATTGAAATATCGTTAGAAGCAAACATAATTTTATCACTAGTTTCCTTTTGCTTTTCAACAGCTTCAGAAACCATACTAAGATTTTCTACATTGTTCTTGTCTGCAGTTCTAATAGTAACCGCCGCAATTACACAAGAAGCAACGCACATAACAAAATTCAATACTATAGTATCTATATCAACAAAACCACATCTTATTATATGTACTATTGTCCATATCAAGTTAACACCTACACAAGCAATAACACCTCTAATACCAAGTACCGCATCACCAATCAATACAACTACTAACATAATAGGATACATTATTACGTACGCTTTAGGATTATCAGTAAACCAATAACCAACAATATAAACAAAAAGTAAAACATACAATTCCAAGTAGCAACACCATATATCTTTTCTCTTCTTCAAAAAAATCAAAGTTGCTACAATCAATGCTATAACTCCACCAATAACCGGCACATAAATGATGATTGCATCCTTAGCGTAAAAAAGATTTATAGCAACCATTATAATGTCAACTAACAGTGTAATGATAAAAATTTTACCATTCTTATCAATAATTTGTTGTCTTTTCTTCTGGTTAAATCTTAACTCATCATTCATTTCAGTGTAATCTGACTTCTCTTCACTCACCTTATTAATCCCCCTCACATTTATACTTCTACGTTCGGCTCAAAACCCTCATTATTTATATTTTCAGGTGCATTATTCACGTTCCCACCTGATTGCTTTACATTTCCACCTGCTGGATTCATATTTACATTAGGTTGAATTGCATTAACATCAACCCCCGCTAATGTCAAATAATCCTTTGCTTTCTTAGCATATCTTGAATTAGGCGCATTCTGTAATAGCTGAGTATAATAATTCTTAGCATTTTCAATATCATTCTTAGCAGCATATGACTCTGCCATATAGTACAATGCATCACTATTGTGATATGTCGGATCAATAAATAAAACAATTGCTAGATTACTTATTGCCTCATCATATTTCTTACTATTGAATGAATTCACACCATTTTTATATGCTTCTTTAAGCTTCTTCTCGTTTGTAACTTTAGAAACTTCTTCATACATCATCTTACCTGTATCACCAAGCAAGCTTACATTCACAACATCAATCGCTTCAGATGCTTTATTTATGTCGTTAGATTTATACGCATTATACGCTTCTATTAGTTTCTCGTAAGAAGTAACAGTATCACCTTTACCTTGATACATTGCAAGCTCTTGTTGTAGACTTGACACTTGTTTCTTAAGATTTTCTATAGAAGACGTCGTTCCAGCAACCTCTTCATTTGCATCTACTAGTGCTGAAGCTGCATCGCTATTCGCATTTTGCTTAACAGTAGGCACAACCAATACAAAACAAATCAAAAGACCTATTCCAAGTCCAATCAATATATTAATGATACTACTTTTTGAACTATCGAACCAATTCTGAAAAGAATTTGTATTAGGCATCATTATCGTTTCATTACCATCAGTAAATGAAATCACATCATCTTGACGCTTCTTTTTCTTCTTCTCTGACTCTTTTTCTTTGAGTCCCGCTTTAACCTCTAGCATATAACGAAGAGTAGTAATATTTCTAGCATCAATCTTGTTGGCTGCAAGAAGCGACTTTCTCGCCTCTTCATATTCATTATCCTGAATACAAAGTAACGCCAAGAGTTGATGCGCAGAAACCATCTTTGGATTCTGTCCGATTACTCTTCTAAGCTGAATTCTTGCCAAATCTCTATTTCCTTGACGACAATATTCTATAGCTTGATTATATTTCTTAATAGTAGTATTCATTGTCTCAAGCATTCCTTGAGTATTCTGAATTTCACCCAGATACTTATCTACTATATTATTATCAGGCTGCAAATTCTTACTAACAACCCATTCCGCCAAAGCAAGCACCATTTCACCCACTTCGAAATAAACCAAACCAAGAAGATTTCTAGCATCAGTATGATATTTATTGTATTTCAAGCACATTTTAAGGCTCTTTATTGTTCCGGACAAATCTCGCACCTCAGCTTTAATAAGTCCATCATTATAATGCGCATTTGCTGTTGCAATAATCTTACGATATACATGAATATTTGCCTGGCACACTGGACATACATCTTGTCCATCCACTATAGAGCCACATCTATAACAATTCATATTCTATCTTCCCTCGCTCTTTTCGACCATTTCTCTCAAAATGTCTGTCATATCCGTCAAATCAATATTATGAATAGCGTCTTCCGCTTCTTCAACTTCCATACTAGGCGAATATTGCTTTAATTCTTCTTCAAAATCTATCATTTCAATCCCTTTCTATAAAGTAAATGTATATGGCATCAACTCATCTAATGTGTAACTCTTCACATCAAAGCCTTCTTCTACAACAATTTTAAAATCGCCATCACAGAACTCACTCATCACTTGTCTACACGCTCCACAAGGATAAAATGGTTCTCCAACATCACCATTTTTCACTCCAACAACAGCTATCGCTTTGAAATCCTTATAACCTTCTGATACAGCCTTGTAGATTGCTACTCTTTCCGCACACATTGAAGATCCATAAGCTGCATTTTCCACATTACATCCTAGAAAAACCTTATCTTCCTTTGTAAGAATTGCAGCTCCAACCATACAATTAGAATAAGGTGCGTACGCTCTTACCATAGCTTCCTTCGCAAGCTCTAATAGCAACTCATCTGTAATTTCGATTCCATCAAACAACATATCACTCATTATAAAAACCCCCATAAAATAATTTAATTATTTTCTTTAACTATTTTAACAATTCGTGAAGTGCCAAGTCTACTAGCACCAAGTTCAATAAACTTATTTGCGTCTTCCAAAGACGATATCCCCCCTGCAGCTTTAATAGCCTTGCCATTTTTCATATTATTAGCCATTAATTCTACAGCCTCAAAGGTCGCTCCTGATTTAGAAAATCCCGTTGATGTCTTTATAAAATCTGCTTTAGATTTATTAATAACCTGACACATTCTAACAATTTCTTCATTGTCTAAAAGACAAGTTTCTATAATCACTTTAAGCAGCTTACCATTACATGATTCTTTTACTTTATTAATTTCGTCAAGAACATCTTCGTACCTACTTTCCTTGACCCAACCAACATTTATAACCATGTCAATTTCATCAGCACCATTTTCCACAGCATCTTCTGCCTCAAAGCATTTTGTCTTAGTCGTAGAATATCCATTCGGGAATCCAATAACAGTGCAAATACTAACCTTATCCTTTGCATATTCCTTTGCCTGCTTCACAAAGCTTGCTGGAATACACACTGATGCAGTCTTATACTTAATACCATCATCAATAATATTCTTAATATCATTCCAAGTAGCATCTACTCCCAAAAGAGTATGGTCAACTTTAGATAAAATTGTATTCACATCAACATTTGCCATATCATCCACCTAAATGCTTATCTCGCTTCTATTTCATAGATGCTAATCTAGCTTCTACTTCTTTCATCATCTGTTCATACTTTTCAAGCTTAGCCTTTTCTTCTTGAACCTTTGCTTCAGGCGCCTTACTTATAAACTTCTCATTAGAAAGCATTCCGCGACTTCTCGCTAGTTCTTTCTCAAGCTTAGCCTTTTCCTTCTCGAGTCTTTCTTTTTCTTTCTCGAAATCAACTAAATCTTCTAATGGAATATAACATGTTGCATCAGGTATAACTACAGATACAGCATCTTCCCCAACACCTTCTTTATCCTTTTGAACTAAAACCTCTGAAGCATATGCTAGTCCAGAATAAACTGAAACAACGTCTTCATATATTGTAGCCACTTTATCATTATCTGTTGTAATTACTAGCTTTGCTTTACGAGAAGGTGGAACATCCATTTCCGATCTCATATTTCTAATAGACTTAACTAAGTCTTTCACTCTAATTATTGCTTCTTCTGCAGCTACATAGTTTCTACCCTCACTATATTCAGGCCATGCAGCAAGCATAATAGACTCCTCCTCAGGGAGTAGTGTGCAGTAAATTTCTTCAGTAATGAATGGCATAAATGGATGAAGTAAAATCAACGCTTGTGACAATACCTCTTGTAAAGTCCAAAGTGCCGCATTAGCTGATAGTGCATCTTCATCTCTTGCATACATACGAGGTTTAACAATCTCAATATACCAATCACAGAATTCATCCCATATGAAATCGTATACCTTAGATACCGCAATACCCAATTCATACTTATCCATATTAGTTGTAACGTCTTTTGCTAAAGTGTTTAGTGCAGAAAGAATCCATTTATCTTCAACCTGCAACTCATCTTCTGATGGCTTAGATACTTCAACACCTTCCATATTCATCATTATGAATCTTGACGCATTCCAAATCTTGTTAGCAAAGTTACTAGACTTTTCTACTCTTTCATCATAGAAACGCATATCATTTCCTGGCGCGTTACCTGTCATAAGTGTAAGTCTTAACGCATCAGCACCATATTTATCAATAATCTCTAACGGATCAATACCATTTCCAAGAGATTTAGACATCTTACGACCTTGTGAATCTCTTACAAGACCATGAATTAATACTGTATCAAATGGTGACTTTCCTGTATGAGCATAACCAGAAAATACCATTCTAATTACCCAGAAGAAAATAATATCATATCCTGTTACCAACACATTTGTTGGATAGAAATAATCCATTTCTTCTGTCTTCTCTGGCCAACCCAATGTTGAGAATGGCCATAATGCAGATGAGAACCATGTATCTAATGTATCTTCATCTTGCTTCATTTTGCCACCACATTTTGGACATTTACATGGCTTATCTGCTTCTCTTGCAACTACCATCTCACCACAATCTTCACAATAATAAGCAGGAATTCTATGTCCCCACCATAATTGTCTAGAGATACACCAATCTCTGATATTGTCTAACCAATGTAAATATGTCTTATCGTAATTCTTAGGAACAAATTTAAGTTCTTCCTTCTCGATAGCCTCAATAGCTGGTTTAGCTAATTCCTGCATAGCAACAAACCATTGTGGTTTAACCATAGGCTCAACTGTTGTCTTACATCTATCATGTGTACCAACGTTATGAGAATGATCTTCTATACGTACAAGAAGACCCATTTCGTCCATCTTCTTTACGATAATCTTACGAGCTTCATATCGATCAAGTCCTTCGAACTCGCCACCATTAGCATTAATTGTAGCATCATCATTTAAGACATTAATAACCTCTAAATTATGTCTCTTACCAACTTCGAAATCGTTAGGGTCATGAGCAGGAGTAATCTTAACAACACCTGTACCAAACTCCATATCAACGTATTCATCTGCAACTACTGGTATCTCACGGTTAACAAATGGAAGTTTTACCATCTTGCCGATAATATCTTGATATCTCTCATCATCTGGATGAACTGCTACAGCAGTATCACCTAGCATTGTCTCAGGTCTAGTAGTAGCATACTCAACAAATCTACCTGGCTCACCTACTATTTCGTATTTCATATGCCAGAAATGTCCAGCCTGCTCTTCATGCTCAACCTCTGCATCAGAAATAGAAGTCTGACATACAGGACACCAGTTAATAATTCTGTTGCCTTTGTAAATGTAGCCTTCTTCGAATAACTTAATAAATACTTCTTCAACAGCTTTAGAACATCCTTCGTCCATTGTAAAACGTTCTCTATCCCAATCTGCTGCAGAACCAATCTTTCTTAATTGAGTTGTAATTCTATTACCATAGTCTTCTTTCCAGTCCCAACATTTCTCAAGAAAACCTTCGCGGCCCAACTCATCCTTATCTATACCTTGAGCTTTAAGATGCTCAATAACTTTAACCTCTGTTGCTATCGCAGCATGGTCTGTACCTGGTTGCCATAAAGTGTTGTAACCTTGTAACTTCTTATAGCGAATTAAAATGTCTTGCATTGTATTATCAAGTGCATGTCCCATATGCAATTGACCTGTAATATTAGGTGGAGGCATTACAATTGTAAAAGGCTTTTTACTTCTATCTACCTCAGCGTGAAAATATCCACTTTCCTCCCACTTCTTATATAATCTGTCTTCAAGCCCTTTTGGGTCATATGTTTTAGCTAGTTCCTTAGCCATTATCCAATCCTCACTTTTTAAATTTCATTTATCCAATTAACTATTTTATCACATTTAACGCCATTATCAAACCCAAAGTCGCATCCAGACGGAATGTTCTTTACGCTCTAAATCATGCTTACGATAAAAGGCCATTCGCTGAGCTTTACTTTTGTGATCTATACTAATTAATTCCATCAAAAACTTCCTAGTATTATTAGGCATGCCTTCCACATAAAGAAGCTGTTTTGCAAGATTTTTTTCGCTTTGATGAAAATCTCTTTTCTCTTTCGCAAATTTTCCAGACGCAACAGCCTTAACATTTCTCAAGACCTTATCCTTCCTGCTTTCAGTTTCGGCCCCCATTTCGTTAAAGCCATGTTGCCTATAATAAACTAACGGTTCATCAATAACCTCTACATAACCTAACGCTGTTCCTACACATAACAACCACTGATCGTGCATCAAGATTTCACCCGAATTCTTAAAGCACAACGCTTTATCTCTAAGCGGTCTATTAATAATCATTGTACATCCTGCTGCTGGATTATCGATAAGAACATGACTCAACTTATTCCTATTAATGTCTCGCCCAATAAAGCTAATCATCGAATCAGATAGTACATTCAGCAATTCGTCCGTAACATACATATCAGAATATACAACAGTTGGAATGTTAGTTCCGTTCTCTTTTTTCAACATAGTATTGACTTGCTTCTCAACCTTATTGTCTAGCCAGACATCATCTTGGTCCGCAAACAAGTAATAATCCGCTTCTACTTCTCTTAACATGCTAAAGAAATTATCCTTAGCACTTCCTGTTTTCTCATACTCTAAAACTATGTATTTATCTTTAAGTTCATGTTTTTCAATCCACTCATTCACAACATTCATCGTTTCATCCTGAGAATCATCATCATGAATATAACACGTAAAATCTTGATACGTCTGTCTGTTAAGCGAATCTAACATTTCCTTAATATATTTCTCACCGTTATATGTTGCTAATAAAATTGCTGTTTTCATAATACCTTCCTCTACCTGTTAAAACCATAAGGTGTTCTAGTTATCAATTTATATTCTACATTTTCAATAAATATATCTGAATTCTTCGCAGTTTCCATTCCCTTTTGAAGCAAAGCTCCCTCTCTAAACTTCGCTTTATATTCAATCATTCTTCTAAGTTTACGTATCTTATCCTTTGGGAAATATGGTATTTCTTTCAAATACTCAATAAAATCATACGTACTTTCATCAGTGACCTTAGTATCCTCAGACAAATTATTTCCTGTATATTTGTGAATATACAAAACCTTATCCAAATAATTAAATTCCACATTTTTAGCGAGCAGTAAAAGCCACAAGAAATAGTCATCTGCACCATTCTTCTTACAAATGTAATTTACCCATTCATCTGGAATTGCTGATTTTTTAATAACACAATGTCCCGGAGAAATAATTTGAGTACCAACCTTACAATACGTATCAAAATCACTTATTTTCATTTTGTGAAATGCACTTCTATACCACAACAGCTCACCATCAGGTCTTTCAAGTGATGCATTTGCCACAAGTACCTCATCAACATGATTTACAGCCGACATATATGCAGCAAACGCCTTTTTGCTTATCAAATCATCTTGATCTAGAAACATAACATACTCACCACTAGCATGCTTAAGTCCATTCACCCTTGTCTGATGAATACCAAGATTTTGTGGATTTGTAAAAATTTCAAAAATCATCTTACTTCTAAAATGCTCTACTGTTAGAGCATTATCGCTTGTATTTATTTCAAAATCTGAATTCAAGCCTTGAAGATTACAACTTATATCGTCTATTGTAAATGGCTCATCTGGGCTATCATTTACAATTATCACTTCAACTTCATCCATTTCACTAAGATACTTGAGATTGTTAATCATTCGTCTCAAATAATTTTGCATGTATTTACTGCCCTTGTAAAAAGCAGTTATAACCGAAATCCTCATAATACCCCCTCAACCACTAAAAGCTTTCGTTATATTTCTTACCAAAAAATTTTGCTTTAAGAAATGAGCCACCTTTGCTAATCCAATTTATTGGCTCCATGTGCAAATGTCTAACTTCATGTATTTTAAGATTGTTAATATCCATTTCATACAAAATCCATACATTAAAAAGGATCTCACTAACTCTTCCGAAAACTCTCTTTTCGAATTTAGTCAATGTTGAAACGTCTATTTTTTCTTCCATTTCTTCTAAAATGTCAAACAACCACTGACAATATTTATCATAAATATCTCTTCTTGCAATCAACATATTAAACATATAACCCCATTTTTGATTATATGCTTTATCTACGTATGGCAAATACTCTGGGCACTTTAAAGCAATTATAGTCCTTGCCAAATCCAAATGACTTTCATTCAAGGTATGTGCGTAGTGAGAATACAAAGTCTCAATGTAGTATTTACGTTTGTTAGGAACAATACAGTCATTTTGTGACAAAATTTCACTTGCTTCTTCTGAAGTTAACAAGCTTTCATACTCGCCATAACGTTTAACATATCCCTTAGTTCTATTAGTAAAATACCTTCTGTAATGAACCAATCCGATATAATCTGCCTTCAAATTCTTCCATGCCCAATACATTCCTGTAAGCTCACAATAAGTATCATTTTTGAAGGATATATTCTCACCCTCATCGTCTCTTTGATAACCTATACTTTCTTTGCCGCTTGCACCAACCTGTACTGGCAAATACATGCTATCACTAGGCATCTTATATTCTTTATGAGCTGCAACAACTACTTTAATATCCATATCCAACTTCAAACCTTCTCTTTAATCTCTATAATTTCATCAATTGCAAAATCAACATGCTTTATTTATAACTGAAATAAGGCACCATTTGGTGCCTCTATTCCATCAGATATTTTACCACAATAAAGTTTATATCTCAATAAATTTGTGCTAGAATGTAGCTATGAACGAAAAAATAAAATTTTCTATTGTAATACCAGTTTACAACAGAATAAACAATCTTGAAAATTGCATATCAGACATTTCCTCACAAGAATATAACAACTATGAAATAATTCTTGTCGACGATTTTTCAACAGACGGTTCTAAAGAATTGTGTGACAAGCTTGCTTCAAATTACGCAAGCATATCTGTCATTCATCACACTAAGAATCAGGGAGCTTCCATAAGTCGTAACGATGGTTTAGCAAAAGCTTCTGGCGACTATATACTATTCCTTGATTCAGATGACAGATTTGAACACAATATGTTAAATGTTCTTGCTACAAGTATTAACAAATACAGACCAGACGTTGTCGTATATTCACTGATAGAAGAATACTATAACTCAAAAGGTGAGCTTACTAGTAGCATATCACATTCTTTACCAACCGAACATTTTAATACTCCTCAAGGAGTACACAAAATTGTTGTTGATTTAGAAAAAGAAACTATGTATGGATATCCTTGGAACAAGGCATATAACTTGTCGTTTTTGTTATCACACCAATGTCAATACCCAGTTATTGATCACGTTGAAGATATCCTATTTAATATTGATGTTTTCGAAAATGTTAATTCACTTCTTGTATTAGAAGACAAACTATACCATTACATAAACCAAGTCAGTAACAGGCTTACTGACAAATACTTATCTAAGTATTTCGAACTACAGTGTACTAGACTTGATGCCTTTTACAAGCAACAAGAACGATGGAATACTCTTGACGAAAAAGCTTTAAATGTAATGGCAGGAGAATACTTTAGATGGTTGATGTCTGCTGTTGAAAGAGAGCTACATAACGGCACTCCAAAAGAAAACATTAATATTTTCTTAAACAACCAATTTAATTCTGATTTATATAACAAATTGCATGATCATTTTACGTGTGGAAAGAAATTACAACTATTATACGCACCTTTGTTAGAAAAGAATTCAAAAAAATCTATCACATACGCAAAGTTTATATCTACAATCAAAAGAAAACTACCTGGCTTGTTTGCAAAGCTCAAACAAAACAGATAAAAAAATCCTCTAGGCAAAACCTAGAGGATTTTTATTAACTATAATTCATAATTCTCAGCATTTTTTTCCGTCTTACCTGTTAGGTTGACAATTTCTTTACTAATTCCTTGTACCGTAGCACTTGGTGTGTAATTCTCCTTGTTATAGAAGAACGAATACAACTTAGTTACATTTAAATTCAAAGTACATGGGACAACCAAGCTACCCTTACTTCCGTAAGTTCCAGTTGTCTTATCAAATGGGAATCCTGTTTGCGCTGCCAATTGATAATCTCTAAGAGCTGTCGCTAATTTAGCAATCTCTGTAACCGATAAGCTTGTAGATATTTCTTTAAGCAATTGGTCATCCGTCGCTAACTTAAGCATTTGTGACATGCTCATTCCCTTAGCTTTTTGAACAATCTGATTTAATACTGTTCTTTGACGCTCTGCACGTTTGAAATCTCCACCTGCAGTATAACGCAATCTACAATATGCTGTCGCTTCAACACCGTTTAATGTCTGTCTTCCGGCTGCAACTCCACCAGAGTTCTTACCAGTTATTTTGGCAACCTCTCCTATGTAGTCATTATTCATAAGCTTTGCTTCTTCTGATGTAAGTTCAATCTCAACTCCACCTACATCATCAACTATATCTGCCAAAGCATTAAAATCAACTGCAACGTATTCCTGAATATCCAAATCAAAATTCTTATTAAGCATTTCGATAGCTTCTTCATAGCCACCATGAGCGTATGCATAATTACATTTACGAAGACTTCCATCCTTTTGCTTCAAAACAGTATCTCTGAATATCGAAACAACCTTGACCTCTTTGGTCTCGTTATTAATACACGCAATCATTATACTATCAGAATTACCGCTATCTAAATTACCATTAGATCTATTATCTACTCCAAAAAAAGCTATAGTTGTGTATCCTTTAAGTAACTCTGAATCAACATCATTCTTAGCGATTTTCTTGAGCTTATTAAAATCTATAAGACCTAATTTTAACCAAGCAAACAAAAACACTAACAGTAAAATCAAAACAATTATTTCAATAATAATTATTCTTTTACGTCTTTTTTTAACCTTCTGACTTTTAGTTAAAGGTTTTTTTATTTTCCTTGCCATATTATTTCCTTTCGAAAAATATCATTAACAAAGCTTCATTCTTATGTCTTTTGTAATAATGTCTGTATAGCTAAAAGAAAGCAATTGCGCTGGCTTATCATCATCTTGATCTTCTACCAATATAGTAAACACACTAGGATATGCTCCCTTAATAACTCCCTCTTGAATATCAATCTTGTTTCGACCCCTATCTAGTTGAATCATAACCTTGCTGCCGCACTGTTGCTTCACTGAAGCACGTACTTTATCGAAATCTGAATGTTCCATTATTTATGTCCTCCTTAATCAATGCGCATTAAAACGCATCTTACATACTATACCACCTAGAAGAACATTTGTCAAAAATAAAAGAGTAATGAATCTGCTATCACAAATTCACTACTCTTAATTTCTTTAAATAAAACGCATCTTGTCCGAAGGACTTGCTGCTTTCTTAGGCGCTGGTGCCTCCTTCTTAGGTCTAGCAATACTTCTAGAAAATGCATCCATTCTTTTATCCTTACACTCGTTACAAAATCTACCAGTTTTAATACTCTTTCCACACTTTTCACATTGGAAAACAACTGGAGAATCATCTGCAAACTGTAGTCTTTCTTCTTTAACCCATTGCTTAATCTGCTTAGGCGATACATCGTTTTCTTCGGCAACCATATTTATAGTTGCACCAGGATTCTCACGAACATATTCTTTTACCTGTTGAAATGCTTCATCTGCATGTTCTCTACAAACCTGACATATAGGCTTTCCACCAGTATAATTAAAAATCCTTCCGCAGTTAGCACAATTACGTACTTCCATCTAAAAGCCCCCCTCTTCAATGTAAATAGCCTTTTCCAACACATATACACATTCCAAACACCGACTCAATACCTGCATTTCGCAAGCATTTGGCAACAGAATCTAATGTCGCTCCTGTAGTATAAATGTCATCGACAACTAATACTCTCTTTAATTGTATACCTTTTCCTACAAAATTAAAAGCATTTTTAAGATTTTTTTCTCTTTGACTTTCACTAAGACCTTTCATAGGAATCGTATTCCTATTCCTAACAACAACATCTGAAAAAAATGGCACTCCTATTTCTTCTGCCAACTCCTTACCAAACACTTCTGCTTGGTTGTACCCTCTGCGCCTTTTTTTCTTAGCATACATAGGAACCGCAATCACAGCTTCTATCTTGTTGTAGCAAATCCATCTCCCCCAAAGCTTTATGGCATCCTTGGCAAAAACATATTTATAACAACGTCTATTACTATACTTAAAGCGATACATGCTCCCCTTAATCTTGCCTTCGTAAATATATATGCCTTTACTTTGAACAAATGCATGATTTTTCACTGTACAATCAACGCACAGCTCATCATTTTCACTCCTAAGAGGCTTTCCGCACTTCTTACAAACAGGCTCTATAGCAAATCTTAGTTTACCTTTACACGAAGGGCAAACACCTGCTTTCGAATTCACCTCTAATAGTTCATCGCACAAAACACATCTTCGCGGATAAAAACTTCCTATTATTATTCTTTTAATTCTTTTATAAATACTCCGTGCCACTTGATCCTTTCCAAAAGCACCAAGGCAAATCTACTGATGGACCTATTATAGAGCCAAAACAGCACTTTAGTCAATTATTATATTGACCTTAACCATTTTAGAATCTATAATTTAATCGATAGAAATGAGAGGATTTATATATGAACTTAAGCAAAAAAATATCAATAATCATTTTATGTGTTATTACATCTGCAATTCTTTTGTGTAGCTGTTCTAACAAAAGCGATAATAATACCGCTCCAGAACAAAAAAAGCAAACCTACACATTCGCAATTATTCAACCACAGCAAAATGATTACTACAACTATTTAACTCAAGGTATTTCAGACGGTTTAACAGATTATTTTACAAATGCAAATATCAATTTAAATATTAAAGTCTTAGATGAAAATTCCGATTTAGAGCAGGTCAGCTCAGAGCTTGTTACAAATGGCTCTCAGTTGATATTCACAGAAGACGAGGCAACACTTCTTTCGGTTGCTTCTAAAACAAATGCAACACCTATTGTTGCATCCAACATTGTAGATTATGAAAATGTACTCGGCATCAACACTTCTGAAACCGAATGGGACCGCTCAACTGGACGTAACATCACAGGTTCTTCGAGTCTCCCACATATGCAAGACATGGTTTCTTTGATAATAGAGGCAACTCCTGAACTTGAAAGTGTAGGTATATTAACAAATCCTGCCGACAGAGTTGGCATTTATCAAAATCAAATTATAGAGAAATATCTTACAGAAGCTGGGATTTCTTGGAAAGAATACGAACTAAAAACGTCCGAAGAGTTAAAAGCAACAAAGAAAGATTATAACAGAAATATGCTTCAAACTGCTTGTGACGAATGTTCTGTATTGTATTTATCGAGCAACAGCATACTAACTGATCAAGCGCCTCTAATCAACAGTGTTTCAACAAAAAATAACGTTCCTACTGTTGGCGGCGACCAAACTATTGGCAAAAATACTTTAGTGTCAATGTTTTACGATCCACATGAAACTGGATATAATCTTGCTTCTATAGCATACAAAATAATAAAAAACGAGACAAAACCAGAAAAGATAAGTATAAAATATCACGGTTCTCTTGATGGACAAAAGCTATACGAAGGTTCAATTGCATCAAAGTTAAATAGAAGTTTTCCAAAATCCTTCAAAGAAATAAATAGCTTCTTATCATCATACGAACCAAAAACAAAACGAAATGTCAAAGAATAATATTTTACAGCACTTAAGGATTTATGCTAAAATGTAATCAAAACTACAGAAAGGATTTACTCAATCAAGAGTTACAATAACTATGAATATATCTAAAGAAAACAACAACGAACAACTAACAATCGCCGTTAGTGGCAGATTAGATACAACTACATCTCCAGAATTAGAGAACGAAATAAATTCATCTGTTGAAGGAATCACAGAACTTATCCTCGACCTAAAGGGTCTTGAGTATATCTCGTCAGCAGGTCTAAGAGTAATTCTTACAGCTCAAAAAACAATGAGCAAAAAAGGTTCAATGATTATCAAAAATGCAAATGATGAAGTAAATAGCATTTTCGAAATAACAGGCTTCAAAGATATTTTAACAATTCAATAATAATTATATTATTACATATACCAAAAAAGTCGCCAAAGCGTAAGCTTCAGCGACTTTTTTATATTTCACTTTGTTGAAACATTCCATCAGAAGAAATCATCATTATATTTTTCTTATCACTATTTTGTTTGCATCTATTCCACAATATTTCCATTGTTTCTGGTTCATCATTTCTAGCAAAATTCGTCCACATTCGGTTAAATGTCCATCGTACGTCATCAACCGTTTGGTTCGTTATGCCTTTTTCATCAAGCAACGCCTTTCTATTAAATGCCAATACAGTCTCAGAATTAACATTATTACAGACACCCTCAAGGTCATACTTATTGTCATATAGATAAACTCTATTATACTTTGTTCCAAGAAGCACTTCATTCTTATCATTATAAGACATGAGCAACCTAACATTTTTGCTTTCCGTCTTATCAACTAACGGTTTGATTTTATCAGCGTCTATGCTTCCACTAATAATTGCCTTTTCAAACAAAAGATCTTCATTTTCTAACATAATTTGTGAAACTAAATCATTACTTCCATCACCAGCCCACAAGGTAACGTTCAATTTATTACCACCGAACTTATCAACATTTTCATTAATCCAATGTAACGCTTCAGAAATATCTTCTACAGCATGATCTTGCCTATAATCAACAGTCACTAGCAAAATATCCTGATTTGCATCTACAAATTCATTTCCCCAAAAACATTCATCCGAAGTACTTTGTCCCACTCCAGGAATCCACACCATAACAGGCCTTGTATTGCTAAATGTCCTTGAAGAATAAACATTGAGAAATCTACTATCTAACGCTTCTTTTGGCGAATTGACTTCATTTTTTGCAAAGCTAAGAGCTTCATAAACATATTCAGATAGTTGATTGTCACCCTTTAACTCATATACTCCCACAGGAGTATCAGTGTAAAAAATGCCTCGCCAGACTCTATTCCCCTTTTCATTTTTTCCAACAAAGGTTCCGTTAGTACATTTTACTGCATTTTCCTCGTCAACTCTATCAGTATCAGCAATTTTATTCGAACCAAAATCCAACGCATATTGATTTATACTATTGTAATCTTGTGCCGTTGTTAAATGTTCAACAACCTTCGAATCACTACATCCCATAGCAAACAAGACGCAAGTCACAATAAGCATAGAAATGATACAGATTTTCAATCTCTTCTTCATTAATAATTCCCTTTACCTATTACATTTCACTAAATTCTACTAAACGTTCTCTCAAAGACGAATTTCTACTAGCAACATTTTCATTATCGATCATTTCAAAAAATACATTTTCGTCGCCAACTATCACTACACAAGACTTAGCTCTCGTTACTGCTGTATAAATCAAATTTCGATTCATAAGAGGCCTTGGTCCCTGCATAAGCGGAATAATAACCGCAGGATATTCACTACCTTGTGACTTATGTATCGTAACAGCATAAGCATGCTCTAATTCATCTAACTGACTATAGGTATAATCCACCTCTCTATTATCGTCAAACAAAACTGTTACTAGTTTTGCAAATGTATTTATTTCTTGAACAACCCCCATGTCCCCATTGAAAACTCCAGTCCCATTTTCAACAGCAATTCCGTACTTACCGATAATCTTCCATTCTAGCTGATAATTATTTTTGATCTGCATTACTTTATCGCCCACACGCAAAATTCTTTCATTATGCTTCAATTCAACTTTTTGCCTAGAAGGTGGATTTATATTTGCCTGCAACACTTCATTTAATCTATTAACACCTAGCAAACCTTTTCTTGATGGCGCAAGAATTTGAATATCATTACTCGTAGCCTCAACATATTTAGGCAGCTTCCTTTGAACCAATGGAATTATTGTGGAAATAATCTCATCTGCATCGTATCGCTTCATCAAGAAGAAATCTTCACTTTTGTTGTCAATTACAGGATACTCACCATTATTTATTTTGTGGGCATTTACAACTATATCGCTCTCAACAGACTGCCTAAACACTTTATCTAACGTAACCACTAAGAATAATTCTGAGCTTATTATATCATCTAATACATTTCCAGCACCAACTGATGGTAATTGGTTTGTATCACCAACCATAATAAGCCTTGTTCCTGGGCATATAGCAAGAAGCAAATTATAAAATAAGGAAATATCAACCATTGACATTTCATCAACTATTATCACATCTACATCTAAAGGATTCATCTGATTTCGTTCAAATCTTGCTTCTTCAGAAGCATTCTCGTCACCACTTGATACACCCTTAACCTCAAGCATTCTATGAATTGTTTTGGCTGGACGTTTTGTAGCTTCTGACATCCTTTTGGCCGCACGTCCTGTAGGCGCCGCCAAACAAATATCTAATCCTTCACTTTCAAAATACTCAATAATAGTTCTTATTGTAGTAGTTTTTCCTGTACCAGGGCCACCTGTCAACACACACACACCTGACGAAACAGCATGTTCTACAGCAACCTTTTGGCGCACATCTAGCTTTATAGCTTCACGCTTTTCAATATTAGAAATTACATTTTCAATTTGTTTCTTAGGTACCTTGTATTCTCCATCTAAATCAAGAAGCATTCTTGCTGACTGGCTTTCCATTTGATAAAAGCCCATCAAATAAATTGCATCTTCTTTAATCATTATCTTCTTGTCAAAAGCGAGATTCTCTAGGTAAATATCTATGTTTTTTATCTCAATAGAAAGCAGTAGTTCCACAAGACTTTGTAGTTTTTCCTTATATACATAGGTATGACCATTTAATGTTCCTTGAAATAACACATAGCAAATGGCACTTCTAATTCTAAAATCAGAATCAACCGCTATATTTAATTTCATTGCAATTTCATCAGCTGTCTTAAAGCCAACTCCATTTATATCTTCAGCAAGTCTATATGGATTCTCCTGTAAAATGTTATATATCCTTACACCATACTCTCCATATATTCTTAGTGCCAGCTTACTTCCAATGCCATACTGTTCAAGGTAAATCATTACATCTCGAACTTCTTTTTTCTCAATAATTTGATTAGAAATATCTATAGCTTTAGACATAGATATTCCTTTAATCTCGGCTAATCGTTCTGGTTCTTCTTCCATAATTCTAATCGTATCATCACCAAACTTCGACACAATCTTTTTTGCCGTTGCTTTACCGATTCCTTTTATCGCGCCAGACGCCAAATATTTCTCAATTCCCTTTTTGGTAGTTGGCTCAATTACATTATATTTAGACACCTTAAGTTGCCTTCCATATGAAGGATGTTCTACATATTCTCCATACAAAGAAAGATTTTCCCCCTGCGAAACAGATGGGAAAATCCCTACACACGTAATATCTTCTTTGTCAGTAGAAATAACTAGAACCGAGTAACCATTATCTGGATTACTGTAAACTATATGGTCCACATATCCTTGTATTTCTTCCATTATTTTACTTCCTATACAACAGTCTCAGTCGTTGCAGCTGTACTATCACTTTCTGCAACATCGGAAACTCCCAGATTCCTTTTCATTTGACCTACTAATTCATCCGTCAACTTACCACCATATTGTTTTACCATAGTAGTAGCTATATCTTGAATAGTAGAATCCATATAATAATCAGTCAACTGTGAATTAGAATCCTTTTCTTTCTCACCACTAATTGCCTCAGTAGTTTTCTTGACTTGTTTTAGAACTTGTTCTAACATATATCCTTCAAAGCTCTCAACTGCATCTCTTAATTCCTCTTCCGAAGAATTTGCAGACAATCCCGATACAGAATCCTTAAGCTTTGACGCTTGGGCTGCTGATGCCGATGAAGCACCTTGGGTATTCATATAATTACTTACGCCATCCATTGATAAACTCATATATTATCTCCTCAAAAATATCAAATCATTTCATTCTATGAACTATCTCTTAAGATTGTTTGCTGTATCCATCATTGAGTCTGATGTAGTGATAGTCTTTGAGTTCATTTCATAAGCACGCTGTGCTACAATCAAATTTACAACTTCGTCAGCAACATTTACATTAGATCCTTCTAAAAATCCCTGCGCTACAGTACTTGGCTTAAGACCAGGATTCAAATCCTCTCTCATAGCCGCACCACTAGCATCTGTTGCTCTAAGTAAGTTGTTCGCATTCTTCTCTAATCCCACAGGATTTCTAAATTGGAAAAGACCTATTATTTGTCCTGTTTGAACATAGTTACCATCTGCACCTCTATAAGCTACAGCACCATTTGTTCCAACAGAAATAGATGCCGAATCCGCGCCATCTGGCAAAACAATTCTCTGACCGTTTCTATCTAAAATAGGATTACCATTTGCGTTAGTTAACATTAATCTTCCGTTATTGTCTAACGACCAGTTAAAATCTCCATTACGAGTATAATATGTCTGTCCGTCTACTCCTGCCACTCCAAAAAATCCATCTCCGTTAATGCAGCAAGCCATGTTATTCGCACTAGCAAGCTGTGCTCCTTGAGTAAAACTTGTATTAAGAGATGCAATTCTTGTACCAAGACCAACCTGCGCTGAAGTAGGTTTAGTTGCTCCATTAGCAGTTGTTGTTTCATCTTGAATTCTTTGATATAAAAGTGACTTAAATTGTGCACTTTGTGATTTAAAGCCAACTGTATTAACATTTGCTAAATTGTTAGCTATAGTATCTACATTAACCTGTTGCGCCTTCATTCCCGACGCGCCTGTCCAAAGCGATCTAACCATGACGTCTTCCTCCTAATTATACTTTTCCGACCTGACTTACAGCAATTTCAATTGTTGAATCTTCAGTCTGAATCATTTTTTGACCTGTTTCATATGCTCTTTGGATTGCAATCATGTTTACCATTTCTTCTACTACATTTACATTACTAGTCTCTAAAGCACCTTGTTCAACACTTGCGTTACTAGCAACAACCTGACCTCCTGGCAATAAATCATATAGATTTTCACCATACTTCGAAATAAAATCATAATTTGCAAAATCCACAATACCAATTTGACCAACTTGCATATTATTTTGGAATACAAAACCTTGTTGATCAATAGTATAGTTTTGCGATGGATCAACTCTCAAATAACCTGCTTGATTATTTATAGAATTTCTAGCACCGTTCATATTCAACACGTAATCACCGTCACTAGTTCTAAAATATCCATCCTTATCAACTGTAAAAGCACCGTCCCTGGTATATTTAATAGAGGTTTCACCCGCCTTATTTGTAAAAGATATCGCAAAAAATCCGTTGCCTGATAATGCAAGGTCTGATGGTTTATCTGTTACTTGATAACTTCCTTGTTGCCAATCAGTATAAGTCTCACCTATCTTAACTCCAAGATTAACGTCTCCAAGTCCGCTAACTGTACCCGGTACGGTAGCATCTTTGATTCTAAGGGCTAGTTCATCTGCAAAGGCTTTAGATGTTGCACCTTCCTTTTTATAGCCATTAGTTGACGAATTAGCTAGATTGTTAGCCAAAACATCCATTCTCTTTTCTTCGTTAATCATGCCAGTATAAGCTGTATATAAGCCTTTTACCATGGCGTCCTCCTATCAATTAATTAATCTTTTACGTATATTATATCGGTTAAATCTCGTAAAATATTAATTTATATTTACACTAATATATTCAACACAGAAAAAACCCAAGACGAATCATCATCTCGGGTTATATAATCATTATTCAGCTTGGCCGTCACCAGCGAGAAGCTCTACATATCTTCCTGTACCAATTGCTACGCATGTCATTGGCTCTTCTGCAGTCATTGTATTAATGCCTGTTCTATCTTCAATCAACTCTTCTAAACCACGAAGTAAAGCGCCACCACCAGTAAGAACGATACCTCTATCTGCAACGTCTGCTGCAAGTTCTGGTGGAGTTTTCTCCAACACACTATGAATTGCTTCAACGATTTGAAGTGTAGGCTCTCTAAGTGCTTCTTCCGTCTCCTCTGAAGAAACAGTAATTGTCTTAGGAAGTCCTGTAACAAGATTACGACCTCTAACATCCATCGTCTCAGGTGTTGGAAGTGGGAAACATGTTCCAATATTAATCTTAATATCTTCTGCTGTTCTTTCACCAATAAGAAGATTATGCTTTTTACGCATATATCTTACAATTGCTTCATCAAAATCATCACCAGCAATCTTAATAGATGTACTAACAACAGATCCGCCTAAAGATATAACCGCAACGTCTGCTGTACCACCACCTATATCTACAACCATGTTACCACATGGACGAGTAATATCAATTCCTGCACCGATAGCTGCTGCGATAGGCTCTTCAATAATCTTAACATCTCTTGCGCCTGCTGCAAAACCAGCATCTTCTACGGCACGTCTTTCTACTTCAGTAACACCACTAGGCACACACACTGAAACTAAAGGCTTACGATAACTTTTCTTACCCATTGCCTTCTGCAAGAAATACTTCATCATCTTCTCTGTTACAGTATAATCAGAGATAACTCCTTGTCTAAGAGGTCTAACTGCAACAATATTACCTGGTGTTCTACCAATCATCAAACGAGCTTCTTCACCTATTGCTTTTATCTTATTAGTATCTCTGTCAAATGCTACTACTGAAGACTCTTTTAACACTACACCTTTACCTTTAACATATACAAGGATACTAGCTGTTCCCAAATCAATTCCAATATCGGATGCAACCATATCAAATTACTCCTTTCATATACAAATCACATTTATATAATTCTTAAAATCAAGAAATTCCATCTTCTACAACGCACTTACACACGTTACTTTAATTATAAACATTCTAACTATTTTTTCAATATATTTGTTTGGAAATAAAGCATTTTTGCCTTATTTACTAGTTTTATTTCAATTATTCCATTCCTTTACAACAAAATATTTAAAATGTTAACATTTTTTTCACTAATAATTCACAATTAGGACACATTTCAAGCATAAAATATAACATGTATTAGCCATAAAGGCTATTATTTCATAACTCAGCTCTAGAGATAAACTCTAGAGCACTCCCCGATAATAAGATGTTGATAGCAACACTTTATTATAGAAACATTTTTCTCCTCTTTCATAGTAGAGAAAAAATCTACTACACATTTTTTTCATCAAATTAACCTCCAAGTTTTACTTGGAGGTTTTTTTATGTTCAAATATTTATTTATCTTTAAGCATTTTCGCCAAGAATTGTCCCGTATAGCTTTCTTTGCATGCCGCTACTTCCTCAGGAGTACCAGTAACAAGAACTGTTCCGCCGCCACTTCCGCCTTCAGGTCCTATGTCAATAATGTTGTCCGCTGTTTTGATAACATCTAGATTATGTTCTATGACAACTACCGTATTTCCATTTTCCGAAAGCTTCCTCAAAATCATAACAAGCTTATTTACGTCTTCAAAATGTAGCCCTGTAGTAGGTTCATCTAAAATATAAATCGTCTTGCCTGTTCCTCTCTTGCTTAGTTCTGTTGCAAGCTTTATTCGCTGAGCCTCTCCACCCGACAAAGTCGTAGACGGTTGTCCAAGTTTAATATAAGATAATCCCACATCATATAACGTTTGCATTTTACGTTTGATAGACGGAACATTCTCAAAAAATTTCAATGCCTCTTCTACCGTCATATCTAGCACATCATATATTGTCTTACCTTTATATTTCACTTCGAGTGTCTCTCTATTATAACGCTTTCCATTACAAACATCACAAGGGATATACACATCAGGCAAGAAATGCATCTCAATCTTAACTATACCATCACCAGAGCACGCTTCACATCTACCACCCTTAACATTAAAGCTAAAACGTCCTTTGGCATATCCTCTCTCTTTCGCATCACTTGTAGCCGCAAACAAATCCCTAATTTGATCAAATACTCCTGTATATGTCGCAGGATTACTTCTAGGAGTTCTTCCTATTGGAGATTGATCGATGTTTATTACTTTATCTAACTGTTCAACACCCTCGATTCGTTTATGCTTTCCTGGTAGCTTATGTGCTTTGTTTAATTTGGTAGCCAACTTCTTATACAAAATTTCGTTAACTAAGGAACTCTTACCTGAGCCAGATACACCTGTAACACAAGTCATAATTCCTAAAGGTATCTCTACATCTATATTCTTAAGATTATTTTCTCTAGCTCCAACTATTTTGATAAAGCCCTTAGCTTCTCTTCTCTCAGAAGGAATAGGAATCATCTTTTTACCAGACAAATACTGACCTGTTATAGATTCAGGAACCTTCATGATTTCTTCTGCAGTACCAATAGCTACCACTTCACCGCCATGTTCACCAGCACGAGGTCCAATGTCAACGATACAATCCGCCGCATACATTGTGTCCTCATCATGTTCAACAACAATCAACGTATTACCCAAATCTCTCAAGTCTTTGAGTGATGATAATAGTTTTTCATTATCTCGTTGGTGCAAGCCTATACTTGGTTCATCTAAAATGTATGCAACCCCTACAAGACCAGACCCTATTTGAGTTGCAAGCCTAATTCTTTGTGCTTCACCACCTGACAAAGTCGATGTCGCACGAGATAGTGCCAAGTAGTCTAATCCAACATCATTCAAGAAGCCTACTCTCCCTCTTATCTCTTTGAAAATACGATGACCAATTTTTTCTTGTGTAGGCGTAAGCTTAATATTTTCAAGATAATCTACCAAATCTTTAATAGACATATTTGTTATGTCAAATATATTTTTATCATCAATAGTAACTGCTAAAGATTCCTTCTTAAGACGTTGACCTTTACAACACGGACAAGTAGTAAATGACATTAGATTCTCATATTCTTTTTTTGTCAATTCAGACCCCGTCTCATTATACTTCCTCTTAAGATTAGCAACTAAGCCTTCAAAAAGAATACTATAATCACCTACTCCACGCTTACTTTGATAAGTGACAACAACATTTCGGTCAGCACCATTTATAAGCATATCTCTTATATCATCAGAAAGTTCTTCGTATGGAGTATCTAGACTAAATCCATACTCTTCAGAAAGTGCAACAATAATTTGTCTAACAAAGCTACCCTCCTTAGTAACAGATTGCCAACCCATAGCATTTATCGCACCTTGATTAATGCTCAAGCTCATATCTGGAATAATAAGTTCTTCCTCGAATTCCATCTTGTAACCCAAACCAAAGCACTCTGGGCATGCTCCAAAAGGATTGTTAAACGAAAAACTTCTTGGTTCAATTTCGTCAATACTAATTCCACAATCAGCACATGAAAAGCTCTCAGAAAAACGCATTGGTTCAGAATCTACTACATCAACTATAAGAAGGCCATTAGATAATCCCATAACATTTTCAATAGAATCTGTAAGACGCTTCTCTATCCCTTCTTTGACAACCAATCTATCAACTACAATTTCAATGTTATGCTTAATGTTCTTCTCTAGCTTGATTTCTTCTGACAAATCATATTGATTTCCATCAACAATCACACGAACATATCCACTTTTCTTTGCCTTTGCAAATAACTTCTCGTGCTCACCTTTACGGCCTCTAACAACAGGAGCCAAAAGTTGTATCTTAATTCTTTCAGGCAACTTCATTACAGCATCTACTATCTGATCAACTGTTTGCCTCTTAATCTCCTTACCGCATTTAGGACAATGAGGCACACCTATACGTGCATACAAAAGTCTAAAATAATCATAAACTTCTGTTACCGTACCTACTGTAGAACGTGGATTATGGTTTGTAGACTTTTGATCAATCGAAATTGCAGGAGGAAGACCTTCAATCTTCTCAACATCTGGCTTCTCCATCTGACCAAGGAATTGTCTCGCATAGCTAGACAAAGACTCCATATATCTACGTTGACCTTCTGCAAATATAGTATCAAACGCAAGACTTGACTTACCAGAACCTGACAATCCCGTCAAAACAACAAACTCATCTCTCGGAATATCTAAGGATACATTTTTCAAATTGTGCTCATTTGCGCCTTTTATCTTAATATATTTTTTTGTTGGATCATTTAATGCCGCTTTTCTCATAAAAACCTCATCTATTCATATAATACAAAAGAGCCTAGCTAATGCTAAGCTCTCATTACTCAACAGTATAATACTATTATATTATTGGATATGAGTTCTTGTAAAATCCTAGCAACTTGAACTCATATACAATTTCAAGAATAGCAAGAACTACACCAACAATATCTGTCACTATTTTTAGAACAAATGCTGCTGTTGGGAACGCAACAGTTAATACACTTATAATAACCGATACTACAGCAACTACAATCAACGTGATTTGGATAAACAATATCATTCTCCATACCGTATTACCTTTTTCAGCAAGTTCAAGATTTTTGCCCATAATAAGCAAGTCATTAATTCCATCTATAGTGAATTTAAGTGTAATCAAAGTAATTATATAGCCTGCTAATTTAATTATAGGTAAAAAGAATGGTATTCCAAGAAATGAACCAACCCATCCCACAGCACTTATAATCAACGCAATTATAGTTAATTTGAACGCCATTTTAAGTTTTTCACTATCCTTGCCTGCCTTATTATATCCTACAATCAAAAATACATAAGAAATAAATTCCAATACGCCTACTGCTGCTACAGCCACAAACCCTATCACTGGAACCCACGAAACCAAAGCAACAAATGAAGCTATTATTGATAACAATATAGCCCTATATAAATCTTTCACGCCTGCACGCGCATTTACATGTTCTAACATAAACATTCGCTCCTAATCATATAATTTGTGTAAAACACATCACTAACATTATACCTTTAATCTTTTATAAATATCAACATTTAATTTTATTATTTACAAAAAGACTCTATTATCCTTCTTCTGGCAAATGCCATTCTGACAAGACAGTCTTAGCATTTGCAATTTGAGTCTTGTAAAACTCTTTCTCTTCATCTGATACAGCCTCTTCAAAAAGTTGCGTATATGCACGAATCAAACCTTGCAATGCCAAATCACCACCACGGTGAATATCTAGTTCTGCTTCGTTTTCTTGATACGCCTCAAAATACCATATACTAGCTTCTAGCGCATCACCTTTATCCATATAATACGAAGCTAACTCATAGCTAATTTCTGATGTTTTATTCTCAACTTTAAGCACAAGCTTCATCAAGTTATAATCATCATTAGAAATGCTATAATATTTTGCCAACACACAGCTTGCATACACTCTATTAATCTCTTTTGAATCGTTATTGTAAATGCGTTCAAAATATTTAGCTGCTTGTTCTAAATCTTTCTTTTCACCATTTTTCACTAACTCTTTTGCATACATCTTAAGTAGCTTATCTGACAAAAAGTTTCCCTCTTCAAGCTGTTTCTCAAAAATCCTAAAATCCCTCGAAGCGTGTAAGCCTTCCGGTCTATGTTCTATTACAATATCGCTATCAAATACAACTGGATCTAGTCGTACAGTTTCATGTATTGGATCAATCCAAGTAAATTCACGAAGTCTTTTGTAAAGCTTTGGACGATATTCCGTTACAGCATTAAGCACTGTGTCATACGCAATCGTCTTATATTTCATCTGAACAATTTCTACTTCAGGCACAATAATTTCTTTGAGCTTCGCAAACCCTTCACGGTTAGTTTCATCTAACACTTCATCCGCATCTGCCGTATATATATAATCCATAGTTGCTTTAGAAAAAGAATAATTTCTAGCCGCCGAAAAATCATCAACCCATTCAAAATCATATACTTTGTCTGTATATTTTCTTGCCACAGCTTTAGTTTGATCTGTCGAACCAGTATCAACAATAATTATCTCATCCATCAAATCAGCAACAGAATCTAGACATCTTGCTAATAATTTTTCTTCATTTTTTACGATCATACACAAACTAATAGTTGCCACTTTTTTTCCTCCGAAATGCTGCTTATTATTTACATTCTATCACATTCAAAAGAAATTCATATACTCTTTTGGTCGAACTAATACTCAACTTCTCATCTGGTGTATGAATGTCTATAACATTTGGTCCAAATGAAACACAATCAAAATCCTTTTTCCCGCAAAAGATTCCACACTCTAATCCTGCATGTATCGCCTCTAGCTTAGGAGTTGTTCCATACATTTTTTCATATATATTTACCATGTCTTCTCTTAAAGAAGAATCTTTCTTATACTCCCACGCTGGATAATTCCCATATATTTTCACTTTAGCGCCGAAGGCTTCACTTATATACTTTAGTCTATCGATCAAGTCTTGCTTAGCTGTATCAATTGAACTTCTAACCGAAAATCCAAGCTTCATCTCACCGTCAACCACTGACATAATCCCCATATTAAGACTAGTCTCAACTAAGCCTTCAATGTCTTGACTCATTCGAATCACATTTGCTGGCAACGCTTGCACCAAAGCAATAACCTTCTTTGTATCTTTGTAGGAAAGGGCAAGACTTTCTACTTCTCCAATCCACTCCACAGACACGTCCATGTCAGGATCTGTGGCAGAATACTCTTCCTTAATTTCGTTTACCGTCTTGTTAAATGTAGCTGTTACAGCTTCTATACTATTAGTAACAATTAGTTCAGCTATGCATTCTCTTGGGATAGCATTATCCTTCTTGCCGCCTTTTACACTAAGAAGATTAAAATCTGCTTCATCATCTAAATCTCTCAAAATGCGACCTAACAACAAATGTGCATTTGCTCTACCTCTATTAATCTCTACTCCAGAATGACCGCCTGTCAAATTACTAATAGAAATCTTTATCCTTGTACCATTAACATTTTCCAAATCAAAAGTATCTAAAACTTCTACACAACATCCGCCTGCGCAGCTTGTAAGAAAAACCCCTTCTTCTTCGCTATCAATATTAAGAAGCTTCTTGCCTTGTAGCATAGATACATCAATGTGCGATGCGCCTTCTAATCCCACTTCCTCGCACACTGTACACACCACTTCTAATCTAGGATGCTTTATAGAATCATCATCTAATATTGCTAATGCATACGCCAAAGCAATTCCGTCATCTCCGCCAAGTGTTGTACCTTTCGCGAACACATAGTCGCCATCGATTGCAAGGTCTAACCCTTCACAATTCATATCTTTGTCGCAGCCATTAACCTTTTCAGCAACCATGTCCATATGACCTTGAATAATCAATGGTTCAACATCCTCATATCCTTCTGACGCTTCTTTAATTATAATCACGTTAAATACGTCGTCTTGATAATATTCCAATCCTCGCTCTTTAGCAAAAGTCACAAGATAGTTACTAATTTGCTCCTCCTTATACGATGGATGTGGAATACTACAAATCTCTTCGAAATATTTGAATACATTTACAGGTTGAAGCTCTGATAACACTCCCATTATTTATCTCCAGTCAAAAATTTATACACTCTCTCAACATAGTCTGGTGCTTCATCACACACGCAATGTCCAAAAGATTCATCGTACAAATAAAGGTCGCAATTTAATGCATTTGCAATATCTACAGAAGCTTGATAGTTAAATACTCTATCGCCTTTAGCCGCTATAACAAATGTCTTTGCCTTTATATCTTTCAACCTATCATATACATCAAAATTTCTCATAGAATCAATTAAAATCGGGAATCGGTCTATCTCTTCTTGAGATGCAGCAAGATTATATTCAACTGCAGAATCTACCGTTGACTTTATAGCCTCACTCTCATACAAATAATCCATTTGATAGCGAACTAGTTCTTCTATTCTATTTTCACTAGCCATCCTTCCCCAAGTATTAAGTGTTTCAAATTCGCTCGCTGTCATTCTACTCGTTGTAGAACCAAGCACAAGTTTATCAACCATTTCCGGATATTTAATTGCCAAAAACATTGCAATCATTGAACCCTGAGAATTTCCATATACATCTATTAACTCAACACCTAATTCTTTCATCAAAGAATATGTATCGTCTGCCATAGCTTCTATACTATAACCTTCTGGAACATTATTACATCTATCCACTAAATATACAGTATATTCATCTAATAGCATTTCGTATTGTTTCTTTACTAATTCCTCTACATCAGTTACATTTCTAATTGCCACGCCTGGCAAAACAAGTAGATTCTTACTACCATTACCAAACTCAGAATAAGTCATATTCAACCCACGAAAAACTTTTGTATTCATAGCATCCCCCAATTTTCAAATCTAGCATTTTCTTTATTTATTAAAATTTCATTTTTTAATAATATTCTAGGAACGACTTATAAAATCAATAAGCTTTTCCTTAGATATCAAACCGATAGACAAATCTATTCTTTCACCATCTTTAAATAATCCCAATGCAGGAATACTAGAAATGTTATTCTCAATTGCAACCTGAGTGTTCTCATCTGTATTAAGCTTGTAAAATGACACACTAGAAATTTCATTTGATACTTCTTCCACAATTGGCGCTAACATCTGACATGGTCCACACCAATCTGCATAGAAATCCACCAAACTATATCCCTCTTTAATTACTTCTCTATATTCTTCGCTATTTATCTTCTTTACCATAACAAACTCCTTTCCATTACTATGTATATCTAGTAACTATTCATATATTTATCAAATTCTCTAAACTTCGTAACTTCAACAAAATATACAATAATATTCTTTCTAAGGACATTTATCAACTATGGTATGACAGATTCCATGTCGCAAAGTACTACTCATATATCATCTAGACAATCTTACATGTTCCTCGTGCATTTTCTTTTACGTTATTTAACGCCATATCAGCTTTACGTTCAACTTCAGCATCATAACCATCTTCTGAGAATGCAACACCGACACTTATAGAAGCTTCTACAACCCCATCTGAAGTATCCTTCATTGCTTTATTAATATTGTTTAATATCTCGGCAATTCTCTCTGAATCTGCAGGAGTTACATTATGCACAAATAGTTCAAATTCATCTTTACTAATTCTTACAATGTAATCGACATCCTTCATATTTATCAAGAATTGATCAGCAACCTTTTTCACGACCTTGTCAGCCATTTCAAAACCATTTGCATCCTTTATCGACCTAAAATTGTCTATATCAACCATCATAATTCCTATTGGGCCATTATGATGTGACAAAGTATGTCGAACAGTGTCTATTGTATTTACCTTAAGTGCTCCCGTAAGCTCATCAATTTCTCCTTGTTCTTTAAGAAGATCTTTATTCATTTTATCAGAATGATATACTTCATTATATTTTCTAGCAAATTTTCTAAACTCATATCCTCCAATAATAGGAAGTTCTTTCCCTTCATCAATCGCTTTCGTAAACTTCTTAGCTGGTTTTACTACCAAAAGTGTATCAAAGATAAAAATTAATACTATAAGTACAAACATGATAGAAACTAATACAGTTGCTACGTCTAGCATTATAATCAAACTAGTTTCGCTTTTTCTGAACTGTACTGCAGATTCTTCTTTAACTAATATTCCTGCATGCTCTACTTCCCAATTTATCTTCTCTTTAATCGATTCATATTCTTTACCAAACACTAATTGAATAGCAAGCTTTTGTTGTTCAGCACTACTTAAAGACACTTCATTGTCTGGTAATACATACGAAGAAACTTCCTTTGGCAATGTTGACTCGTCAATTTTCATTGCACGTGCAGTCAACTTCATAGCGTGAACCTCATATTTAACAAGTTCTTCTGACTGTTGCATAGCATTTTTCAACAAGTCATTTTCAACGCTAAGATTAGTTGCATCACCCATTGTATCTAAAGCAATATTTCTACGTTGATTATCATTTACTTCTTCAAAATAATTATTAGCATTTACCACATCACCAGTTGCAACAAATTGTCTTGCTTGATTAGTCAAATAATCTGATGCCGTCTTGAAGCTTTCGGCTGCTTCTCTATCTATTTCAGCAAACTGATAAGAATCCGCCATCTCATCATATCTGTTATATATTTTTCTAATTGCTACATATGAAGCTATCATTACAATCACGCCTATTAGAATAAAAATAGCTGATAGCACATGTACCCTTATACCTTTTCCCTTAATTTCAATTTCGTGACGTTCCATCCTTCATCCCCTCTCTTATTGCCATGATGTAAAGTGCTTATCTGTAGAATTCTTTACTTTAACCGATTCTACAACCGTAGAATTCTCTACTCTTACAAAATATCCTTTTCTACTATATTCAACAATTATATTACCATTACTATCATAAAACAATTGGAAAATACATTCGTCCGTCATGGATCCTGCTGGATTCATCTTTGGCTGACTCGTTGAAATCGGTATTGTAGCATTATCACTTTGCCATTCTTTACCTATAGATATGTTTAATAACTCAAATAATTTCTCAGCAAAAGGTGCATTTGAAGCAGTTTTAACCACTCCATTATGTACCGTCCAGTTAGTAACATTTCCGTATTTAGTTCCATTCTTATAATAAGGACTAGATTTTTCAGTTCTATTCTTTATAGAATCACTCTTTGGAGATTGTCCTGTCATAGCAACTTCAACAAATGCAAGCTGTGCTGATTTTACAAACTCACTAGCTTCTTTTTCAACCTTAACTTGCTTTGCTCTATCTATGTATTTGACAAATAATGGTGCAAGCACTGCTGTCAAAACCACCATAATTCCAATTACTACCAAGAGCTCTATAAGAGATACTCCTTTATTATTAATTTTTCTTTTCATAACATGTAGTCCTCCATACTATTTTTTGTACGAAAATTATAAATATCTGTAAGCGCAAATATCCTATTCTATCTTTATAATTCTATCACTATAGAGTCACTATGTAGTCACTAAATGTAAACCTAATCATTTTAGCTGTATATTATTATGGACTTGGCCTATTGTTATACTCGCTTTTCAGCCACTTGAATCGCATTATTAGGACAAACCAACAAACACAAATGACATCCTACACATTTTCTACCATTCAATTTAGGTCTACGCGCTTCATTATCAAATTCAATGGCTTGATGTCCACCGTCTCTACATGAAATGTAACATCTACCGCATCCATCACATTTATCATTATCAAAAACTGGAAATAGTCTCGTATCTCTTTCTAATTCAGTTGTATCAACAACTTTTTCAGATGCTTTACCGACAAAATCAGATATGGATTTATAATCGTTTTTTGCCAAATAGTATTTGAGTCCTAGAAGCAAATCATCAATAATCCTATAACCATATTCCATAACTGCGGTGGTAATTTGAATACTTCCTGCACCTAAAAGCATAAATTCAACAGCATCTCGCCAAGTATACACTCCACCCATTCCGCTAAGATGCGCACCTTTTATTTTTTCATCCAAACACATTTCTGATATATACCTAAGTGCTATTGGTTTAACTGCGCGACCTGAATATCCACCTATGGATGACAAACCATTAACTTCTGGTGCAGCAACTAATGTATCAACGTTTACTCCTGTAATACTTTTTATTGTATTTATTGCAGCAATTCCGTCTGCTCCGCCTTCTATAGCAGCTTCAGCAGGTATTCTCATATCAGTAATGTTAGGTGTCATCTTGGCCAAAATTGGAGCCTTTGTTCCTCGTCTTGCTGCGCTTGTAAATCGCTTTACAAGTCCTGAATCTTGACCTATGTCCACTCCAACACCCTTCTCTTCCATGTTAGGACAAGAGAAATTAAGTTCAATAACATCTGCTCCCGCTTCTGTAGAAAGACGCGCTAATTCTTCCCATTCAGCTTCATTTCTACCCATAATTGATGCAATTATAACTTTAGTAGGATAGTCCGCCTTTAGTTTTCTAATGCATTCCATATTTTCTTCTACAGAATGATCTGACAACTGTTCTATATTTTTAAATCCGCTAAATGTGCCATCATGACTTTTCAATACAGAAAAACGTGGAGACGCTTCATGCATATCCATACAAGAAATAGTCTTAAATGCTGCTCCAGCCCACCCCATATCAAAAGCTCTTGCGCACATCTCATAATTACTTGCTACAACCGAGGACGATAAAATAAATGGATTTTCAAGTTTTACCCCACAAATATCGCAGGACAAATCTACTTCTTTTGCATTTTGTTGTAAATTCAAATCCTTTTTCTTATCATTTAACTCTTTAAATAATTCTTTTATATTAATGTTCTTAGGACAAGCTTCTTCACATTGTGCATTACAATCCGAACATAAATCAGCACTAATTTCCGATGCAATAGCTTCCAAATTGTCAAACTTACAAGCTCTTATTATTCGCTCTACATCAACATTTCCACAAGCCTTGCTACAAGGTGCATCATAACATAACGTACAATCCCTAATTATTTTCTCTGTCATAACCCCCGTATCCTTTCTAATTAACTACTACTCTGCCGTACTCTTCTCTAACTCATCTTGTCCTTACTCAAGTGTTATCTTTTCTTTAAATCATAGCTAATAATGAAGGAAAGTCAATATCTTTATCCTTCATTTTGGAGAAATATTAAAATGCCCTCTTATTGTTCTCCTATGCTATTTTGTTTTCGCATAGTTTAAAAGAGCTGTCCCGGAAGTTTGAGTTTTTCCTTATATGGGAATGCCTTATCAAACTTCTCTGCCTCAGCTTCATCCACAAAGTAACCTGCAGGTGTCGCATATTCTCCAGTCACGCCATCAAGATAGCCTGGTATTAACTCCTTGCAAAGGAAAAAAGAAGCATCTTCTCCTTCTGGCAATCCATGATAACGAATACCAAATTCACTGGCATATGTGAATCCGCTCTTGCCGTAAAAGTCAATATTCCCTTCAAAGCACACTGCTCCACATCCCATTTCTGCGGCTTTTTCCAAAGAATAGTCTAACAACACTTTGCCGTATCCTTTTCTTTTAAGTTCTGGTGTAATACAGATAGGTCCCATGGTCATGATAGGAATATCTCCACCATCATCAGCCTTAATCTCAGCTTTCATAAAGATGTTCTGACCTATAAGCTTACCATTTTCTTCCATAACAAAATCAAGTTCCGTCACAAAATCAGGATCCTTGCGTAGCTGATTCAGTACATAATGCTCCAAACATCCCGGACGATATACATTCCAGAATGATTCTCTTACAAGATTCTCTACTTCCCTATATTCTTCTTTTTTCTCTATACGAATTGTAATGTTATTTGTATTCATTGTTTTTCCTCCTGAATATTGTTAAGCAAATCTATTTCTTGATTATTATACTTTACTTTCTTATCTTCTGGTATATCTTTTAATACGACTGTAATTTCATCAGCTACTCTCAATACGGCTTCATCTTTAGTATAATATAAAAATAGTTCTCGAAAGCTACAATTATATTTAGCATTATTAATCTTTAAAGCATTCAATATTATTTCCAAATGCTCATTATTAATATCTATTTCTACGTATACTTTACCATTTTTATTGCTACATTCAACATCAGGATTAAAAATCCAAGGAACCAATTATCATTCTCATTTCATTTTCTGTAAACTCTAATACCATACTTCATCGCTCCTATTGTGGCAACACTAGTTGTGGATTCTGCAATAGTGAATCTATCATAGGTTTATATTTTGTAATTCCATAATCTTCAACAATTGCTGTTATTTTTGCACCTGCATCTTTAGACGAAGCTCCACAAACGAACACTCTTTCGTCAGCTGTTCCATAATCTATTACAATAAATCTATCGTGAAATATTCCACATGTCCTCTGCATTTTTATCTGCACAGTCGGATATTCTTTACAGAAATCAGCAAGCTCTATGCTGTGAAGTTTATTAGCGCCAACATTATCACTAAATATTATGCTCTGAACTCCTACTGGAGTATTCTTAAGATGGACAAGAGTTCTAAGACCGATATAATTATCTACAACATAGATTGCATGCTTGGCTTTCCTGTAAATCGACTCAAACACTTCATCTGCGCTGCTAAACTTAGAATTGAACATAAGCCATTTATCATCATCTTCCGATACAAAGCTGTTCATCAAGTCACAATTTTCTAATATGTAATCTTTCATTTTTTAAATGTTCTTACTAGAGCGATACTCTACTTTTCTGCTAATGTTCCTTTTAATACTGTCATCAGCATATATAGCCCTTGCTCTGTAAAAACATATGGCTTACTTCGAGACTTCGAATTGATATTTGCGGTCGCATTTTGCGACCACAAATCTTCTACTTCCTCATCAGTAATTTGAAACATAAAATTCTGCTGGAGATTTGCTTATATTCCTTTTAACCTACTCATTTAATCGTTTTATAGTATATCCATATATTATTGCCAAATCAGCATCTAACAGAACCCTCTTACCTCTAATTACATATAACCTGTCCCTAAGGTATTCTTCTGTAACCTCAACAACTATAACCTCAACAACTATAACTTCATTTTATAATTCATTAATCAAAGAAGAGATGGACTAAAACATCCACCTCTTCAACTTTTTCATATAAATCATTTCTTCATTCAATTATTGTTTTTCAATGCAGTATTCTATTTCACCAATTGCGCTATCTGAGTACACCTTGCAAAGAGCTATTTAACCAACATTCTTCCCGCTTCTTTTCTCAATAATCGCAAAGCGATATGTATCTAAACTTGAATAGCTGTTTATGTATTTTTTAAGGAGTTCACAGGTCTCATCTTTTGTTGAGCAAACTGTTTCACTATATTCTAATTGGACCATAGGATCGGACGCCCAGTTAACAAACATATCATCAAGATCATTTTCTTCAAACCTTCTACATAACA
>JAZUIN010000015.1:0-13890 GCA_045642225.1 Lachnospiraceae bacterium | reverse complement strand
TATATGCCTTAAGATTATGTGGTAATCTATTCCAATCCAGACTATTAAATAGATTCAATTCATTATCTGTAAATGGATTGAGTGCCTCATCACCGTATTTTCGATACTCTTTTTTTGTATCCAATTCGCTTCGATCAGATTTGTAAATAACAGTAATTCCATAAACTTTCATAATAAGATCATACACTTCTAAATCAAAATCATTTTCCAATTTAACACGATTTGATTGGTTGAAGGCATATGGCAAATCATCCCTATGCTGTTCTAAACTTGAGGAATTAATTTCTCTAACCAACTCGTAGAAATCCACAATCACTGCTCCTTTCTTTGCAAAATAACTGCAATTTATATTTTAATATCCACTTTTATAATAATTGTACATAGTTAATTGGATCAGATTTTTCCATTGAACTATTCTTCTAGCACTCTTCTCACTCCACCCTAACCATCTCAGCATTCGTCTTATAATAAGCAGCCCTCGATACCTTGCTCTTCTCCAGGTATCCATTCTTCTCAAGGTTCTCGAGCACCTGCTTTCTGAAGTAAGTAGAATCACTTATTCCCAAGTGCTCCGCGATCTCAGCTACCTTATGTGCTTTGTAATAGCAAAAAGACAACACTTCAGCATCAAAATTCGTGCCATTAGGTACAGGTTCATAACTAAGCACTGGCACCATCTCATCTTCAACACCATTATCATAGGTCAAATCAGGAAGCACCAAAGTAAAATGATCGGATGTCGAATATATATATGGTTTATGCTTAACATCAGCTGTCGCATATTCTTCCATAATCTTATCAAAGCCAGTGCCTGCAGCCTCCATTACATTACAAGCAACCAAGACACCAGCAATAATCTCGTTTCTTCTCTTCGAGATAACCCCTGACAAGTCATAAGTTTTACCAAGCTTCTCACCTCTATAAAAACTACCAGGGGAAGATATCTCCAATCTATCCTTGAACATATCCACCTGAATCTGTGTCCCATCTAGATAATAATCACGATGAGCCACAGCATTAACTACACCTTCAAATAAAGCTCTTGAAGGATAAGCATCAATATTAATTCTAGAATCATTAAGCTTTATCATCGAATGGTTCATTCTCTGATTTACAAAATCCATAATGTAATTAATTGTGGAAGTAATATTTCCATTATATCGATTAATAGTAACTATTCTCTCACTACCCTTATTAAACCCCGCGAAAACTGAACACTGCACCTCAGTCTTCTTCTCTTTATAATCATCTGTGAAAAGAACTGCACCATTTAGTAAGTATCCATCTTCATTTACAAAGCCTAATGACTTCAATGCTTTTTCCTTCAAAGCCACCCCATCATTATGAGCTTCATAAAATACACGAAGATCAGATAACTTATCAAAATCGTATTCCATATCAGAAACAAGACTATCAAACTGAGTATTTTTACTTTTAACACTCATCTCAATAATCTCTTCATATGTAGCACCATTAGTAAAACCATCACGGCGCATGTAAATCGATGGGATATTTTTGTACTTCAAAATAACAGGCTTAACAGTGGATTCACTAACACTAGCCTTTATAATAAATCTCTCTTTTCCCTTTATCTCATATCTCTCAAAAGTTATTTTAATCTGTGGACGTGGAGTCAAGTGCTCATTAACCTGATTATTAAAATAATTTCTCTCATTATCAGCTGCTTTTCTATCAAAACCAATCAATTTATTAGTCTTATCTTCGACGCCAATATAGAAGTCTCCGCCAGAAGCATTAGCAAAACCAGCAATAGTCTTAAGCCAGCCTACGACATCTTCGCGATTCAAAATAGCTTTGCTCTCATACTTATCGCTCTCTAATTCTATATCACCAATAATCTCTTCTAAATACATATTGAAGCACCTCTTGTTTGAATTACTTCAATAATACTTCAAAGTTGCTTCAATGTCACTTCAAATTAGTTTGAAGTAATCATTTTAGATAATCTCTATAATTCTTTAAGAGTAATTTTCAATACGTCTCTCTTAACAATATTTATAGAATTCCCTGATAACAATGCAATTCTTCGATGAATGAAGATCAAAATTTCCTAAAGAATCAATTAATACAAATATTTAACTCCGATACTAATAAAGCCTGTAATTGATTTTATCTCTATCATCAAGATTCAGTCTCAGACAAGTATATATTTACTCTGTCACAAATTATTGTAGTAGTTTCGGCAATATTCTTATGTTCTTTCAAAAATATATATGTTTCTTCTTGTACAATTTCAATTAATAATCTATCGTACACAACACAACTATCAATTGTAGATAACATTTCATCTAAATCTTCATAGCAAATGTCAATATTCTTCTCATTAAATTCTACGCCAAATCCGTATTTATCCAAAAGTTCATTCAACATTTCAACGTCATAAAAGCAGCTTGTACTGTTTATTTCTTCAATAAATTTCTGAACATTATTGTTAAAAAGTTCTCTTTCATTGTTAGATAATGGTTTATATGTTTGAAGACTTGACAACATTTGCTCAAAATCTAAACTTTCAAAATATTCTTCGCCTTTTTCTTTAACAGCAACTTTATTTATTGGAATGAAAGATACATTTTTTTGAACTTCTTCAGACAAACAATAATTGATAATTTCTTCACAATCAGAAATATTCGTCGTGCTCGAATTCACAGCAATATAAGTATCACAAATCGCCACAGCAGAATCATACCCCATAGGAGCACAATAAGTTAACCCATCACATAACAATTGTGAATAAATAAATTGTTGTTCAAAACTACTAACAATCTGCGAAGAGAATTGCACATTACCGCTAAGAATCTCTTCCGCAAACTCACTTTCGTCTAAATAATCAGTACTATATCGACTGCATATTTCTAAATATTCTGATATAGCTTCTTCAGATAACACGTTATTATCTCTTATATCTTTATCAATAATTCCATATAAAACATAAGGAAAAGATTCCTGACTCTGATTAAAGAAAAGTCCTTTAGATTGAGAACTAACAACCGAGAATTGATTCAAAGCATTATTCTCAGTACTCACATAGTACCACAGCTTATACTCAGGGAAGATATAGTATCTTTCTTCCTCTTCCTTTGATAAATCAAAAATATTACCATACAAATCCTTCGTTCCGATATTCAATTTCTCTAAATCGAATAACATATTAGATTGCTTCATTTTATTGAGATAGTCATTGTTCAAGACCCAAATATCTACATCGTATTCATCATTTATCAAGTCTATATACTCTTGTATGTTGTCGCATTTTTCTTCTGGAAAAACCAAAGATATGTATGAATCCATATGTTGTCTATTGTATTCTTGAAAAAAATAGGAATAGTCCACAAACATTCCTGCAACAATCTCCCTTTTTTCAAGAAGTATGTCTGATATTGTATATTTCACAATTCTCTCATCATAAGTCCCATTTGTTGAATTTATAACTTTAGAAAAGATACACAACGAATCATCATCCATACAAACTAAATCTGAACCTAATGAATACCCGCAGCCAAAATCTTTTGTGTTAACGACTACTGTACCTGATTTAGCTTTTAAATCAACCTGTATAATCGCATTTCTTGTGAAAACATACACATTATCCTTATCACAAGGATATAGCCCAACACTAAAAGCATCATCAAAAAACACGCTATTGTTTTCATTTGAATTGCATTTAATATTCACTATCTCTTTCAATGAATAATCATCATAATCTAATTCAGAAATGCCTAAAGTATTATTTTCCTTCTCGGTAACAAATACGAGATTTGAATCCCAAATACAACAACCTCCAATTCTCTCGTCAGATACCAATTCGTTTTGTAAATTTAGATTTTCGTCATATACTGTTATTTCATTTTGCTCAACAACTACGATGCTGTTGTCATATGTTATTAGGTCAATGAAAGAATTGGTAATAACACCAACATATTGATATATCTCTCCATCTACAATTGTAAAAAGACTATCACCTGATAAAACAATGTAATCGCCATTAGAATTTTGTGTAACACAAATGATGTTATTTGTTGGCTTTATCGAACATTCAATTTTTGAAACTAAGTTATCCCCATCATAAGTTAAAACACACAACATACTCTGAGTGTTATACCAATGATAAAACAGATTATCATTCCAAGAAAAATTTTCTCTATAAATATCTGAATCCAAGATTTCTTCGATATCTTCTGAAAACAAACCATGAGAAACCAAGTATTCATCAATTGAGATATCTGAATACCCAGTTGCAGGATGGGACGAAAAATCTACTACTATATCTGATGATTTTTTATTACACGAAACACACGTAATAAAAACAACAAAAAGTAAAAGTAAAAATTTAAATTTTCTCATGAATATGACCTTCATCAATTAGTATCTTTCTATCAGCACGTTGAGCTAATTGATTGTCATGTGTGACTACTATCAATGTTTTATTCATTTTATGAATCTTATCAAAAACATCAATTACTTCAGACTTGCTAATACTATCTAAAGCTCCCGTAGGTTCATCGGCAAGTATTATTTCAGGATTGCATATAAGCGCTCTTGCAATTGCCACCTTTTGTTTCTGACCACCTGATAGAGTTGAAACTTTTCTATTAATATAGTCATTCATCGATACTATCGATAATACCTTCTCTACTTCTTTTCTAAACTCTTTTTTACTAATATTAGAAAAATATAATGGCACATTAAGGTTCTCCATTACAGTTCTATATGGAATTAACGCATAATCTTGAAAAACAAAGCCAATCTTTGTGCTCCTTATTTCAGCACGTTGTGTTGTATTCATTTCTTTTGAGTCAACTCCATCGAACAATATCGATCCATTATCCGCAATATCAAGACATCCCAACAAATGTAGCAAGGTTGATTTACCTGATCCCGATATACCACATATAGATAAATAATCTCCTTGAGAGATTTTCAAATCAGCATTACTTATTGCTGTAATCTCAAACTCCTTACCTGACTTATAGGTTTTTGTAACATTTTTTAGTTCTATTTCCATAGTTGTTCACTAACTCCTTTTTTGAATACAATCAAAGTAACTATCAGTATGCCTATGGAGAATATTCCCCAAGTAAAACCCAATAATATTGGAATACTTCCAGAAAAATCCACTATTGGTATTTCTAACATTTTGAATAAATTAAACAAAATGAACCCTATAGCACTCGAACATAATACCGTTACCAACATATGCAACAACCATATTTTTAAAATATGCTTTTTTCTGGCACCACATAATTCAAATACGACAAATTCTATTTTCTTATCTTGAAATATTGCTTCTACTATTCTGAATGTGCATGCAATAGATACTATTACAATAAACAAATTTATTGGCATATACTCTTTAAGTAGACTTTTGGTTTCACTCGTAACTCGTTCCGGTGCATAGAACGTAAATGCTCCAAAATCATTGTGAATACTATCTTTAAGTTCAATAAGTTCTTCATTTGATAAAACATGATCATAAGTAAATGACACTATTTGCTGATTAGAATTCGGGAACATTTCAAACAGTCTATTTAAAGAACAATATGTGTTCCAATTCCATTTAGAATAAGCTGATTTATATTGATCATTCTCATATGTTGAATTAATAAACAAAGTTATTACTTCATCAAAATACACTTCATGAACGTTGTGTATTTCCTCCTGGTAAAAAGAATTCTCTGTTTCTATATAATCAATATCATTTCCTTCTGCGTCAAAATATTCATAAGTTAAAAAATATTCACCATCTAACGCATTAATGTTTCCAGATCCTAAGTACTTACCTTGACTGAAGATAGGTTCGATATATTTGATTTCATTATCATCAAATCTCTCAAGAGACACTCCATCAACATACGATATATATGTCATGGTAGAATCAACCATGTCTTCCTTCACTCCAACACAAATATCTTCACTACCAAAATCAGCATTCCTAAGATTATAGAATCGGTCATAATTCTCACAATATACTTCAAAAGTATAAGTCGTGTTTTTGTATGAAATATATCCATATTGAGTTAGAGTAAATACACGAGCAAAAACAAGTAATTGAGCCAGAAACAATAATGAATACAGAAAAACCACAGCTAAAAAACTCTTTCTATGTTCTCTAATATAAGGCCAAATCACAGTTTGTTTCACTCCTTTGTTTTATAAAGATCGATCGGTTTTTTATTAATGAATGCAAAGTAGTATGGTAGGCTACAAAGAAAATATAGTATGAATAAAATTAATAACTCACAAACCAAAAAATTATTATTTCTCCAAGTTTTGTCATATAACCAAACTGGTAACTTGAAAACAGAAAATATACCAATAACGTATCCAATGAGAATACTAATGCAATAAGGAATCAAAGATATTAGTATGCATTTCCCCCATGTTAATCCAAGAATATAGTATGTGATTAACTCACTTCTCTTCTTGGTAAACCAAGATATATTTACTCCAATCAGAGAAACAATGACAATCAACATTACTGCAACAACATAAGTAATAATTGTTCCTATTTCATTACTATTAGTTTCGTAATATGAATCAAATAATTGTTCAAATGTATACGTATTATCCATACGACCATTTATCAGACCTTCAGTTTCTTTATAAAAATCTTCAATAGTACTATTTTTATTCAATCGAATAAGTAATCTATTTGAATATTCGTTTTTATATTGAAATTCCTGGTTATTTGAATCGATGACTCGTGAAGCTATGGCACATATATTTACTGTATTGATTTTATTTCCGTTTTCATCATACAAATCATAACCATCATTTATATCGCTAACTTTACAGAATAGACCATTCAAAGAATTATCAAAATCAGTAGAGTAAAAACAGATATTTTCATCTTCAGAGACAAAACCTCTTACTACCAAACATATTTCAGTATTTAAAGGTCCTACAGGAATAACGATGCTATCCCCCTCCGAGTAATACTTTTGAGCTTTAGCATCTAGTATAATTTCGTTAATATCTAGCGATGTAATCGTTTTACCAGTAACAGTATGAATAGGATAAATTTCACTAGAAGAGTCATGATTTTTCAGTCCACTAATCATATTAAAGACAAAGCTAGTATCTTCATTCTCTAAATACAATCCTGCGGAATCGCATGAAAATTCACATATTTCACTTACAGAATCTAGTTCTTTAAGTTGATCAATCTGTGAATAGCCAACATCACCGTTATAAATAATGCAATCTTCATCAATATTATAGGCTTTACATCCATTAATGATTGCTAACTCTTTTTCATATTTCTGACCTAAAACACTCATTAAAATAACTAGTATAGAAAAAAATACAGATAAGAGAATTATCTGTATTTTTTCGTTCCACACTATATCATTTACGAGCCATATGTGGTTTTTTTTCATTCTTTTCCTCTATCAAAGACCTGAGTTATTGAAGTATTTATTGACTATAGTTGAGCCATTTCTTTTAACCGCAATATCATAACAGCCACTTACTGCAAGACCATTTGAACTACTACAGCTTAATGATTCAGTTACACTGAGATTATAATTAGTTGTGGTTCTAGTTTTACTTGAACTACTAAGTAATTCACCACTTCCTCCTCTTGTTCCAACTTTAACTACTAATGTGCATCCTCCTGAATTAGTTTCTGCATATCCGTATTGAGAAGTGCCTGTGAAATTCTCTGATATCTTATAAGAATTATTGTTATTATCTGTAAATGAAACTGTACTAGCCAAAACCGATACAGCAAAACTACAAATAACAAGTGAGCATATTACTAAAGAAATTAATTTTTTCATGTGTTTTTTACCTCTTTTCTATTCATAATATTCAACTTTTATTGTTTCTAAATTGTCACCTTTAGGTCTCCAATTCACAATAAATATAAAAGCCAAAAGCACAAGAACAGCAACCAATACAACAAAGAAAATAATCAACTGATATTTTCTTTTTTGAATCTCTGATTCTTTTAAATCCAATCTTAAATCTTCCAGAATCATCTCTAAATTCTTAGTGGATGTATTTTCAATATTATTTTCGCTGCCTTCTTTACTGTCCTTATGGTTCAACAAATCTACATCTAAAACATCAGCCAACAGTTTCAATTCCTCTATATCTGGAATCCTTTTATTTGTTTCCCAACGCGATATTGTATTAACAGACCTATTTACTAATTTAGATAATTCCGCCTGAGTCAATCCTTCATCTTGTCTTGCTTTCTTTATTTTTTCGCCTATTGACATAAAAATCATCTCCTAAAATCATCTTGATTTTATCGTATATGAAGGGTTCTATGCACCCCAATTTGGGTGAATGACAAACCAATTTGGGTGAATATGCTAAGATAAGATGATTAATCTCATATTTGGAAACGGCAATAAAACTATAGTCAATTCCTCGGTATATAGATTTAAGCTTATTACAAAGACTACAAGGAAAGTCCAGCTTATTCTATTAAAACTTCATGATAGAACACTTTAAACAATAATCACTCAAATAGTTAATACAATCTCTACATTAGTTCATATAAAAGCGAACTCCACGCCCCACTCTTTCTAATCCTATGATAAGTAATAATGAGACCAGCATTTCTTAAATCATCTATTGCTCTTCGTACTGTTCGCGTTGAAAGTCCTGTATCATTTGCAATGCATCTCACAGATGGCCAGCATTTCCTTTTTGAGCCTGCTCTGAAATTAAGATTCTCATAAACTAATATTGCTCGAGAAGGCAGATTCATCTCATAGATATCTTTAATCTCCATGTATTTCCTCCTCATAGTTGATAAACATTCCTTTCCCCATTGGCATCATCCCAATAGGAGTTGTCAGGTCTTCATTCCAGTCTTTGAACTGAGGTCTAACTATATCCACAATAAAGTCTCTGCCTGAAAGTTTCTCAATTATTCTTTTAGCAACCTTTTGTCCAGCAATATCATTATCAAAACAAATATGGATAGTATTGATTCGGGGATTATCAGATATGCACTGAAATAGAACTCGATCCGTCACTGAACAAGAAGCAGCATATGTGTGGTTCTGCCAATCACATAGATTCATGGAAATATAAGACAACATATCAATTGGAGCTTCAAACAAATATAATTCATTATCATTACCATACCAATGAAATGAGTATGCAGGATCACTTCTTGGGATTGTCATTTTAAACGTACTCTCAGAACCGGTACCTCTCATATGTGCATGTCTTGGATGACCATTCAAATCTACACCAACAAATACAACATTATGGTGAGCCTTATCTTCATAAATTAGATTATGTTTTATAAACTCTGACACCACATTCTTATCAATACCACGAGGTTTAGTAAGATAAGTATAAACTCGTCTTGTGTTATCATCGCTCTCAGGTAAAGTAAATGGTTCAACTAATCCGACCACATGCTCGCGTCCTATTAATTCAGCACTACTCATACCCAGAAGCATCGCCACTGCTTCTGGATAAGATACTCCATAAAACTCTCGAACAAAATCAATAGCTTCTCCACCTTTTTGTGAGTAGTGATTGAACCAAAGGTTACCACGAATAGATATAGTCTCCCCATCATGCATCCAATAATTATTTGATCCAGAACGTCGTATATTCTCACCTTGCTTTACTAAGAATTCTATTAGATTGGTATTGTGAGCCAAATTCCTTTCGTCATTTGTAAAACCATGTTTCAAATTAGCATTATTATTCATCTTTTCCTCCATTCTGATAAGCAACTGCTTTTTCAAAACTAAGCTGCCCACGAGTATTCTTAACATGTTCAACGCACTGTGCTCTTAATTTACTTAACTGATCTGCTTCAACATTCAGCAGAGAAGCGGCAACAACATTCATCATCATGTCCATTTCAACAGAGAATCTAAAAAGTAACTTTGAAATGTGATTCTCAAAACTTGTCAGCTCTCTTTTTATAGCTCTATTAATCGCGTCAGAAAGATAATCGTCACTAACTCCATTTGCCAAATGTGCAGTATAGTATCCAATAGCTCTCTCGATATACATACTTCGTGTTGGACATCCATCCAACCTATAAAAACTGTCTGCCAAGTTAATAGTTTTATCTGTTAAATAAACACTGTATTTTTCTTTATTCATATTTTCCCTCCAAATCTCTATGGCGCTATTTTTAGCGTCGTTGTTAATATAGTAATTTCAATGGTTTTCAGGATTTCAACGTTCAATTAACGTCATGGATAGAGCTATGCTCAAAAATTAGCGCTATATATACAAATCCTGTAAACCCTTATACAATCGGCTCTGCCGAGTGTTGTAACTGCAGTAAAAGCTGTTTACAGCGCTACTGCTTTATCCTGCTTCCAATTTTTGCATATACGGAACAGTCTCCTCTCCCACAATTTCAGGAGTAATTCCTACTGCTCCAATACCATATCTACAAATGGAAATAGCCTTGCAAATTATCAAAAATAGTTTCGGCTTAACACATCTTGCATTAGAAATATCTGACAAAGTTATATGCTTAGTGCCATCAATAATGTCTTTTGCAACCTGGAAAAGTACATATTCTTCGTCAGAATTTAACTTCGTAATAAGGTCATAAGTAATTCCTTTTTGTGATATTTCCTCTTCAAACGAAACCCAAATTCTTCTATCAGCTGTTAGCAAGTACATAGCTGCCAGATGATTTTTGTCATTGAAATCCATCTTTTCTATTTGATTTTTAAACCGCTTTTCATGAAAAGAACTCTCAAAACTTTTAACACTTCGCTGATTTCTCTCCAGATATCTTCCAAGTCTTCTATTAAAAGTTGGATGCTTCATCTCACATATAAGCTCCTCTAGCACTTCGCGCATTGTAGCTTTACCATCAGAAAACTTATCTGTGCTGCTTGTTTCTTTTGAATTTTCCAAAACAAAATTTAAGTATTCTGTTATAGACAACTCACTGATCGTAGGTTTATTCATATAGTTCCTCCTGTAAAAATTTTTATTCAGCCTTCTTGCTGGAAAGGTTTTTCATCTGCCTTTCACTTACTAGTTGTTGAATAAAATCTTTCAGAGTCTCATTAATTTTTGGATTTTTTCATAAATCTGTGGAATCTTTCGAAAGTAAGTTGCTCTTGATACACCATATTTTTCTGCGAGAACAGCGATAGAAACTCTTGTCTCCAGGAAATCCATATTCATTTTTATGATGATTTGTTCTTTCTCAGAAAGCATTTTTATAGTTTCGGTTAACTTCTCAATCTCAAATCTGTTATCAATCTCATCAACAAAATCAAAAGGAGAAGGAATATCAAAAGAAGGAAAATCTAATAAATACTCAAGACTGTCTTCTCTTATTTCCTTACCCTCTCTTGCTAGATACAATGAATGCTGATTCTCCTTATACCATTCGCGATACTTTTCTTCTGTTGCTTCAATAACAATTACATCAGCTTCATAAGATACTGAATCAGATAGAGTAATAAATCTTCTCCTTGAATTTTCTGGATTTCTCACAAACTGAATAAACATTTCACCTGTTAATTCAATCCACTCAATGTTTTCTCCATTACAATTTGCATCTGCCCATACATAGAATCTCTTTGCCATTAAAAAGTCCTTTCCGGAGTGACCGAAAAGGATCTATGTATCGACAAGTAATTGGGCATTAAAAAAGACACCAACAAAGTTAATTAAATACATTTACATGTATTTAATTAAACTCGTCGATGCCTTCGATAACCTAGTTAGTTGGCTACTAACTACCTCCGCAATCACTCACATACGAATTTTGTTTTTATTAAGTTGTAAGTAGAATGAAAAAGAAAATATATTATCGCTTTCATTCGTGGTCACTATAACATATGTGAAACATCATTTCAATACATTTGTTCTTTTTATTGTTGCATTGTACTTTTATTGGTACATTACAACAAACTACTAGTAGTTTACTTAATAAAACAAGATATTTCTTTTTCATTCTATATATCTTAAGTTTTATAAGTTCTATAGCTGTGCCATCATGACAAAGGGCTAATGCCACATTATTTTTTCAGCCCTGCATATACATCTACTATATTTTGAATCTTCTGAAGCATTACTTCATCTAATTCATCTGCTGGAGATAATGAATCTAATCTACTTATAACTTCATCGAGTGTGCTCTGAATCTTATTAAAAGTCTTAATGTTACCTATAGCTGTTATCTCATTACCAAGACAAGAATTAAGCATGAATTCTCTTCTGGTCATTCCAGTAACTTCAACTCTGTGAAGAATCATTTCTAATTCCTCTTCTGTAACATGAAAATTGTATATATGAGATCTTGTACGATTCTTCTCATTCTTCTTTTTCTTAGGCTTCTTTATATTAAACTGGTCTCTATACTCATTCTTAAACTGCTTCATCTGTCTTTCCTCCATAAATTACATTACTCTTCTGACTTTGAACTTCATCAAGCTTCTTGGCCATTTCAATCTGCATAGATGGAAATAAATGAGCATATCTTTCCGTGATATGAATGTTCTCGTGACCAAGTCGATTGGCAATTACATAAGAAGACACCCCTTGATTTATTAACATAGCAACACATGAATGTCTCAAATCGTGAATACGAATTCTTTTAACTCCTGCTACTTTTGAATAGCGATCCATAAGATGATGGAGCTTACCTTTACTCGCAGGAAAGATTCTTGCTTTTTTATTTGAATTCCCTAACGATACAAAATAGTCCTCCATCTCTTCACAAAGAAAATCTGGCAGAGCAATTATTCTATTACTTCGAATAGTCTTTGGATCAGTGATAACATCCTCCATATCAAGTCTCTGATACGACTTATTAATCCTAAGAGTCTTCTTATCTAAATCGAAATCCTCCATGGTGAGAGCAAGTAATTCACCTTCACGAATTCCACACCAGTATAAAATCTCGAACGCATAGTAATAGATTGGATCTTCACTAATAGCATTTCTGAACATAAAGTACTCGTCTTCGGTCCAGAAAAGCATTTCTTTATTAGTGGAAGAACCTATCTTTTTAACCTTACGACATGGATTACTTTGAAGAAGATAGTAGGTTTCAGCATGAGCAAATATTGCATGCAACTGATTTTGAATAGAACGCATATAAGTTGGTGCGTATCCTTTACCTTCACTATCACGAACGGTAGCCAATTCATTCTGCCACTGAATAATATCAAGTGAAGTAATCTTAGAGATACTTTTCTTACCAAATGCAGGTATGAGAAATCTGTTAATCATGTTCATCTTTGTCTTCCAAGTATGAGGTCTTATACTGTGCTTCATATCCTGAACATACAAAGTCACGAACTGCTCAAAGGTCATATTCATATCTTTTTCAGCAGTTCTTAAAAATTCTGCTTCATATTCCAATGCCTCATGCTTTGTCTTAAACCCACGCTTCTGATGAATAAGCTTTTCGCCCTTCCAGTTCTTATATCTGGTATAAGTCATCCAAGTTCCTCGTTTTTTATCTTTATGTGCTGACATACAAATTATCCTTTCTTTTGCCAAGTGGCTTACATTGTTTTTGTATGTGCCGCATGCTAAGATATTTCCCATATATACACATAGCATGCTACACAAATCCTTTGCCCAGTAATTACGGTTTACTGGGCTTTTCTAATTCCACAACATTCTTCGTAATATGCTCTATTAATCTTTCCAGCCAGAATCAAAGCCTTAGGATTCTCTTTTACTAACTGGCTAGACAATCTACGAATAATGCTATATGCCTGTGATTTGGATACACCCCAATCACGCTGAATCTCAGCGGCATCTACAAATAAAGGTTTTGTAATACCATCCATGTTCGAATTCCTCCTTTCTTCAGAGTTTTCAGAATTTACTTCTTTCACTTACTAGTTGTTGAAAAAAATCTGGAATAGTCTCAAAAGAATGGAAAATTCGCAAAAA
>JAZUIN010000014.1:0-29288 GCA_045642225.1 Lachnospiraceae bacterium | reverse complement strand
AACAAATACTGATAGATCTGTAGGTACTTTACTTGGTGCTGAACTCACAAGAAAGTATGGCGAGTCACTTGAGCCTGCTTTCTTCCATGTCCTTTGCCATGGTGCAGGCGGACAGAGTTTTGGAGCATTCATTCCTAAGGGACTTACGCTCGAACTTGGAGGCGATAGTAATGACTACTTCGGAAAGGGACTTTCTGGTGGTGAGCTTATCGTTTATCCATCGAAGGATGCTTCTTACAAAGAAGATGAAAATATTATTGTAGGTAACGTTGCTTTATATGGTGCAACCTCTGGTAAAGCATTTATCAATGGTGTTGTAGGAGAACGTTTTGCAGTACGTAATTCTGGTGCAACCGTTGTTGTAGAAGGCTGCGGAGACCATGGATGCGAATATATGACCGGTGGTCGTGCTGTAGTTCTTGGTCAGACTGGAAAGAACTTTGCTGCTGGTATGAGTGGTGGTATTGCCTATGTGCTTGATGAGGATGCATCACTTTATAGAAAACTTAATAAGTCTATGGTTTCTTTGGAACCAGTTTCTGATAAATATGATGTTATTGAATTAAAGGATATCATTGCTGAGTTTGCAGAAAAGACTGGATCAAACAAGGGTAAGGAAATCATAGATAACTTTAGCGAGTATCTTCCAAAGTTTAAAAAGATAATTCCTCACGATTATAAGAAGATGATGAAGACTATCGTTCAGATGGAAGAAAAAGGATACACCGCTGAGCAGGCACAGATTGAAGCATTTAACGCATTGACCAAGTAAGAGGTATTGACATGGGAAAGGCAACTGGATTTTTAGATTACGAGAGAAAAGTAGCTAGTGCAATTGAGCCACTTGAGAGAATTGAAAACTTTAATGAGTTCCACATTCCACTTTCATTGGAAGAACAGCAGAAACAGGGAGCTCGTTGTATGGAATGTGGCGTTCCATTCTGCCAGTCTGGAATGACCATAAAAGGAATGACATCAGGATGTCCTCTTAACAATCTCATCCCAGAATGGAATGATTTGGTTTACAGAGGAAACTTTGAACAGGCATATTTAAGACTTCACAAGACTTCAAACTTCCCAGAGTTTACTTGCAGAGTTTGTCCCGGTCTTTGTGAAAAGGCTTGTACCTGTGGTCTTAATGGTGACGCTGTTGCAACAAAAGAAAACGAGATGGCAATCATCGAGTACGCATACGCAAACGGTCTTGCAGATGCAAAAGCTCCGACAGTTAGAACTGGCAAAAAGATTGCAGTAATAGGTTCAGGCCCTTCAGGACTTGCTGCAGCTGATCAGCTTAACTCTCGTGGACATTTAGTAACTGTTTATGAAAGAAGCGATAAAGTCGGTGGTCTTCTTCGTTATGGTATTCCTAATATGAAACTTGAAAAGCAGATTATCGATAGAAAAGTTTCTGTTATGGAAGAAGAAGGAATTGTATTTAAGACTTCTGTTGATGTTGGAAAAGATGTAAAGGCAAAGGATCTACTCAAAGAATACGATGCAGTAATTCTTGCCTGTGGCGCGTCAAATCCTAGAGATATACAGGCTGAAGGAAGAGATGCAAAGGGCATTTACTTCGCAGTTGACTTTTTGACCTCTACTACAAAGAGTCTTTGGGATTCAGGACTTAAGGAAGGTGCATTTATTTCTGCAAAAGACAAGGATGTAATCGTAATAGGTGGTGGTGATACAGGAAATGACTGCGTAGGAACCTGCGTGCGTCATGGTGCAAAATCTGTAACTCAGCTTGAGATGATGCCAAAAGCACCAGATGAAAGAGCAGAGTCAAATCCATGGCCACAGTGGCCACTTGTCTGCAAGACAGACTACGGTCAGGAAGAAGCCATTGCGGTTTTTGGTCATGATCCTCGAATCTACACTACTACTGTTAAGGAGTTTAAGAAAGATAAGTCTGGCAACCTTAAGAGCGCAGTTCTTGTGAGCCTTGAGTCAAAGCTTGATGAGAAGTCAGGGCGTCGTATGATGGTTCCTGTAGCAGGCTCAGAAAAAGAGGTTCCTTGTCAGCTTGTTTTAATCGCAGCAGGCTTCTTGGGATCGCAGGCTTATGTTACCGATGCGTTTGGCGTTGATGTAGATGGCAGAACCAATGTTGCATCGGCAGCTGGAAGTTTCAAAACATCAGTTGATAAAGTTTTCACTGCAGGTGATATGCATACCGGACAGTCACTTGTTGTTAAGGCAATTCGTCAGGGCCGTGATTGTGCACGTGAGGTTGATGAATATTTGATGGGATATACAAATCTTTAAAATATTAAGATATAATTAGTGGTGGCGATGCCACCTCTAATTTATTTAAGGAGAGTGCTTTTTGACCAAAAAGACAATGGAGATTGTTGCATAACCGGGAGGTTTGCTGACAATCAAAACAAACCTCCCGCAGTTATGCAACCAAGTTGACGGTTTTCAGGAGGAAAAACAATGAATAAGAACAACATTACATTTCATTTAGAGAAAAAAGAAGAACATAGAATAGTTGAGAATCTTGTCAGAGAGTCTTTTTGGAACGTGTATCGTCCAGGCTGTCTTGAACATTATGTTTTGAATCAGCTTAGAGAAGATAAAGATTTTATCCCAGAGCTAGACATTGTTATGATGTGCGGTGATGAACTGATAGGACAGAATATGTTTATGAGGGCTGTTATTAGTTCTGATGATGGCAGGAGGATTCCAATTATGACGATGGGGCCTATCTGTATTGCTCCAAAGTTCAAAAGACAAGGCTATGGAAAGAGGCTCTTGGACTATTCTTTGGAAAAGGCGAAAGAGCTTGGATGCGGAGCCGTTTGCTTTGAAGGAAATATAGATTTCTATGGCAAAAGTGGTTTTGGCTACGCAAGCGACTATGATATAAGATATCACGGTTTGCCAGAGGGAGAGGATGCTTCATTCTTTCTGTGTAAAGAACTAATCCCAGGATATTTAAACGGTGTGACTGGAGAATACTCTACTCCGTCAGGATATTTTGTGGATGAAGCAAAGGCAGAAGAGTTTGATAAGAACTTTCCATTTATGGAAAAGAAAGTTTTGCCAGGACAGTTATTCTAGATGAAAAACTTAGCGACGGGATTTCCCGTCGCTTTTTTGTTAATTTTTGTTAATTTTGGATAGTTGAGGATAAAGTTCATACCTAAATTAGAAATTTTGTCAATTAGGTATGAAAAGAGAGAGGGATTTTGTTGAGTTATATGTAAAAGTCATACCAACAGTAGCAAAATCACTGTATTGGTATGACAAAATGAAGAAAATAGGTGGATAAAGAGAGAAAAATTCATACCTGATTCGAGGATGTTGCAGATTAGGTATGAAAAGGTTTACATAAATTCGTGAGAGAATTAAAAAATTTCATACCTACAAGTGGAAATTGAAAATTTTGGTATGAAGTGATTTGATAATGTAACTAACACAAACCTCGTCAGCATTCGATCCCACCATTATGTTTTAAGATGCTTGTGAAATAATCAATGTTGCACCTGACTTATTTTCATGCTTTTTGCAAATTCTCTTCATGTAATTGTAGGTTCTGTATTTCATATTTCCTTCACCCATTAATCTGCAGCCAATCAAAGCACAATCATTCAAGTATTCAGTCCTTGCAATGGAAAAAACAGCCTCAATGTCATAGGTTTCATTTTCGACTTTATCCGAAAAAGTGATTTTTAATTGCTGAGACTTAGGAATGAATGACTTAGGTACATAAATAGCTATTCCACTGTCGCTGATATCATGGACAATAATTCTTAAATTATCCCGACCATCTGAGATTTCTCCGTTGTCTGAAACAATGGTTCTTTCAGCACCTCTTCTATCCTCTATGTTCGAAATGTTGTTATAAACATGAGTTTTGATGCGATATAACATTCTGCCGCTTCTTTCTACTGTAAGAAGCTCAACGTTTCTCCAGGATATACGTTGCTGATTAGCTGAATCATCTGTAAATATGTTGCAAATAACTGCCTTGTCACGAGTTACATTTATTTCCAGCTCTCTTCCTTCATTCATACATGGCGTTACATATATAGCTTCATCATCCTTTTCGATTACATCTGAAGAAAATTCCAATTTGTTCTCGCCCCAGACAAGCTGAACGATAATTTTTTGTTTTCCTAATAATTCTGTCAATTTCATGTTTTTGCCTCTTAATCTAATAGTGTATGGGAAAAATCTCCTTTGCATGTATATACGAGGCAAAAACAAAAGTGGCTAAAAAACATAATGACGAACTTTCCACAAATCGCTATAATAGAAAAGATAAATTTTTCGAGAGGAGTACCACAAAATGGCACAGCGCAAAGACATACATAAAGTACTTATTATTGGTTCAGGCCCAATCATTATTGGACAGGCTTGCGAGTTTGATTATTCAGGAACCCAGGCTTGTAAAGCTCTTAGAAATCTTGGATATGAGATCGTTCTTGTAAACTCAAATCCAGCGACAATTATGACTGATCCCGAGATGGCAGATGTTACTTATATCGAGCCACTTAACGTGGATAGATTAGAGCAAATAATTGCGAAGGAAAGACCAGATGCGTTGCTCCCTAACTTAGGTGGTCAATCAGGACTTAACCTTTGCTCTGAGCTTAATAAAGCCGGAATTCTTGATAAATATAATGTTAAAGTTATAGGTGTTCAAGTTGACGCAATTGAAAGAGGAGAGGATAGAATCGAGTTCAAGAAGACAATGGATTCACTTGGAATCGAAATGGCTCGTTCAGAGGTTGCTTATTCTGTAGATGAAGCATTATCAATCGCTGATGAGTTAGGCTATCCAGTTGTTCTTCGTCCAGCATACACAATGGGTGGTGCAGGAGGCGGTCTTGTATACAACAAGGAAGAGCTTCAAGTTGTATGTAAGAGAGGTCTTCAGGCTTCTTTGGTAGGACAGGTTCTTGTAGAAGAGTCTATCCTTGGTTGGGAAGAATTAGAATTAGAGGTAGTTCGTGATGCAGAAGGTAATATGATTACAGTTTGCTTCATTGAAAATATTGATCCTTTAGGTGTTCATACTGGTGATTCATTCTGCTCTGCTCCAATGCTTACTATTTCAGAGGAGACACAGAAGAAATTACAAGAGCAGGCATACAAGATTGTAGATTCTGTACAAGTAATTGGTGGAACAAATGTACAATTTGCTCATGATCCTGTATCTGATAGAATTATCGTTATTGAGATTAATCCTAGAACATCACGTTCTTCAGCATTAGCATCTAAGGCGACAGGTTTCCCTATTGCGTTAGTATCAGCTATGTTGGCTTGTGGACTTACACTTAAGGATATTGAATGTGGTAAATATGGTACATTAGACAAATATGTTCCTGACGGAGATTATGTAGTAATTAAATTTGCTAGATGGGCATTTGAGAAGTTCAAGGGTGTTGAAGATAAGCTTGGTACTCAGATGCGTGCTGTAGGTGAAGTAATGTCAATTGGTAAGACATACAAGGAAGCTTTTCAGAAGGCAATTCGTTCACTAGAGACAGGAAGATATGGTCTTGGTCATGCTGCTGACTTGGATAGCAAGACTAAGGAAGAATTATTACAGATTCTTATTACTCCATCTACTGAGAGACATTTTGCCATGTATGAAGCATTACGTAAGGGTGCTACAGTTGAAGAAATATATGAAATAACTAAGGTTAAGACATACTTCATTGAGCAAATGAAGGAATTAGTTGAAGAAGAAGAGGAATTAATGAAGTCAAAAGGCTCTCTTCCAAGTGATGAAGCTTTGATTTCGGCTAAGAAGAATGGTTTCTCTGATAAATATTTAAGCCAAATCTTAGAGATTGACGAAGCAGATATTCGCAATAAGAGAATTGAGCTTGGTGTTGAAGAAGCTTGGGAAGGTGTTCACGTTAGTGGAACAAAGGATGCAGCTTATTATTATTCAACATATAATGCTCCTGACAAAGACGTGGTATCAGACAAGAAGAAGATAATGATTCTTGGTGGTGGACCTAACAGAATTGGACAAGGTATTGAGTTTGATTATTGTTGTGTACACGCATCACAAGCGCTTAAGAAGCTCGGATTTGAGACAATTATTGTTAACTGTAACCCTGAAACAGTTTCAACTGATTATGATACATCTGATAAGTTGTATTTTGAACCACTTACATTAGAAGATGTTCTTAGCATTTACAATAAAGAGAAGCCAGTAGGTGTTATTGCACAGTTCGGTGGACAGACACCACTTAACTTAGCTGCTGATTTGAAGGCTAATGGAGTTAATATTCTTGGTACATCGCCAGAGGTTATTGACCTTGCGGAAGATAGAGATCAATTCCGTGCTATGATGGACAAATTAGAAATTCCTATGCCAGAATCTGGAATGGCTGTTGATGTTGAAGAAGCTATTGCAATTGCTAACAAGATTGGCTATCCAGTTATGGTTCGTCCTTCATACGTACTTGGTGGTCGAGGCATGGAAGTAGTATACGACGAGGAAAGTCTTGTTGAATATATGAATGCGGCTGTAGGTGTTACACCAGATAGACCAATTCTTATCGATAGATTCTTAAATCACGCTTTAGAGTGTGAAGCAGATGCTATTTCAGATGGTGTAAATGCTTATGTTCCTGCTGTTATGGAACATATCGAGTTAGCAGGTGTTCACTCAGGTGACAGTGCTTGTATTATTCCTTCAGCTCATATATCTGAGGAAAATGTTAAGACAATCAAAGAGTATACTCGTAAGATTGCAGTTGAGATGAATGTTCGCGGTCTTATGAATATGCAATATGCTATTGAAAATGATAAGGTATATGTTCTTGAAGCAAATCCTAGAGCCAGCCGTACAGTGCCATTGGTATCTAAGGTATGTAATATTAGAATGGTGCCACTTGCAACAGATATCGTTACAAGTGAATTGACAGGAAATCCTTCACCAATTGAGAACATGCCAGACAGAGATATTCCAAATTACGGTGTTAAGGAAGCAGCATTCCCATTTAACATGTTCCCAGAGGTTGATCCTATTCTTGGACCAGAAATGCGTTCGACAGGTGAAGTTCTTGGAATTAGTCCATCATATGGTGAAGCTTTCTATAAGGCACAAGAAGGAATTCAGTCAAAGCTTCCACTTGAAGGAACAGTGCTTATGTCAGTTAGTGACAAGGATAAGCCAGAGGTTGTTGAGATTGCTAAGATTTTCGCAGAAGATGGATTTAAACTTCTTGGTACAGGTAGAACATATGATCTTATTGCTGAGGCAGGAATTCCTGTTACTAAGGTTAAGAAGTTGTACGAAGGTCGTCCAAATATTAAGGATATGATTACAAATGGTGATATTCAACTTATTATCAATACACCAGTTGGTAAGGATTGTATCCATGACGATAGTTATTTACGTAAGACAGCAATTAAGGCTCAAGTACCTTATATGACTACAATGGCAGCAGCACGTGCTACAGCAGAGGGTATTCATTATATTAAGACTAACCCAGCAGCAGGTGTCAAGTCATTACAAGAATATCATAGCGAAATCAAATAATTGAAGCTAATAATCCCTTCTCAATACTGTTTTGTGTTGAGAAGGGAAATTTATAATATGAGAGAGTAGGCAAATATGGCAAAGAAGGTAAGAACAAATAATATTTATAATAGAAAAAAGGAGCCAGAGAAGAAGCTAGTTGACAAAAGCTGGTTTTGGATCGTACTTGTTGTTTTAGTAGCTATAACATTAGTAGTTGTAGTTATAGGAATCTTTATGCAGAACAAAGCAGATAAGATAGAAGAAGAACAGAAGGAAGAAATACAGGCCGAAGAAGCAGCAAAAGAAGCATCCGGTGTTACGGTAAATGTGAATAATGAGCTTGTAAAATTCATTAATGATGAAGGTGTTTATGCTTTTGATGCAAATTATGAAGGAAATCCTGCAACATCCTTAAAGGTTGAAGCAAATGGTAATGTGAAGTCAGAAGAAGATCTTAAAACTATTGCTAATGTATGGGTACAGGCGAAAAATATAAAGGTTGGCGATAAGTCTTCTAATCAAGCAGCGGATAGCATTCAGTATTCATTAACATTTACAAGAAAAGACGGTAAAGAAGTAAAGCTTTCTTTCCCAACAAATAATATAATAAGAGTTAATGGTGTGAATTACGATATACAAAATAATGGATTTTTTGAATATATCAGTATGTATGAAGAATAATGAATTGTTTGGATATATATATATGTATAAAGAATAATAGAATGTCCTGACTAGATTGATACTATAAATATTTATCATCAAAAAAGCCCTTTTACTGTATTAATAGTAAATATTAATCAGTGAAAGGGCTTTATTTTTGAATTAAATATATTAGTTTATCGCTTAAGCTTATTGTTCTGTCTTAGCTTCGTAGGTTACATTACATTCTAGCTTCTTGAAAGTAGTCTTGTCTACTTGTGAAAGAAGTACAGTAGAATGAACTTGAGCGCCTTTAAGCTTTGGTAATTGAGCTAAGGCTTTTGCAGCATCATCATTTGTTGCTGCAGTAGCAGATAAAGCAATTAAAACTTCATCAGTATGAAGTCTAGGGTTTTTGCTACCTAGATAATTAATTTTAAGCTTTTGAATAGGCTCAATTGATTCTGGTGTTAATATTTTAGCTTCATGATCTATTCCTGCTAGTTCTTTAAGGACATTCATAAGTGCAGCAGAACAAGCACCAAGTAAATCGCCTGTCTTGCCAGTGAAAATACGTCCATCATCAAGCTCTATTGCAGTAGCTGGAGAATTTGTTTCTGCCTCACGGTTAAGTGCAGGTGTAACAACAGCTCTGTCTTTACATTTTAAGTTGAGCTGATTCATAAGAAGTTCTATTTTGCGAACTTCTGAAGGCTCTCTCTTACCTTCTGCAACACCAGTTACGGCTTCGTAGTAGCGACGTATTATTTCTTGCTTAGAAGCTTCTTTACAGGCTTCATCGTCGAAGATACAGTTACCTGCCATATTAACACCCATGTCAGTAGGTGAAGCATATGGATTAGAACCATATATTTCGTTGAAAATAGCGTTAAGTACTGGATATATTTCTACGTCACGATTGTAGTTGACAGTTGTTTCACCATATGCTTTTAAGTGATATGGATCAATCATATTAATGTCGTTCAAATCAGCAGTAGCTGCTTCATAAGCTAGGTTAACAGGATGGTCTAGTGGAATATTCCAAATAGGAAATGTTTCGTATTTGGCATAGCCTGCACGAAGGCCGCGCTTGTTGTGATGATATAATTGTGATAAACAAGTACTCATCTTTCCTGAACCAGGTCCTGGGGCTGTTACAACTACAAGTGGACGTGAAGTTTCGATGAAGTCGTTCTTACCAAAACCTTCGTCGCTAACGATTGTCTGAACGTCGTTAGGATAGCCTGGGATAATGTAATGGTGATACACCTTAATGCCCATCTGTTCAAGTCTTGTAGCAAATAGCTTCGCGCCACGTTGCTCGGTGTACTTTGTTAATACTACGCTTCCAACATACAAGTCACGACTTTTAAACTCTTTGATTAGTCGAATTACGTCGTTATCATATGTTATTCCTAGATCCTCTCGAACTTTATTTTTCTGAATATCTTCTGATGATACAACCATAACTATTTCAGCTTGGTCCTTAAGAGTCATTAACATTTGCAACTTAGAATCAGCAGCAAAACCAGGCAATACACGTGTTGCATGGTAATCGTCAAGAAGCTTTCCACCAAATTCTAGATAAAGCTTGTTGTCGAATTTGTTAATGCGCTCTTTAATGTGTTCAGATTGCATTTTTAAATACTTGTCATTGTCAAAACCTTTTCTCATAATCTTTTTCCTCATATATTTGTTAGCTTACAATTAACATTTCTCTGGCTCAGGATAATCAACGCCAAATGTATCAACAGTAACCTCAACCATTACCTGTGGCTCTAGAGGCATATCGTTATAGTCTCTATCAACATTTGCAATTTCGTCAACTACTTCTTGACCTTCTATTAATTTGCCAAATGCAGCATAATCACCGTCTAGATGAGGTGAAGTCTTGTGCATAATGAAGAATTGGCTACCTGCTGAGTTAGGCATCATAGAACGTGCCATTGAAAGAACACCTTCAGTATGCTTTAAATCGTTTTTGAAGCCATTGCTTGAAAATTCACCTTTGATTGAGTAACCAGGACCGCCTGTTCCTACTCCATCAGGATCACCGCCTTGAATCATAAAACCTGGAATAACTCTGTGGAATCCAACACCGTTATAAAAGCCTTTGTTAATAAGACTGATAAAGTTATTTACGCTTTGTGGTGCAATTTCTGGATATAATTCTGCTTTCATAATTTTACCAGAATCCATTTTGATTGTAACAACTGGATTTTGTGCCATTTCTTCTTCCTCCTTTGGCGTCAACGCTTATATTTGTTGAGCAAAAATGCTCTAGCAATACATAAAAATACTTCTATATAATACCAAATTTAGAAGAGAATGTTAATAAAATTTTAATAATTTGTTCGGTTGTTTGTTCTTATAAAAGGTGTTAAAGTGTTAGTCAATCAGTAAAGCATTCGCTTAGAGCAATCTAGTGTCTAGATTGTAGTTTTCCATTTTGAAAATTTAGAAAATGAAAAATGATAGAAAGGAGGAGTTATGCAAGATATTCTCAAAGAATATGGTCCTGCACTTATAACTGTAATTGCGATAGTTGCGTTAGTTGCAGTAGTTACATTTATTATCGGGACTAACGATCAAGGCATTGTGGGACATCAGTTCTCAGAGCTTATAACATCATTTTTTGCACAAGCTAGAGGATAATAGTAGGAGGTAGTTATTTGAAGGAAGAAAATTTAATAGAGGAGTCAGCTAATTTTTTTGGAGTACTTTATCCGTATGTTCGCCAAGATGACATAACTGATATTGATTACAACGGTCGTGAGCTATGGGTAACATATTCTAATAATGTTAGGGAGAAATGTAATGTAACAGGCTTGGATGAAGAGTTTGTAGAACAGTTTTCTGCGCGTGTATCTAACGCTGTAAGTAAACCATTTAACAAACAATATCCTGTACTAGAGGGAGAAACGGATTATTTGAGAATTACAATTGTGCATGAGTCAGTAGCTGTTTCTGGAAGAAGCATATGCATAAGGAAATCGTTGTCTAGTGTTAGGTTGAGCGAGAGCAGCATTGTTGAGTCAGGTTATTGTATGGAAAATGTATTTGCATTTCTTAAAAATTGTGTTAAAGCAAAAATGAACATGGTGTATTGTGGGGAGCCAGGTGCAGGTAAGACAGAGTGTGCCAAATTTTTCTCGCAATATATTGAACCTAAAGACAGAGTAATAACGATTGAGGACACGGTAGAATGGCATTATGGCAAGATTAATCCAGGAAATGATGTGGTAGAGCTTAAAGTTAATTCTACATTAGACTATACTAAGGCGATAAAAACCTGTCTTCGTCTTAATCCAAAATGGTTGATGCTTTCTGAAGTTAGGTCGACAGAGGTTAAATATTTATTGGAGTGTTTTTCTACAGGAATCAGTGGTATGACGACGTTACATACGGACGATGTAATTAAGATTCCAGATAGAATGCTTAATATGGCTGGAAATGTGAATAAGAACATGGAAAATGATATTTATTCATTTGTAGACATTGGTATTCTTCTTAAACGTAGAGATGTTTTAGTGAATGGAAAATATGTAACCAAGAGATTTATACAACAAATTTGCTATTTTGACAGAGTCGGTGGTATGAATAACATTTATAAAATCGTAGAAAATGGAAAGGTAGTTATTAAGGAGCTGCCACTTTCTTTGGTAAAGCGGTTTAAGGAGGTTGGCGTAGAGAATCCATTTTATGTTACAGGAAGAAAAGAACAGATAGAATCGGTGGCAAAACGACCTAGAACGTACAAAAACTGGAAAGGTGGAGGAACATATTATGAAGCAAAAGAAGTTGTCTGACGAGCTAGTTAAATATGGATATGTTTTTTCTACTTCAAAAACTATTGTTGCTTATCTAATTATGGTTTGTATAACTGTTGTTGTAGGCTTATTATTTAGGCTTAATTGGCCTTTTATAATTGGCTTGTGTCTAGCGGTGGCATTAATGCTGCCGCTGTTCCTAAGGAGCTTAGCAGTCAATAGGTATGAAATGCAAAGGTTTTCAAACGTGAATATGTACATGGAACAATTTATGTATTCATTTATGAAGAATAAGAAGGTGTTAGCAACATTAGAAGAAGTAGAAGAGTTATTCGACGATTCGAAGATGAAGGATGTGCTACAAAAGGCGAAGAGATATATAACGAAAACCTTTGATGCAAGTGATGTTATAAGAAATGGTCTTAGAATTATAGAAGATGAATATAATTACGAGGGCTTAAAGACTATGCATGATTTTGTTATTCAAGTTGAAGAGAAGGGTGGAGCATTTATTTCAAGCATGCAGTTGCTTCTTGAGGCAAGAAGAATGTGGGCAGATCGCGTATATGAAGAACTCAAAATTAGAAAGCATCAAAGAAGCTTAGTTCTAATGTCTATAGTTACCTCACTAGGACTTTGCTTTGTTATTTATTTTATGTCAGATCGAATGAACCTCGATGTTGGTGGTGAAATGATTTCGCAGATTGTGACATTCATTGTAATAATTGCAGATATGTTTATTTATTATCTAGCGGATAAGAAGCTAACAGTTAGTTTCATTAATGAAAATGTTAAGGACGAGGAGCTACTGGTTGCTAAAATGAAGCGTTTTACCAATTATAAAAAGAATCCTAGAAAGCATTTTCTATCAATTAGGTTAGTTAAGAGACAGTTGACGAAAGAGATAGAAAAGACATTTCCAAGATGGTTAATGCAAGTTTCCTTGTTGTTACAGCGGGAAAATGTTCAAGTTGCAATATTTAAATCAGTAGGAGATGCACCTCCTTTGCTACAAGAGGAGTTAAAAACGCTTGTGCTAGAGCTTAAGAGGAATCCAACTAGCATGCATCCGTATAATAATTTCCTTTCCGATTTTAATTTGCCGGAGGTGCGTTCTGCTATGAAAATGTTATTTTCTTTATCGGAAGGAGCAGGTTCTAATGCAACAGAACAAATTGAAGACATTATAAGAAGAAATCAGTTTATGCTTGATAAATCAGAACGAATTAAGAAAGAAGAGGCGTCAGCTGGTATGTATGCATTATTTCTAGCACCACAATTGACTGGAGGGGCAAAATTAATTGTAGATATGATTTTGCTGCTGGTTGTTTATTTGAGGAGGTAAAATGGAACAAATTGTTAAAGCTTATATAGGATTATTCTTTGTGCTTCTTACGGTGGCACTAGGAACTAGCCTTATTTATTCTGCGATTTCGTCAAGAAATATCAATAATGAGGCTAATGATTTTGTGGCTAAGATGAGAAATGCAAATTTGGCACCAGGAGTAATCGCAGAATGTGAAAAAGAAGCGGAAAATGTAGAAAATATCAATAACTTAAAGGTAGATATAATTTCGGAAAAGGATAATAAGAAAAGTGCAGTCATGACTTTGACGTATGATTTTGTGATTCCAATGTTAGGAATTGTAACAGAGAAAGAAATTGTAAGATATGTCTGAGAAAAGGAGTGGAGATGAATACATTATTGAAAGAGTATGGAGAGAGTATATTGCTTATGGTTATAGGAACGCTACTAGTAGGCGTTTTGTTGTATTTCCTTAATGCATTAGCTCTCGTATAGGAAAATAGGAAAGGAGTAATGGTCTATATTTATAGGCCTAGACAAAAAATGAGAGAAATAGTAGAAGAATATGGTCAGTTGATAATTGCAGTTCTAGTGGGGGTAGTAATTCTTGCTATGTTAACTACAGTATTTACGGACTCTTTTGGAACATCAATAAGAACGTATGCAAATACATTGTATGGTCAGGATGTGATTAGATGAAACAGATTGTAGAAGAATATGGTGCGGCAATACTTGGGATAGTTGTGACATCTCTTATTATAATTTGTATATTTTATCGAAGCTATGCGCTAGATTCTGTTGGTTTGATGCCAGGTCTTGGGAAAATGTTTGCGCCTAATATAGAGCAGAGTGCTAAAGGCAATGAAAGCACTGCACTTAAAGAGGTTTTGAACGAGGATATTCAACTTAAGGTAAGAGATGAAAAAGTAATAGTTAATACTGATTATATGCCTTTAGAATTGTTTCAAGGTGCTGATAATGTTAGGTTTGTTAAGTTTGAAAACGCAGGTGATGGAGTGTACCAAGATGGAAAGCTAAAGTTTTCGAGAACTGGACTAATAAATATATTAGTTGAAGGATATAACAACACTGGCGGTTCAGCTAAAAAATGGTGTTGTCTGGGGGTGGAAGAATGAAGTATGTAAGCATAGGAATAGTATTAGCTGTATTAGTAGCATTACTTACAGTTTCCATATTGTTTGTTGATAATACTGCTCAAAGAGAAACAGAATTTACAAATGCGATAGAAGCATCAGCCAAAGAAGTTTTAGAAGAAGCTGTACTACGGGGTTATACATTTGCAAGTGCTGAGGAAGGAGAAGGCTGGATAAGACAGGAGTTTGAGGAGAAATTAAATCAGAAAATAATAAACGGAACAGAGGAAAATAGAGATAAAAATCTTGAGGTTGCAATAAATTATAAGGCAGTTGATATAAGTGAAGGAATTTTGTCGGTTGAAGCAACAGAAAAATATACACATACAACTGGTGAAATGGCTTCTATCACAAAAACGGTGACAGTTGTATTGGATGAATCAAGAAAATTATATAAAGACATTATATATAAGGTGGATGACCACATTTATAGAAGATATAAGATTGATGTAGAAGATAATCTGATTCCGCCTACGCCAAAGCTTGAAGGTAAAGCATTTTTGAAATGGGAAGAAGATAAGACAAAAAGTGACGACAAGACAATGGTGTATAATGCAGTTTTTGCATAAATTTTGGAGAGCTTTTTTGTATTGTATAACTCAAATGTGCTATAATATCGTATATATTTTTGGAGGAAAAAGAAATGTACGATATTAAAGATATTAATTTGGCACCAAGTGGAGAGCATAAGATTGATTGGGTTAGAAAGAACTGTGATATTTTAAGGTCTTTAGAGGAAGATTTTAAGAAGGATAAACCTTTTGAAGGGATAAGAATAGCTTTATCTGTTCATTTGGAGGCTAAAACAGCATATTTGTGTAAAGTTCTTAAGGCTGGCGGAGCAGAAATGTTTGTTACAGGAAGTAATCCATTATCTACTCAAGACGATGTTGCAGCAGCATTAGTTAAGGATGGGCTTAATGTATTTGCACATCATGGCTGTACAGATGAAGTATACTTTGCAAATATAAGACAAGTGCTAGAGAACGATTGTAATATTATTATTGATGATGGTGGAGATTTGGTAAATATGCTTCACAATGAGATGCGTGATAAATTGCAATATGTAATCGGTGGTTGTGAAGAGACGACAACAGGAATTATAAGACTTAAAGCTATGGATAAAGCTGGTGAGTTGGAATTTCCTATGGTAATGGTTAATGATGCAGATTGTAAGCATTTATTCGATAACAGATATGGTACAGGACAGTCCGTATGGGACGGAATCAATAGAACTACCAATCTTATTGTTGCCGGTAAGAAGGTTGTTGTTGCAGGATACGGCTGGTGTGGTAAAGGTGTAGCTATGCGCGCAAAAGGCCTTGGTGCAAAGGTTATCGTTACTGAGGTTGATCCTATTAAAGCTATTGAAGCGGTTATGGATGGATTTGAGGTTATGCCAATGGAAAAGGCAGCATTTCTTGGTGACTTCTTTGTGACAGTTACAGGTTGTGCACATGTTATCACGACTGAGCATATGAAAAATATGAAGGATGGTGCAATTCTTTGTAATGCAGGACATTTTGATGTAGAAGTTGATATGGAAGGACTACGCAAAATGGCCTTGTCATCAATAGACCAAAGACAAAATATTGTTGGATATGAGGTTAAGCCAGGTAGCTTTGTATATGTATTAGGCGAGGGCAGACTTGTTAATCTTGCTTGTGGTGATGGACATCCTGCAGAAATAATGGATATGAGCTTTGGAATACAAGCTTTATCAGCAAAATATCTTGTTGAGCATAAGGATGAATTGACAGAAAAGCTTATTGTTGTACCTAAAGAGGTAGATGATGAAGTTGCAAAGCGTAAGCTTAATTTCTTAAATATTCAAATAGATAAATTGACAAAAGAACAAGAAGAATATCTTAATTCTTCAGATGTATAGGAGTAAATTTTGGAAGTAGACATACAACTTATAATCAAATTAATAATACTTGTAATATTACTTATGTTATCTGCATTTTTCTCTTCTGCAGAGACCGCTTTAACAACGGTTAATAAGATTAAAATGAGAAACTTAGTAGAAGAAGGCGGAAAACAGGCGAGAAAAGCTGCGATAGTAATAGATATAACGGATAATTCTTCTAAAATGCTTTCGGCAATATTGATTGGTAATAACATAGTTAATTTGTCGGCATCTTCTCTTGCGACAACCTGTGCGATTCAGGTTTTTGGAAGTGTAGGTGCGGGTATAGCAACTGGTGTATTGACATTACTAATCTTGATCTTTGGAGAAATCACGCCCAAAACAATGGCGAACATTAAAGCAGATAGTATGTCATTAAAATATGCAGGTGTTATCAAATTTTTAATGATTATTCTTACACCAATCATTATAATAGTTAATTTTCTCGCATCTATTGTACTTAGAATTTTTGGAGTTGATCCTAGTAAGCAAGAGGATGCGATTACAGAAGAAGAGTTAAGAACTATTGTAAATGTAAGTCACGAGACGGGAGTTATTGAAAGTGATGAGAAAGAAATAATTCATAATTTATTTGATTTCTCAGATGCTACAGCAAAAGAAATTATGATTCCACGTATCGATATGACTATGGTAGATGTTAATTGGTCATATGATAAGTTGATTGAAGAATACAAAGAACATAAATTTACAAGAATTCCTGTATATGAGAACGAAATAGATAATGTTATTGGATTTGTTAACATGAAGGATTTACTTCTTGAAGAGAATAAAGAAGCATTTTCTATCAGAAATCTTACAAGAAAAGTACATTTTACATATGAGAAGAAGAATACAGCAGATCTATTTGATGAGATGCGTTCTAATTCTATAAGTTTAACAATTGTGCTTGATGAATTTGGTGATGTCGCAGGAATGATTACATTAGAGGATTTGCTTGAGGAATTAGTAGGTGAAATTAGAGATGAATTTGATTCCTATGAAGTAGATGATGTAGTCCAAACTGGTGAGAATGAATATGATGTATTAGGTTCAGCAAATTTAGAGGATTTGTGCAATCAGTTGCCGCTTAATTTCAAATCAGAAGATTATGATACTATTGGTGGATTTATAACAGGTGAATTTGATCACTTCCCAAATGTTGGAGAGACTTACATTTCACCTGGGGAGCATCATATGGTACGAGTGGTTGAAACTGAGAAGAATCGTGTAACAAAAGTACATATAAAAGTAGCTACAGATGTTGAAGAGAGTAGTTCTCAATCTGTAGCTACATAAAAGTTTTATATAGTTTTAGCTTACTTTATAGCTTGATAAGATAAGAGCTGTATCCAGCCATTTCAAAACCGTTGTTTAAAGGTATTTTGTTACCAGTTAGTAAATCAGTACCTTCTGAAACACCCATATCAAAGTTAGCGTAGAACGGAGAATCAGTAGCATTGACACAGACCAAAACTCGTTCACCATCACATTCGCGAAGGAATACTGTTTGTTGGTTTGTAAGTACAATTGATACATAATTGCCATATTGTAAAGCTTTTGAACTGCTTTTTGCATTTGCAAGAGCTTTGATATGCTTTGTTAAGTCATTGCTTTCTGGTGCACTAAAGCAAGGACGAAGTGCAGGATCTCCTTCTTCTTTACGAGCTTTTGTGCCCCATTCGCTACCATAGTATACGCATGGAATTCCAGGCATACCGAAAGATACTGTGTATATTAATGGCAAATGCTTCTCGTTATTTAAAATGCTAGCAACTCTTGTAACATCATGGTTGTCAACAAAGGATAGTAAGTGTTTTCCAGTGTATAAGCACCATTGTTCATTGCCGAATTGTCTCTGTAATGAATGACATATTTCAAACATATTCATTGAGTTGAAGCTAGAATGTAAACCTTTGTAGCATTCGTAATTAGTTACAGAATGAAGCATTCCGTCATTCATAATCATGTTGTAATCGCCGTGTAATGTTTCGCCTAGTAGGAAAAATTCAGGTTTGATGTTATTGGCTAAATCTCTTAGTCGTCTAATGAAATCGTGATCTAAGCAATATGCAACATCGAGTCTTAAACCATCAATGTCGAATTCATCAACCCAACCCTTTATACAATCGAAAATGTGATTGATAACTTCGTCATTTCTAAGATTGAGCTTTACAAGGTCGTAATTTCCTTCCCAACCTTCATACCATAGTCCATCGTTATAATTTGAATTGCCGTCAAATGCGATTCTATCAAACCAGCCAACGTAACGAGAGCCTTCTCTGTTCTTAAGAACATCTTCAAAAGCCCAAAATCCACGTCCAACATGGTTAAATACACCATCTAATACAACCTTGATGTTATTATTATGAAGTTCTTTACAAACCTTTGCAAAATCTTCGTTTGTTCCAAGACGCTTGTCGATTAAAGTATAATCTCTAGTATTATATCCGTGTGTATCAGATTCAAATACTGGAGAGAAGTAAATAGCTGTAATACCTAATTCTTTTAAATGTGGTATCCAATCAATTACTTTAGTAATGTTTTCATTGCAAACACCATCATTTTCAAAAGCAGCATTACAAAATCCTAAAGGATAAATTTGATAAAATACAGCTTCATCAGCCCACATATTATGTCCTCCTAAGTTAAATGTTATATTATATGTTTTCAAAACCTATTCAAAAAGATAAATTGTTTACGAAATAGAATAAATGTGTGATAACATATAAAAGAGTCTTACTTAGACTCATAATTTAACATTATAAACATTATGTATAATTTGTGCAAATTATAGAGGTGGAAAATGACTGATCTTGAGGAATACTATAACAAATTTAACGAGGATAAGCGTTTGAAGAGTAGACATGGGCAGGTTGAGTTTGAAATAACCATGTCTTATGTTAAGAAATATATAGATAAATATATTAGAGAAAAATGTGCTACAAATGTTGAGAATGCTGAGGTTGATGCAGAAGTCAACATACAAAATTTAGATATTTGTGACATAGGTGCAGGCTGTGGAGCTTATTCTATTCCTCTAGCTAAGGAAGGTCATAAGTTAATTAGCTTTGATTTGGTACAGCATAACATTGGAAGGGTGAAAAAGTATGCTACTGATTTAAAGCTTGACATTACTTGTTACAAAAGAGACGCAAGAAAGCTTAAAATGGACGAAAATATTGCTGATATAACGTTACTTCTTGGACCTATGTATCATTTACATACGCTAGAAGACAAAAGAGATGCATTATCAGAAGCTATTAGAATAACAAGACCTGGAGGTTATATATTTGTTGCGTATGTGATGAATGAATACGGAGTGTTGACGTATGGCTTCAAAGAGAAGCACATTATGGAAAATGTAAAGGGAAATCGTTTGGATAATACATTTCACATAAAAACAGATGAAAATGATTTGTACGATTATGTGAGGATTGAAGATATTGATGCAATTAATGAAGGTATGGCGGTAGAACGAGAGGTGATTCTTTCACCTGACGGGCCAGCAAATCATATGAGACCTGTACTTAACAGTTTGTCAAATGACGAATTCAAAGAATTTATTCGTTACCAAAAGACCGTTTGTGAAAGGATGGATTTACTTGGTGCAAGTGCACATACAGTCGATGTTTTGAGGGTTATTAAGTAAAAGTACAATAAAAAAAGGACAACCTACGTTGTCCCTAAAAAGAAAAAAGATTACTAAACATTTTACTGTTTAAATATATGATATATAAAGTATCTAGTGAAGTAAAGTTCAACTTTTTCACTTGCAAGATGAATTTTATTCAAGTATCATATTTATATGACTTTATTATCATATGAAATATTTAATCAAATAGTAGAACAAGGTAGTTTTGCTAAGACCGCAGAGGTTATGCACCTTACACCTTCGGCGATAAGCCATGCTGTTTCTTCTATGGAGGAGGAATTTAAAGAAGCAGTATTTGTACGAGATAAAAACGGTGTGAGATTAACTTCCGCAGGAGAGCAGATTTATCCTTGCATTAAGAAGATTTTAAATGCAAATAATAATTTGCAGCAGACCTTAGACGATATGAAGGGCTTAGAAGCAGGCTTTGTTAAGCTAGGCTGTACTAACACTGTGTGCTTAGCGTGGATTCCTGATATTATCACTAGGTTCAAGGAGAAGCATCCGAATATTACATTGCAGGTATTTCAAGGCTCTTATACGGATGTAAATGTTTGGGCTAAAAATGGAGATATTGATGTTGGAATCATATCAAAAAAGGCATGCGACGGTGTAGAGTTTGAAGAATTATATAAGGATGAGCTCGTGTGTGTTGCGCCACAAGGCTTTTTTGACAAATCTGTTAAGCACATCACACCAGAAGAGCTTAAGAATCAGCCTTTCGTAGTGCAGCAGGATAGCTACAATAAGGATGTTAATAGTTATTTGTTTGAGCATAAATTAGAGGTTCGTGCGAATTGTAGAATTCTAGATGAACAGTCAACAATTGCTATGGTTCAATGTGGAACTGGACTATCGATTATGCCTACGTTATTTACACAAACGACTACAGGAAATGTAGATATTTATCCGTTGAAACCAAGGGAATACAGAGTGCTTGGCGTATGCTATGCGGATGAGAAAATTTTGTCAGCAGCAGCAAAAGCTATGATTAAAGAAATAAAGGATTATATTGTAGAATGGAAACAAAAGTAATTTCTTTTTATGATAATTTTACATGTTTAGCTAAGGATTGCCCTAATACTTGTTGTAGAGGCTGGAGAATATCTATTGACGAAGATACAGTTAATAAATATAGAAATGAGCCTGGTGAATTAGGAAAGAAGCTACGCTGTTCTATGACATTAGGCCAAGATAAAGATATTCGGAAAATTTTTGGTAAATGTGCAAATGAAACTAAAGAAGGACTCTGCAAATTGCAATTGATGAATCGAGAGGATTTGATGCCTAAGGTTTGTAGAATTTATCCGAGAAGAAGTGTCGCAATAGGCGATAAGGAAGAAGTTACATTTGAATTGTCTTGTCCTAAGACAGCAGAGCTTTTTTTGCAGGATTTGTCTAGACCAAAGCTAGTAGAATACGAAGGTGATGAGATCTTGCCAGTGTGGTCACAAGAGGTTTTTGATAAGGATTTATTGAAGCTTATTTTGAAGCTTAGAGAACAAATTATCGATTACATTTACGATACTAAGTCTATGCCAGAGGTTATCCATAATGTATACAAATATTATCGATATATGCATGATGAAATAATGAAGGGTGCAAATTTTGTGATTAGCATTTCTGAGTTCGTAAGTGATCTTCCAAGTAAAGACAGGTGGCGTTTCTATTCTATGGCGCTATTTGACAAGATTATTATGAATGATATAGATGATGGCTTTATGTCTCTTAGAAATGCGCTTTATGGATTTAGCCGAGAGTATAACAAAATATTTGGAAAGATGACAGCAGAGGACGCCAACTTTTATTTTGAAAAGATGTGTAAACAGATGGTAGCAAAGTATCCTGCGTTAGAAGATAAGTACCGTGCGTATCTTGCTTACTATGTCTTGCAGACTATGTATAGCGGGTATGAAACATGCACATTTCTCGATGAATGTATGCTAGGTCAAGTCTATTTGCAGATGCTTATTACTGTAGACCTTGTGGATTATCTTAATGGTCGAGATATGGAAAATGTTAATCGAGCTATAGAGAATCTTAATAAATGCGAAAAACGTCTTCGTCACAATCTAGGAATAAAGAAAAGCATTTCAAAAAGGATAAATGAAGAATTTTCGTTTTAGGCGCTATATTGTGGTTATATGAGTATGTCTCGACTAGGTCTAGTGGCTTACGAAAAATGCTGAAAAGTGCTATAATATATACGTTAGTGGGTATCGCACAAAGTGGGTGAAATTATGAAAAAATATAAAGTCGGCGATTATTTAATGCATGAAACTAACGGCGTATGTACTGTAGAAGAAGTTAAGGAAATGGCTTTGCAAGGCAAAGGTTCTGAGAAATTATATTATATTCTTAATCCAGTATATCAAACCAAGAGTCAAGTGGTTACACCTGTAGAGAGCGTTAAATCTAGAGTTCGCGACGTGAAATCTCGAGAAGAGATGGAGAAATTAGTTGATATAGTACAAGACCTAGATGTTATTGAAGCAGATAATGATAGACAACGTGGTGAAGTGTACAAGGAGAGAATAGCAATGTTCGAGCCCTTAGAGTTAGCTCGCATTGTTAAGACGGTATACCTTAGACGTTTGGCGCGTATTGCTGATGGCAAGAAGGTTATGGCTCAAGATGAGAAGATGCTTGATATAGCTGGTAAGAAGTTGTTTGAAGAGATGGCATTTTCTTTTGGAGAAGAAATTGAAAATGTTCGTACAAGATTTCTTGAGGGCTTGAATTTGAGTTAAATAATAAATGAAATAATAAATGAAATAATAAAAGACGAATTAGCTTAAAACTAATTCGTCTTTTTTCATAATCTGTAAATCATTTTGTTTATAATTTGAAATATGACAATCTACAATATAGCAGCCATCAATAAATAAGCTAAGAAAGATATGATCCAAGCTAGTACGCACTGGAATATTACAATTCCAAGAGCCCACAAGCGGCCCAATTCTCTTCTGATTGAAGCTACAGCAGCAATACAAGGTGTATAAATCAAGATAAATACTAAGTAAGCAGCTCCGGCAGCCTTACTTACGCTAGAGGCAAGAGCCGCTGTACTTCCAAATAATACTGTTAATGTTGATATGATACTTTCTTTTGCAATAAAGCCTGATACTAAACCAGTAACAAGCTTCCAGTTATTAAAGCCCATAGGGGCGAATATTGGTGCAATTAAATTTGATATTTGAGCAAGTATGCTTTCGCTAGTATCGCTCACAAAATTAATATGCAAATCGAAGCTTTGGAAGCACCATACAACAATTGTTGCTATAAGTATTATACTAAATGCCTTTTGTAAGAAGTCTTTCGTTTTGTCCCATAGTAAATGTGCTACATTTTTAAGGCCAGGCATTCTATAGTTTGGTAGCTCCATAACGAATGGAACAGCTTCGCCCTTGAATGTAGTATTCTTAGATATTAGCGCTACAAGCACTGCAACAACAATTCCAAGTAGATATATGAGTAGTGTTACAAGGCCAGCATATCCAGGGAAGAATGCTTCTGCTAGAAATGCATATACAGTAACCTTAAGTGAACAGCTCATAAATGGTGTAAGTATAATTGTCATCTTACGGTCTCTTTCTGAAGAGAGAGTTCGAGATGACATAACAGCAGGAACTGTACATCCAAATCCAATCAGTAGTGGTACGATACTTTTTCCTGATAAGCCGATTTTACGAAGCAATTTATCCATTACAAATGCTACTCGAGCCATATAGCCAGAATCTTCTAGTAAGGACAAGAAGAAGAATAGACATATGATTATTGGTACAAAGCTTACAACTGAGCCGACTCCATCGAAAATACCGTCAATTACTAAGGAGCGCAAGGCTTCATTTACATTTGCATGAACCATCAGGTTATCAACTACATTTCCTAAGCTATCAATTAGGTATTGTAGACCATTCTGGGCGGCTAGCCCTATTACGTCAAAGGTTAAGACAAATACAGCAGCCATAATTAGAATAAACATAGGAATTGCAGTGTATTTTCCGGTTAGAAGTTTGTCAATCTTACGACTTCTTTCGTGCTCCTTGCTTTCGTGAGGCTTTACGACCGTTTTCTCGCAAAGCTTCTGTATAAACGAAAAACGCATATCTGCAATTGCAGCAGCACGGTCTAAGCCGCTTTCTTCTTCCATCTGGATAATCATATGCTCTATCATTTCAAGCTCATTAGGAGACAAATTCAAAGCATTTATTATAAGCTCATCGCCCTCGATGATTTTGCTAGCTGCAAAACGAATTGGTATACTTGCATTTTCGGCGTGGTCCTCAATCGTATGCATGATAGAGTGCAAGCATCGGTGGACAGCACCATTTTTGTCATTCTTGTCACAAAAATCCTTGATAGCAGGAGCTTCTTGATATTTTGCGACGTGATATGCATGGTCGACAAGCTCTTTTATTCCTTCATTCTTAAGTGCAGAGATTGGTACAACTGGTATACCTAGCTCATTTTCCATCTCATTTACGCGGATAGAACCGCCATTTCCACGAACTTCGTCAATCATATTAAGCGCAAGCACCATAGGAACATCAAGCTCCATAAGTTGCATTGTTAGATATAGGTTTCTCTCTATGTTGCTGGCGTCAACAATGTTGATAATTCCTTTTGGTTTCTCGTCTAAGATAAACTGTCTTGAAACAATTTCCTCGCTTGAATATGGCGACAAAGAGTAGATTCCAGGAAGATCTGTCACATCCGTATCAGGATGGTTCTTAATCTGACCTGATTTTTTATCTACTGTTACACCAGGGAAATTTCCTACGTGTTGGTTAGCGCCCGTAAGCTGGTTGAATAGAGTTGTTTTGCCACAGTTTTGGTTTCCGGCTAGGGCAAATGTAATGGTTGTATCTTTTGGTAAAGGATTTTCATGAGTTTTGTCATGATATATACCACCTTCACCAAAGCCAGGGTGGTTATCGTCTGGATGATAACCTTTTAGTGGCTTTTGTCGCTCCTTTAATTTTTCTTGAATAAGATTTTCTTCGCGTTTTTTGAAATACGCTGCTTGTTCTTCGTCGCTTAGAATTTCAACGTCAATCTTTGCAGCATCGTCAAGTCTTAAGGTTAATTCGTAACCATGTATCATAAGCTCCATCGGATCGCCCATTGGAGCAAACTTGGTAAGAGTGACCGTAGCTGTTGGTACAAGTCCCATATCAAGAAAATGTTGCCTCAATATACCTTCTCCGCCTACACTTTTTATAATGGCACTTTGGCCTAGTTTTAAATCTTTTAATGTCATATTAATGTCCTTATAAATGTATTTTAATTAGAATTAAATTACCTGAATTAGTGTATACTAACTCAGCAAAGTATAACATTTTACTGTAATAAGTGTCAATTTATGGTAAAATATCGTCGACCGAATAAGTGTAGTATAACTTAGGGAGCGATTATGGTAAGTTATTTAGTTGTAAATGTTAAAAATTGCATGAATGAGATGCTTTGCAAGGAGACTTTTGATTTTTTTCTGTTGCAAGAAGCAATAGTTAAGACTTATGCAAGCTTTACAATTGATGGACATAGAAATGATGACTATTTTACAAATGAAGAATTAGAAGAGCAGAGTTTTGAAGATTCGATAGAGACCTATGATAATTTTAGAAGCAAGATATATAATTTGATAAAAGGTAAGAAGCTTCCGCTTAGCTTTCAGTTGACTTTAGTTTTGCCGAGGCGAGTAGTGAATCAAATTATTGAAGCTAATAATATTAATTTTGACGCAGCTAACGCATCTTTGGTTTGTAATTTCAAGTATATTGAGGGTAAACTTACAGTTACAACAGGAATTAATATGAAGGTTTTTACAATGGATAAGAGCTTAGAAGAGGCCTTTGATAAATGGATTTACAACTATTTGGTGCACAATAATATTGAATTAGAAGAAAGACTTTAAATATAATTGGTTCTGAGAAAATAATTACACAATTTACAAGTCGAAAATTATAATTTACTATTGTAAAGAAATTTGGGTTTTTTTATTGAGTTTTACATCTTGATATGTTAATCTTTTATAAGAATTTAGTTCTTATTTTATGGAGGTTATGAAGTGAAAGGTACAGTTAAATGGTTTAACGACCATAAGGGGTATGGATTTTTACAGGATGAAGAGGGCAATGATATTTTTGTTCATTTTTCTGGAATTGAGTCAGAGGCAGAGTACAAGACTCTTAAGGAAGGCGCAGCAGTAGAATTTGATGTGCAGGATTCAGATAAGGGGCCTCAGGCTGTAAATGTTAAGGCTATTTAATGTACATTTTTTAATAATAATATTATGGACGACTGTGTCGTCCTTTTTTTATTTGTGAGGAGAAATAATTTGAATTCAGATAGAATGAGGAAATTTCTGGTATATGCAGAACGTATTCTGACCGCATTGACATTTTTGTCATATATATTGGTTTTGGTTGCATATATTTTAGAACGAAATTATGTGAAGTTAATAGAGGTTATAGCGCTTCCAGGAATAGCATTTGTTATTGTTACAATTTTTAGAAAGGTATACAACGCTCCACGACCATATGAGGTCACTGGGGTACCACCTCTTAATGGCAAGAAGACGCAAGGCAAGAGCATGCCTAGTAGACATGTTTTTTCAGTATTTATGATAGCAATGACTTTGTTGTTTTATTACTGGCCAGCAGGCGTTGCATTTCTTATTGCAGGAGTAGTTCTTGCGTTTTTGAGAGTTATAGAAGGAGTGCATTTTGCAAAGGATGTAATTGTAGGTGCAGCAGTAGGAATTGGCTGTGGGTTAATTTATCTAATTTTACCTTAAATTTTCGATGAGAATTGTTAGAAATAATGTGGTTTTTTCGTTGAAAATGATACTACGTTTTGTTATTATATGTACTAATAAACTATTGATAAGATGGTTTTGTATACAATTATGTTTACAAGAGGAATTAAAGGGTAAATAAATGAAAATACATAGAAAAACTTGTGAAATTATTGCAATGCTTATTTCTATAGCTGGGATCTTGTTAGCATTATTTGTAGGTGGATACGTTCTATTATTTAGACCTATTCGGTATTTGATAGTAATGCATGCGAGTAACTTGTTGACAACAGGGAATTTGATTATTTGTATTGTTAAGATTTTTCTATCGGCAACAGCAGCAGGCGGAATATGGATAATATTTGACATTATTGCGAGCCGTGTTAGAGATTTGCCTGGTAGGAAAGAAGATATTTTAGAAGCAGAAAGTGAGGAGCAAAATGGGAACAATTATAGGTGAAGGAATTACATTTGACGACGTACTATTAGTACCTCAATATTCTGAGGTAACACCTAATATGATTAATCTTGAAACTAATTTAACTAAGAAGATTAAGCTTAATATTCCAATGATGAGTGCTGCTATGGATACTGTTACAGAACATAGAATGGCTATAGCAATGGCTCGTCAAGGTGGTATAGGTATTATTCATAAGAATATGTCAATTGAGATGCAAGCAGAAGAGGTTGACAAGGTTAAGCGTTCTGAGAATGGTGTTATAACTGACCCATTTTCTTTGACACCTGATAATACACTCAAAGACGCTGATGAATTGATGGGCAAATTCAGAATTTCTGGTGTGCCTATTACTAAGAGCGATTCGGATAAGACTTTAGTTGGTATTATTACTAACCGTGATCTTAAGTTTGAAACAGATTTCTCTAAGAAGATTTCAGAGTCAATGACTTCAGAAGGTCTTATTACTGCTAAGGTTGGAATTACATTAGAAGAAGCAAAGCAAATTCTTGCTAAGGCACGTAAGGAGAAATTACCTATCGTTGATGACGATTTCAAATTATGTGGGCTTATCACAATCAAAGATATTGAGAAGCAAATTAAGTACCCACTTTCAGCTAAGGATGAGCAAGGAAGACTTCTTTGTGGAGCTGGTGTAGGTATTACTGGAAATATGATGGACAGAGTAGATGCATTAGTTAAGGCAAAGGTTGATGTTATTGTTCTTGATTCTGCTCATGGACATTCTAAGAATATTATTGAAGCTGTAGCTAAGGTTAGAGCAGCATATCCAGATTTACAAATTATTGCTGGTAACATTGCAACAGGAGAAGCTGCTAAGGCTTTAATAGATGCTGGTGCAAATGCAGTTAAGGTTGGTATCGGACCTGGTTCTATTTGTACAACTCGTGTAGTTGCTGGTATTGGTGTACCACAGATTTCAGCTATTATGGAAGTATATGAGGTTGCTAAGGCAGCAGGTATTCCAGTTATCGCTGACGGTGGTATTAAGTATTCTGGTGATATGACTAAGGCTCTTGCAGCAGGCGGTTCAGTATGTATGATGGGATCAATGTTTGCTGGTTGTGACGAATCACCAGGAACATTTGAATTATTCCAAGGACGTAAGTACAAGGTATATCGTGGAATGGGTTCTATTGCTGCAATGGAGAATGGTTCTAAGGATCGTTATTTCCAAGAAGATGCTAAGAAGCTAGTTCCAGAAGGTGTAGAAGGACGTGTTGCTTATAAGGGTTCGTTAGAAGACGTTGTATTCCAACTTATAGGTGGTATTAGATCAGGTATGGGTTATTGTGGATGCCCTACAATTCCTGAATTACAAGAGAGAGCTAAGTTTACTAAGATTTCAGCAGCTTCTCTTAAGGAGTCACATCCTCATGATATTCATATCACCAAGGAAGCTCCCAACTATACAACAGAATCTAATTTATAAATTAAATATAAGTTTGGATAAAAGAGCAGTTCATTACGAACTGCTCTTTCTTTTTGTCAGTAACATTTCGTTAAGCAGAAATTGCTAAAATTTTCCTATCTGATGAAAATGGGGATGTAGTATGAAAATACTGAAATTCATTAAAAATAAAATAAGTTATTTCGTACGCCCTGAGCTGGATATTCAGAACCAGATGGCCAACGTAATCATACTTGCAGCGCTTGTTATTATGGTGCCTGCAGTATTATTCAGTGCCCTTATAGGTACTGTTGGCGAAGGAATCTGGTCTGAAATAGTTATGGCAGTAACAGTTGCACTGTTTTTGTGGTACAGCAATACACGTAAGCGTGCGCAGTTTCCGGTTGCACTGTTTTTATTTGCCGTGAATGCAATTGCTTTTCCGATGATGTTCTTTAAATGTGGTGGTCGCAGTACAGGCACCATTTTGTGGATGATAATCGGTTCAACTTTTTCATTCCTTCTGCTTAAAGGCGCGTACAGATATGTTTCTTTTGTTCTTGATGTTCTGGTGTTTACAGGCTGTCTGCTTGCAGAGGCTTATTATCCGGAACTTGTTGAACCGTTAGACGGGGATATAAACAAGATTGTTGATTTAATTCTTGCTTTTGCTTTCGTTACACTGATTCTTGGAAC
>JAZUIN010000013.1:0-15532 GCA_045642225.1 Lachnospiraceae bacterium | reverse complement strand
CTCAGAAATACAACGATATAATTGTTTATTAAGAGGCTGAAGTTCTCTGACATCATTATTCATTTAACAAATTCTCTCCTTGCAATTATTCCTTGATAGACTCCTAATAAAAGAAGGGCCAGCCGCCTACCGTTTTATGGTAACACCTATCTCCAAAAGGCTCCTTGGAGATAATTCAATTATAACATCTGCGCACACGTGCCGCAAGAACATTTGTTCTTATTTCACATCTTCCTCACCTATCAACTTACCAAATATAAGAAATCTGTGATTTGCGTCCTTTCCGCAGCAAGTAGCCAACACTATGATCTTATCATCTGTCGTAACACTCGCCTCCGCTCTAACATGGCATTGTCGTATTAGTACTTTGTACCTGAGCTGACTTCTTCTTAGCAGCATGTGTTACAGATTCATCAGCAAAAAATGTAAGTCCCATTACCATCATTAATGATAATACTGTCACTGCCACTTTCATCACTCTATTATTTTTCATTACTCTTGCCTCCCTAATTCTCAAATTTCAAATAGACCTTGTATTCTCCCAATCTGGATGTTATTATCATTATATAAAAAGGTGCTACCGATAGACGGCTAGACCCTTTCATAGTTTAAAGCAAAAAACAGCTGCCTTAATCTTTTCCAGTGATTCTAATGGCGGGTGTTTTTTTGTGCGCTTCTATGTTCTTCATCTTCCTTCTTGCTAATAAATCTTTCGACTTTCTCGACAAGCTTTCCAACTGCAACTCCGGCTACAAATATCGCAAGCACAAAGCCTGCTACCGTTATGTATTCCATCGTCATTTCCACATCACCCCCTTTCGTCAAGAGGGCGTTTCACATCCCTCCTAATAAAAGAAGGACCAGCCGCCTACCGTTTTATGGTAACACCTATCTCCAAAAGGCTCCTTGGAGATAATTCAATTATAACATCTGCGCACACGCGCCGCAAGAACATTTGTTCTTATTTTATATCTTCCTCACCTATCAACTTGCCAAATACAAGAAATCTGTGATTTGCGTCCTTTCCACAGCAAGTAGCCAACACTATGATCTTATCATCTGTCGTAACACTCGCACCCTCTCTAACATGGCACATACTATCTCCTGTACTTGCAAGCGACATATCTACAAATGCTTGCTTAGCATTTGAATTGCTCGCAGAATACTCATCTGGCAAATATAAATCATTATGGCGCTGTGTTGCATATATCTGATAGGTCAATTTCTTTCCTGGCATGTATATATACATAGTGTCATGAGAATCGAAAAAGTCTGCATCATCAAATCTATGCAATGTGCCAAACATGCTGCCATTATTCATATTGTGACCATAAAGCACTGTAAAAAATGATGAAAAGTCTTTTGCATGAACCTTATTAGTATAGATACAACCAGGATATCCCTTGCTAAGATCAACATTTCGATTTAGATAATAATTATCTGTCTCACTCTGTAAAATTGGATAATTAATCTTTGTACCTGGCGCTTGAATCCAAGCATAAATATCTGCGTTTTTACTTTGCTCAGCACCAAAATCACATGGCATTGTCGTATTAGTACTTTGTACCCGAGCTGACTTCTTCTTAGCCGCATGTGTTACAGATGCATCAGCAAAAAATGTAAGTCCCATTACCATCATTAATGATAATGCTGTCACAAATACTTTCATAACTTTACTATTTTTCATTACTCTTGCCTCCTAAGAAATAACAGAGTATATTTTTTCTTTTTTTTATTATGGCAATACTTAACGCGATTATATATATACCTCCAATAATGTATCTAACAACATTCAAGGAATACAGAATTAAGAATAGTGGAATAAGAACTAAAGATCCCGCAAGTACAGCAAATATCAATTTTCTATCAAAAATATTCTTATATCCATATCGACATATCGTCCAGTAATGAATAACAAACAATACAGCATATCCAATAAGTGTCGTATAACCAGCAGCGACATATCCAAACATTGGAATTAGTATATAGTTCAAAGCAATATTTATCACTGCTGCAATAGCAGAACCTACAGCAATCGTTTTCATCTTTTTCTCATAGAACTCCAGCTGAACATACATTGTATATGAAAACTGGAATAAACATCCGATAATTAATGGTGGCAAAACATATATACCTTCTACATATTTTCTTCCACCTAGTATCAATACAGCTTCCGGTGAAAAAATTAAGGCTCCAATAATCAATCCAAAGAAAAACAAAAAATACATCGAAGTAGTTTTCTTTACATCACCCAAATGTTTTGCTTTTAATGAACCCAACAACCATGGGGCCCACGCCTTATTCATAGAATCTAATAAGATAGCAATGATGTTTGTAATAATATATGCTATGCTATATAATGCAGTGAACTCCGCACCTACCAAATTTGTAATCATAATTCTATCAGACGAACTTAACAAAATAAGCGATAACTGGTGTGGAACCAATGGCAAACTAAGAGTAAGTGCATATTTATAATACCCAAAGTTTATCTTTTTCCCTTTTCGTATAATTAATCCATACATACAAATGCCAATTAAAACAATTGGTATATATTGCCCATAAACTCGCGCATCTAATTTATTGTTCAACACAAGCACTAAAATCACAGAAAAGATGCTTGTTAGCGCAATTGAAATTCCTGTCAGTAATGAAAAAGTCTTATATCTATACTGTGCCCTTTCCAACGTAACAAACGAGTAAAAGGCCTCATTACATAAAATATACAGGAAAATAATATGAAAATATTTCTTGTCGAATCCAAATAATACTTCTAAAGAATTTTCAAATAATAAACTGGTAAAATAAAAAATAATTGTAATAATAGATGAAAGTGTTAATGATGACAATGCATAGCTTTCTAAATCATCCTCAAAATCAAGTTTTGCCCTGATAATTGAGGAATGCAAATCACATGCTGCTAAAACAATCAGAATTGAAACCCAACTATGAATACTATTATAAGAACCATATTCACTTTTAGTTAATACACGAGTAAATATTGGAGTAGTAATAAATGCGATAGCTCTAAATGCAAAATTACTAACTGTATACCATATACCTGATTTTAATACAACTCTCGATTCAACTATTTTTTTTTCACTCATCAAATCTCTCCTTAAAGTGCAAATTCTGGTTTTGGTTCTATATATTCATATTTTTTTCCTGTTATCCTTTCATAGACTTTTGCAACTTCACTATTCATATTTTTACGCTGTTCTGTGTTAAGATTATCGTATAACTTATCAATAGGCCATACTACTATCTTTCCATCTTTACTTTCTACATTTTTCAATATAGAAAATGTATATCTCATATTACTACCTTCAATATACTGATGCAACGCAACAGAATATTGTGGTAAAGACTCCTTTACAACATAATCGGAACTACATGACATATTAAAGCTTCCCAATGAAAATGCAGCCATCTTATCATTTATGAACTCTAGCTTCTGTATAACGTGTGGATGATTCTCTACAACTAAATCTGCTCCATTATCAATTAAAAATCTCACTAAAAACTGACAGTACTCTCCTGGACTATCATTGAATTGTCCCCCCGCGTGAACTAATAATATAACAAACTCAGCATTCTTTTTTGCTTCTTTTATATCATTAACAACATCATCTAGATATTTATTATTCAAATCTCCATCTTTAACAAAATCAAACCTAGCAGTCATAAATGGAATACCAAATAACAGTTTTGCTCTTGCTACAATTCGTTTTAACAAAAGTCTCTGTTTATTAGACAAAACCTTAAACGCAATGCATTTCCATAAACTAGCATTATCCAACCCTCTTTGTTGCTCGCGTAACAAATTCACATAATAATCATTCTTATTTGTCAAAACAATACCAGTATTAGATTCATTAGTAGAATATGTATAGGATAAAAATGCAATCTTTCTACCTTTTATATTTTCATATAATACTCGCCCATCTTCATTTGCCTTTCTATTCGTTCCAACATGTAAAATATTATTTTGATCTAAATAATCTAATGTGCTATATATACCTTCAAATCCTTGATCCAAACAATGATTATTAGCTGTTGAAACAACATTTATGTTCGCTTTCTTCATCGCCTCAAGAATTGTTGCTGGAGTATTGTACGACATATGTCTATTTTGAAACCCTATCTCCTCTCCGGCACAAACTGTCTCTAAATTGGCCACAACCTCATCTGAGCCGCTGAACATTTCTCTAACTCGATCAAAAACAATATTAAAATCAAAATTTGGTTCTAATGCCCGTAACAATGGTCTATCACTAGTTATATCTCCTATATAAGTTATTTTGATAACATCACTTAAAGCTTCATTAAATTTATCTGTCATTGCCTTGCTCCCTAACATTAGAACTATAATTGTAATAACTCAATTTATTTCTTCTATGATAAACATGTGCTATAGCAATTGCAGCCCAGAACTCCCATACATACCAAAATGACATAGAGAACAAAAGCTGTGCTGCTACAGAAACAAAGATGATAAATATTTCACGAAATTGATTATCTCTACAAAAGAAAATCATTCTTACAGTATTAACAACAATTGTGCCACAAATAATTATGCCAATTATTCCATAGCTACAAATAATTTCCAAAACAAGATTATGTGAATATGCAACATAATGTATTGGATAAACAAACGGTCTATCTCCAAACGTTCCATATCCAAAAATCCCTCCCTCTTTTATCGCAGTAATAACTGCAATCCAAATTGCGCTTCGACCATTATTATTAGAAATATCTCCACTCATCAGCATTTCTATGGTTCTAGATTTGATTCCAAGTCCTGCCGCAAAACTAATTAACCTCCTCATCAAATCATCCCAAAAGACAATAATCATAACTAGCATTAAAGTTATGGCTGTAATTTTAAGAATTTTCCATGATACATCTTTGTTTTTTACTATATTGTTTATCATCATTAAGCCACCAAAAATGATTGGCATAATCATTGCGCCTCTAGAACCGTTTAGTAGAATAAGAATCAGTCCAATAACTCCCAAACTCAAATTAAATATCTTTCGTTCCTTTAAAAATAAATATAAAAAAATAATTGAAGGCAGTAACATAGAATACCCAAAGGATAAACTGTATTGTCGCAAAACAATATTTCCCCTATAAGAAATGTCCTCCCATCCGCCTTTTAAATATGCAGGTAAAAGTTGAAACAATAATAAATACACAAAATCAATATATGCATATTTTCTAATTACATTTAGAATTTTATCGGCGTCTTCTATTAATCCAAAAAACAACAACGCATATATGGCACTATCTGGTCTAAAAACTCGTTCTAGTCCGTAGCTTTCTCTTGTATAAAAATAAGCTATATCCTGATTTAATAAAGCGGTCAAGCCAAAACTCAAAGCAGACAAGAAAAAAATAAATAAGAAAAATATATACTTTCTTTGCTCAATCACTTTATTGTTTAGCATAATATATAGAATGGGGATAGACGCCAACCACCAAAGAATAATCGTTCTTGTCAAACCATAAATATTTAATTGTGTCAAAAAAAAACGCGCAAATGTTAATATTACCACATTAATTAACCACGCGAATAAAACCCTTTCTTCTATGGAATTTGCTTTATTTATATAATGATTTCCGACCTTTAATTGAACCATAACCTCTACTATCCTTGCTTATAAATATACCTATTACAAATTATTTTCTAGTTTGCTTTTTATATAACTCAAAAAATAGTCTATCTCTTCTTTTCTGGTTGCCCAACTTGTTACTAAACGTATCTCAGTATTTAACTCATCCAATTTACAAATAACTTCCCATGAAAACTCATTACACATTTTTTCTAATACTGCATTTGGAAAAGAAAAAAACAATTGATTTGAAGGACTATCAACTGTAACCTCAAATCCCAATCCTAATAGTCCATCTTTCAGATACTGAGCCATTTGATTTTCATGTTTACCAATCTTTTCATACAAATCATTTTGCATTAAAATTTCAAACTGTAAACCTAGCAACCATCCTTTTGCAAGCATACCGCCTTTTTGTTTTGCAATATATCTAAAATCAGATTGTAATTCTGGATTTACTATAACCATTGCTTCCCCAAAAAGAGCACCATTTTTTGTTCCTCCAATATAAAAAGCATCACATAGTTCTGCTAAAATTGGCAATGATACATCTGAACAATCAAGTGCACTAGCCATACGTGCACCATCACAGTATAAAAGAAGATTATATTCATCACACATTCGCCTTAATTCTCTTAATTCTTTTTCTGAATAAACCGTACCCACCTCTGTACTTTGACTTATATATACCATCCTAGGTTTTACAATCAAAATCCCAGCATGATCCCAATTCTGAGGTCCGCATACATTAATAATATCTTGTGGGGTAACTTTACCATCTACACCATCCACTTCAAGGCATTTATGACCGGTACCTTCAATTGCTCCAGTTTCATGTACACAAATATGACCAGTGTGTACTGCAATTACTGCCTCATGAGGTCTCAAAAAAGCAGAAAACGCAATTAAATTTGCCTGAGTCCCTCCCATAAGTATTTGAACATCAGCAGTATCCACCTCACATTTCTTCCTAATTAAATCAGCAGCGATACGAGAATGATAATCACCTGAATATGCTAAATTGCCCTCTAGATTGGTTTTTGCAATTGCCTCTATAATTTCTGGACAAGCATTTTGACTATAATCATTAACGAAACTGATCATATTTGTTTTCCTTCCTACTCTTCATACGTGTTACAATTCATCAATAATTCTTTTATACAGAGGCCATCTTCCTTCCTTTGTAGTAATCTGTTCCGCATCTGGATCCGCCCCAGGATTTCCTTCAACTAAAACCACGTTATAATTCTTATCAATCACTACATCCCAACCAATATACCGCATATCAGCATATACTAATGCAGCCTCTTCTACTGTTCTTATAACTTCATCCCATATTGGAATATTGAAACCAACAATCTGTTTATTAGAATCAGGATGGTAAACATGTCGTATATTATCTTTATCAATACCTGTTGTAACTACTACACCTGATTTTGGGTCAATAAACGCTGCAATACCTTGGTGATGGAAATTGTCAGCTATTCTTCCTTGTCTACCTACTCTAAGAAGCCCTCCCATAATTTCAACTTCACCATTTTTCTTTACCATCGAAACAACTCTTAATGTATTAATAGATGTATCATTGAATTCCGCCATTTCCTTACACTGAGTCAATGTTTCTTCACATAAAACTTGCTTTTTTACTAGGTCCTCATAATAGTTTTTTACATCTTTAATTTCACTTACAAGTACTTTTGAAACTCCCTTACCAAACATACCTTTTGGATCTTTTATAAAGAAAGTGTCCTTCCCTTGCAAAAACGAAACAAAATCATCATAAGATGCATACTTAAAATCTAACCAATCTCTATGCAAAAATTTGCTAAAAGCCTTATCAAATTCAGGTTTTTCATCAAAAATAAACCTATGTTCTGGGCTATTGCATTTTTTCATCATCTCAATAAGTTTTCCATGAACAACATATTTTTTTCTTTCAGGCTTTGTTTTCCAATAAAATCCATATTGAATATAATCAAGAAGATATACCTCATGAACTTTATACTCATATGTAAAATCAAGAAAAGTGGCTAGCCTTTTTAAGGGTGACATTTTATCGGAAATATTATTATCTACGGCTTCATTAAACCGTTTCAATTTCATCAAAAGTGTTTCCTTTGCCATATTAAAATAGCTCCTCCTTAATGCTTTTGCCAAAACTTACTATTCCCCCCAAAAACATATTATCTAGTCTGACAATATCTATAGTTCTAACTAATATGGTTTCCCTATATCTCATATTCTAGAAATTACTATAACAATCGCCCATGTTGTGCTAGGTAAAATTTACTCCATGCCTCTTCTTCACATTCTTTAGACACCGTTTGATTCATATTATCAGCAGGATAATCCATATGATAATTTTTCCTTTTTTCAAGAAAATCATAAAAATTGCCAATTATTTTTGCAGGCACTCCCCCCACAATACTCCCAGAAGGTATATCACTTGTTACAACAGCCCCTGCAGCGATTATAGTGTCATCACCGATTTTCACATCATACAATATCTTAGCTCCAGCTCCGATAAATACATTATTTCCTATATCAACACAGCCGATTTTCTCCTGATATTTGTAGCCATCATTTCTTCCGTTAAGCATATAATGTGTTACATCATGAGTAATAAATTCAACACCAGAAGCCATCCACACATTATTACCTATACTGATAAGATTAGAATACAGAGGAATTTTGCGAGACGTAATCATCACTCTATCACCAATATGATGAAATACACCCTTTTTCTTTAAATATTGAGCACGTTTCATTGGACTTGAAATTGTATAGAGTTTTAATGTAAGTAAATGTCGTTTATTCATAGCATAATCCTCCTATGCATTTACTTACAGTCATCCAAAATCTTCTTGATATTATCAACGCCTAATCCTTCAGGTGTTCTTCCTTCGGCTCTCATACTTCTACCAAGTGCTGCAGTTGCAATTTCAATTAGCGCAGTGCAGATAGGCGTTGGGACATTTAATGATTTACCAAGAGCTTCAAGCATAACTAATCCCTGCGGAACATCTTCAGAAATATAACGAGAATCAACCTTTGTCGGTCCTTTTGCTCGTGTAGGCATTTCTGCGTATCCAAAAAAAACATCTTTTGCGTCTTGATTATCATCTAACGAATTTCTGTATTTACATGCTTCTACATATGGGAGTCTTTTAAACCCAAGCTTTTCTAAAACATCCATTTTTTCTGAATCAAGTGCCTCAAGTATCATCCACGTTGCAAGGTTATCTCTTGTATATGCCTCATGGTACATGCAAAAGTCGCCATGTGTTTTTTCGATTCTAGGAATACTCATAACTGACCCCACCGTATGAACAATAAGATTAGGATTATGAAGAGCTGCCTCCACAACTGAATCAAGATATATAAATCTTTCCTGTAATAAATCGAGTTTTTTAACTGCCTCTTCTTTTCTAGCCCTTGGGTAAATACCAATTGGATTTCTTACATTTCGAAAACCGACTTTAAATAATCCTGGTTCCATAATTCTTCCGTCAATAAATGAGCTCTGAGCCTCAGCTATAATAATATTCTTATCGCAGTGTTTTAAAAAATATGCAGTAGATAAATATCCTGGATTAATAAGAACAATCTGATCATCTTTGAGATAGGGTACAATTCTCTCAATAAGCTGTTCATGAAAATTTGTCTGAATGTAAATAATAACCACTTCGGTATCACTTAATTCTGATAATTCTCTAGTAACTTTTGCAATATTTGCTATCTTTACTTCCCCGAACTCATTAAGTGTCATCTCGCCATTATTATCAACAAGATACTTAAAATTATCGTCATGCATTGCTTGAGATGTTTTAATAAGCGTAACTTCGTGACCTTTGAGTGTTAAATCTGCTGCAACTGCGCACCCTGCATTCCCTGCTCCTAAAATAGAAACTTTCATTTTTATTCTCCTTTGAATAGTAATATATAAATTTCTTGTAAAAAACTTATATCTTTTAATTTTGTGCATTTACCAATGTACGTTTGTTAAAAAACTCATCTAACACCCTGTCAGTTAAATCCCCAAAAGTAGGTCCGCAGCTAACCTGATTTGATCCAGGACATGTATTGTATTCAATAAGAACAGGATCTCCATTTATATCAACAGACATGTCCCATCCTATTAATTTAAAATGAGCCAATCTTTTATGTGCTAATTTTACTGTTTCAATTACCTTCTCAAATTCAGGAATAACCACATCTGCGAATTTAATACCTGTACTATTCTCTTCTACCCATTCAGCTTTTCTGTTTACTGCCTTTTCGTTAAGTTGTCCATTCATCTGAATCGGACAAGCGTATCCACCAGCACCAACATTATCAACTTTTGCATTTGGGGCTCCTATGCGGAAAATGCAAGACAGTATATACACTTCACCTTCAAAGAAAAACGAAACAACTCGTATAGTATTCAGGGATGAAGGATTCATCATTGATAAGATTTTATGTTGCTTAACGACAGCCTGTATAATAAAGTTTGCACCTATTTCTTTAAATGCTTTTTGAATTTCATCTTTAGAAATCCCACCCGGCACAAAAAATTTAATTAATCTACCTTCACCACTATCTACTGATGGCTTAATCAAACATTCCTCTTTAAATGACGTAGTAATTTCAACTGCCTCATCAAATGAAATAGGATTCATATCGGAGTCATAAAACACTCCTGCAATATTCTTGCATATAGTCTCAGGTCGTTTTATATCAGGAAACCAAACATCGTGATAACATTTATCTTCACCCAATCGTCTAAACTGAGAATTACTAAAATATGGAACCATTTCTCCATAGTATAAATCATCTGGTATATACCTCGGATCTATTTTTTTATCACTATCGCAAAAAATCTGATACCAGTATTTTGCAGGTTTATAACCATACTTTTTCCAATAAGGAACAACGATTTCCTCATATTCTTTGTCACACTTATATCCACCATTCATTCTTTTCAATCGAACTTTGGCCATCTTACGTTTTTTATACTTCCGATAAGCAGATTCAATTTTGATATCCAAATCATCCCATTTTTTTCTAAATCCACTCCTCATCACCGAGCATCCTTTCTTACCATTACTTCTACATACTTCATCATGTATGTACCATCCTCATACTGACCTATTACATTTTCATTTGCTTTACCTTCAAGATTATTAACAATCAATCTCATATGATCCACACCACTCTCGTATACATGTGGATATCCTCCACCAAATCGTGGATTGACTTCTGAAATATAATACTCACCATCCACCTCAAAAATATCTATATCAATCTGCCCACTATATCCAGCTTCAGATACAAACTTTTTAATCAAATCGAAAAGCTTTTCATCCTTAAAAGAAACAGCTTTATCTGTTTCCCCTGCACGCATAAGAATCTTCTTTTTTGTAAAAATAGAAACAATTTCAAGAGAAACCATATCAATATAGACGTCTGCTCCAATCTCTTGTCCATCAAGGAATTCCTGAATCATGAGACCTTCACTATGAGCAAATAACAGTTCAACAGTTTCTTTGTCATACACTTTAGAGATTGCAATACTTGCACTTCCTCTAGCAGGCTTAACAAATACTGGATATTTAGCAATACCAGCATCTACATCAGCATAGAACGTCTCTTTATCCATATATGATTTTGCGCATTTATAACCATGATTGTTTAACCAGTTATACATAAGCCATTTATCAAGAGACATTTCACAAAGCTCATATGATGAACCAACAACTGTAGTACCTACAGTTTCAAATCTTTCTCTGTTCTCAGCAAGCAGTGAAAGTTCTGGGTCGATAAGCGATAATACTCCATCAATTTTTTCCTTTTTACAAATATCAAGTATCACATCAATATACCCTGGAGCTGTCATTCTAGGAACCGTGTAAAACTTATCTGCGTCATAAATTGAAGGTGCAAGATTACTCATATCCGTACAGATAACTTTTCCATTCCCCGCAAGTGTTCTCTTAAAATACTGAACAATCTTGTTTCTTGTTCCTGAACTTAAAATAAGAATATTCATATTAGCCTCTCCTAACTCAACATTCTTTCTATATCATCAAAAAATAATGGAGTACCACCAGTGTGAATAAATAAAATATTTTTATCTTTTATTTGCTCTTTACCTATATATTTCTTCATGCCCAAGAAAGCTTTTGCCGTGTATGTACTATCCATTGGTATGCCATATTTCAACATCGAATTTTTAATCATATCGGATATCTCAGTATTTTCTTTTCCGTATCCATCGCCAGTATACTCATCTAAAAAAATCGTCATTTCTTGAACTTCTTTTTCTGGTGCTTCTGGCAGATATTCCCTAATGCTCTCTATTACTACATTTCTCCCATGTGGATTCTTTCTGGCAATACTAATTCCTACAATCTTCCTTTCATCGCCATGTTTAATTTGACCACATACGAGACCAGCATGTGTTGTTCCTGTTCCAGATGCAAAGAATACATAATCAAAATGAATATTATTATTCATTTCATATTCTCTTATTTCTTCATAGCATTGCACATAAGCTTCTGTTCCAATATTTCCGTGGCCTCCACCAGGAATGAAATATGGATTCTTGCCATCTTTTCTTAGCTTTTTCAATGTATCTTCAATCGTGTCATGCACCTTCTCAACAGGAACTGTTATTATCTGGGCACCGAAAAGTTCCATGAATCTACTGTTATAAGTAGCATCTGATACGTCCTCAGGTCCAATAAGAATACATTCCATTCCTCTTGCTGCTGCCATATTTGAGATAATTCGACAATGGTTTGAATGACTGCCGCCATAAGTAACTAAACAATCATATCCACCTTTATCTATTTCCTCAAAGAACAAAAATCCTTTTCTGGCCTTATTACCACCAAATGAATATGGAATTAAATCATCTCTTTTTACAAATAACGTTTTTTCAATTTGTTGAATTGGTGTGTTCCACATATCTATCAATTCTTCATATAATCGCTGTAACAAATTCCATAGGCATATCTGTCTACATACTTCCCATGAGAAATAATGTCCTGGCGAATACATCCTTCCTTAACAAAGCCCACCTTTTCAAATAATTTTTGGGCTGAAATATTTTCAGTTTCTGTGAACAAATAAATTCTATTTAACCCCAACTCATAGAATCCATAATCGAGAATCAATTTGCTAGCCTCAGCAGCGACGCCTTTACCTTTTAAATCTGTCTCTCCCATAGCAATATAATATTCTGCCTTACTATTCTTTCTATCGATACTCAGAAGCCCGATTGTTCCACAGGGTACTCCATCTACAACTATCACAGCATCATAACGATCAGTTCTTCCTACATTGTTATCAAACCACTGCTGTGTTTTACCCACTTCAATTGGAATATCGTAATGCAAAAACTGATTGTTTTCCGGGTTATTAATCCACTCTACTTTTTTAGGAATATCTTCTTTTTCAAATTTTCTGATTGTTACTATCATTTTCCATATTCCTTCTTGCGTTGTCTAATCGTCCAACTTTAATCTGACTTCCAACCTGAATATCCGAGCGTTTCAGAACCTTTACGACGGTCATGAAAATAATCTTTATATCAAAAACTAATGATACGTTGTTTACATATTCCAAATCATATGCAAATCTCTGTTCCCAACTGTCAATTGCGTTACGACCATTAATCTGTGCCCAACCTGAAAGTCCTGGTCTAACATCATGTCTGTGATGTTCTTCTTCGGTGTAATATGGAAGATATTCAACCAGTAAAGGTCTCGGTCCAATAACAGACATATCACCTTTTAAGATATTGAAAGCTTCTGGAAGTTCATCCATAGATGTTGAACGGAGCAATCTGCCAAACTTAGTAAGACGTACATCATCAGGAAGAAGATTTCCATCTTTATCACGTGCATCTGTCATTGATCTAAATTTATAAAGATAAAAGGTTGTCTCTTTTCCTGTCTTAGGATCAATCATTCCAGGTCTAACCTGTTTGAAAATAACCGGACTACCTAATTTCACTCGAACAATAATTGCAACTATTAAGTACAACCACCAGAACACAATGATTGCTAGTGAAGCACACATAATATCAATTAATCTTTTCAATAATCTGTTGTAGATTCCATTTTTTCCTTCGAACATTTTATCTAGCCCTTCTGTGTCTTATTCAAAACAAGCTCTAATAATTTCGATAATCTTGTTCTGCTGTTCTTCTGTCATCTTATTATCAGATGGTAAGCAAACACCTCTTTGGAAAATATCCGCCCCAACATCTTCTACACCGCCTGCAATATATGCATTTGTACGGCAACGAAGAGTACCTTCGTGACCAACAGTTTCGTGCATTCTATACATTGGCTGCATATGCATTGGCTTCCAAATGGGACGTCCTTCTGCATTAATAGAAGCAATAGCTTCAAGAATTTCAGTTGGACAAGTCTTACCCTCTTCTTTGATGTAAGCCACATCACATTCGCCACGAACTTGCTTACACATAGCATCTTCGTCAATAATGAGTGCAGATAACCAATAGTTAGGCTCTGTTCCTTCTGTGATAGGATTCATTTTTACTGGTAACCCAGCCAATCCCTTTTCATATCTCTCATACACTGCTTTTTTTTGAGCAATATGCTCATTTAGATACTCATACTGACCACGAATTACTCCAGCTATAACATTGGACATTCTATAGTTATATCCTACCTCTTCATGCTGATACCAAGTTGCATTTTCTCTAGCCTGTGTTGCCCATTTTCTTGCCCTATTTGCATCTTCTAGATTATTGGTCAGAAGACAACCTCCCGCAGATCCTGTGATAATTTTATTGCCGTTATATGAAACTGCAGAATAATCACCAAAAGATCCACACTGTCTAGCATCAATTGTTGCTCCCATAGTTTCGGCTGCATCTTCAATTAAAAGTGCTCCATGTCTTTCGCAGATCTTTTTGATTTCATCCATACGCCCTGGGAATCCATATAACTCAGCACTAACCACAAGTTTTACATCTGGATACATCTCAAAAGCTTTCTCAAGAGCAACTGGATCCATATTCCAAGAACCTCTATCTGTATCAATAAAAACTGGAATTCCACCTTCATACACAACTGGATTAAGAGTTGCATCAAAAGTCATGTCGGAGCAGAAAACTCTCTTCCCTTCTAGAGCCCCATGTGAAATAGCAGGTCTTCCATATAATCTTTCTCCCGCTAATTTGCAACAAAGATGAAGAGCTGCTGTACAGCATGAAAGCCCCACTCCATATTTCATATCAGCCTTTTCTGCTGCGATTTTTTCTACTACATTTATATTTTCACCAACAGTAGACATCCAATTAGTGTTATATGCTTCTAGAACATATTCGATTTCATCTCCATGCATTGTTGGAGATGCTAACCAGACTTTTTCTTCAAATGGTTCTAATTGCGTTCCCTTAAACATTTCTTTCCTCTAAATAATAAGAGAACCCTTTCGGATTCTCTTATTATGCTTCCTATACTGTTGGCTTATATGTTTCTACCACTTCACCAACAATTCTTTTAAGAGTATCTGCATCACATTCCGCCTTAGTAAGCTTCTCCATTTCCTTTAACTTATCCATAAAGAGTTTGTCATCCATAACAATAGGTTTTCCTATATGTATATAGCTATGCTTCGTATCAGTCATTCCCTCTTCATCCATAAGCAACTCTTCATATAGCTTTTCTCCTGGACGCAGACCAGTGTACTCTATCTTGATGTCTTCATCTGGAGTATAGCCACTTAACAAAATAAGATTTCTTGCCATATCATCAATTCTTACAGGCTCACCCATATCCAGTACGAAGATTTCTCCGCCTTCACCGTAATAGCTTGCCTGTAGTATTAATGACACTGCTTCTTTTATTGTCATAAAATATCTAATTATGTTTTTATCAGTAACAGTTACTGGTCCA
>JAZUIN010000012.1:0-2044 GCA_045642225.1 Lachnospiraceae bacterium | reverse complement strand
TGGAAACATATTATGATGGATAGTTTAGCGACAACACCCTCAAATATTCCAACTACACTTGATACACCCATTCCAAGGAAAAGGAGAACGAGTAGCCAAGGTAGTCGCTTTTTCATACTATCAATTGTCTTTTCATGTAGATCTTCTTCGGCAGTCAAACCGGCAAGCTTTGCATAGTCGTCACCGAGTTCATCATCTACAACTTCAATAATATCTTGGGATGTAATAATACCTAATATATGGTTGTGCTCATCTAAAACAGGAAGAGAATCTTCAGCGTAATCTTTGATTCGTTCAATACACTCACTGATTTTTTCGTGAGCTTTCAAATATGGATATGAGGTAGCAATTAAAGATTCCAACTTTATAAAATCTCTTGCAATAATCAAATCCTTTAAGTCTATTGCTCCGTAGAAAGAACCAGATGAATCACTGACATAAATTGTTGAAATATTATCATTTTTACCAGCCTGGGAAACCAGTTCCCTCATAGCTTCTCTTACAGAAAGAGTATTATTTATTTCGATAAAATTGGTTGTCATTTTGCTACCAATTTCATCTTCATCGTAAGAAAGAATCAAACGAATATCTTCGCTACTTTCCTTATCCATTAATTCCACGATTTGTGCCATCGCAGTATCATCCATTTCTTCAAGGACATCCACTGCATCATCGGAATCCATGAAACTTACAACCTTTGCAGCTTTTTCCAGATTTAGCTCTTTTAAGTATTCATGTGCATCCTCGATGTATGAGAAAATTTCAGATACTCTTTCTGCGCCTAAAATAGGATAGATCTGTTTTCTTTCTTCTTTAGTAAGCTCTTCAAAGGCACCAGCAATATCATTGTCATGGTAATCAGAAATTAGATCAGGCAAATCAGAATCTGTTAGGTGTTCACGAATGACAGAAAGTATTTCTTGTACATAACCTCGGTCAATATTTTTATTTTCTTCCATAAGACTAGACCCCTTTCAGCTTTGTAAATCAAAGAGTAAATGGCATTTATTCGTGCCATTACATTAAAATTCAAATAATCAAATTGGATTTACATGAATCATTATGTGTTTGATTTTTGTGTATTTTTCTTCCAATAAATCATGTATGTTTTGCGCAATTGCGTGGGATTCGTTTAATGACTTTTCACCATCTGCTGAAATCTCCAAATCAACATATATTTTATTTCCAAACATACGTGTCTGAAGCAAATCTATCTTAACCACACCGTCTTGAGAAAGAATTAATATACGTAATTCTTGTTCGAATTCATAATCACAGGACTTGTCTACCATTTTATCAATGGCGTTTCTAAAGATATCATAGGCAGCTTTTACTATAAAAAGACTTATTATTAAGCTGGCAGCTGAATCAGACCACCATAACCCCATCCTTGCTCCGTAAATACCTATGAGAGCGCCAATTGATGAAAGAGCATCACTTCGGTGATGCCATGCATCTGCCATAAGTGCATCAGAGTCTATTTTTCTAGCATAAAATCGTGTATACCAGTACAGGCTTTCCTTTGTGATTATCGATATTATAGCTGCAATGAGTGCAAGTATCTTAGGGACACTATGGTTTGAAGTGTTTCCTAGAGATATGTTTTCTATTGCGATATGACCAATAAATAATCCTGTTACAAAAAGTATCACTGCAAGTATAATAGCTGCTACAGATTCTAGGCGTTCATGCCCATAGGGATGATTATTGTCAGCATCTCTTGCAGCCATTTTTATTCCGACAATAACAATTATGCTTGAGAAAACATCTGATGCCGAGTGAACTGCATCAGATACCATAGCTGTTGAATGTGCTATTATGCCTGACATGAGTTTAAACAGAGATAATAAAATATTAACTAATATGCCCACTAGAGATACTTTTGTAGCTCGAGCTTGAAATGTGTAAGCATCCATAGCAAAAATGATTCCTTTCCATGACTGACACTACTTCAATCTGGATAAAAAGTATCCATTTTATGTCTGTAAATATTATGGAGCGAATATGTAATATATACCCGACTCCACTGATATTATAAATTAGC
>JAZUIN010000011.1:0-33789 GCA_045642225.1 Lachnospiraceae bacterium | reverse complement strand
AAGTTACAGTACAACATATGGGTATGGAGTAATGGTTTTGATTGAGGGAATTACAGGCTTGCTGATAGGTTTTATGGCAAATATTTGTAATTCCATTATTTTGTTTGCGGGAAATATGATTGATACACACATAGGTTTGTCAATGGCGCAGGATTTTAACCCTGCTTTAAATATGCAATCGACAGTATCCGGTGATTTGTATTATTATTTTCTTATGATGTTACTTGTAGTATCAAATATGCACCAGTTTATTTTGAGAGCTTTGATAGATACATTTTCTATTATTCCGCTTGGTGGTGCAGTATTTAAATTAGATTCGTTACTTTCAACGGTGCTTAAGTTTACGACAGACTTTTTTATAATAGCATTTCGTATTACTTTGCCTGTTTTTGCTTGCGTTATGATACTTAATGCGGTACTTGGTATTATGGCAAAGGTAGCACCACAGATGAATATGTTCGCTGTCGGAATTCAGATAAAGGTTTTGGTAGGATTTGGAGTCGTTTTCTTGACGATATTCTTACTACCTGATATAGCGAATTTTATATTCATTGAAATGAAAGATATGATTAATTTGATTATAAAAGGAATGATGTAAAGTGATAGATGAAAGATTAGCTTTACAATATAATTTGCAGTTCTTTGCTAAAGAAGGACCTGGTGGCGAGAAGACAGAAGAGCCAACAGCGAAGAGACTTGAGAAGGCTCGTAAAGATGGTCAAGTTGCCAAAAGTAAAGAATTAGGCAACGCAGCATTGTTAATTACTTTGTTTTTGATTCTCAAGTTTTTTGTCTCATTTGTAGGCGAAAGAATAGTGTATGGATTTAATCTATTTTTTGATAAAATCCCTGATATTATTGCAACAGATAGAAAAGGACTTTCATTAACAACTGTTGTTAGTGTATTTAATGAAGCAATAGTTCAAATGATGATAATATGTATACCATTTTTTGCGGCAGGCGTTGTTGTTGCATTTATAGTATCGGTAGCTCAGGTTAAGTTCCAAGTTACATTTGAACCAATGAAGCCCAAATTGAGCAAGTTTAATCCGATAAATGGTTTTAAGAGGATTTTTTCAAAGCAAGCATTATTTGAATTGGTATTATCGATAGTCAAAGTAGTATTGATTTTCTACATTGCTTATATGTGTATCAAAGATCATGCCAATGAATTGTTTTTGCTACTTGATATGTCTTTGTACCAAGGAATAGGCTTGGTTGGTGAGGTTATTATTGATACAGGACTTAGAATAAGTCTTGTATACATTATAGTTGCGATTGCTGACTATATTTTCCAAAAACGTAAGTTTAACGAAGATATGAAGATGACCAAGAAGGAAATCCAAGACGAATATAAGGATACAGAAGGTGATCCTCAAATCAAAGGAAAGCAAAAGCAACGAATGAGAGAAGCATCAATGCGTCGTATGATGCAAGATGTACCTAAGGCGGACGTTGTTATCACAAACCCTACTCACTATGCGGTGGCTCTTAGATATGATACTAATGAAAGCAATGCACCGCTGGTTGTAGCAAAGGGTGCAGATTTTGTTGCTCAGCGAATTAAAGAAATTGCAAGAGATAATAATGTACCTGTTGTTGAGAATCCAAGAGTAGCAAGAAATCTTTTTCAAGTTTGTGAAATTGGTGATTTGATTCCAGAGCAGATGTATGAAGCAGTTGCTGTTATCTTATCGCAACTTGAAAAATTTAGGACATAAAGAAGGAAAGGAGGAATAGAATATGAGTTTTTCTGTTAAGAAAGCGGATATAGGCGTTGCAGCATATGTTTTAGCAGCAATTATATTTTTCATTATTCCAATTCCATCGATTCTTCTAGATATAATGTTGGCAGTTAACATTTCTATAGCTTTAATTATTCTATTAAATGCTTTGTTTGTTAAAGAAATACTTGATATGTCTTTCTTCCCAACATTATTGCTATTTACTACAATTTTTAGAATTTCCTTAAATGTTTCATCGACAAGATTGATTTTAACTACAGGTCAACCGGGTAACGTTGTAACTACTTTCGGTTCCTTCGTTGGTGGTGGTGACTTAATCATCGGTGTAATCGTATTTATTGTTCTTATTATTATTCAGTTCATGGTAATCAATAAGGGTTCTGAGCGTGTGGCTGAAGTATCAGCAAGATTTACATTGGACGCTATGCCTGGTAAACAGATGGCTATTGATGCTGACTTGAATACTGGCGCAATTACAGAAGAAGAAGCAAAGCAAAGACGTGAGAAGATTCAACAAGAATCAGGCTTCTTTGGTTCTATGGACGGTGCTACTAAGTATGTAAAGGGAGATGCGGTTGCAGGTCTTATCATTACATTTATCAACCTAATTGGTGGTACTCTTATGGGAGCACTTCGAGGCGGAATGGCTTTTGCTGATGCAATTCAACAATATGGTATAATTACTATTGGTGATGGACTTACAGCACAGATTCCATCTCTTTTGATTTCACTAGCAACAGGTATTCTTGTAACTAAGGGTGCTAAGGAGAACGAAGATTTCTCAGATACACTTATCAAGCAGCTCTTTGGTTTACCTAAAGTTTTATATATCGTTGGAGGAGTATTAATAGGTCTTGGTATTATCACACCTCTTAATATTTTCCTATTTGGTGGATTTGGTGCAGCATTTATTGTTGCAGGTCGTTCAATGCAGAAGAACATTGGTAAAGAAACTATTGAAGAAGAGGTCGCTCAAGAAGAGTCTGAGGCAGAAGAAGTTCGAAGGCCGGAAAATGTTGTTTCTCTTTTGTCTGTCGACCCGATAGAGTTAGAATTCGGATATGGTATTATACCTTTAGCAGATGTAAACCAAGGTGGAGACTTGCTTGATCGTGTCGTTATGATTAGACGACAAATTGCTCTCGAACTTGGTACAGTAGTTCCAATAATTAGACTTAGGGATAATATTCAGCTTAATCCAAATCAATATATTATCAAAATCAAAGGTATTCAGGTGACTGAAGGTGAAATTATTTTTGATCATTATATGGCAATGAATCCTGGATATATTGAAGAAGAAATTGCAGGTATTCCAACTAGAGAGCCTTCGTTTGGTTTGCCAGCAATGTGGATTACAGAAAGTCAAAGAGAGATGGCAGAAAGCTTAGGCTATACTGTTGTTGATCCACCTTCAATCATAGCTACACATTTGACAGAGGTAATCAGAAGACATATTGCACAGCTTCTTACAAGACAAGATGTTCAGAATCTTGTTGATAATCTCAAAGAGTCAAATCCGGCAGTTGTTGATGAGTTAACACCAAAGCTTATGGGACTTGGTGAGATTCAAAAAGTATTACAGAATCTACTTAATGAAGGTGTATCAATTAGAGATTTGCTTACAATATTTGAAATACTTGCAGATAGAGCAGCAACCACGAGAGATACGGACGTGTTAACAGAATATGTTCGTCAAGGCTTAAAGGCTGCAATTTCTGGTAAATATTTTACACCTAATGAGAAGACAGATGTAATTACTGTTGACCCTAAGGTAGAACAAGATATTATGGGCTCAATCAAACAAACAGAGCAAGGCGCATACTTGACATTAGATCCAGATACTATTAAGCGTATCATGGACTCTGTAGGTGAAGAGATTGCTAAGCTAGAAGAATTAGGTAAAATGCCAATCGTTGTTTGTTCGCCTATTGTTAGAATGTATTTTAAGAAGATGACAGAAGAGTATTATAAAGATCTAATTGTAGTATCATACAGTGAAGTTGAGTCAAATGTAGAACTACAATCAGTAGGGATGGTGACATTATCAAATGACAATTAAGAAATATACTGGTAAAACTAAAGAAGAAGCAATTAATAAAGCCAAAGAAGACTTGGGCGAAGCTGCTGTTATTATGAATGTCAAAGAGACTAAAAAAGGTGGCTTTCTTGGAATGGGCAAGAAGAAGGTTTTTGAAGTTACGGCATCGATTGATGAAGATATCGATACTCCTAAGGGAGTAGTGAGAAAACCTGTTCAAAGTGGTATAGAAGCTGCTAGTGGTCATTTTGATGCTGTAGCTGACCAAGAAATTAAGATTCCTACTCAAGTTTCTCAGTCGGATGAAGAACTAGAAGAAACTAAGAAGCAGTTTGCAGCTTTGAGCGAAATCTTCAGGAATAACGAGAATAATATGAGTTCTGTTACATATTCTAAAGTAAATGCTCCAACAAAAGACTCGGCTTTATCTAATTCCGCTAACAATGTGATTAAACAAGGAGATATAATAGATGATAAAGAAAATAAAAAAGGGGAGAAAAAGAGTCAAATCCTTCAAAGCAAAGAAGAACAACTTGAAGAGATGGAGACAACTACTCAAAAGAGAAAACAGAGTAATAATAATAAGTTTGTCAAAACATTGTATAATACTTTATTAGATAACGAAGTTGATGAGAAGTACATTAATCAGCTTATGGACGATATGGAGAAGGTGCTCAAGAATGGCAATAATGTTAATTATTTGATTTCAAATGTTTATCAAAAGCTTATTCTTAAATTAGGTCAACCAGCTCAAATCGTTTCGGGAGAGAATAAGCCTAAGGTGGTATTTTTTATAGGCTCAACAGGAGTTGGTAAAACTACTACAATAGCCAAGATCGCTTCGGATCTTAAGTTGAAGCAAGGCAAAGAAATAGCTTTAGTTACAATGGATACTTATAGACTTGGAGCTAAGGATCAGTTAGAGGAATATGCATCAATTATGCAAATTCCAATGAAGGTTATTTTAGAGCCTGAGCAGATTTCAGAAGAGATTAATAAACTCAAAAAGTACGAAGTAGTTCTTGTTGATACTTCAGGATTTTCTCATAGAAATAATGAGATGAAGGGAAATGTTGTTTCTTTACTTAATTCCTTAGATGAGAAGTTTGAAAAGGAAGTATACCTAGTGCTTTCAGCTACAACAAAATATAAGGATTTGAAAGAGATTATTGACTCTTATAAAGAATTTACAACCTTTAATATGATATTTACTAAGCTAGATGAGACTTCAAGCTACGGTAACATTTTAAATTGTAAATTATATTCAAAGAGTAATTTGTCTTATGTTACTACAGGACAAAATGTACCAGATGATATAGAAATTTTAGACACTCAAAAGCTTGTAAAGTATTTACTTGGGGGAAATAATTAATGGATCAAGCAGAACAACTACGTAATATTGTTAAGCTTCGAAATCAAAATTATATACCCAATGCGAAAGTAATTACAATTACTAGTGGCAAAGGCGGAGTTGGTAAGTCTAACATGGCAGTGAACTTGGCAATCCAATTTCGTAAAATGGGTAAAAGAGTAATAATATTTGACGCGGATTTTGGTCTTGCAAATGTTGAGGTAATGTTTGGAACAGTGCCCAAATATAATCTTACAAAGCTGCTTGAAGGTGAGATGAAAATTTCCGATATTATTACTAAAGGGCCAGAGGATATAGGATTTATATCTGGAGGCTCAGGTATCGTAGGCTTAAATAATCTTACAAAATCACAGGTAGATTATTTGATTTCTAATTTATCTGAACTAAATAGTATGACAGACGTTCTTATTGTAGATACAGGTGCTGGTGTGTCTAATACAGTTCTTGAATTTGTATTAGCATCGCCAGAGGTTGTATTAGTTACAACACCAGAGCCTAGTTCGCTAACGGATTCGTATTCTTTGGTTAAGGCGTTATATAAGAATCCAAAGTTTGTGAAGAATGGAACCAATATTAGATTGGTTGCCAACAAAGTGAATTCCAAAGAAGAAGCGATAGCAGTTTACGAAAAGATTAAAGGCGTAACAGGCCGATTTTTAAATGGAGAGGTTAAATATTTGGGAATGATTCCTCAAGATGCTACATTAGAGAAGGCAGTGCGTAACCAGAAGATAGTTTCTTTAGTTTCGCCAAATGCTAAGTCTTCTAAGGCATTTGAAACTATAGCGAGGGAATTGATTGATGAAAATGTTAATCAAGAGACGAGTTATAAGTGGGGAATATCACATTTCTTTAATAGTTTTATTAAATAATGATGGGAGTAGCCTATGGATTTAAAAGGAATTTTACCAGGCAATAGAGTTGACATTAGAATATTACAAGAAATTAATAAGGAAAAAGATGATAATCAAGTTGGCTCTTATATGAGTTCCATTTTTGATATTGATGAGGAAGATAATTTTATATTTCACATGCCTACACAAGGTGGAAAGATTTTGCTTCTACCTATGAACGTAAGATATGAATTTATTTTCACAACTAATAACGGCTTATTCAAGGCAGAGGGAACTGTCAAAGAACGCTTCAAGAAAGATAATTTCTATTTGATGAAGGGCGTTATTACATCGGAGATTACTAAGTTCCAAAGACGTGAGTATTATAGAATGGAATGCAGCATTCCTCTTTTGTTCTTGTCTCTAGATGATGAGGTTGGTAGAGCAGAAAAGATGGCTGATGTAAATGATGCTATCAAAGATAGCTCGAATCCTCCTGCAGTTAGAGGAATTGGAACAATTCTTGATTTATCAGGTGGCGGCATAAAGTTCACTTCTGAGAAGGACATTGATGAGGTTAATTATTTATATCTTCATTTCGAAGGTAAAATGAACGAGAAGAAGTTCAATATTGAGGCTGTAGCTGAGATTGTGGCACGTGTTTATAATCCAGATACGAAGAAATATATCTATAGAGTGAAGTTTTTGTTTAAGGATTCTACGAAGGCACAAGAGAGAATAATTCGCTTTATTTTCGAAGAAGAACGACGAATTCGTAATAAAAAGTTACAATAATCTGACAATTTTCAACATTTCGGTGACTATACACTATTGAGAAGGTTGGGTTGTGATATACTCATTTTCGAACGAAGGGACTGAGAGGTAACTGCTGTGGAAAATGCTAATGATAAGAGGCTAATTGCTTTAGCATGTTCGACGGGAGGTCCACAAGCATTGCATAAGATGATGCCAATGCTGCCAGAACATTTGGGAGTCCCCATGGTTATATTACAGCATATGCCATTGGGATTTACAAAGTCTCTAGCTGAGCGTTTGGATGCAAATTGTAAATTCCGAGTTAAGGAAGTTGAAGATGGAGAAGTATTACGAGCTGATGTCGCTTACATGGCGCAAGGTGGTAGACATTTTCAGATTACAACTAATAGGAAGAAGCAATTGGTGGCAAAGGTTTATGATGGCCCACCGGTAAATAATTTGAAACCTAATGCAGATGTTATGTATGAATCACTAATAGAAACCGATTTGGAGGATATTTTGTGTGTTGTATTAACAGGTATGGGTTCAGATGGAACTAAAGGAATAGAGTCTTTAAAAGACAAAAAGAAAATTTATTGTATTACAGAGCATGAAGACACGTGCGTTGTATATGGGATGCCTAAAGCGGTTAACAACAATGGTTTAGCTGATGAGACAGTTCCAATAGATAAAGTAGCAGATAGTATAAAAAAACAATTGGGGGTAGAATAAAATGGATGTAAGTCAATATCTCGATATTTTTATTGATGAAACAACGGAGCATATCCAAAACCTTAGTGATAGTATTATGTCACTAGAACAAGAGCCTGAGAATTCAGACACAATTAATGAGATTTTCCGTGCGGCTCACTCACTTAAGGGTATGGCTGGTACAATGGGATTCAAGAAGATGCAACATCTTACTCATGATATGGAAAATGTGTTCCAAGAGATCAGAAATGGTAATGTTAAGGTTAATTCAAACATGATTGATATTTTGTTTGAATGCTTAAGTGCTGTTGAGGAGTATCTCGAAACAGTTAAGGCAACTTCTGATGAGGGCTCGAATGAGAATGAAGTATTAATTAAGAAGTTGAATGAGTACTTAGAAGGTGGAGCGGCTGAAGGTGGAGCTGAAGCAGCACCAGCAGGTGGTGATGACGCAGCTGAAGCTTCATCAGAAGATGGTGAAGAAGTTCCATATAAGACAATTGCTTTAGATGAAGCATCTTTAGCAAAGATTCAAGAAGCAGAGGAATCTGGCCTTAAGTTAGCTGGATGTACAGTATATGTTCAGAAGGATTGCTTACTTAAAGCAGCTCGTGCATTCTTAGTTTTCAAGGCAGTTGAAGATTTTGGTGAGATTTTAGTTTATAATCCAAGCTCTCAAGATATTGAAGATGAGAAGTTTGATTTATACTTTAGTTTGATTATGGGAACAAATGCAGAGGATTTAGATGCTCTTAAATCTGCAATATCTGCTGTTTCTGAAATTGAAAAGGTTGAACTTGATTTCGTAACATCAAGCATTTATACAGCAACAGAAGAGGAAGTAGTTGAAGAAGCAGCTCCTGTTGAAGTAGAAGAGCCTGCTCCTGCAGCTGTAGCAGCTCCTGCTCCTAAGGCAGAACCTAAGAAGGCTTCTGCACCAGCTAAGAAGCAAGCAGCTAATAAGCCTGTTGCATCTAGAACAGTTCGTGTGGATATTGAGAAGTTGGATGCTTTAATGAATCAGGTATCCGAGCTTATTATTGCTAAGAACTCACTTGTTTCTATTAGTACTACAGAGGGTGCAAATGGAAATTCAGGATTTGAAAGTCAATCTTTCCATGAACAAATTGAATACTTAGAGAGAATCACAACAAATCTTCATGAATCAGTTATGAAGGTTCGAATGGTTCCTATTGAAACTACAGTTAATAAATTCCCACGTATGATTCGTGACTTGTCTCGTAAGTTAGAGAAGCCAATGACACTTATCATGACTGGTGAGGAGACAGAATTAGATAGAACTGTTGTAGATCAAATTGGTGATCCACTACAACATTTACTTCGTAATTCTGCTGACCACGGTATCGAAGATGCTACAGTTCGTATTAAGAATGGTAAGCCAGAAGAAGGTAAGATTGAACTTCACGCATATCAAGAAGGTAATAACGTAATTATCGTAGTTAAGGACGATGGTGGCGGAATTGATACTGAAAATGTTAAGAGAAAGGCTATCGAAAGAGGTCTTGTATCAGAAGAAGCTGCTGAAGATTTATCACAAAAAGAAATTATTGACTTCTTATTTATGCCAAGTTTCTCTATGGCTAAGAAGATTACAGATATTTCTGGTAGAGGTGTAGGTCTTGACGTTGTTAAATCTAACATCGAAGCATTAGGCGGTGATGTTGAAGTTAAGAGTGAATTTGGTGTTGGTTCTACATTTACAGTAAGACTTCCATTAACACTTGCTATTATTCAAGCTTTAATGGTAACTGTAAGAGAAGAGAAGTATGCTATAGCTCTTGGTTCAATCCAGAATATTGAAAATATTTCAGTTGATGATATTAAATATGTACAAGCTAAAGAGGTAATTCACTTACGTGGTCTTGTTATTCCTCTTATTCGCCTTGATGAGTTACTTGATTCTGAGCCTAAGGAAGAAGAATCAGAAGACTTGACAGTTGTAGTAGTTAAGAAGGGTGATAATTACGCTGGTATTGTTGTTGATGATCTTATGGGACAACAAGAAATCGTTATCAAGTCACTTGGTAAATGTATCGATAATAATAAGATTATTAATGGTGCTACAATTCTTGGTGATGGTGAAGTTGCATTAATTATTGATGTAAATGCGTTGTTTTAATTAGGAGGGGATTATAATGGCAAGTAATGATATTGAAATTGTTGATCAAGAGAAGATTCAATATATAGTTGTTAAAATTGGTAGTGAGCAATATGGTTTAGATATTTCATATGTCGATAATATTGTTCGTATGCAGAAGATTACACGTGTACCAAAGGCTCCAACATATTATGCAGGTGTTATTAACCTTCGTGGTGAAATCGTTCCTGTTATGAGTGTTCGTAAGAAGATGGATCTTGATGAAGACGTGTATACTAATGCTACTCGTATAATTATTTTGAAGCTAGAGCAACAAGGCTTGATTGGTATTATCGTTGATGAGGTTAAAGAGGTTATTACTCTTGGCGAATCAGATATCGATAGAAATGTACAAAATACTAACAAGAAAGCTGATGCTAATTATATTAATGGTATTGGTAAGAATGGTGATGAACTTGTTTCTATCTTTGAAATTACAGCTATTGTGGACGAAGTAGAAACTGTATAATTAGGAGAAATATATATGTCAAAGTTAAGCTTAGAAGAAGTTAACGAATTATATCTTGACGTATTAAAAGAAATAGGAAATATAGGTGCTGGTAACGCAACTACAGCAATTGCTAATATGCTTAATTTGCGTATCAATATGCACGTTCCTAGCGTTGAACTAATACCTGTAGAGAATATCGGATCTGCAATTGGGGCAGAAGATGATATAATTGTAGGTATTATGCTTGGAGTTGAGCAAGATATTGAAGGATCTATGATGTTCCTATTAGATATGCAATCTGCACACAATCTAGTTAATAGAATGATGATGAGACCATTAGATTACAATGAAGATTTTGATGAGATGGATTTGTCAGCTATTAAAGAGATTGGAAATATTATTGCGGGTTCTTATCTATCTGCATTATCAGGGTTAACTAATATGGTTATAATGCCAACTGTACCATATGTTTCAGTTGATATGGCGGCTGCGATACTTAGTGTACCAGCTATTCAATTTGGTATGATTGGCGATAATGCACTTATGATTAAGACGGATTTTGGTGATGATTTTGCGATAAATGGACATTTTATTTTAATGCCAGAAGAAGATTCTTATGATAAAATACTCAAATCGTTAGGTATTCCAATTTAGGAGTTTTATATGAGTCAAACCATTAAAGTAGGTATGGCAGACTTAAATGTATGTAAAGCTCCTGATAAGTTGACTACGATTGGGTTGGGATCTTGCATTGGAATTGCAATTTGGGATCCAGTCGCAAAAATCGGTGGGCTAGCACATATTATGTTGCCAGACAGTACACAAATTAAAAATAATTCTGTTGTTGCGAAATTTGCTGACACCGGAATTCAGAAATTAGTAGATGATATGATTAAAATTGGTGCGTCAAAAAATCGTATGGTTGCTAAAATTGCTGGTGGCGCTAAGATGTTCGAAATGAAATCGGCATCCGCTTCTAGTATTAATGTTGGTGCCAAAAATGCTGAGGCTAGTATAGCTAAGCTTGAAGAATTAGGTATTCCGATCAAGAGTTCTGATACAGGCTTGAATTATGGTCGTACAGTAATACTTGATGCTTCAAATGGCGATTATATTATTCGTGCGGTTGGTAAACCAGAGAAGACGATTTAGTTTTAGGGAGTATTTATGAAAACAAAGTTACTTCCACTTATCATATTACTAGGGGCTTGTTTGTTGACATGTATCATTTCTATTATTCAACGAGCATCATTTACAGTATTTTTTATTCGTTTTGTTATAGTCTTTATAGTGTTTGGTATTATTGCGTTAATACTTGCAATTCTACTCGCTACTCATTTTAAGACTGAGAAGGTTGACGAATTAGCAGATTTGTTTCCAGAAGATGATGATGAAGAATATGAGTACAATGATGAAGATGATGATATAGAGGATATAGATGCTTCAAGCTCATATGATTATGATGACGAAGATGAAGATGATTATTAATGGGGGCTTTTTATATGAAAGCTGTGGACAAAGAGAAGCTCTGGAAGTCTTATAGCGAGAAGAGAACACCTCAAGTTAGAGAACAACTTATTGTTGAATATGCAGGACTTGTTAAGGTTGTTGCAGGACGACTTAGTATGCATTTAGGTAATACAGTTGAGTTCGACGATTTGGTTGGATATGGTGTTTTTGGATTGATTGATGCTATTGACAAATTTGATGTAAATAAGGACGTCAAATTTGAGACATATGCAAGTGTAAGAATTCGAGGAGCTATCTTGGATCAAATTCGTAAAATGGATTGGATTCCAAGAACAGTTAGACAAAAACAAAAGAAAATAGAAGAAGCAACGAAAACTATAGAAGCTAGAACAGGTAAAGTTGCTACAGATAAGCAAATTGCAGAAGAGTTGGAAATTTCATCAAAGGAGCTTTTGGATTGGCAGACAACACTTAATTCTACAAATGTTATTAGCTTGGATGAATATGTTGAACAAGGTGCGGAGCCAGTTATGGACGCTAAGCGTAATTCGCATTTTGAACAACCAGAAAATGCTATTTCTAAGCGTGAGCTTAAGAAGGTTTTAGCGGAAGCGTTAGAAACTCTTACTGACAAAGAGAAGAAGGTCGTTCTTCTTTATTATTACGAAGAAATGACTTTAAAAGAGATAAGTAGGACACTTGAAGTGTCAGAATCTAGAGTATCCCAGTTACACACTAAGGCTTTAGGTAAAATGAAAGTGAAAATGGGTGACTATATGGGAGTTTTAGGAGCATAATCTTTATAGTGAAGATATATGATTATATAAGTGTTTTAAGAGTATAATCTTTATAGTGAAGATAAATGATTATATAAGCGTTTTAAGAGCATAATCTATATTGGGAGATGAAGTATATATGAACCAAGAAAATGGATATATACAAATTGAATATAGAGAAAACAATGAGGGATTTGTATTGTTCTATCCGCCTAAAGAAGGTGGAGAACCTGTACCATACAAAGAGAGTTATGAATATATTAAAGCTCATGGTTTTGAAGATTTTAACAACCAAGAATATAGAATGTTAATTTCCAAAAATGAGCCAGGAGAAATGTCTCTAGGAATTGGGGATGGATTAGAATTTATTGAGAGTATGTCTATTAAGGTGTCTCTTGATAAGATGAAAGTAGAAGCTCGTTTTTATCCACCATCTACGAATGGTAACACAATGGATGTTAAGGATATTATAGGGGAATTGTCTCGTAAAGGTGTCAATTATGGTATGGACCAAGAGACAGTGCTTGAATATATGGACAATCGAGTATATTTTACAGATATAGTTATCGCAGAAGGTAAGCCACCTCGTCATGGTAGAGATGATAGGATTGAGTATTTCTTTAATGTTAACCCTTCGTTAAAGCCTAAGCACAACGAGGATGGGTCTGTTGATTATCGTGATTTGAATACAATTTGTCAGGTTAATGCAGGCGATCTTCTTGCAAGACTTCACAAGGGTGATAAGGGTGAAAATGGTAAGGATGTATCAGGTAAAGAAATCCCATGTCGTACAGTTAAGGTTTTAAAGCTAGAAACTGGCAAGAATCTATATTTAAATGATGATTCTACAGAGCTTTACACAGATGTGACAGGTCACGCTAGTCTTGTAAAAGATAAGATATTTGTTTCGGATGTTTTTGAAGTGCCAGCAGATGTAGATAATTCAGTTGGTAATATCGAATATAATGGAAATGTTCATATCAAGGGAAGTGTAAGAAGTGGATTCTCAGTTATTGCAAAGGGCGATGTTATCGTAGATGGCGTTGTTGAGGATGCTCTTATTCAGTCAGAAGGACAAATTATTGTAAAATGTGGTATTCACGGTATGAAGAAGGGTATTCTTGATGCCGGTGGTAATATTGTTACTAAGTTTATTGAAAATGCTAGAGTATTCTCAGGTGGATACGTCGAATCAGGTAATATAACTCAATCTGATGTTTCTGCAACTGACGATATTATTGTTAGTGATAGAAAAGGTTCTATAACAGGTGGAATTATTAGAGCGGGTGGTATTGTTGATGCGCAGACTCTTGGTTCGCCTATGGGAACAACAACAGCAGTAGAAGTTGGTATGGCGCCTGAGAAGAAAGAACGTTACGTTCAGCTTCAAAGGGAATTGACTATAATTAGTCAAAATATTAACAAATTAAGTCCAATTCTTAAGACTTATAATGGTTATATTTCTGCTGGTAAACAATTAGACCAGAAGAATACTTTATATTTACAGAAAATTGCTACAGAGCTTAAGAAGAATACAGAATTACTTGCTGCTGAGCAACAAGAATTTAATGCGCTACATCAAGAATTGATTACATCAAAGCATGCGAAAGTAATTGTTCGTAAAGATGTTTTCCCTGGTGTGGGTATTACTATTTCTGATGTTAGTATGAACATTAAGGAGAAACGTTCTTTCTGTCAATATGAGAAGAAAAATGGTGAGATTGTTGTAACGACGATGTAGGAGGTGGTTATATGTCTCTTAGTCCAATTAATTTTAATGGCATGATACAGAACACCGCTGAAATTGGTAATATTAAAGCCAATGAAGATGCTAGACCAGAAATTAATCAGCAACAAATTATGACAAATGCTAATGAACAAAGAGACGAGCAAAGTCAATCTGTTCGTGAAACGCAAGAGAAGTCAGAAAAGTATGATTTGGGTGAAGGCAGAGGTGGCTCTAGTTATCAAGGCAACAATAAGAAAAAGAAACAACAAGAGAAAAAGAAAATAAGTGATGGTGTGGTTACGAAGAAGAATGGACACCAATCATTTGACATAACAATATAAGGAGATATTATGGTAGGGCTTGAAATAGCGTTAGTTGTAATTGGTATATTGATTTTTGTAGGCAGCTTCTTTATTACAGAGAAGCTGTCTTCTTCTGATAAGCAAGAAATTGCCAAGATTAGCGAAAATGAAATAAAAAAGGTTGTGAAAAAGCAGCTTGATAAGTCAGAGATTTTAGTGAAAGAAAGATTAGATGATAAGTTAGAAGCAGCTGTAAATGAATTTGCTATAAAGACAGATGATGAGTTTGTTAGCAAAATGAATAATATGAGTGAACATTCTGAGAAGATTATTGAGACTATGAATAAATCTAATGATGAAATGATTTTCGTTCACGGTATGCTTAATGATAAGCATGAAGCTGTCAAAGATTTAACGGACAAATTAGACAAGACAAAGTCAGAGCTTTTGCAGCTTAAAAGTGATGTAGATGCAAGCGTTAGAGAACTCAAAACTCAATACGATCAAAATATTGAATTGAAGAAGGCTCAAGAATTTACGACAGGAATTGAAGCGGCATCTGTTGAGAAGCCAACAGTAAAAACCTTTGAGGAGGAGCTTGTTGAGAAGATTTCGGTAAATGCTGCAGAATCTGAGGACGTTCCAGAAGGATTTTTAGAAGCTGTGGAGATTAATAAGATAATTTCTGGTGAGGCTTTAGGTAATGATGCTATTAGCACGAGTCAGGCTGGAGCTGCTTTGGGTGATGCTGCTAGTCAGAATGGTGGTGCAAGCAGTCAGAGCCTAGAAAACGGAGTTACTAGTGATGAGACAATAGAGAATATCATCAACCTTTATAAAGAAGGTTTTAGCGAAGTTGAAATAGCCAAGAATCTAGGTAAAGGTATCGGCGAGATTAAGTTGGTTTTGAGTTTGTATAATAAGTAGGATTAGACGTCAGGAGTAAGAATGAAATTAAAATATTATATGCGCGGCATAGGTATAGGAATGCTTGTAACAACGATTATTCTTGTGGTTGCGTTTAAATTGACAGGTGGCAATTTGTCAGATGATGAGATTAAAAGTAAAGCAAAGAAGCTTGGCATGGTTGAAAATACATCTACAATAGAAGAAGCGAGTAAAGATAATAATTCTGAACAAGCAGATAAGTCTAAAGAGAATTCTACTGATTCTAATGCTTCTCAGGACAATGCTTCTGATGCTGATAAGGCGAATGGAAATGTTAATGTAACTGTGACAGATCCACAGGCTGTAACTAAAAATACGGCGGAAACTGTGCAGTTTACTGTAAATCCGGGAGAAAGTTCTCGTATGGTAGTTGAGCGTTTGGCACAGCAAGGAATTATTAGTGATGCATATGCATTTAACAAGTTCCTTAATGAACAAGGTAAGGATAATAATATTCAACCAGGAACCTTTACGGTGCCTAAGAATATTTCTGATAATGATTTGGCGACGTTGTTAAGCACCAAGCAAAAATTCAGGCAGTAGGTATAAAATCTTGGTAGGGGATTTAATCATATAAAAATAGATTATATGTATTTCTCGGACAAAATTGTTTGTCGAAATATAAATAATCTTGTTTTGGGATTATTATATAAAAAATAGATTATATAGGGTGTATTTTGAGATTATTTATATTTCTACGACAAAATGAAGCACGTTAAAACATATATAATCTATTTTTATATTATATAGAGTGTATTTTGAGATTATTTATATTTCTACGACAAAAGAAGCTCGTCAAAATACATATAATCTAGGTGTGATTTTTATAGATACAAGTTCTTTCATGACCACACACAAGATTTTATAAAATACATGCCTGAATTTTTGGCTTTTGACGTGATGTGTTTCGACAGACTATTTCGTCCGAGAAACACGCATTCTATTATAGGGTTTTATATGAAAGTATAACCCCATCCAAGATAATATGTGTTTCGACAGACTATTTCGTCCGAGAGACATGCAATATCTACGGTTTTTTTAGGAATGTATAACCCCTTTACCAAGATATTATGTGTTTCGACAGACTATTTCGTCCGAGAAACACATAATATCTTGGTAAAGGGGTTCCTAAATCCAAATAAAACCTTGATATATCACTTCGCTTGTGATAAAATACCTAAGGCTTTAAATAAACACACATAAGGATTGCATGTTGGTGCTAAGTAATTAGTTAGTGGTGCAAGTAGAATTATGTGGAAGAAATTAACCATGGAGGTAAAGAAAATGAGTGTTATTTCAATGAAGCAATTATTAGAGGCAGGTGTTCATTTCGGACATCAAACAAGAAGATGGAATCCTAAAATGGCTCCATACACCTACACAGAGAGAAATGGTATCCATATCATTGATCTTCAAAAGTCTGTAGATAAGGTGGATGAAGCTTACAATGCAATTTTTGATATTGCATCACAAGGTGGAACAATTCTTTTTGTAGGAACAAAGAAGCAAGCTCAAGATACAGTTAAGGCTGAAGCTGAGAGATGCGGTATGTTCTATGTTAACGAGAGATGGTTAGGTGGTATGCTTACAAACTTCAAGACAATTGAAAGCAGAATCGATCACCTTAAGGCTATCGAGAAAATGGAAGAAGATGGAACATTTGAAGTATTACCTAAGAAGGAAGTTATCGCTCTTCGTAAAGAGATGGACAAGCTTACAAAGAACTTAGGTGGTATTAAGGAAATGGGTCGTATTCCAGATGCTATTTTCGTTGTAGATCCTAAGAAGGAAAGAATCTGTATTGAGGAAGCACATGCATTAGGTATTCCACTAATCGGTATTTCTGATACAAACTGTGATCCAGAAGAATTAGATTACGTAATTCCTGGAAATGATGATGCTATCCGTGCAGTTAAGCTTATCGTTTCTAAGATGGCTGATGCTGTTATCGAAGCTAATCAAGGTACAGAAGAAGTAGCTTCTGAAGAAGTAGAAGATGCAGAATAATATACAATAATTGGAGGATATAACAATGGCTATTACAGCAGCAATGGTAAAAGAATTGCGTGAAATGTCAGGCGCAGGTATGATGGACTGTAAGAAGGCTCTTACAGAGACTGATGGAGATATGGATGCAGCAATGGAAGCACTTCGTAAGAGTGGTGCTGCTAAGGCTGTTAAGAAAGCTAGTCGTATCGCAGCTGAAGGTATTACAAGAGTTGCAATCGACGGCAATACAGCAGTAGTTGCTGAGGTTAACTCAGAGACTGACTTTGTTGCTAAGAACGAGACTTTCCAAGAGTTTGTTCAATTAGTAGCAGATAAGGCTTTAGCTTCAGATTTAATGGGTGGAGCTAATGGCGAAGATGTTGAAGCATTATTAAATATTGATGGATTAAATGATGTAGTAGTTGAGAAGACAGCTACAATCGGTGAGAAGCTTTCTGTAAGAAGATTCCAGAAGGTTACAGGTGATTGTGTTGTTTCTTACATTCACGGTGGCGGACGTATTGGTGTTCTTGTTGCTGGTGAAGGTGCAAGTGATGATGCAGCTAAGGAAGCTCTTTCAAACATCGCTATGCAAGTTGCAGCTATGAATCCACAATACATTTCAAGAGATGATATTTCGGCTGACGAGATGACAAAGCTTCGTGACATTACAATCGATAGCGCATTAAATGAGCCATCATCACTTCCTAAGCCAATTCTTAATGGTCTTATTGAAAATGCTTTAGCTAACAAGTGGTCTGACGAAGACAAGACTGTTTACGAAGAGCAACAAGATAACAATAAGGGCAAGTTCTTATTTAACTTCTTATCTGAAGAAGCTAAGGCTGCATTAGCAGGTCTTGCTATGGAAGCTAAGAAAGAAATCTTAGATAATAAGATTTTCTCTGGTCTTGTTGAAGGACGTATTTCTAAGCAAGTAAAAGAGATATCTCTTATGGACCAAGTATATGTTAAGGCTGAAGATGGTAAGCAAACTGTTGCTAAGTATTTAGAATCAGTTTCTAAGGACCTTAAGATTACAACAATGGTTCGTTTCGAAGTTGGTGAAGGTATGGAGAAGAAGGAAGAAGATTTTGCAGCTGAAGTTGCAGCTCAAATGAATTCTTAATCAGCTTACGAATTTATTGGTTTTTACACACCACAGGGGGGAATAACCTGTGGTGTTTTTTGAAGTTTTAAGGTGTTGACAAAGTATAGTTTTTACCATAAAATTTTACTTGTATTATGTCTAATCCGGAGGATCGAATGAGCGATAGCGATAAGAGTTTAAAAGGGACAAGAGACAAAAGACAACGTGTGCAAAGGATCAAAGTTGGTATTATTTTGACTATTTTGATATCAATAGCGGTATCTTTGATAGCGGTTGTGTTTTTGATTATTAAGGTTTTTTCACTTCAGAGCCAAGTCAATGAATTGAAGCCAACAACTGCGCTTGCTAAAGGGCCAGATGAGGGTGAACCGACAGGTAATAGTACCGGAAATGCTAATGGTACAGAGATTAATGAGGGTGATGATAAAACCAAGGTGTATTTGACATTTGACGATGGTCCAAGTCAGAATACCAACGAGATACTTGACATTTTAAAGAGATACAATGTCAAGGCAACTTTCTTTGTTATAGGCAAAGATGATCCAGAATCAATTCAAGCTTATAAGAGGATAGTTGATGAAGGACATTCACTGGGAATGCATTCATATACGCATAAATATTCACAGATTTATTCGTCATTAGATGCATTTAAGAATGATGTTACAACCCTTCAGAATCACTTAGAAGGCATCGTAGGATTTAAGCCTACTTTGTATAGATTCCCAGGTGGAAGTAGCAACAAAGTTAGCAACGTTGATATGAATCAATGTATTGATTTTGTTAATTCACAAGGACTTAGATATTACGACTGGAATGTTTCTAGTGGTGACGCAACATCTATCGCATATACACCGGATCAATTGATTGCAAATGTTATGCAAGATGTGTTAAAATACAAGACATCGGTAGTACTTTGTCATGATACAGAGGCGAAGGCAACTACAGTACAAGCTTTACCTAAGATGATTGAAAGTTTACAAGCTGCAGGCGCTGAGATTTTGCCTATTACTGATAGTACACCGTTAGTACAACATACAAAAAGATAATATTTTTATGGAGGATAAAGATGGGATTATTCAAAGAATTCAAAGATGATTTTTCAGATGCTGTTAATGATTTAGTACCAGGCGGTGAAGAATTAGAAGAAGTGGAAAATGTTAATGATGCTGTAGATACTTTAGATGAAGAGATGGATGTAGATACAGAGATTTCTAAGCTTGATGGTTTATTTGAGCAAGTATCTAAGAAGGCAGAGAATAATGAGACAATCGCTGTAACAGAGAAGATTGTTCCTGAGAAAGAAGTTAAAGAGGAGATTAATACAATGAATACAGTAGAGACTAATAATGTTGAGACACCAGTTGCAGAGACTAGTACAATTAATGCTCCAGCTAGTGATGAAAATGCAGTAATTACTAAGGGAATGACTATTAAGGGTGATTTAGAGTCAACAGGTTCTATCAACGTAGAAGGAACAATTAATGGTAATATCACATGTAATGGTAAGTTAATCGTAACAGGTGTTGTTAATGGTAATAGCACATCTTCTGAGTTCTTTGCTGATGCAGCTAAGATTCAAGGTGAAGTTACTACAACAGGAACAGCTAAGATCGGTGTTGGTTCTGTAGTAGTTGGTAATATTTCAGCTACATCTGCAGTAATCGCAGGTGCTGTAAAGGGTGATATTGACGTAGAAGGACCTGTAGTTGTTGATACTTCAGCAGTTGTAATGGGTAACATCAAATCTCGTTCAGTACAAATTAACAATGGTGCTGTTATTGAAGGTTTCTGTTCACAAAGCTATGCAGAAGTAGATGTAGAAAAGGTATTTGCATAATATGAAAAGAGTATTATTAAAGTTAAGTGGTGAAGCGCTTGCTGGAGACAAGAAAACTGGATTTGATGAAGCAACATGTTTGAAGGTTGCTAATCAAGTTAAGGAAATTGTTGATCAAGGCGTTGAAGTAGGTATTGTTATTGGCGGCGGAAATTTCTGGCGTGGAAGAACAAGCAATACTATTGAGAGAACTAAGGCTGACCAAATTGGTATGCTTGCAACAGTTATGAACTGTATCTATGTATCTGAGATTTTCAGATTTGTCGGTATGGATACTGTTGTTATGACACAATTTGCATGTGGAGATTGTTCGGAAATGTTTTCTAAGGATGCTGCTATGGATGCTTTGGCTCAAGGCAAAGTAGTATTTTTTGCTGGAGGAACAGGCCATCCTTACTTCTCAACAGATACAGCAACAAGCCTTAGAGCAATTGAAATTGAAGCTGACGTTATTCTTCTTGCGAAAGCTATTGATGGTGTATATGATAGTGATCCTAAGCTTAATCCAGATGCTAAGAGATATGATAAGATTTCAATCGAGGAGGTTATTGCTAATAAGTTGGCAGTAGTTGACCTTACAGCATCAATTATGTGTATGGAAGCTAAGATGCCTATGTATGTGTTCGCGCTTAATGAAGAAGGAAGTATCGCGAAGGCAATATCTGGTGACTTTAATGGTACAAAGGTTACTGTTTAGGGGGAATTTACAATGGATGAGAGACTAGAGAAATATGATAGCAAGATGCAAAAGTCTTTGAATAATTTGATGGAAGAGTTCGGCTCAATTAGAGCTGGTAGAGCAAATCCACACGTTCTTGATAAGATTATGGTTGATTATTATGGTGCTCCAACACCTATTCAACAAGTGGCAAATGTTACTGTTCCAGAACCAAGAATGATTCAAATTCAACCATGGGAAGCATCTATTGTTTCTGATATTGAGAAAGCAATTATGACATCTGATATTGGTATTAATCCAACTAATGATGGTAAATTAATTAGACTTGTATTTCCAGAATTAACAGAAGAGCGTCGTAAAGAATTAGCTAAGGATGTTAAGAAGAAGGGTGAAAATGCAAAGGTAGCTGTTAGAAATATTAGAAGAGATGCTAATGATTCCTTTAAGAAGTTATCTAAGGAAAGTGATATTTCTGAAGATGAAATCAAAGAATTAGAAGACAAGGCTCAGAAGCTTACAGATCAATATGTTGCTAAGATTGATGAAGCCGTTGATGATAAGACTAAGGAAATTTTAACAGTATAGTAAATGAAAAGGACGCTAAATTAAGTGTCCTTTTTTTATAATAGTTGGAGGTAGAAGAGTATGAATGTACCTAAGCATGTTGCAATAATATTAGATGGAAATGGTAGATGGGCTGCAGCTCGAGGTTTGCCAAGAAATGCTGGTCACGCTAAGGGCGCTGATAACATCGAGCCAATATGTAGAGATGCTTGGGATTTAGGTGTGAAATATGTTACTATATACGCATTTTCTACAGAGAATTGGAATCGTCCTAAGTCAGAAGTAGATGCCTTGATGAAGATTCTTGACAATTATCTTAAGACTTGTAGAAAAATTGCGAAGAAGAATAATATGAGAGTACGTATTATTGGCGATATCACAAGATTAAATCCTAAGATGCAAGAGAAGATTAAGATTCTTGAAGAAGAATCAAGTTCATATACAGACCTTAATTTGAACATCGCTCTTAATTATGGCAGTAGAGATGAATTGGTTAGAGCTACGAAGAGAATTACTGAAGATGTCAAGGCTGGTAAGGTTGATTTGGAGAAAATAAATGAAGATTTAATTAATTCATACCTTGATACAGCAGATATTCCTGACCCTGATCTTATGATTAGAACAAGTGGTGAACAACGTTTGTCTAATTATTTACTATGGCAGCTAGCTTATAGTGAATTTTATTTTACAGATGTGCCTTGGCCTGATTTTAATCGTGAAGAGTTAGAGAAGGCTATAGAAGAATATGATAAACGAAATAGGAGATTTGGAAATGTTTAAAACAAGATTATTATCTGGAATAGTTTTGGTTATAATTTTACTTGGAATTATTATTCCTGGTGGACCAATTTTGCTTTGTGCAACATGTGCTATTTCTATTATTGGAATGGTTGAATTATATCGTGTATTTCATGTACATAAGACGCCTGTTGGTGTTGTAGGGTACGTTTTTTGCGCATTATATTATTTGAATCTACAATTTGGTGTTTTCAGAGACAGTATATTTATTTTTATACTATTTCTTATTATTGAACTTGCTATATTTGTTTTTGCTTATCCCAAATATCATACAAAGCAAATTATGGCAGTGTTCTTTGGACTATTCTATGTAGGTGTAATGCTTTCATTTATTTATCAATTGAGAGTTCTTGATAATGGCGCATTTGTAGTATGGTTGATTTTCTTCTGTTCTTGGGGAGCAGATACGTGCGCATATTGCTTTGGAAAGCTACTAGGTAAGCACAAGATGGCACCAAAGCTTAGCCCTAAGAAGTCTGTTGAGGGAGCAATTGGAGGAATTCTTGGTTCGGCAGTACTTGCAGCTATTTATTTAATTATTGTTCATAAATGGATGAATATAGTTTGGCTTGATATTGTAATTCTTTCAGTTGTTGTAGCTATTGCAGCATTTGTATCAATTATTGGTGATCTTGCAGCTTCAGCAATTAAGCGAAATTATGATATTAAGGATTACGGTAAGATAATTCCAGGACATGGTGGAATCTTAGATAGATTTGATTCTGTTATTATTACAGCGCCTATTATATACTTTTTGGCGTATTATTTAATCTAGAATTAACAAAAAACGGGGGTTTTTATGAGAAAGATTGCAATACTTGGTTCTACTGGTTCAATTGGAACACAGACCTTAGAAATTGTTAGAGAAAAACAAGATTTAGACGTTGTTGCTATGTCATGTGGTAATAATCTTGATTTGTTTGAGAAGCAAGTACGAGAATTTAAGCCAAGCGTAGTTTCGGCTGGAAATGAAGAGAAGGCAGTTGAGCTTAGAGAACGCTTGAAGGATCTTGATGTTGAAGTTAATGCTGGAATTGATGGACTTATTCGTGTTGCAACGGTAGAAGAATCTGAGATTCTTGTTACAGCAATCGTTGGAATGCTTGGAATTCGACCTACAATTGAAGCAATTAAGGCTGGTAAAGATATAGCACTTGCTAACAAAGAGACTTTGGTTACAGCAGGACATATAATTATGCCGCTAGCTAAGGAGATGGGCGTTTCTATCTTGCCTGTAGATAGTGAGCATTCAGCCATTTTTCAGTCGCTTCAAGGTAATGAGGGAAATGCTATTCACAAAATTCTTCTTACAGCTTCAGGCGGACCTTTTAGAGGTTTTTCTAAGGAGCAGCTTGAAAATGTTAAGCTAGAAGATGCATTAAAGCATCCTAACTGGGAAATGGGACGCAAGATTACAATTGACTCAGCTAGTATGGTTAACAAAGGTCTTGAAGTGATGGAAGCAAAGTGGCTTTTTGACGTAGATCTTGATAAGGTTGAGGTTGTAGTTCATCCACAAAGTATACTTCATTCAGCCGTAGAATATGAGGATGGAGCAGTTGTTGGCCAGATGGGACTTCCTGATATGAGACTTCCAATTCAATATGCTTTGTATTATCCTGCACGTCTTCCTATGAAGGGTGACTATTTGGATTTGTTTGCTGTAAAGGATTTGACATTTGAAAAGCCTGACCTAGAAGTATTCTATGGACTTAAGCTTGCTTACGAAGCTATGAAGCAAGGTGGTAATATTCCGACAGTATTCAATGCAGCAAATGAGAAGGCTGTTGCAATGTTTTTAAATAGAGAAATTGAGTTTGTTGACATTTATAGATTGATTGAGAAATCTATGAATACAATAGATTTCATTGATAATCCAACATTAGAAGAGATTTTATATACTGAGAAGGAAGTATATAAGTTGATTGGAGAGTAATTAATGGTAATCAAAATTATAATAGCTATATTGATTTTCAGTTTTATAGTTATATTTCATGAATTGGGCCATTTATTAGTGGCTAAGAAATGTGATATAAAGGTTAACGAGTTTTCGCTAGGACTAGGCCCTACGCTATTTTCATTTGGCAAAGGTGAAACAAAGTATTCGCTTAAGCTTTTGCCTTTTGGTGGTGCATGTATGATGGAAGGCGAGGACTCTGAAAGTAGCGACGATAGAGCCTTTAACAAGAAGCCTGTATGGCAAAGGTTTTTGGTGGTTGCTGCGGGTCCATTCAACAATTTTATTTTAGCATTTGTATTGTGTGTAATTGTAATTGCATTGACGGGCGTAGATCGTCCAATTGTTTCAAATGTTACAGAAGGCGAATCGGCTATGGAACAAGGCATGATGCCTGGGGATGAGATTATAAAGCTTGATAGCTATCGTATACATTTCTCTCATGAAGTAAGCGCGTATGTATTCTTTCATCAGGACGACGATATCAAGGTCACATATTTGCGCGATGGAGAAGAGAAAGAGGCTGTAGTAAAGCCGCATTATTCCGAAAATACTCATAAATATATTATAGGCTTTGAGTGGAATCGAACCTATGAGAAAGTGAATATTTTCAAAGACTTTTACTATGGAATGTGTCAGATGAAGTATTACATTTACTCGACCTTCAAGAGTCTGGCAATGCTAGTTACGGGAAATGTGTCTTTCAAAGAAATGTCAGGCCCTGTAGGAATTGTCAAGGTAATAGGTGACACTTACGAGCAATCAAAGCCTTCAGGAGTTAAATACATCATTTCCAACTTGATGAATTTGGCAGCGCTTCTTTCGGCCAACTTGGTGGTAATGAATTTGCTTCCTATTCCAGCGCTTGATGGTGGAAGACTAGTGTTTTACATAGTTGAGGCTATAAGAGGCAAGAAGTTAAATGAGAAGATTGAAAATGCTGTGCATCTTGTAGGGTTTGCGCTTATGATGTTACTCATGCTTGTAGTAATGTATAATGATATTGTGAAAATTTTTGTTAAGTAAATAAGGGGGTTCTTATGAGTAGGGAAAATACTAAGGTTATCAAGATCGGCAACAAGGTAATAGGTGGTGGCAACCCTATTATGATTCAGTCAATGACTAATACTAAGACAACTGACGTTGAGGCGACAGTTGCACAGATTAACGCGTTAGAGAAAGCAGGCTGTGATATTATTCGTTGTGCAGTACCTAGTATGGAGGCTGCTAGCGCTATCAAAGAAATCAAGAAGAGAATCAACATTCCTTTGGTTGCTGATATACATTTTGATTATAAGCTTGCTATAGCTGCAATGGAAAATGGTGCTGATAAGATAAGAATTAATCCTGGAAATATCGGCTCTATTGACAAGATTAAGGCAGTTGTAGATGTGGCTAAGGAAAGAAATATTCCTATTCGAGTTGGTGTTAATTCGGGTTCACTAGAGAAGGAATTAGTTGAGAAATATAACGGCGTTACAGCAGAAGGAATTGTTGAATCTGCATTAGATAAAGTAAGAATCATTGAAGAATTAGGCTATGATAACCTTGTTATCTCAATTAAGTCGTCTGATGTTTTGATGTGCGTTAAAGCTCATGAGATTTTGTCTGCTAAGACTAATTATCCTCTACATGTTGGAATTACAGAGTCAGGAACTTTAATTAGTGGAAATATTAAATCATCAATTGGACTTGGACTTATACTAAGTCAAGGCATTGGTGATACTATTAGAGTGTCTCTTACAGGTGATCCACTTGAAGAGATTAAATCGGCAAAGCTTATTCTTAAGACTTTAGGACTTAAGAAGGGTGGTATAGAAATCGTATCTTGCCCTACTTGTGGAAGAACTCAGATTGATTTGATTAAGCTTGCAAATGATGTTGAAAATATGATAGCTGATATTGATTTGGACATCAAGGTTGCTGTAATGGGTTGCGTTGTTAATGGACCTGGTGAAGCTAAGGAAGCCGACATAGGAATTGCTGGTGGAATTAACGAGGGCTTGATTATTAAGGGTGGAGAGATACTCAAGAAGGTCCCAGAAGATAAGCTATTAGAGGAGCTTAGAACTTATTTGTTAAATTGGAGTGAATAGGTAATGGAAAAACTTTTTTTTGAAGCATTCCCTAATTTACAATTAGATACAGATTTGTGCAATGTTTTGCAGGATACAATGGTTACAGAGGTAAGTATTAATGAAGGTAAAGACTTGATTAGTATTTACCTTTCTTGTAGTACATTAATTCCTAAGAGACGTATTTACAAGCTTGAAAATGACATTAAGAAGCAGGTTTTTGCTGAGGATAATGTAAAGGTTCGAGTTGTCGATAGATATAAGCTCTCATCGCAGTATAATGCTTCGAATTTCGTGAAGGAGTATCAAGACAGCTTCTTAGATATCTTCAATAAGCGTGGTTCGGGTGTAATGTCTGTTATTAGAAAGGCAAGCTTTGAATTCCCTGACGAGAAGCATATGAATATTGTGCTAGAAGATTCAATTCTTGCTAAAGCATTTAGCGAAGAAATATATGGCGTATACGATTTCGTTATGTGTGATTCTTGTGGTATAGATGTAATTATTGATATTACTTACAAAGAAGCTCCAAAAACTGACTATGCACAGCGAACTCAGGTTAAGATGGAAAATGAAATTGCTGAAATTGTTCGTCGTAGAGAAGAGGCAATTAAAGCTTCAGAAGAAGAGCAAGAAGAGAGCTTGGGAGCTAAGGAAGAGAAACCTAAGAATACAGCTAATAGTTCGACTAAGAAGCCAGAGAATAAGTCTAAATATACAGAATCAAATAAGAAGAATGAAGAATATAATCGTCCAATAAGTATTATTCGTTCAAGACACAAAGACGTTATTTACGGCAAAGATTTTGACGATGATACCATCGATATTGTTAATCTAAATGATGACGAATTAGGTAATATGGTTACGATTCGTGGTCAGATTTTTGGCATAGAGACTCGTGAGATTCGTGGTGAGAAAACAATTGCCATTTTGTCAATATATGATTCGACAGATTCTATAAATGTTAAGCTATTTCTTCGTAACGACAATATGGAAGAGTTCAATAGTAATTTCAAGAAGGGCGCATTTGTAAAGGTGAAGGCCTTGCTTGAATTTGATACTTATAGCGAAGAAATTGGCTTGAATAAAGTATTTGGTGTTATGACAACAGCAGATTATACTGTTACGAGAATGGACAATGAATATGAGAAGCGTGTTGAACTTCACTGTCACACGAAGATGAGTGAGATGGACGGTGTAAGTAGTGTTGCAGATATATTTAAGCAAGCTAAGAAATGGGGCCATAAAGCAATTGCAATTACAGACCACGGTGTAGTACAAGCATTTACTGACCATGGTTTGAATTATGATGATCCTGATACCAAGATTATTCTTGGGTGTGAGGCATACATTGTAGATGATTCGAAACGAGTTGTTGTTAACTCTAAGAATCAGCCTCTTAATACAACATTTGTGCTACTAGATATCAATACCACAGGCTTTCAAGCCAATGAGGATAAGCTTATTGAAGTTGCGGCAACTAAGCTTGAGGGAATAGATATGATTGATAAATATAATACATTTGTCAATCCTTTGTGTCCTGTGCCTTACGAGATATATCAGACGACAAGAATTAGTGATGAAAATGTTGTATCAGCACCTACAGCAGAGGAAGTATTGCCAAAGCTAATCGAGTTTTGTAAGGATGCAGTTATTGTTAGCCATAATGCAGAATTTAATGTTAATTTCATCAAAGCTAAGGCGAAAGAACTTGGGCTAGAATTTGATTGCACTTATATAGATACTACAGCGTTGTCTAGATATTTATTGACATTACAACGCTATGAATTAAGAAGAGTTGCTAAGCATTTCAAGGTTGATTTGCCTGAGTTTTACAGGGCTTTAGACGCTGTAAATTGCTTAGAAGAGATATTTAAGCGTTTAATGACACAGCTTAAGCAAAGAGACATTAAGACATTAGATGAGTTAAATGATAAGGCAGCGATCGACGAACAAGGTATCAGAAACCTTCAATCGTATCACTGTATAGTTCTTGCCAAAAATGACATTGGACGAATTAACTTGTATCGTCTAGTTTCAGAGTCTCATCTTAAGTATTTTAGAAATAGACCTAAGATGCCAAAAAGTTTAATTAATAAATATAGAGAAGGCCTTATTATTGGTTCTGCCTGTGAAGCGGGAGAGCTTTATAGAGGGATACTTGAAGGCAAGGGCGAGGATGAGATAATCAACATTGCAAGCTTCTATGATTACCTTGAAATTCAACCAGTAGGCAATAATAAGTTTATGATTGAAAGCGAAAGGTATAAGAATATTAATAGCTTTGATGACATTAGAGAGATTAATAAATATATCGTCAATCTAGGTGAGAAGTTGGATAAACCAGTATGTGCAACCTGTGATGTACATTTTCTAAATCCCGAGGATGAGGTTTATAGAAGAATTATCATGGCAGGAAAGGGCTTTGCGGATGCTGATGATCAGGCACCACTTTACCTTCATACAACGGAGGAAATGCTTGACGAATTTGAATACTTAGGCTCTGAGAAGGCGCGAGAGATAGTTATAACTAACACTAACTTGATTGCAGATATGTGTGACAGAATTAAGCCAGTACGACCTGATAAGGCGCCTCCAGTTATTGAGAATTCAGACGAACAATTAAGAGAAATCTGTTATAACAAGGCGCATGAAATGTATGGCCCTAATTTGCCAGAGCAGGTTGAAGCGAGACTTGAAAGAGAGCTTAATTCCATTATTACAAATGGATATGCAGTAATGTATATAATCGCACAGAAGCTTGTGTGGAAATCGGTAGAAGATGGTTACTTGGTAGGTTCCCGTGGTTCTGTAGGCTCGAGCTTTGCAGCAACAATGTCTGGTATAACAGAGGTTAATCCTTTGAGTCCACATTATTTGTGCAAAGAGTGCTACTATGTAGATTTTGATTCCGATGAGGTTAAGGAATTTTCAGGTAGAGCTGGTTGTGACATGCCAGATAAGATATGTCCGAAATGTGGTGCAAACCTTAGTAAAGAAGGCTTTGATATTCCGTTTGAGACTTTCCTTGGATTTAAGGGCGATAAGGAGCCTGATATTGACCTTAATTTCTCGAGTGATTATCAATCCAAGGCACACAAATATACAGAAGTAATCTTCGGTGATGGTCAAACATTTAAAGCCGGAACAATAGGCGGTCTTGCCGAGAAAACTGCATATGGATACATCAAGAAATATTACGAAGAGAGAAAGATTAATAAGCGTGAATGTGAAATAAATCGTCTAGTCGGCGGTTGTGAGGGCGTTAGAAGAACGACAGGGCAGCACCCTGGTGGAATCGTTGTTTTGCCTGTGGGTGAAAATATGTATTCCTTCACACCTATTCAGCATCCGGCAAATGATATGACTTCTTCAACCATTACGACACATTTTGATTATCATAGTATTGATTCTAACTTGCTTAAACTTGATATTCTCGGTCACGACGATCCTAACATGATTAGAATGCTAGAGGATTTGACAGATGTTGATGCAACCAAGATTCCACTTGATGATAAGGATGTTATGTCGTTATTTATGAATACGAAGTCGCTAGGTCTTGAGCCTTCTGAAATGTGGGACAATTGCGATTTGGGAACGCTTGGTATTCCAGAATTTGGTACAGATTTTGCTATGGGAATGCTTCGTGACGCTAAGCCTAAGGAGTTTTCTGACTTGGTTAGAATTTCGGGACTTTCTCACGGTACAGACGTGTGGCTTAATAATGCACAGGATTTAATTCTTAATGGAATTGCGACAATTTCAACTGCGATTTGTACTAGAGATGACATTATGACCTATCTTATCCATATGGGACTTGACTCTCAAGATGCATTTACAATTATGGAAAATGTTAGAAAAGGCAAGGTAGCCAAAGGTGCAGTTGCAGATAAATGGGCTGTGTGGCAAGAAGACATGAGAGCTCATAATGTACCCGATTGGTATATTGGATCATGCGAGAAAATCAAGTATATGTTCCCTAAAGCCCACGCCGTAGCGTATGTTATGATGGCTTGGAGAATCGCATATTTTAAGGTGAATTATCCACTGGCTTACTATGCAGCATATTTTTCAATTAGAGCTAAAGCATTTAACTATGAGTTGATGTGTCAGGGTAAGGAAATGATTGAATTCCACCTCAAAGAATATTCGTCTTGTGATAACTTGTCTAACAAGGAAAAGGATGAATATGCAGATATGCGACTTGTGCAGGAAATGTATGCGAGAGGCTTAGAGTTTTTGCCAGTAGATTTGTATAAATCGGATTCGAGATATTTTAAGATTGAAGATGGGAAGCTTAGACCTCCATTTATTGCGATTGAAGGAATGGGAGAGTCTGCATGTGACAACTTGATGGTTGCCGCTTCTGAAAGCAAATTTATATCCAAGGATGATATCAGAAACAGAGGTAAGGTTTCCAAAACGGTTATTGAAACCTTTGATAAGCTTGGTATTACAGAAGGCTTACCAGATTCGAACCAAATTTCGTTATTTGATTTTGCGTAGTAAATTGTTAGTAGTGTGTTATTAGAAATGTGATATAAGGTGAGAGGGTAATTATGAAATCAATAGAACTTACAAGAAGACAATTAGAAGAGGTTGATCAAGAAATTGTTAAATTATTTGAGAAGAGAGTAGCTTTATCTGAGGAAGAGGCTAAACTTAACATGCTTGCATTTAATCGGAAGCAGCATGAAATGGCTCGCCAAGAGGAATTAAATCGACTAAAAAATTCATGTGAAGACGAATTTATTTGTGATAATTTAGATGAATTATTTGGTACAATTGAAGCAATATGTAGTAAGAAAAATGCTAAAGTGATAAATAACACTATGATGAGCATTTAACAAATTACAGAGAGGATATGGCTTTGAGCTAGGAATAGTAAGATGAAGGTTGATGAATTATTACTTTACAAAGAAGAAAGACCATTGTTGCAGCGCTTTTGTGCATGCTTTGACAAGGCAGTAGAAGAGTTTTCGGATAATGATAGAAGAGAGTTTTTTGACTCGATTTCAGAGCTTGTTAATTTCGGTGCTAAGCATGGCTTTTATGGCAATTTGTGGCATTGTTATATTACTTATGTAATGGTGTACAATGAGAATCCATACAGTATTGATTGCGAAATGCATGGAAATGTTGGTGGTACATTTGACTCTATTGCTAAGCATGATTTTACAATTCTAAAAGAGTTGTTTGATTATGATTTGAGTAGCTTTGACTCGATAATTGATATGTCAGATATCAAGAATTTTTCTGATGGTAATAACAAGGACAAGGTTTTCAATAAGAGAATTAGAGATTGCATTTGTGATTTGTCGATTTCTCTTGAAAATGCTAAGGAGGTTAATGAGTTCCAAAGCTTAGTTGTAGACTTTTATAAACATTTTGGAGTGGGCGAAATAGGACTTCACAAGGCATTTCGTCTTGATGAAAATGGAGATATTGTACCTATAACTAAGATTGCACATGTTACACTTGATGACTTAGTGGGATACGATATCCAGAAGGAAAAGTTGTTATATAATACTAAAGCATTTCTTGCAAAAAAGAGCGCAAATAACTGTCTTTTATACGGAGATGCAGGCACAGGTAAATCGACTAGTATTAAAGCTATATCTAATCAGTTTTATGAGGATGGTCTTAGAATTATCGAGGTGTATAAGCATCAATTTAAGGATTTAAACAAAGTCATTTCGTTGATTAAGAATCGTAATTATCGATTTATAATCTACATGGATGATTTGTCTTTTGAAGAATTTGAGATTGAATACAAATACCTTAAGGCAGTAATTGAAGGCGGTTTAGAGAAGAAGCCTGAAAATGTTTTGATTTATGCAACAAGTAATAGACGTCATCTAGTGCGCGAGAAAATAGGCGATAACAAGGAATACGATGATATGCATAAGAATGACACTAAGCAAGAGAAGTTGTCTTTGTCTAATCGTTTCGGAGTTACTATCTATTATGGTGCGCCTACACCTAAGGATTTTAAGGCAATAGTTCTTGCACTTCGTGATAGATATGAAATTGATATGGATGATGAAGCAATTCTTCTTGAAGCTAATAAGTGGGAGCTTTCTCACGGTGGTTTGTCAGGAAGAACAGCACAACAATTTATTGACCATTTGAGAGGACAAGAATAAGTACCCAGAAAGGATACAGGTTATGGACAAGAAGATTATATTTGTAGATTTGGACGAGACGTTACTTAATACTGACAAAACTATTTGCCAGAAGAATAAGGATGCTATCCAAGAGATGGTAAATGCTGGACATTATTTTGCAGTTAATACGGGACGTCCACTTTATGGAGCGCAAAAGATTGTAAGCAGTCTTAACATGGGTAAGAATTGTTTTATATTAACATTTCACGGAACTTGTGTGTATGACTGTAGCAAGAATGAGATTGTGCACGTTAAGTCGATTCCGTCAAAGGATGCGATAGAGCTTATGAATGAAATTGATAAGTTCGGAATTTATACACAAGCATTTACCAAGGAGCGTATATATACTAAGCATGATAATGCTACTTTGGCAAAGTATAATGAAATAACTAACGAGCCATTTACGCTAATTGATAATTATGAAGAACTTCAAGACAAGGCGTTAAGCAAGGTTATGGCTATTGACTACGACAGAACTGGCAAGCTTGGAGAATTCCAGAAGTATTATAAGGATAAGGAAAATGGCAAATTTACATCGTTTTTCTCTAGTAATGAGTTCCTAGAATATACTTTAGAAGGTGCGGACAAAGGCTATGGCGTAAGATTCCTCGCTGATTACCTAGGCGTGCCTATTGAAAATACGATTGCTGTTGGTGATGAAGGCAATGATATATCTATGATTAAAGCCGCAGGAGTTGGAGTTGCTATGGTCAATGGAGTAGAAAAGGCAAAAGACGTTGCTGACTATATTACAATTTCTAATAATAACGAAGGTGGAGTTGCTGAAGTTATTGAGAAGTTCATTTTGCAGTAATTAACTTAATTGTAATAAATGTAATTGTAGGGAGTATAACGCAAATAAATTTAACATTTTTATTATGAAAATGTGCTTTTTGAGCAAAAATATTAAAAAAACCACAATATATTGTGGATAACCCTTGAAATGTGTGAATAAAGGTGCTATTATAATGGTGAGCAAAGGAATTGCTCGGGAACTTATTTTAATTTAATATGCACCAAGGAGGGGATCTGTATGCTAGAGATGAATTTCCGTGTAAACGAAATCTTTCGAAGCTCCGATTCTGATGATTCCCGAAGACCAGCCGTTGTAAATCGTAAACCTCTTCAACGAGATGGCTCGTCAGAATTCGGAAGCATATTCAAAGCAGCTTGCGATGATGTTAAGTCTGAAGCAAGCATCACACACCAAAATAGGGGTTATGTCCCTGGAGTCAATCTCTCGTGGCAACCGGGAGTATTGATTAAGTAGACTTGATAAGTTCGACTAAGGAAAAGGATCGCGACGGCGGTCCTTTTTTCTTG
>JAZUIN010000010.1:0-2162 GCA_045642225.1 Lachnospiraceae bacterium | reverse complement strand
GACTTGAATATCAAGCTACCAAGGATCATTTATTATATTTAGAGGCTAAATATAATATCACCTTTAAGAGGGTTAAAGCTGACAAACCTATACCTACGTGTTGTAAAAATATGGGAGAACCTTTTCTTACTAAAAGAATTTCAGAAATGATAAACCGATTGCAAAATAATAATTTTGAGTGGGAAGATGAACCTTACGATGTTCTTATTCAAAAATATCCTCATTGTGTATCTGCTCTGAAATGGTGGTGTAATGAATACCCAACTAATGCTAAAGGTCAGGAGTCACAATTCAATATTGCATATAAAAGACATCTTAAAGAGTTTTTATTAGCACATCCACCTACATTTAAGATTAGTGCAAAGTGTTGTAATTATGCTAAAAAGAATCCTGTACACAAGTTATCAAAAGGTTATGATTTGAATATATATGGGGTTAGAAAGTTTGAAGGTGGAACTAGAGGTACAGCTTATAAGAGTTGTTTTGATGATAATCAGGATATAGATAATTATAGACCATTATTTTGGTATACAGATTCAGATAAATTAGAGTATGAAGAAGCTAGAAATATTGTTCATAGTAAGTGCTACACAAGATATGGGTTACAGCGAACGGGTTGTGCAGGATGCCCTTTCGGTAGAAATTATCAATTTGAATTAAATGTATTAGAGCAATTTGAACCTAAACTCTACAACGGAGTAAAAAATATTTTTAAGAATTCATATGAATATACCAAAATGTTCAATGATTTTAAGAGGGGGAGTAACTGAATGGAGTTGACACAAGGTTTTGTAATTTTAGTTATTATCTACCTCATCCTAGTTTGGATATGTAGCTTCACGGATAGACGAAAATGAATATCTGTGATATAATACTCATACGGAAGGAGATGGAGAAATGCCTAAAGCTAATAGAGATATAGTAATTAAGAATACACCTAATTGGGCAATAGCACATAATGAGGAAGAAGGAAACAATACAGCAAAGTTTATGAATCACGAACTTGCTATCCTGAAATATTCTACAGAGCATCTTGCAGACTTTACGGATTATGATTCTATTGTAGATGTTATTTCATTCTATATGAATCAATGTGCTCAAGATGATGTTAAGCCTAATTTTGTAGGTCTATGCTGTGCTCTACGTTGCTCGAAGAAAGTTTACATTAGTGCTATGAATGGTGTAACTAAATCCGATCCTGCCGTTAGAGAACTTCTTCAGCAGATGATGACTTTTATGGAGTATCAGTTGAATCTTTCTATCACAGAGAGTAAACAGAATCCTCTAGGTTCTATCTTCCTCTTGAAAAATCACCACAACTACTCTGATAAGAATGAGTTGCTTGTGAATGGCTCTGTACCTGCTGTTGAAGAACAGACAGACGAACAGTTGAAAGCAAAGTATATGGAAAATGTTATTGACATTTCTGATGATGAATAACCCCACATTACACTACCCCATCTTCCTAGAAGCAACGTCTAAAAATAGACGGGGGGGTAACTGTAGAGAGTACACGATTTTAACAAAAACTTCGAACCCTTCCTCCAAGGTTCGAATTTCTCATATTTTTTCATAATTTTCCTCCATTTCTAAACCCTGTCATTCAGTTGGCAGGGTTTTATTTTGGTGTTTAATCAAAATAAATTTTGACAAAATCAATTTAACTATACTAATTTCTACAATTTTAGAAAATTCGTTAAAATCATTTTGGGTTTTTCGGTTTAATCAACATTTTAGAATGTCAAAATGTCCGATTTTACAACATTTTGGAGTGACAAAATGCACGAATTTTCAACATTTTATCCGTAAAATTTGATGTTTTGCCCCGTTTTTGCGACATTAAAGTGTTAATTTTGACCGATTTTGTCACTTTGAATTTTTGGAAACTTTATACTGAAGAAACTTTAACAAAACTTCCTCTTTAGCAAAAATTTTAGATCCTGCTCGAAAAATCACTTCCGTACTAGCATACTAGCATACTAGCATACTAGTATACAAGGAAAAACCCAGATCCTGTAAGATTTGTTTTGTCAATAGTTATTTTAGCAAAATAACAAATTTATACATATTGCACAATGAAGTTGTACATTTGCACAAATGCATAAAAATTTGTAAGAAATTTGAGGCAAATTTGAAAATCTATTGACAACACAACAGAAATA
>JAZUIN010000009.1:0-2745 GCA_045642225.1 Lachnospiraceae bacterium | reverse complement strand
TAGCCCAGTTTCCGTTGTCAGTTAAGGAGGCCGCAGTTCGGCTTCTTTTTCTTTATATATTGTGGGATACTAGCTCAGTTGGTAGAGCACCTGACTTTTAATCAGGTTGTCGGGGGTTCGAATCCCCCGTGTCTCATTAAGTGTGGAAAGCGTTAATCTAATGGGTTAGCGCTTTTTGTTTTTTGTAAAATTTTTGGCGAAGAGGTTATAAAAATGACTCATACACAGATCGTATTAATAGCAAATGGAATATCAATCCTAGGAGCGATCCTCATGGTTGCTATAGGACTCATTAAATCAAAGAAGGGTGTGCTTTTAGCACAGTGTGGACAGTTTACGCTGCTTGGACTTTCTAATTTGCTTTTGGGTGGACTTACGGGAGTAATTGTAGACATTGTTTCTATAATAAGAAATGTATACTGCTCAAAGAGGAATATGACATGGCCAGTTAAGATAGCATTTATTGTAATCCAGCTTATAATTGCAGTTCCTATGAATAAGATAGGGTGGCTTGGCTGGTTACCTATCATATCCACTAGTATATTTACGCTATTCATTGACGTGAAAAAGGATGAACACCTAAAGCTTCTTATTATATTTACTACAATGTTTTGGGTGGTATATGACTTTGGACTTATGAATTACACAGCTTCGCTTTTTGATGCACTTAGTATTGTAAGTAATGTTGTGGGGCTGATAATGATTTTAAAGGGTGGAAGTAAAAAAGTAGCCGAAGGATGAATTGACAAATTAGGATAATGAGTATACCATAAAATATGAAAAGAGCACTCGCCCACAAGGTGGGTTAGCTCCCAGGTATAAACTATAGTCTATCCCTACTCGCTAAAGTTGAGGGATAGGCTATTTTTATTTTCGCTTGTTAGTCCTTATACTATGTATAAAGGCAAGCAATGCAAGAATTAAACTTCCGAAAGCAAACATAAGTCCTAGAATGCCTAAGACTATCATTAACATCTCATAATCTGTCACCTGCATCACCTCCCTTCTATCGAAATAGGTAGGGAGATTCGCCGCACCTCATAACACGAATGCTCATTACTATCGTAACATAGCAAGCGTAAATATACAATGAAAATCGAACATAGTTTCGAGGGATATAACATATCATTTGAGTTGGCTACAGAAGTAGAAAGGAGGCTCTATTATGACCAAAAACATTTACTATTGAAAATGGACAAAAACCATCAGATGAATTGTTAAAAGAAGTTGAAGAAGCAAAAAACACGAGATTACGTTTGATGAAGATTGTGAGGAGCTTTCTGAAGACATGGTGAAGACTTTTAGAAATAGAAAAAACGAGTATAGAGAGTAAATATAAGATTTGTGCTATTTGAGAAAATTAGGTCAAGAGAGCATAATTAAAGATAAATAGGGGAGGTAGCTGCAATGTCAGAATCACAAGCTTGGGATTATGCTATTGGATTAATCAAGGTTGATGGATTGGAACCAACTGAAGATTTTAAAAAATATATAGAACTAGAAAAAGCGGGAAAGGCTACAGATGATGATTTAAAAAAGTATTTAGATAAGAAATATAAAATGAAGGAAATTGATAATGCGTGATTCATATCTATCTATATAAAGATGTGAATGTGTTAAAGAACTTTAGTATGAATGGCATGATAATAAAGGGTGGACGTAAAATTGTAGCCGAATGATTAATTGACAAATTCGAATAATGAGAATACCATAAAACATGAAGAAAGCACTCGCCTACGGTGGGTTAGCTCCCAGAGTTGGTAACAGCCAATCCTAGACTCGCTAAAGTATAAAGGATTGGCTGTTTTTTATTTTCGCGTGTTAGTCCTTATACTATGTATAAAAGCAAGCAATGAAAATGCAATAGATGTAAAAAAGGCGTTAATCCGTAACTGGATTAGCGCCTTTTCTAATTACTTTTATCATGAATGAGAATGTCCTCTACTTCGCAGTCTAATATGAAGCATAGTGTGTCGAGCGTTGAAGTAGTGATGGCTTTGCCGTGCTTCATTCTATTAATGGTGTTCGCCGAAATCCCATTCTTATAGATTAACTCATATTCTGTTATCCCTTTTTTTAAAAGGGTTTCGTAAAAAGGTTTATATGAAATCATTTTTTCTTTCCTCATATATACCTTAACAGTATTAATATATTGACTATACTCAATATATTGACTATAATTTTCCTGTTGATTGTTTTTTGCACAACAATTAGGAGGAATAAATAATGAGAATTAAGAAAAACGCAATTGTAGCATTGGCGCTGGCTGCTGTTGTTGCAACAGGTTCTGTTGCTCCAATTTATGCTGAGGCAGCAACAAGTGTAGAAACATCTACACAGATTGCAAACAGAAAAGACGTAAAGTACGGTAAGGTGAGCAAGGCTGATAAAGCTATGCTTAAGGAAATGTTTGATGCAAAGTATTATGCAGAATTAAATCCAGATGTTGCAAAGGCATATGGAAATGATGCTGACAAATTATTTAAGCATTTTGTAGAGTGTGGTGTGTTTGAGGGCAGAACACCTAATGCAGATTTTAACCCTGCAGCGTACGCGTCTGCATATCCAGATTTGCAGAAAAAATTTGGTGGAAACACAATGTCTTACTATCGTCATTATCAGAAGAGCGGTAAGGCAGAAGGTAGAAATCTTACAACAGTTGTAAAGTGCGTATCTAATGGAATTACTGTTTATTCAATGAATAGCATTTCTAAGACTGGAGTTACTGCTGACGCAGCTCCTATT
>JAZUIN010000008.1:0-15284 GCA_045642225.1 Lachnospiraceae bacterium | reverse complement strand
ACAAATGAACAAAGAGACTGTGGTTGGAGCCTATTTTAACCCATCGAGTGGGAGGAGGGAGAAACCAATCCACAGCATCTTAATAAGAATAGCCTAATCTATAGAAAAGGTAAAGAAAGGCTATGACTATATAATACGAGGAAAGAGATTATAAAGAACGAATGGGCAAGGGCTAAGGATGTGCTATCTAAAGCTGCTGGCATTACTGTTTATGGTTATGGCGCTCCAGTTACAGATATAGAAGCGGTAGAGTTGATGAAATCTGCAAATAGTATGAGCAAAATGAAAGATATAGCACCTTTTACTATTATTAATTTACCTGACAAAGAAGCAGAACAACGAGAAAAATGGAAAGAGTTCTATGATGGAAAGATGATGCTTTATTGTAATAGTTTTGAAGAGTGCTTGTTATGGAAAAATCCGAGAGTTAGCCTGGAAACTGTGTTTGATGCAATACTCCGACAACATCCAAGAAATATAGAAAAATCATATGAAAAGTTTTCTGATTTGCATCAACTACAAGAATTTGTGCAAACAATTTCTGAATATGATATGTTTATCTAAAAACATAGTGGTAAGCGTACATTATTTTGATGCCGTAGAAATAACAGAACAAAGGATTTATAACAGATATACATCTTTTGGGAAGTTGTGATACGATAAATTAAAATTGAAAATGGTGATAAGACTCTTAGCCCAAAAGAGTCTTGACTACGAATGAACAGACCCGCCCGGGAATGTCAAGCTAGGTACGGATGATGTAGATGGCTTGATGTTTTGGGACGGGGTTGTTATGTGTACGAATAATTGGACTGTTAATATTATGGAAATTTTGAGGTCTCGATTGGGAAAACTTATCTTTGGTTGGAATAGATGAATGACAGATAGTGGGAATAAATCATAATAGGTGTAAATTCAACCAGATGACTCATAATCGCAAGAACTTGAATATTATTTGCAAAAACATGATGCGAAGAATGGCAAAAAATGATACAATAAACAATGAGTTTTGTAGTTTTTGTAGCATTGTTTATTTATTGGTATGAGGTCTTGTATGAAAATTAGTTACAAAAAATTATGGGTAATGTTAGCACAACATGAGATGAGTAAACAGGAATTCAGAGAAAAATTACAGATTGCATCTGGAACTATGACAAAGCTAAATAAAGGGCAGGAAGTATCTATGTCTGTAATTTTGCGAATTTGCGAATATTTTGAATGTAATATAGGCGATATTTGCGACGCAGTAAAAAACTAGAGAATAAGGTGATTTTATGATAGAAAGAGTGTGCCCGAAATGCAAAATACCTATGGCCGGAGAAAAATGCATAAAGCCTAATTGTGGATGTAATACTGAAATGGCATCAACAATTTATTGGTGTGACACATGTGGGGTTCCTGTATTTGATAAGACGTGCCCTGTGTGTGGAGATGAGGGTAAATATATTGCCACAGATATTAGACCGGTATTTCCGGAAGAAAATATGCTGATTTCCATTTTGATAAAAGATGATCCTTTTGCATACCAGAAGAGTTCTGTTTGGTATGGGAGTGGTGCATATATTATCGACGGAAAAAAAGTTAGGCTTTCAGTTGCAAAAATGAATGAGCGACCAATTGATGCCATTATAGAAATCAAACAGAAATATGATAGTGATAAAGAGAGTGTTGTCTACGATTATTTCAATTATTACGTTGAGATTTTTATTAAAGCCAATGCTAATCGGTATAATGCTATAACAGAAGAAGCAATTAGCTTTGTACAGAAATATTCAGATAGATATTCTGTTGAAGATATGATGGTTTCATTTAGCGGTGGAAAGGATTCTACGGTAACTTCGCATATAGTTAATAGAGCACTAGGAACAAACAAAGTTTTACATGTGTTCGGTGATACTACGCTTGAGTTTCCATATACCCTTGAGTATAGAAAACGATTCAATAAGAATCCTGAGTCACAGGGGGTAAGGATTCTTACCGCCAAAAACCGTGAGAAAAACTTTGAAGATTTGTGTGAAGTGGTTGGACCTCCTAGTCGTGTCATGAGGTGGTGTTGTACCGTATTTAAAACAGGTGCAATTCAAAAGACAATTTCTTCTGCTTTTAAAGATAAGTCTAATATTTTATGTTTCCAAGGTATTCGAAGAAATGAATCTGCTAGTAGAAGCAAATATGAGAGGGAAAGTGAAAGTCCTAAAATCTCAAAACAAACAGTAGCTTCACCAATAATTGATTGGATTGATTATGATGTGTGGCTATACATTCTTACTACAGGTATAGATTTTAATGATGCATATCGATTAGGGTGGACTAGAGTAGGATGTTGGTGTTGTCCTAATAATGGAGGTTGGTCCGAATTCTTAGCCAAAGTTCACATGTACGATCAATATATTCATTGGCATGAAATGCTCGTGAATTTTGCAAAGCAGATTGGTAAACCTGATCCTGAAGAGTACGTAAATGAAGGTGGGTGGAAAGCTCGTCAAGGAGGAAATGGTTTAGCTGCTGCTCAGACTTCTGTTGTAGCATTTGAACCATGCGCAAATGATGAAAATGCATTCAATTATGATTTACAAAGACCTATAACTGAAGAACTATATGAACTGTTTAAACCGTTTGGGTTTATAAATAAGGAATTGGGAAACAAACGACTTGGTGAAGTATATGTAATGAACAAGGCAGGGAAGGTTATCTTGGTTCTTCAGGGAAGAATAGGTAGCACAAGATTAAAAGTAATAATAAAGGATTTTCATATTGCGAAAGCTAAAACATTAGCTGTTGCAGAAGGTAAGATCCAATGTCAACTTACAAAGTATCAGATGTGTTTAGGATGTAAAGCATGTGAGAGTGTTTGTAAGTATGATGCCATCAGTGTTAAAGATGATGGAACAGGAAAAATATTATATAGCATTAATGATGAAAGATGTAAACGATGTACAGAATGCGTCGGACATTTTAATGCAGGATGTTATATGAGAAAAGTATTAGGCATAAAGAGGTCATAATATGGCAAATAAGAAAATAAGAATGAGATTGCAAGGTCACGAAAAGTTTGCACTTCGTGAAGGTTGGATAAATAAGGCTTTAGTTATTCTACCAGATACACCAGATGCATTTACCAGAAAGGATGCACCGGATTTGTTTGGCATAGGTAGTAACATGGTTAAATCATTAAGATATTGGATGAAGGTTCTAGGACTGACAAATGATAATGGTTCAGAACTATCCGACTTGGGGAAACTTATAGCGGAAAATGATCCATATTTAGAAAATATGTTTACTTGGTGGATTCTTCACTCGAATATTGCAAAGGCAAAAGAGGATGCGACAACATGGTATATGTATTTTAACCGATGCGATGCAGTAGATTTAGAAAAAAGTCAGGTAGAAAGTATTTTACTAAGAGAAATAACAAAGTATGCAAATGGACAAGATTTTTCGAAAAAATCATTAGGAAACGACATTGATGTGTTGCTTAATATGTATGGGAAAAGAAAGTATAATTCTGATCCAGAAGATAAGAATATTTCGCCTTTTGTTGAGTTGCATTTAGTAAAAAATATAGACGGGAAATATGTGAAAACACATCCAGATTTTAAGACATTTCCAGAAACAATAGTTTTATATGAAATAGCAATGGCTCTCGACGATAAAGAAGGAGTCGCTATAGAAGACTTAATAGATGGGGAGAATGGCTTGGCAAGGATTTACCATTTGACTCCGGTAATGGCAAACGAACTATTAGATAGACTTGATACTGAAGGCTATATTCGCGTTGATAGAACAGCGGGATTGGATATGATTTATCCAGTAAAATTAGAAGATGCTATTACAATAATTGAAAACTATTATGAAGGCTGTTAGTAGGTGAATAAATGAAAAAGGTTGAAGCACTAAAAGATATAATTGAATTTAATAGCGGATTTAAGACAGCTGTAAATTTGTATCTGAGCTTAAATAAACCAGAGAAGGTACTGGGTTATATTCCAACAAAATCGTCAGTATCGTTTATGTCTGGATATATGTCAGCGGTTTTGAATAATAAGGAACAAGCAACTCTTTTAGTAGGACCATATGGTAAAGGAAAGTCGCATTTATTATTAGTATTACTTGCGGTTTTATCTATGGAAAGAACTACAGAAAATGGTGAAGTGATTAAGAGTCTTGTTTCAAAATTAAAAGATGTAGATGAAATTGGAGTAGAGGCTGCAGCTCAAGTTGACAAAATTTGGGCGAAAAAGAGATTTCTTCCTATTTTGATAACAGATACAACAGGAGATCTTAATCAAGCTTTCATTTACGGATTAAATGAAGCATTAAAGCGTGACGGACTATCTGATGTTGCTCCAGATACATATTACAGTATTGCAATAGAGAAGTTGGCTGATTGGGAAAGTAATTATGTAGATACTTTTTTACTTTTTGAGAAAGAACTTTCTAAAACTGGAAATAACATAGCGTCTTTACGCGCTGATTTGAAGCTTTGTAAAAGAGAAGCGTTAGAGGTATTTAGGAGAATATATCCAAAGGTAACTGCCGGAAGTGATTTTAATCCGATGGCAGTTTCTGATGTACTTCCATTGTATAAAAGTGTTAGTGAGCGACTTGTTGAGGATCATGAGTATAGTGGGTTATATATCGTATTCGATGAGTTCAGCAAATTTATTGAAAGCCAAGATGGAACTTCAAGCGGAAGTAATATGAAGTTACTTCAGGATATTTGTGAGTTGGCAACGGAATCTCATAATGCAAAAGTGTTTTTTACCATGGTTGCGCATAAAAGTATAAAAGAATATGGTAAGTACTTATCCGCAGATATTATTAATTCATTTACAGGCATAGAGGGAAGAATAATCGAAAAATTATTTGTTACCTCTTCGAAAAACAATTATGAATTGGTGAAAAATGCAATAGTTAAAGATGATGAGTTATTAACTTCATTGCCATGTGTTCAAAAGTATGTTGGAGAACAGGCTTTACATGACTATCATCAATTACCAGCATTTAAAAGTAAGTTCCTTGAAAAAGATTTTGACAGCATCATTTTGAAGGGATGCTATCCTTTGAATCCGATTGCAACATACTTGCTATTAAGTGTAAGTGAAAAAGTAGCACAGAATGAAAGAACGCTCTTTACATTTATTTCAAATGATGAACCTAATAGCATGCCAAGGTTTGTTAGTGAAAATCCGATTGGTTGGAGTATAGGAGTTGATCTGATTTATAACTATTTTGAGCCTCTATTTAAGAAGGAAGTGAGTAACGAGTATATTCATAATATATGGTTAAGTGCACAGTACGTGCTTGAACGATGCACTTCAGAAGATCAAAGAAGATTAGTTAAGTCGCTGGCTATTATCTTGATAGTAAACAAGGATGATGAATTGCCAGGAAATGATCTCTGTTTAAAAAAGTGTGCTTTATTTGATGCGTATGAGCAGGCTGCAGAAGAATTGATTAAGGGGCAGTATATTTATAAAAAGAGTTCGACCGGTGCATACGTTTTCAAGACCCGCGCTGGGGTTGAATTAAAGAGTGAAATTAAAAAACAGCGAGAATTAAAGGGAGATAATGTAAATTATTCTAGTGTGCTGGCAGAGGTAACAGGTAAGTATTTTATTGTACCTCGTAAATATAATACTCTGCATTATATGACAAGATATTTTGTGAACCAGTATATGGATGTAAGTGACTTTCTAAGTATTGAGTCAGCTAATACTTTATTAAGTGATTGCAATGCAGATGGTAAAGTTATTACTTTATTCAGTTTTACTGGAATTAGGCAGGAACAAGTTAATAAGCACCTAGAAGAACTTGGTGATTCCAGAATAGTTGTAGTATGCCCTAAGAGAGGAATAAAGGCACAAAAGCAACTAAAGGATTTTGAGATAATTCACGATTTACGTGATAATCAATCATTTAATAATGATAATGAAATTCTTAAAAATGAATTACCACTGTTGTTGGATGAATTAACAACCGAGATCGAAGAAATTCTTGATGATATTTATAAGGATGTCGATACTAGAGTTCTCTATTTGGCTGCTGGCAAGGCAAAAAATGCTAAAGCGGGAAATGAAGAAATTGCAGTAAATGAATGTTGTGAGAACATTTATTATAAGACTGCTCATATAAACAATGAGATGGTCAATCGTTCTGTAATTGGTACTGCACAGACCAAAAAAGCACGAGTAAATATTATCCAGGCGATTCTAAATCATGAAGATGATGAAGAATTTTATAAGGGATCAAATCAGGGAGCTACTGTATATAGATCTTTATTCTGCCAAACTGGATTAAAAGAAGCTAACGAATCTCAAGAGTTAAATGAAATTATTCAGGTTATTAATTCATACATAGACTCATGCTGCGATGTTAAGGCGCCAATGACTAGCTTAATTAACAAGTTGACATCGGCACCATATGGTTTGCGATTAGGCGTAATTCCGATTTATTTTGCTTATGTTTTAGCAAATCGACGAGAAGATATTATTGTTTATTTTGCAGACAAGGAGTTACAGCTTACAGCAGATATTGTTGTAAGCATGTGCGAACAAGCAGATGATTTTAAGGTATTTGTTTCTAAGGAAGATTTGCAGAAAGAAAAATATATTAGCGAACTTAGAACATTATTTGAGGTTGAAGAAAGTAGAAATCTTTCTTCAAATAGAATTAAGGATATCTTTATATGCATGCAAAGATGGTTTAGGGCTTTGCCACAGGTTTCTCGTAATTTAATATGTATTGATAAATATGTAGATGACGAGAGATTGATTTTGGTAATGAAATCAATGAAAAGGGCTCTTCAGAGAGTAGAATATAATCCATTTGAAATTCTGTTTGTAATTTTGCCTAAAGAATTTGGTACAGACACATTAGAAGAGACTTATGAAATAATTGATCAGTGCAAAACTCTTTATGATGATTATTATGATTGGGTTCAGAATGAATCAGTAACTGTAATCTATGAGTCATGGGGGGAAAAGAAGAAAACCGATTTATACCATATTTTGTTTGAATGGTACGAGAAGCAAAGCCAGCGTTCAAAGCAGGGATTATATAGTGGAAGAACAACCAATTTCATGTCGGCAATAGAGTCGCTTAGTGTCTTTAATGACACAGAAATTGCCAGAAAGTTGGCAAAAGCTGTTACGGATGTGTATATGGAAGATTGGAATGTGACTTCTATGGATGATTTTGCTGAGAATTTGGCACAGGTAAAGTCAGAGATAGAGTCTATAAAAGATGAGTCAGTTTCAGGTGAATTAATGCTTAGCTTTACAGGAAGAGATGGACAAGAACACAAGAAATTGTATAGTCATGCTGATGAAAGTACCGGAAGTGTATTAAGAAATATTATTGAAGAAACTTTAGAAGAATTTGATGACTTGAGTGTCAATGATAGAGTATCAATACTTCTTGAAATGATTGAAAAATTAATTTAGTAGAAGGTGTAATATGGTTTATTTGGATAATGCAGCCACAACTTTTCCAAAGCCCGAAAGTGTATATAAGGCAATGGATGAGATGAATAGATCTGGTGCAGTAAATGCGGGCCGTGGCTCGTACAAACTAGCTCGATCGGCAAGTAAGTTAATAGCGGATACAAAACAGCAACTTAGATCCTTAGTTGGTGTGGATAGCAATGTGGCTGTAGTGTTCACTTCTTCCGTTACAATTGCTATTAACCAAATCGTGAATGGTTTAAAACTAGTTGATGGTACAATTGTTTACGTCTCACCATATGAGCATAATGCTGTTGCACGAAGCATAAATCAATTAAGTAAACATGTACGATTAACAGTAAAAGAATTACCAATAAATGAGGATACACTTGAAATAGATTTAGAACGAGTTAAGTATGAGTTTTCCAAAGACAAGCCAGGAGCGGTATTTTGTACGCATGTTAGTAATGTGACTGGTTACATTCTTCCGGTAGAAAAAATCTTTGAAGAAGCAAAAAGATATAATGCCATTACCATATTGGATTCGGCGCAATCATTAGGTCTTATTGAAGTAAAAGCAAATCAAATACTAGCTGATATTATTGCATTTGCTGGGCATAAAACTTTGTATGGTCCATTCGGAATAGGTGGGTTCATTAATGTTGGTGGAATAAATTTAGAGGTATTTATTGCTGGGGGGACAGGGTCAGATTCATTAAATTTGGAAATGCCAAATGGTAATGAAGCCAAATATGAATCTTCTAGTAGCAATATTGTTGCGATAGCGGGATTAAATGCAGCGCTTAATGAACTGAATCCTGATGAAAATTGTATTAATGAAAGAGAACTAATAGGTTATTTAATCAGTAAACTTGGCGAATTAGATTATATTAAAATTTATTTGCCACAAGATAAGGAAAAGACAGTGGGAATAGTATCTTTTTCAGTGAGAGATTATAATTCAGAGGATATTGGTATTATACTAGATGAGGATTATGATATAGCTGTTAGGACTGGATATCACTGTGCTCCATTTATACATAAGTATTTAAAAGATGAGAAATCATTAGGTACTGTAAGAATTGGATTGAGCAAGTTTAATACTAGGAACGATATTGATTGTTTAATTAATGCATTGAAGGAACTGTAGGAGGAAAAAAATGAGCGACACAAAAACAACTATGAATTTGCAGGAAATCATTGGGGATATTGAAAAAAACAGAATATTATTGCCTGACTTTCAACGAAAGTTTGTATGGACAGAAGAAGAAAGACAGCGAAAGATTGTTGCTTCAATTCTCACGAAAATGCCAATTGGAAGTATACTGTTATTGGAATCAGATCCATCAGATTATTGTTCAAAAATAATTGGTTGCAAAACAATTAATAATGATAGTAGTAATTCAAATGTTGAATTTTTACTTGATGGTCAGCAACGAATTACTGTTTTAACAAATGTGTTCTCTAATGTAATTCATAATAATTGTGATAAAGTAAGTGACTTAGTTTCTCCAACATTGAAACGCAGGTTTTTCTTGCGTATTCCAAAATGGAAAAAATGCAGAGAGGAATCAGATTTATTTGGTGTTAGAAATCTAAATTTTCTATACAAGGATCCCGACTCTACTGATCCTGACTTTTTATCAGGTGAAATTATGCCTTTTATAGTAGCTTTGTCATTTAATGCAAATGATAATAGCCCATTTAACCCATATAATGACTTGTCTACAGAACTTGATGATTATTGTTTTAACTATGAGGATGGTTATCTTTTACCTTTGTTTTTAATGACACCTTCAAGTGAAACAAATTCGGCAAAAGCAAAATTAAGATTTAATACGATTAGAAAGAATATCTCAGAAAGAATAAAGGAAGAGATAGAAGATCATTTTGAGTCTTTGCAAGATGATGCTGCAAAGCAGGCGTTTATTTCTGAAATATTTGTCGATGATCCAAAAACTTGCGAGGCAATAAAAAAGGATTATACAAAACTTTCTTCAAAGTTAGCTGAACGAGCCGAAGTATGGGAAGGTGAATTGAAGGAATATTTGGATTCTTGCGTAAAGAATGTTTCGCTGAACAAAATAGTAGTTTCTGCTGAGAAAAGAGCGCGAGCAATTGATATATACGAGAATCTAAATATAGGTGGAGTTTGTTTAAACATTTTTGATCTTATTATGGCAAAAGTTGCTAAAGTAGATTCTCAGCCTTATTATGAACGTCTAATAACAGCAATAACTAGTGAAAAAGAATATAGCAAATCTGTAATACCGACAGAAATACAGGTATGCATGAAGTACAAGAAACGAGACGAATCTGATGGAACGTTAAAAATGATTGACGCGGACATGTTGGATGATAAAGTCTATAATGCGTCTGTTTCTACCAAGTGTTATGCAGAGGATAAAAATGAGATTTCTCAGAAATATATTGATGCATTTCTTAATACGTTATCTCTTTATACATATAACAAAACCTATAAAAGCAGTGACTATAAGGTCGATTTGATAAAACGAAACAAAATATTGGATATTTCTCCAGAGGATATCCACCAGAATACGGAGTTGATATGCACGGCTATTGATAGGGCTTTATTTTTCTTCCAGACACGATGCGGTATAAGAAATATCAATGAAATTAATTATTCTTTAATGCTATCTCTTGTGGCGACTGTGTTTACTAATGATAATTGGTTCAATGATATTAAGGTTCATAGTAAACTTGAAGCATGGTATTGGTGTAGTTTATTTTCTGGAAATTATGATAGAGATCAGAATAGTGTATTTATTCAGGATTTACAGTCTGTTATGGACATGCTAGTGGACACAAGTAGTACTGAATGGATTAAGAGAAATGTTGATTACATTCTTGATGCACAGAACTTTTCAGATGAGGGGTTATTACTTATGGAAAAAACTGCGGAGGAAAGATATCCAAAGCGCGTATTAAGAATGTTTGTATGTCAATATTTATTGTCAAAGACTTATCCAGATATGTTTAACGCAAATGATAGAATATCTGTTTTCTCTGATGATGCGAGTACGTTAGAAGCTCATCATATTATTCCGTTAGGAAGTGTTAAGAAGGTAAATGAATCTACGGCTCAATTGAGAAGTGATGAGAAGAATATTTGCAATTCGCCAATGAACTTTGTATTAATAACTAAGAAGTCAAATGATGCTATTTCTGATGATTCACTTGATATTTATATTACTAAAATCACAGATGGGGCTAAGGCTGCGTTGGCAATTCAGGGATATACCTCTCCAGATATAGATGATGCAGCTGTTAAACAGGTATTAAAAAATAGATATACAGCGTTAAAAGGCGATATAAAGAATGAGGTAAGTATCCTGCTTCAATAAGTAAGAGTGGGGGAATGTTCTTAGTGTAATAAGCAAAAACGAGTATATGGCTGAAATAAGGGACTGATATATGAACTGCTAGGATTTTAGTCCTGGCAGTTTTTTACTTATTGTTAGCAAGTAAGATAATATAGTGTAAGTGTAGATGCGGAAACTATGTTTGATTTGAAAATGTCAGCTATTGCTGATGAATAGAAATAGGGCAAAGAGAATAATGGTAGGTGAAGAGAATTGGTATTTGAAATTTTAACTGCAAAAAAAGCTGCTAAATGTATAGGATCTCTTGTTTTCGATTATGTGTCGTCATGTTTATCTGGAAAGGTTGAAGGAATTTGGCAAAGAATTCGGTTGCATAAGACCAAAAAGCGGATAAAGAAATGGTGTGATACATATCTTTTAAGTCATGATGGCACGATACTAACGACTGGAAGATTTGTTGGCTTTTTAAAATCACACAGAATATTCGATGAAATTTTTTCTTTTTCATATGGGAACACTGAATTGCTATCTGAAAGTGTATTTATAGATAAACTGCTGAAAAAAACAAAAATGGGTATTAGTGGTCGATTATCTGTTATTGATGAATCGGTAATCAAGGAGTTTTATGGGGAGCTGCTTTTGCAATTTAACAACTTTTGGATAAACGAGCTATCTGATTCTGAGAGGCAAATTGTTCATCAAATCTCAATTCAAAACGCGAAAGTGCTTCAAACTATTGAAAACTTTGAGCAGAAATATCAAACGGTTTTGGGAAAAACAGATGTATTGATTAGTGATAGAGATGCTATTGGGATTTTTAACGTATTAAATGATCGTTTCTGGGAGGGAGATTTTACATTTATTCAAAATGTAATGCCAGTGATTGAGGGACGTAATAAGTCGTTAGAAACATGGATAAAGTTTTCTTTGGATATGGCTATGGCTACAAAAGTGTATGGACTAAATGTAGCGGACATAGATAAAATCACACTTGGACTTGTGAAAAATGATGCAGTCCGTAAATATATACTGTTTTCTTATATTGCAACTGGTAGGAGCTTTTTTGATTTTAATAATATTGATGGAGTGCTACAAACTATAGCAAATGATATTTATGAGTCAGAAGATGGTTTTATATTTGAAAAAACAGTAGATCATAAAAATCATACAGATTTAGTTGGCTTAAAAATTCCAGATAAATATAAATCAGAGTTGTGGCTTGCAAAAAGAATATTAATTATTTATATGACAAGGCAGCCACTAGCAAACAGGTCAGTAGCTATTAGTGAGCTCAGTACAGATGAATCCGATTTTTTGATTTCATTAATTGTGGCAAATCAACATATTTTAGAACTGGTATCTAGTGTTAGGGGAGGAAATAGTGCTGAAGCAGAAAAATATTTTAAATCTCTTTGGCAAAAAAGAGGAGATTACATACAGCTGAATGAGAATGTGCAAAAACTGTTTTTTCAAGCATGTTTTCTGTATGCTCTTGAATTTGAAAACTGTAAATTAGCAGAACTGTTGGAATTATATGAGAGAGCTGATACTAAGAACGAAGAACTTCAAGATCTTGTTATTCTTTCAAAAATAGAATTAAAAGAAGCGAGTTATACAGATGTTCTCGAATATTGTAAAAAGAAGAGATGCTATTCTCTGTTAAATAATTATTATATATCGTTGAATGATCCTGTTATGGTTGAAAAACTTATCAGGGAGAATGCCAAAGAATTGCTGGCTGAACCACTGATTTTTTTTGATTATATAAGAGCTTTGCGCTTAGTGGGAAAAACATCTGACGTTATTAGACTCTTAGACGAGAAACGAGAACAGTATAAAGATTATTTGGAATTCTGGGTTGAAAGAATATCAACCAAAGAAGCAGATGAAGATATAGATTGTCTGGAAAACCTGTGGAACAGTGAATCATATAAGACTCTGTTACCGATAACGGAGGAGACTGTAGCGGATATATTGTACAAGCATGGCAAGTATAACATTTGTATCGAAATCGCCTGCGCATTAGAAACTAGAAATCGATCGCATGAAGGCATTATAAGGTTAAAAGCAGCTTCGTATATGGCAATAGGAAATAAAATCGAAGCATATAATACCTTAAAGAAATTGTTTGACAATGGTTCCAGAGACACATTTACAGTATGTAACTATACAATAATGTCGCTCGAATTAAAGCGGATAATAAGTGTAGAAGTTGAGGAGAGCCTTGAATTTTTAGACACTTCATATTCATTATTGTTGTTGGCAAAAATACGTGAAAAAAATGGCAATAAAAAGGATGCATTACGGCTGTATACAAAATCATTACTAAAAAATCAAGGGGAAAATGATTTGGCATATGGAAATTATTTTGGTTTCACAATGATAGAAAAGTCTGATGTTGAACAGATTAATGGCATTGCAGAAGACACAACCGCTTATTTAAAAAGTTCAAATTCAGAGAATATTATGTGTATTTCCATTTGTTCATGGGATTTAATTCCGGATGAACCGTATAAGTGGAATGATACTATTATTATTACAAAAGAATCGGCTATAAAAAATGACTTGCTTAGGAAACATGTGAATGATTCAGTTATTTATGATGGGAAAGAGTTTATAGTTATTGACATTATTCCTTTTGATTGCTATTTGGCTAGAACTTGCATTAATAAAATGGTAGATGGCGGATTCGCGAAAGCTTGTCAACTTCCAATTGGAGAGGATGCTGATAAACTACCACTGATGTTTGCAAAATGGTTGACTGAAAATATAGATAACGTGAAACAAGTGGATGTTTTTGATGATTATAAAAATCCAAACAAGCTTCCGTTAACATTATTTGGGTTAAGTAAATTTTCAAAAGTAACATATGAGGAAACGGTTTCTGCGATTATTGAGGATCCAACAATAATCTTAAGAGAAGATTATCATTTTGAAACAGAAAATACTTGGGATTATGAAAGTAAATTTGTTTTAAGTTTTTCTTCGTTGGTACTGCTTTTTGAATTGGGAGTAGATGTTTCTATTCTTAATCAGGGAAATGTATTTATTCCAAGTTCTTTAATAATAGAATTGCAAGAAGAAAAAGATAAAATATTAAAAGAATATGATAGAGATACTGTTGCTTCAATTGGGGTAGTTGAAGGGAAACTATTTTTTAGTGAAGCGGATGAAAATATCAAAAAAAGGCAAATGAAGTATGCTGTTGACTTGCTTGATTACTGCAGAAATATTCCTAGCCTTGAAAATGAAAATGTAATTGGCTCGGAGCATATTCCCGATGATATGTTGTTAGAGTTGTTTGGTGTAGTAGATTATGATGCAGTATCTCTTTGCAAGCATAAGGGATATATTCTTGTTGGCATGGAATTATTCTTGAATGGGATGGCCAGTATGCCAGAAATGCAATTTGAGTCGAGCAATGTTGTGGAATTTCTGAATTCTATGGTGAGTGAGAATGCAACCTTATTAGAATATATGATTAAAATGACCCAGTACAGAGCTACAAATGTGATTAATTCTAGTGTATTAAAGCGTATTATTTGGTCTGAGGATGAAAGCGTTGATGAACGATGGGCGGACTTTTTGAATGAAATAGACAAAACCAGGGGCTCTTATAGAGAATTAATGCGTACGGAATTAAGCCTTGTTGGTAAAAATATTGTTGAAACATTGAACGGACCTATGAATGACAGGTTTAGAAATTTGACAAGCTTGATCATGAAGTTAAATTCTATTAAGCTTGCATATAGGATAAATGAGGAAGGTGTGTTGGAGGTGGCAACATATTATGAGCCATACGAAGATATTACTGATGAGGAACAGCAATAGCATAAGTAAAATATGCAGATTATGCAGGAATTCATCTGTTTACAGTAGGATACAGCTGGGCTATGCTAACCAGTTTCGGAAGGCTTCAAATTGATGTTACACTCTACATGAACAGAAACTGCCTGTATATGCCTTCAAGCACAGCTGCCGATTCATGCAGTCAACATATGAGAATGGTATTGAGACAACCTCTGGTCAAATGGGGATGCGGACATAAAGTTGGACTCATTTTGAAATGAAAGGAGCAACTTATGCCAAAGAAAAGAGCCAATTATACGGATGAAGAAAAAGCATATGCATTAGCTTATTATCATGAATGTCGTTCAGCTAAAAAAACAGTTCGCGACCTGGGCTATCCTGTAAGAGCATGTCTTTACAACTGGATTGCAGAAGAAAATAATCCACCAAAAGTTGCAAAGAAACCAGACCGCAGTAAGGGCAATGCTTCCTATAATGAAAGAATGACTGCAATTCATCGTTGCTTTGAACTTGGTGAGGATATAAAATTAATAGCAGAAGATATGCATCGCTCAGAATCGACAATTCGTACATGGTGTAGAATCTATAAAAAAGAAGGTGCTACTGCTCTTATGGATAAGTCAAGAAAGAAAAAGACTACAAAAATAAATATAGAAACTAATGATATTGAAGAATTAAAAGTACA
>JAZUIN010000007.1:0-2233 GCA_045642225.1 Lachnospiraceae bacterium | reverse complement strand
TATTTGATGAGTTCGTCCTGTTTCTAATTGCAATTCTAGAAGAGAATATTTCTCGTTGCTATTTAATCTAGTGTAGTGAGTCACGGCGTGTTTTCCATTTTCTATATCAACCGTTCTTGTAATTATAGAGTCAGAGACTCTGCCAATCGGTGCATCAATGCACGACGCTTTATCAGCTTTACCTTCGACTATAGCAAGATAGGTTCGCTTTAAGGATTTCTCTTTGACTTCGCGACTTAGAATTGCAGCACTAAGCATATTTTTTGCGATGATACATGCGCCACTAGTATCTTTATCTAATCTATTTATACATCGATAAGTTATTTCATTATTGAAATAGTTTGTTACGTAATTTGCCAAGGTGTCTGTGTGATGCTTGATTGACGGATGTATAGGGACATTGCTTGGCTTATTTATAACTAGAATATCTTCATCTTCGTAAAGAATAATGTCTTCGAAATTAAAGTCAGGCTTTGTTGGAACAATGTTAGAATTGTTATCTTCGTTTATTATGATTCTAAGCTCGTCATCAGGCTTTAATGGCTTGTAAAGCTTTGTTTCTATCCCGTTTAGAAATGTAGTATGTTCGTTTTGTCGTAGATATACAAATACTGTTTTAGGATACTCCATTTCTCTTAGAAAATCATTTATAGAATTATATTTAGAAGTAATTTTATAACATATTTCTCTTTTCATAAGAAAAACTATAGCAAAACATACTTTGATGTGCTAGTATATTTTTATCTTATTTGGAAATATCTATATTATCGATTGAATAATATTGCAAATTTAGTGTTTCAACTTATATGATTCCCTAGATTAATTGAATATGTATAGTAGTACAAGTACGGCTATTTTGGTCGGGATTGAGTCTCGTATTGTAACAGTAGAAGTTGATGTTAGTGATGGTATGCCAAGCTTTGACATGGTTGGCTTTTTGTCTTCGGAAGTAAGAGAAGCAAGAGAAAGAGTTAGAACTGCCATGAAGAACTGCGGATATAATTTGCCACCACAGAAAATAACAGTCAATATTGCGCCAGCATCTATCAAGAAACAAGGAGCAGGCTTTGACTTACCACTTGCAATAGCAATTCTTAAAGCGACCAAAGTAATCAAGGATAATTATGAAAATATTATAATGATAGGCGAACTAGGATTGTCAGGACAAATCAACGGTGTTAACGGCGTGCTTCCAATTCTTTTAGATGCAAAAGAACAAGACATTAATGTTTGTATAGTACCGTATGATAATAGACATGAGACGAAATTAGTTTCTGATGTTAAGATTGTTTTAGTTCGACATTTAACAGACGTGATTTCCTACTTTAATGAAGGTGTTGTGCCTGAATATGAAGAGGCTGAAAATGTTACTTATAAAGAGGTAGGAGAGAAGCACGATTTCGCAAATATTAATGGCCAAAGAGTGCTTAAAAGAGCAGCGGAGATTGCAGCGTCTGGTATGCATAACATGATGATGATTGGACCGCCAGGCTCAGGCAAAACAATGATGGCAAAATGTATTCCGACGATTTTGCCGTCAATGACAAGAGAAGAATCTATAACCTTGTCTAAGATATATAGTGTGTATGGATTATTTCAAAAGAATTCAATGCTGATAGATAAGAGGCCCTTTAGAAGTCCGCATCACACGATTAGTCCACATGGCTTGATTGGGGGAGGCTCACCTCCTAGCCCTGGAGAGATTTCCTTGGCGCATAACGGTGTGCTATTTCTAGATGAATTGACAGAATTTAAGAAAAGCCTTCTTGAAATGCTAAGGCAACCAATGGAGGATATGGAGGTTAATATTTCTAGGGCAAATGGAAAGGTTAAGTTTCCGTCTGATTTTATGTTGGTGTGCGCTATGAACCCTTGCTCTTGTGGTTATTTCCCAGATTTGAATAGATGCCGATGTGATAGGAATTCTATCAAAAGATATATTGGTAAGCTTTCGCAGCCTCTGATAGATAGAATTGACATTTGCACAGAAGCGGCATTAGTAACCTACAAGGACATTGCGCATCAAATTCAAAATGAATCATCAGAAGAAATTAAAAAACGAGTGTGTAAAACACATCAACTACAGCTTGAGAGATACAAGGATGAAGATTTTAATTATAATAGTCAGATTCCTTCAAACAAGGTGGAGAAATATTGTTCTTTGACGGAAGAAGAGAAGAAGTTTATGGAAGAGATATATGAAGAATATAATCTTACAGGTCGAACATATTAT
>JAZUIN010000006.1:0-3181 GCA_045642225.1 Lachnospiraceae bacterium | reverse complement strand
TCTATATGATTTCATTTTTCAAAACAATAACAAAATTAAAAAATAATGATAAAATACTTGACTCTGCACTAGGTGAAGGCTTTATAAGTGTCTTATGATAACTAGTAGAAAGGAATTAAAGTATGAGGATTGGTGAAATTGCAGAACGTACAGGCCTTAATATTAGCAATGTAAGATTTTATGAGAGAAAAGGACTGTTAACTCCTGAACGAGAGACGGGGAGTAAATATCGGGATTATTCAGAAGAAGATGTTAATAGAATAAAGAAAATTCTTCTTTATCGTAAGATGGGAATACCTGTTGATACAATTTATTTAATACTGAATGATAAACAAGATATCACTGATATTATTTTACGACAGCAAAAAGAACTAAATGAAGAAATAATGGGGTTAACTGGTGCTTTGAAACTTTGCGAAACAATGCTCAGTCAGGATATAGATAATTTGTCTACAGAACAAATTGATAGATATCTTGAATACATATATGAGGAAGAGAAAAAAGGAACACGCTTTTTTGAAGTTACGGAGTTATTAGAAGAAATTACGGATTATACAAAATCTACGCTGCCACATTTGTCTTTTTTATGGATAACAAATAAGCCGTGGATACCAACTGTATTTGCTTTGTTTTTTTGGTGTATGTTATTAGCTATACCTATGGCCCACCTAATAGATGTTATAAATGGAGAAGATACATTTAGCATTTTAAAATTATCGGTTTTTGCTGTGATATTGATTATTTATGGCTATGGATTTTTCAAATTTCGCAAAATAAGGAAAGGAAATGCAGCATGAGTATCTTTGTAAAACTTTTAGAAAATGTGATTATGCAATTTTACAATATTACAAATGATTACGGAATTGCGATCGTTTGTATTACAGTTTTGGTTAAAGTAATACTACTTCCATTAAACATAAAACAGCGAAAACAAATGGAAAAGCAGTCTGCTTTATCTGAACAAGTAGAAGATATAAAGCGTAGATGTAAGAATGATAATGAAAGACTAAATAAAGAACTTTCAGAATTATATGCGAAAAATGGTGTTGGAATGGGAACATGTTTAACTACACTAATACAATTTCCTATGATGATATGTTTGTATAATGCAATAAAGATGATTGCAGACACCACATGTGGAACAATCTTAATACCTTGGATATCTTCTTTGCTATTAAGAGACCCCTATTATGTTTTGCCCATTGTGACAATAATAATACAGATATTGCCTCAACTCTATCCGTATTTATCTATGTTCAAGGTCCTTAATCTCCAAAAGCAAAGTAAAGGTGTAATGGTTTCAATGATGATAATGAGTAGTGTATTTATATTTACGATTCCATCAGGAATAGGAATTTACTATTTTGCATCAAGTTTATTTACCGCAGTTGAACAATTTGTTATTAATTTTTATGCTTCTAAGCGATTAGCTATAGAAAATTGAAATTAACTTAGCAAGATGGTATACGAACATTTTAGTTTTAAGACATAGTTTACCAAGGATATTTTTATTAGGCTGGGTTTTTAGTAGGCAGAAAGTAGAGTATGATTATATACTTTGCTTTCTGCTTTTCTACTAAGTCAGCACTTTCATTGTTATTTCGTACTATATAAAGCGTAGATGATTAAATCATCTGCGCTTATTTTTATATAATAAGGGAAATGGTCTAACGTCAATGATATTGTGACATAGAAGTGATCACGTTATAAAAACAGTTAGCCAGCCCCTTATTATAAATATTCGTTTAAGCAGGTTGTGACCTGGTATATCAGGATTACGTGTCACCAACGAAAATGAGTCGTAATAAGTGTGGATGGGAGCCATTTAATAATTCATTTATAGGAGGTGTCTATGATAAGTGTAGGAATTGATGTATCAAAGGGAAAAAGCACAGTCTGTATCCTAAAACCGTATGGCGAAGTATTAATGTCACCACGAGAATACAATCATGTCCAAAGCAGTCTAAATGTACTTGTTGAACAGCTAAAGACTTATGATGATGAGATTCATATCATCATGGAAGCAACAGGCAATTATCATCTACCTATTCATCATTACCTTAAACTCAATGGGTTTCAAGTGTTTGTAGTTAATCCCTTGGAAATGAAGAGGTATCGATGTCAAGGTATAAGGAATCCTAAGACTGATAAGATTGATGCTATTGTTATTGCTCAGTATGGCATAGATTTCTGGTTTAGAAGTGATAACAGAGACAATATAGAAAATCTTAGAAGAGAACTAAAGCTTTTGGGTTCACAGTACCTTTGTTTCATGAAAACAAGACAAAACAGAAGTATAGCATTAGCAAATATATTGGATTTATCTTTGCCGGGAATATATGGGATTTTAGATGATTATTCGCGAGTTACCGGCACGGATAAGCAAGCGGATTTTGTATATGATTTCTATCATAGAGATTGTATAGTTAAGTATTCCGAGAAGAAATTTGTAGAACGCTATGAAAACTGGACAAAGAAAAAGGGATACCGCTTTAACGAAGAAGAAGCCCGCCAGCTTTATTCAATCGCAAAAGAGTGCATCCCAACTCTTGATTTTTCCGAAAATACCAAGCTTATAGTCCGGAAGAATGTAGAGGTACTTAAAGAGGTCGACGCCTCTTTATATACTATTTTAACGCGAATGACGGAATTAGCCAAGCAGACGCCTGAGTATGAAACTGTGATGTCTATGAAAGGAATGGGGCAATCCCTGGGGCCTCGCATAATTGCAGAAATTGGAGATCCAAGAAGATTTCATAGCGCGAAGGCATTAATAGCATATGCTGGAATAGATGCTCCTCCATATCAATCTGGTAGATTTACAGGAACAGAGCGACATATGTCCAAAAGAGGATCAAAGATACTTAGAAAAATAGGATATGAATTACTGGATGTAATAAACAAGCATAAGAATACCTATAAAGGAGATCCAGTATGTGAATATTTTATAAAAAAGAGAGCCGAGGGAAAGCCTTATAGAGTTGCAATGTTTGCAGCTTATAATAAATTTCTTAGAATATATCATTCTAGAGTATCAAAAGTATTAAACGAAGCAGAAATGGCATAGTACACAGTAAATATAAACAAGATGCTAAGGTCAGGAATATAAGATTAACTGACCTTATTTGTCGTGATAAAATAGTGATATAAATTAGAATAAAAAGATTCAAAAAAGTACTTG
>JAZUIN010000005.1:0-5395 GCA_045642225.1 Lachnospiraceae bacterium | reverse complement strand
TAAACATCCTGGAGCAAGTTTGATTATATTTAAAATTGAGGTTTTCATATATTAGGATGGAACTTATACTTAATCAGAAGAGGTGATTTAAATGTGGATAGAAACCAATAGATTGATTATTCGCTCTGTACAGCGCGGGGATGAGATTATCTTTTCTGATATGGCTCAGGATGGGAGCCTTAGTCAAGTCGGGTTTGATGCTAATTGTTCAGAGTGGATTAATGATTGGATTGAAGAGGCTTTAAAATTAACAAATAATGATAATCCAAGAGAAAATTATATACCTTGCACTGTTATACTAAAAGAAACGGAAGAGGTCATAGGCTCTGTTGGTTCTACATATTATGATGATGTGGATAAGGTTGGTATTTGTTATTTTATAGGAACACCTTTTAGAAAAAAAGGATATATAACAGAGGCGATAAATGCATATGTTCAGTTTTTCTTTAGACAATATAGTGAGTCTGAAATAATAGCAACTATTCTCGATGCGAATACATCATCATGGAAAGTAGTAGAGAAATCTGGTTTCAAATTAATAGAAAAGAAAATGTATAAAGACATTGATGATGAAAAAGAAGAATTGTATCGCTTTTATGTAATACGAGGCCATGAGGGAAAATAAATGGAGATAAGAGTAGTTAATCAAAATGATATCGAGGAAATTGCCGGAGTAATGGGGCAGGCATACTCAGAGGAACCTTGGAATGAGACTTGGGTTCAGGAAAAGGCAGTAAGAAGAGTACAGTCCATTTTGTGCGGATTTGAAGCCTTGGGTTTAGTGGCAGTAGAAGACGGTGAAATTATAGGTGGTCTTTTGGGATTTGTGGATCCTTATGCAGACTATGATATGTTCTTTGTTTCAGAAATTTTTGTTGCTCCAAAATGGAAAAGAAAAGGAGTAGGGCGTAAGTTGCTTAGCGCCTTAGAAGAGCAACTTAAAGTAAAAGATATTCATACAATAGAACTTATTTCTATAAATGATAATCTAGAGTTTTATAAAAAATGCGGACTCAATAATGGTGATGTTAATTGCCTAGGGAAGTCTTTTTAATAAAGGAAAGGGGCATTTTATTTATGAAAAAAAGATATGTTTTAGCTCAGTAGTCTGAGCTTAAAATAAAAAGAATAGTTAAGCTCAGATGAATCCTAAGAAATCATATTTAGGAGGATACTATGAGCTATATTAGAGCAGAAGAGGTTCTGCCAAAAGAATTAATAGAAACTATTCAGCAATATGTAAATGGAAAAGCAATATATATTCCCAGCACATCTAAAAAGGAGTGGGGGAGTCATACTGATACAAGACAATACCTAATACAGCGAAATCACGAGATTAGCCAGAAATATCAGGGTGGTAGTTCTATTGCCAGTCTTGCCAAGCAGTTTTCACTTTCAGAGAAAAGTATTCAAAGAATCGTTCGCGAAGGAAAGAGAGTGCGTGGCAAGTCGTGAAGAGAAGAGCAAGCGGGATTCTTGAAACGTAATAATGCTGAATTTAATTAAGAATTAGTGATAAGGTGGGCTATTTTAGCCTGCCTTTTATCTTATTGGAGGATATTAGCAATATGAACGAATATAAAATTATAACATTAAGAGAACGGCCGGAATTAGTAGCTATTGCAGCAGAGTGGTTTCATAGTAAGTGGGGTGTGCCCAAAGAGGCATACCTTGAGTGTATGGAAGCATATTTATCAGGGAAAACCGAGTATGGTTGGTATCTATGCTTATATGATGAATCCATTGTCGCAGGGCTTGGGGTAATAGAAAATGACTTTCATAATAGAAAAGATTTGACTCCAAATGTATGCGCTGTATATACAGAAGAAGAACATCGAAAAAAGGGATTAGCTGGAAATTTGCTAAATACAGTTGTTGATGATATGAGAAATAAAGGAGTAACGCTTTTATATTTGGTGACGGATCATATTGGCTTTTATGAACGTTATGGATGGGAATTCTTATGTATGGTCCAAGGGGATGATGAACCGGAAATGACAAGAATGTACATTCACAGATAAAAAAGATTGACAATTACAGTATATTTGATTATTGTAAAATTAGATTGCACAACATATAGTGGTTCGACACATTGTCGAACCATTATTTATAAAAGTGAGTTGACAAAATGATAAATTACTGTTAATATCATAACTGTGAGATGCTATTACATCAAACAGGAGGAAAAACAAATGGCAGAAATGGGAACAAGGATAAAAGAATTATTGGCGAAAAAGGGCATTACGCAAAAGGAATTGGCAGAGACAGTAGGATGCACAGATGCAGCAATTTCTCACTATATTAAGGGGGACAGAATTCCTAGATCAAGTGTGTTGACTAAGATTGCTATAGCGCTTGATACAACATCAGATTACTTAATGGAAGGTATTCCAACGGATGTTACAGATGAGCTTGATTATGCTAAGAAATTGATTGCACGTAATGTTACTCAAATGTCAAAAGCCGAAAAGAGAGAAATTATTAATATTTTAATGGGGGATGATGATGAGTAAAAAATTCTGGAAATTATCCGATGAGGAATATGAATTCATCAAGGGTGAGGTTTGCCACATATTTGAGAAGTACAAAGTAAAATGTATTCCGGTCTCAGGATTTGAAATTGCAACAAAGATGGGAATAACGCTCATTGCTTATTCAGGTTTATCAAATAAAAAATTGAAAAAGGCAATGGAAGTTAGTGAAGATGGTTTCTTTCTTGAGAAGAATGGACATGAATACATTTTCTATAATGATATTGGTAGGTCTTATGAAAGACAGAACTGGACAATACTTCATGAAATAGGGCACATTGTTCTTGATCATACTGGTCATAGTGAGCATGAAGAGGATGAAGCTAATTTCTTTGCTAAATATGCTATAGCACCACCAATTCTTGTTCATAAAATAGGTGCTAAGTCGGCCTGGGATATATATGAAGTATTTGACATCAGCTTTGAAGCTGCTACCTATGCCTATAGTTATTATCTTTCTTGGAAAAGTAGATATGACCAAGTTAAAAGATTGACTGATTATGAGGTGAGATTATTAGCACTATTCAAGAAAAGTGCTTAATATACAGATATTAAGAGAAAGAGTGGTGGTTTTTATGTGTGTATTGTTTATGGTAAAAGAAAAAAGCACCATATGTAGCTGGAACTACAATACGGTGCTGCTCGAGTGCTAAAACTCGAACCTGAACACTTTTACCATATCACAATGGATATTAAAATTCAATAGAAATCGTAACGGCACACTCATCTATCTGGAAATAGATTGTGCATAACTTCCTCTCAAGTGCTAAAACTTGAACCTGAACAATTCATGATAGGCACCGAGGGGACACCCTCTGGGGATACTATGCTCATTTCCCAGTTGTATTAACCTCAAGGAGGTGTATATCATGAGCAAGATTAATTCGCAACGTAAATGTTGCAAAGATGTTTTTAATGCTTTTTTAGTGGCTTTTGCCACCTATGCAGGTGTTTTTGAATTTCCAAGAATCAAGCCTACATATTACATTCCTAACAGAGTAATTGCTTTTTCTAAAGCTATTTCCTGTAAAGATTATAATCAGTGGGTTCATTTTTTTGAAGATGATTATCTGTTTGAGCGAATATGGAAAAATCCAGGGAAGTATCTTGATATTTTGAAAAGATACAATGGGGTGATTTTGCCAGACTTCAGTCTTTACAGAGATATGCCGTTAGCAATGCAGATATGGAATATATATCGAAGTAGGGCAATCGGTCATTGGCTTCAGAAAAATGGAATTAAGGTTATTCCCAATATTCGATTTGGTGATAGAAGAACCTATCGAATATGTTGTGATGGTATCCAAAAGCATTGTGTAATTGCGGTAGGAACTCATGGTAATCTTAAATTATTAGAAGACAGAGAAATATTTCTAAAAGGCCTTGATATAATTGTTAACAGACTTGAACCTATAGTTATTGTTGTCTATGGTGCTGCTCCTGAAAAATACTTTAAGAAGTATGAGAAGCTTGGAATTCAGATTGTTCAGTTTGATAGCAATTATGCTACCTCTCATAAGGAGGTGGTATAAATGGGTGCAGGATATCATGGGGGTTTTGGAGCAACTAAAGGTGCTAGAAGGAATGGAGTGATAACTGCAGACTCTTCGCTGGTTGGAAGCCTTCAAAAAGGTAAAGCGTTAGCTTTGGCTGCAAAAAGAGTAAAAAAGGAAGAAGGATTTACTGATATTGCAGTACATGGAGCATCTGATCATATAGAGGTTTTTCGTTTGGTCAATAATGAAGAAAAAGGAATTAAGTTATCGCATAGGAACTTGGCGAAATTTTTAAAATCTGACAAGGGTTACTCAGGTGGAAAAATACGTCTTTTGTCATGTAATACAGGAAAAGAAGGCGGTACATTTGCACAGGATTTAGCCAATAAAATGGGTGTTGCAGTTAAGGCTCCATCAGATACATTACATATTTGGCCGAGTGGCAGAATGGTTATAGGCCCAAATCCCTATACAAATTCGGGAAGATGGATTACATATTATCCTAAAAAGAGAAAGTAGGTGTTTAAATGAAAGTTAAGACCGTAGGTTATTTCAAGGAGATGCCACATGGTGGAAATTCCAAGGATTCAATTTATGATTATATTAAAAAGGAAGATAGTACAAGCATTGATAAGATATGTAAATATTTAGAAAGCGGAATTGAATTTATTGTTTCACCGGGAATGGTAGAAGATGTTATTAATCCCAACAAAGGATATGCAGGAACTACAAGTACATATACGGATGGTGTTTGGTTTTGGCCTGGAGATTTGGCTTATTATGTTCGAAATTACAGGCTTAAACTACCAGAAGAGTTTGTTATGAATATGGAGAAGAATGGATGGAAAGTTGATATATCTTTTGATGACCTTGATTGTAATGTAATCGAAGTTGATGGGATAATTATTTCTGAGGATGAATGACTAATGGATGACCAAATCATTAAAGTAATAAAAAATATGAACAACAAGGAGACTTTAATTACGCTAAAGTATCGGATGATATGATTGAAAAAGCAGAAGCTACATTGGGGGTTAAGTTGCCGGAACAGTATATAGAGTTTCTCAAAATGTTTGGGCATGGTGGCATAGGCGGAATAGAAACAATTGGAGTTGGCTTGACGGGAAGGTTAATATTTGTTAATACAACTCTTGACTACCGCGATGAAGAATTGCCTAACAATCTTGTGGTTATCGAGAATGTTGATGAATGGTTAAACTGCATTGATTGCAATACCGGAAAAATTGTATCCTGGGATTTCACGGGATACATCAAAGAGGATTATGATTGCTTTGATGACTATTTAATTGATCAAATGAATAGTGCAATCGAAAACCTTTAGAATGCAAAGGCATATTTTGGTTAAAT
>JAZUIN010000004.1:0-9337 GCA_045642225.1 Lachnospiraceae bacterium | reverse complement strand
TCCATCTTCAATTTCATGTTCCATAAGCTGAATCATTTCATATACGATAGGTGAAGGGATGTAATAGATTCCTAAAATAAACGCAGGATTAGGACCTTTTTGTTGTAAATATCGCTTGATAACACTATAACAATAGCAGCCCTTATCGTGTTTTACTGCCAAGTCTCGTCTTGCTCTTTTCGCAGAATCTTTAATTTCCATAGCTGAAATTCTCTTGAAGTCTTCGTCTGTACTAAAGTGATTTTTTATAGGTGCAATTTCTGTAGTTGCTGGCTTAGCTTGAGTAGTATCCTTTTCTGCTGCAAAAACTGGTGCTACGAGAGTAGTTGCAAGTATTACTGCTGTTAATAATCCTGTTCCAAATTTAATAATTCCTTTTTTCATATTTATTACCTCGCTGTTTTTTGTTTGTTTTGTTCTTTACACGTACATAATAAAAGAACAAGTGTTGCAGAAGTGTTGCAACATCTGTATTGCCTCCCAAAAAGTTGGACGCAAATTTTACCTAAACAAAAATAGTGGCTTTTTTATGAGGAATTGATGAAGGAGAAGCAAAAAGAAAGTGGGAGATTAATTGGACACATAAAAATGTATTCTTATACCTGTAAAGCGAAAATAATCGATGGAAAAACGCATATTACGGGAGGGAATATCATGAATAACATAATTTTTGAAAATGATAAAAATAAGGGTTTGACTAAGGAAAGTATTTTATATTACGGCTTAGTTGCAATACTTATAACAGTATCACTAATATTTGGTGTTGCATTAGTTGTGGGTATCGATTTTGCAAGAGAAAATCTAGTTGAATTTTTACTTGCGTTTTTTAGTGTTTTGTTCGTTTCTTGGATGATTCTTTTGTTTAGAAAATGTTGATTTTTGCATATAACTTCCTTATAATCAATATATGGTGAAAATTTTAGATTTAAGTACAAGTTATTGTTATATATAAGGAGTTTTTATGAAAAAACAAGGTAGAATAGTTGGAATATTATTGTCATTAGTATTGTTAATGTCTTCGATGACTGTTTTTGCTGCGGGAACGTCCTCGGTGGCGCTTTCTAAGACAGACATTAAGGCTGGTGATACATTTACAGCAACAGTTAGTGCGACAGAATCTGGCAAAATAACAGTAAAATTCAATACAGCAGTACTACAGGTTACGAATTGTAATGTCTCTGGATATTCTGCACAAGGCGATTCTGTTGTTTTCCAAGGTAAGAATGGTACTATTACATTTAAAGCAACAGCAGAAGGTAAATCTTCGATAGCAGTTAGTTCTGACAAGGCAACGGGATGTTCAGCAACTGTTACAGTTGGTGCAGGAGAAGCGCCTGTAGATCCTAATGGCGATTTTACAGTTGATAATGTGAAATATGTTGTTTCTGAGAAGTTTGCTGATTCAGAAATACCTGCTGGATTTAATAAAGTTGATAAGACAATTCATGGTCATACATATAAGGTTTTGACGAACAATGCAATGACACTTGTATATCTTAAGCCAGTTGATAATGTCGCTGGTGCAGGTACGTTTTTTGTTTTTGATGAGGGAAATGATTCTGTTTCTCCATTTAATTATATTGGTACACCTTCAAATTATGTTATATTGAAGAATCCAACGAATCTTATTAATGATAAGATGACGCAGGGTACTATCGAAGTTGATGGCAAACAAGTTGGCGTTTATCTTATAGATGGAATGAAGGATTTTGCATATGTCTATGGTGTAGGCGTAAGCGGAACTGAACAATGGTATCAATATGATACTGTTGAGAAGACTTTGCAACGCGCTAATGTTGACGCATTATCTAATGTGTCAAAGGAAGAGAAGGTTGAAGAGAAAGGTAATTCTCCATTAACATTTTTGAAAGAGCTCGATAAAAGATACTACATTGGAATTGGTGTGGTTGTATTAATTATCATTGTAGTTGTTGTAGTTAATGTTATCATCAAAAAGCGTAAGAAGAATGGTGATGACGATATAGATGAGTTTGATAATGATGACATGATCGATGATTTTGATTTGGAATTGGCAGACGAGATTGAAGTTGCAAAAGTTAATTCGATTAAACCAGAATTGTCAAAAACTAACACCCAAAATGCTGATGTTAAGGCTAAGGAAGACGTTGAAGATTTAGATGTAGAAGATATCATTGATAGAATTGATATTAGTGATATAGAACCTGAAGAAACTAAGACATCAGCAGATGATAAGGTTCAAGAAGCAGATAGTAAGGTTGAAGTAGATGCTGTAGAATCTGATACTACAGAAAATGATACTGAAGCTGAGGAAACTGAAGCAGAAGTGACAGAAGAACCTGAAGAAGCTGCTGAAATTGAGCAGACAGAAGAACCTGTGGAAGCTGTTGAAATCGAGCATACAGAAGAAATTTCTACACAAGAAAAAGTTGCAGAGGATGCTATCAAATTAGGAAGTACGCAGGTTATTACTTTAGAAGAAGAATTGATTCGTCAAGCTGTTGAAGAAGATAAGTTGAAGAGAGAGGCAAAAGAAAATGCCAAAAATGAAGAGGATAAAAAGCCTAAGAAAAAGGGCTTCTTTGCAGGCTTAGATATAGACGTAGATGACGATTTCTTTGATGACGACGATGATTATGATATTGATGATGAAAGTGATTCAGCTTTCTGGGAAGATGACAAGGATATAAGGAAAGCTGAGAAGGAAGCTGCTAGACAAAAGGCTAAAGCTGAAAAAGAAGCGCGTAAAGCAGAAGCCAAAGCTGAAAAAGAGCGTGCTAAGTTAGAGAAGCAGTTGGCAAAAGAAGAGAAACAACGTGCTAAGGCAGAAAAGCGCAACAAGAACATTTTCGGTGACGACGAAGATATATTTGATGATGTGAAGGTTGCTGAAAAACCTAAGAAGTCGCAAACTACTAAAGAAACTAAGGGTTCAGTAGATGTGATTGATTTAAATGACCTATAGGAGATTTTGGGGATGGATTATACTAGTCAAGCAAAAAAAGCAATAGATTCCGCAAAACGCTTCTCGAAAAGAATGAAGCATGGTTATGTTGGAACAGAGCATTTATTATATGGATTGTGTAAGACTAAGGGGAGTTTGGCAGCAACTGTTCTTGAGAAGAATGGTGTTGTAGAAGATAATCTCAAGAAATTGATAGAAGAATTAATTTCGCCAGAGGGAGATGTCGCAGTTTTAGAACGCAAAGGTTTTTCTCCTAAGTTGGAAATGCTTTTACAAGAAGCAGAAGAAGAAGCTAAGAAATGTAAAGCAGATTCTATCGGAACAGAACATATTTTGATTGCTATTATTAAGAATAATGATTGTGCAGCAAGTAGATTATTAGTTACATTAGAAATTGAAACTCGTGCTATTTCTGTAGATATTATTAATGCGATGGGCGATGATGGTATGGTTTATAGAGAGGAAATGAGCTCTCGTAACCATAGAAGAAATCAAGCCAGCATGTTAAATCAGTATGCAAGAGATTTAACAGCTTTAGCGTCTGAGGGTGAATTAGATCCAGTGATTGGTCGCGAGAAAGAGATACAAAGACTTATCCAAATTATAAGTAGACGTAACAAAAATAATCCTTGTCTTGTTGGTGAACCAGGTGTAGGTAAAACTGCAATTGTCGAAGGATTAGCTGAGAGAATTATTTCTGGTACTGTTCCTGACGTAGTTAGAGGCAAGCGAGTTTGTGCTCTTGATTTGTCTAGTATGGTGGCTGGAACAAAATATAGAGGTGAGTTTGAAGAGAGAATCAAACGTGTTATTAATGAAGTTGCACAAGATGGCAATATAATTTTGTTCATTGATGAGATGCATACACTTATTGGTGCCGGTGGTGCTGAGGGAGCGTTAGATGCGTCTAATATTTTGAAGCCTGCACTTGCTAGAGGTGAAATCCAAGTTATAGGTGCAACAACTATTGAGGAATATAGAAAGCACATTGAGAAGGATGCTGCATTAGAGCGAAGATTTCATCCTGTAACAGTAGAAGAGCCTAGTGTAGAAGAGACGTTAGATATTTTAAATGGTATTAAACATTTATACGAAGAGCATCATAACGTTCTATTCTCTGACGAAGCAGTTGAAGCGGCAGTAACCTTGTCAGAAAGATATGTTACAGATAGATTTTTGCCTGATAAAGCAATTGATTTGATGGATGAGGCTGGTGCTAAGATTAGATTATCAGCAGTAAAAGCTCCTGAGAAAATATATAATCTTGAAAGAGAATATAAAGGACTAGAACTTCAAATCGAAAATGCTTTACAGCTTGGTGAATTAGAAAAGGCATCTGAGATAAAAAAGCAGCGTGAAGAGTTGAGAGTTAAGCTTGATAAAGTAAAAGGTAGAGGTTCAAAGTCGAAAAAAACTAAACAAATTACTGTTACATTTGAAGATGTGGCAAATGTTGTTAGTCAATGGACCAAAATCCCTATTTCTAAGCTTAATGAATCAGAGGCTTCTAGACTTCGCAAATTAGAAAAGACTTTACATAAGAGAGTTGTTGGCCAAGAAGAAGCAGTAACGGCTGTTAGTAAAGCAGTTAGAAGAGGTAGAGTAGGACTTAAAGCACCTAATAGACCTATTGGTTCGTTCTTGTTCTTAGGACCGACAGGTGTTGGTAAGACAGAGATTAGTAAGGCTTTAGCAGAAGCAGTATTTGGTAATGAGGACGCTATGATTCGCGTAGACATGACTGAGTATATGGAGAAGCACAGTGTATCAAAGCTTATTGGTTCACCACCAGGTTATGTTGGATATGATGAAGGCGGTCAATTGAGCGAGAAGGTTAGACGCAATCCTTATTCTGTTATTTTGTTTGATGAAATAGAGAAGGCTCACTCGGATGTGTTTAACATTTTACTTCAAGTGCTAGATGATGGACATATTACAGATTCACAAGGTCGTACAGTTGATTTTAAGAATACAATTATTATTATGACTAGTAATGCTGGAGCAATGTCAATTATCGAACCTAAGAAGCTTGGCTTTGCATCTGTTAATGATGAAAATGCTGATTACAACCATATGAAGGATTCTGTAATGGAAGAGGTTAAGAGATTATTCAAGCCAGAATTCTTGAATAGAATAGATGAAACAATTGTATTCAGAGCGCTTAACAAGACGGATATGAAGTCTATTACAACTATAATGATGAATGAACTAATCGACAGATGCAAACGTCAGATGGATATTACGTTAGTTGTAAGGGATTCCGTTAAGAAATACATTGTTGAGAAAGCATTTGACCCTAAATATGGAGCAAGACCTTTGAGAAGAAGAATTCAAACTGATTTAGAGGATGTCTTAGCAGAAGAGATTTTGTCTAATAATTATTCTGAGGGCGATACAATAATTGTTTCTGCCAAGAAAGATAAGATTTCTTTTGAAAAAGGTAAGTAATACATGTAGTAAAATGTGAATATTAAGACGCAATTTTACTTTGTGAAATGTAATAGTTTGTGATATTATTAACATATAAAAATTACGGAGGATTAGTAAATGGCGGTTGTTAAAGAGTTAATTCGTGTTGAGGCTGATAATACAATTAGTTTTGGAGATTATACATTAGATTCTAAATCTAAATTAGATAATTTTGATTTCCAAGGAGACAAGTACAAGGTTAAAACCTTTAACGAGGTTACAAAGCTTGAGAGAAATGGAATGTTTGTTTATGAGTCAATTCCTGGAACTACAGTTGAACATTTATCTGTAAGCGAAGATAAGATTGAATTTAGTGTAGAGGGAAATAATGACGCACAGATTACATTAGAGCTTGAGCCAGAGACAGAATATGATATTGTTGTTGATTCTGTGGATGCAGGTTCTATGAAGACTAATTTAGGCGGTAAGCTTAGCTTAAGCGTTGAATTAGAAGCTGATAGTACGAAATCAGTTGTTGTTACAAGAAAGTAGTTAAATGCCCTGCGATATGCAGGGTATTTTTTTAGGAGAAATAAATGGCTAAGGGTAAAGTAAATGTATTTTTTTGTCAGGAATGTGGATATGAATCGCCTAAGTGGGCAGGGCAATGTCCTTCTTGCAAAGCATGGAATTCTTTTGTAGAAGAACATTTTGATAAAAAAACGGCAAAGGAAACTAAAGCAATAAAAGAAGCCAAAACCTATTATCTAGATGAGATCGATAATGATGACTCAAAGAGAACTTTGTCCGGAATCGGCGAGTTAGATAGAGTGTTAGGTGGCGGAATTGTTAAGGGCTCACTTGTTCTTGTTGGAGGCGATCCTGGAATAGGTAAATCAACTTTATTATTACAAATGTGTAGAGAATTATCTAAGACAGATAATAAATTGTTATACATTTCTGGAGAAGAATCACTACAACAAATTAAGCTTAGAGCAAATAGAATGGGAGAGTTCTCAAATAATTTGGCGCTTCTTTGTGAAACTGATTTGTCTACCGTTAGAGGTGTTATTGAGAAAGAAAAGCCAAATGTTGTAATTATTGATTCAATTCAAACAATGAGTAGTGAGGACATAAGCTCAGCGCCTGGAAGTGTATCTCAAGTTAGAGAGGCTACATCTACTTTTATGCAGCTTGCTAAGGGGCTTGGAATTACTATTTTTGTTGTGGGACATGTGACGAAGGAAGGAGTTGTCGCGGGGCCACGTGTATTAGAGCACATGGTTGATACGGTGCTTTATTTTGAGGGAGATAGATTTGCTTCTTATCGAGTGCTTAGGGGCGTTAAGAATAGATTTGGATCTACTAATGAAATAGGTGTATTTGAAATGTATCAGGGTGGACTAAAAGAAGTTCTTAACCCTTCCGAATACATGCTTTCAGGTAAAGCAGAAAATGCGAGTGGTTCAGTTGTTTCTTGTACGATAGAAGGTACGAGACCTGTTCTATTAGAAATTCAAGCGCTTGTAACAAGAAGCAATTTCGGCATGCCTCGACGAACGGCGGTAGGTTGCGATTATAATAGAGTTAATCTTCTGATGGCTGTTCTAGAGAAGCGACTTGGACTTCCACTAGGAGAATTTGATGCATATGTAAATGTTGCTGGTGGAATGAAAATTAATGAGCCGTCAATAGATTTAGGTTTAGTTTTGGCAATAATTTCGAGCTATAAAAATAAGACGATTTCAGAAGATATAATTTGTTTTGGAGAGGTCGGACTTAGCGGCGAAGTTAGAGCTGTAACTAATGTTGAGCAACGTATAAATGAGGCGCAGAAATTAGGTTTTAAGAAATGTATTGTTCCTAAAGCGTCAACAAATGGATTAAAGAAATATGAAGGAATAGAAGTTGTTGGTGTGAAAAACATTTCAGAGATTACGGATTATGTATAATACTTAATTGAATATGTTATAAATAATAAAAAAGAGGCTGTCGCATTAATATAGTGCGGCACCTCTTTTGTGTGTTAGAGTAATTAAAATATATCATTTTGTAATTCCATATTTTGAGCATATAGAAGTTCGTTGGTATCTGTAATGCTTAGCTTTTTCATTAGGGCAAATAATATTACACTGTCTCGTTCTTTTTTTGCATATAAAGGCGGATAATCGCAAATTCTAAGCATGCTTTGTACTTCTTCTACATCCATTTTTATTCCGATACATAGACAAAGTAGCTTGTCTCTTGAGGGCTGTTTTATACCTTGGAATATCTGGTATGCATAAGTTCTAGCAAGGCCAGAAGCTTTGATTGCATCTGCTTTTGAAATGTTATGGTTAACTAAAGCAGCTTCTAAAAGCTGAGTCAACTCAACATCAGTTGGCGAGGATAGTTCATTAGATAAATAATCATCTATAGATTTTGTATTTTTTAAAACATCTAATAGTTCTTTTGTAGATTTTTTCATGTAAAATAATTCCTTTCTGAAAAACATTCATAATAGTAATTACGTTACGGTTGACTTAACCATTTTATAAAAAATATAATTAAATATCAATATTTATGATAAAATATATTGCGTCTTATATTTTGACAAGTGCTAAAGAAAGGGTGGAAGATTTGTCATTAGATGAATCAGTGTTTTGAAATATGGGAGTAAATGATGAGTTTTTGAATTATAAGTATAAGCCTGTGGATTTGGCTGTTGATATAGGAAATGATAAGGTTCAACTTGTTCAGAAAAATGATGGAGTTTTGTACATCCTGAAAGAGGTTGACGAGAATGAATACAATCAAGTAGATAAATATTTTGATATGGAATGTAAGAATGTTATGAGAATTTATGAGAAATTCATAAAGGATGACAAGTTCTATATTATACAAGAATATGTAAATGGCAACACTATTGAAGATATGCTACTTGGCGATTTGATAGCGAAAGACGATGCCTTTACATATACATTTCAAATATTGAACGGACTTCAAATGTTGCATAGCAAAAATATTATTTATAGAGACATTTCCGCAAGTAATATAATCATAACTAAAGAAGGCGTTGCTAAGATAATAGATCTTGGTATTGCTAGAGAATTTGATATTGAGAAGAAGAAAGATACAGTAATGATGGGAACGCAAGGGTACGCTTCGCCAGAACAATATGGATTTGGACAGTCCGATGCAAGAAGTGATATTTATGGTGTAGGTGTTTTGCTTAATAAAATGCTTACTGGTAAATTCCCAAGTGAAGAAATATATAGTGCTAAGGGTTGTGAAATAATAAAGAAGGCGATAGCACTTGACCCTAAGGACAGATATCAATCTGCAGATGAAATGATTCTTGCTATACGTGAATTCCAGAACAAAGAATTTGGGAACAATGAAAATGTTTCGAACGAAATTTTCACTAATAATGAGTCCGCAGAACAACGTGATAGCAAAAGTATATGGCTTCCTGGATTTAGAACAGGCGCTTTATGGAAAATGATAATTGCTAGTATTTGGTATGCTTTATTTATAGTCTTTGTTATTCTTGATTTTATAAATGCACATTCTGGAATTGCTGGACGAGCACTTGCATTTTTACTTGATATTGTGATTTTTATTGTTGGCCCATTTTTGGCATGTAACATTTTCGACTGGGATGAGAGAATTCCAGGATTCAGAAAGATTCCGAAAGTGTTGAGAATAACGTTAAGGATTTTACTTAGTATCATAATTATGTTTACAGCTTTGTATGCATGGAATCAATTTTAGTAATTGTATGCTTGTGGCATACCAAAAATAAATTCTTAAATAATACAATAATTTCAACGTAATTTATTACGGTTGACAATTATTTATATTTAAGACTAACTATTAGAAATAGTCAATAAAAAGTTTTTAAAACAGAAATGTTTTGAATATAGTGGCGATGACTATATCATCGCAATCAGTACATTGAAAATTGCATGACAAATAGAGCATCAGTAATGGTGCTCTGACAAG
>JAZUIN010000003.1:0-3505 GCA_045642225.1 Lachnospiraceae bacterium | reverse complement strand
ATCACATGTACAACTCTTTCATCTGTTTATGGAGCTATAACTGTTATCCCGTTGCTCTTAGTAGTAGGTGTAACTGGTAACAGCAATCCGTTTGCTTTTGAATATCAAACTATTATATGGCAATTCTTATTCGTAGCTGTTTTTGTTACAGGTATTGCATATTATTTCTACTTTGACGCTTTATCAAATTTGGATACATCTATTAGTTCGATGTCATTCTTTATAAAGCCTCCTCTTGCAAGTTTTATGTGCTACTTACTACTTCATGAGGAAATAACAATTAATAGCATAATCGGCATAGTCGTTATTTTCATCGGTTTATTTACTTCTTTGAAGTATGGTACACAAAATCACTCCTAATCCTAACTTTACAGGCACAGAGGATGTTCGCTAGATCATCCTCTGTGTTCTTTTATTCTTACTCCAAATCAGTTCTATGAAAATATAGGTTCATATCTTTTTCTTACTTCTCTAACCACTTTGTTTACATCGTCTGTATCTATAAATACATCATACTGATCTTTTATAGTGCCAAATGTCACAACCTCACTTAAAGAAGTATATTCTTTCAAGTACATTATCATATTTTCTTTTGTTGCATTTTTATTATAGATTTTTATATACGAATAGCCTCGATAATCAGATGACTCATATGTAATTATTCTTAGTTGTTTTGCAATCTCTTCTTGATTAAGTCTTTTGTAGAAATTAAGTATTTTATCTGTTTTATCTAACAACATAAAGTACACAACCGACTCATCACCTGGGAATGGTCGCATGACATAGTTTCTATACGGAGATACACGAAGTCTTTTAACAAGCTCATTATTCACTTCATCATCAGTCTGTTGATAATAAATCACTAACATATCATCAATAATAACATTCGGATAATATATTATTCCTTCATCCTCAGCAAGCCAAACTATCTTTTGTGAAGTCTCTTTAGAAATGATATAAGCCTTAATATATGAATGTGTTGTGGTGTCATATAATGCTGCTCCATTCATAACAATTACAGGCAGTTGTAACCTCACTTCTTTCATTGCTTCAATTAGTGAAGCGGGTGTACGCATCGTTGAAATAGTAAACTTCATACCATCATCAATCATTCGATTCAACTCAACCTTACTGAATTGACTAAGCATTTCTTTTTTATCAAGCAGCAAATCATCCAATCCAGATATAAACAAAGTTTTTCTATTAGGATGAAAGCAAAGGCGAATGTCATTAACGAGTATTCCTACTCCAATGCCTATCATAGTATCTAAGAAACGATTCCATACAAATATATATGGATTAACATCTCCAACATGATTTACAACTATGCTTAAAAATACTACACAAGAAAAATATGATGCCTGGCGTTGTTTCATCAAAACAGTGGTGTACAAAACCAGAATAATCATACCCGCAATGATCATATTTCCGGCAAATGAATTAATACGTTCAGCGCCGATAAGTACTGGTATCACAAGTAAATAAATCAATCCATATACAGCACCAACTAATGTTCCAGATGTACGTTGTATAGCATTTTGCTTTGTATTTGAGCGGTACATCTGAATACACCACAATGCAGCAAGTTGCGAATAGAAAACCATTCCTTGACCACTACGCAACATATTAATCAAATAACATATTGCAACAGCAAACGCTGATTTTATTATTCTCATCCCAATACCAGGAAGAGCTATTCTTTTCCTGCTATCTTTTTTCATTCCTATACTCTTTCTTCTAAAACATTATAGTCATCAACATGATGTCCAACGTATTTGTAGGCCGGACGAATAATTTTGTTTCCATTAAGTAACTCTTCCAAACGATGTGCACACCATCCAGGTATTCGCGCAATTGCAAATATTGGAGTAAACAACTCTTCTGGTATCCCCAGCATTGTATATACAAAGCCACTATAGAAATCAACATTAGCACATACATTCTTATGCACTTTATGCTTTTCCATTATTAGTCTTCCTGCGATTCTTTCTACTCTATCATAGAATAAGAACTCATCTAATATACATTTTTCTTCAGACAACTTTCTTGCATACTCTTTGAGTATTACTTCTCGTGGATCAGAAAGCGTATATACCGCATGTCCCATTCCATATATAAGTCCTGATTTATCAAATGCCTCTTTATCTAATATCCTTATTAAATAATCCTCGATTTCCTTTTCATCAGACTTATCAGATATATTAGCTTCTATATCCCTAAACATATTTTGCACTTTAAGATTTGCTCCACCATGACGTGGTCCCTTTAATGATCCAATAGAAGCTGATATAGATGAATATGTATCTGTTCCTGACGATGTTACAACATGTGTTGTAAAAGTAGAATTATTTCCACCACCATGCTCTGCATGCAAAACAAGGGCAATATCCAATACCTTTGCCTCGAGCTCTGTAAATTTACCATCTGGTCGAATCATCTGTAATATATTCTCTGATAGTGACAATCCTTTCTGAGGATTCTTAATCATTAGCGATTCATCTTTTCTAAAATGGCAATAAGAACTATATGAATATACAGCTATTAATGGCAATTTATTAATCAATTCCAAAGACTGTCTAAGAACATTCATAGGTGATATATCATCTGGCATTGAATCATATGTATATAATGTCAGAATACATCTTTGCATCGCATTCATAATATTGGAATTAGATGCTTTCATTACAACATCTCTTACAAATCTATTGCCAAGAGACTGCATCTTCTCCATAACGACAAGAAAATCTTTAAACTCTTTTTCATTTGGCAATCTTCCAAACAATAATAAATATACAACCTCTTCAAAACCAAATCTACGATTCTTCATGCCTTGAATAAGAACACTAACATCATAACCTTGGTAGTACAATTTTCCATCTGCTGCAATCTGTTCGTTATCGATAATTCTATATGCAGATACATCTGATACTTCTGTTAATCCTGTTAATACACCTTTACCATTAGAATCTCTCAATCCTCTCTTTACATCATACTTAGTATAAAGATCTTTATCTATTCTATGGTTTTTTAGTAATTCGACATTTAGTACTTCCACTAAATCTTTCAAATCACCAAGTTCTTCTATATTTAGCATTTCATTGAATTCATTTGTTATTTCCATTAACATTACCTCCTTGAAACAAAAAAGATGCCGTTTTTATCTTTTTTATTACTCAGTATTTAAAGTCAATTTATCCAATGTTTCCATCCAAATATCCACTGAAGCATCAGATGGCATTCTTAAATCTCCCCTTGGTGATAATGCTACACTTCCTACTTTTGGTCCATCTGGGATACATGAACGCTTAAATTGTTGCGAAAAGAATCTTTTATAGAAAATCTTCAACCACTTTAAGATTGTTGCTGCATCATATGTTCCTTCAAATGTTCTTTTTGCAATTCTAAATACTTTATCAGGAGCAAATCCACATCTAAGCATATAGTACAAAAAGAAATCATGTAACATATAGTCACCAACTATTTCTTCTGTCTTTTGTGATATCAC
>JAZUIN010000002.1:0-10996 GCA_045642225.1 Lachnospiraceae bacterium | reverse complement strand
TATAGCCACAGTATCTTATTTGGAAATATATCGATATTAATCCCTAAAATAAAATTGATAAGGTTTGTTTTATAGGATGAATGAACTGCAAATATTAGGCTTGTAAAATTAAATATGTTAAAAGATTCACTAAGATTATTTCTATTTGTTACGTAAAATGTATGTTATAATTAAGGAGGGAAGAAATGCCATTAGTGTCAGAGTTTTATGGAATATCGATATATATGTATTATGAGGATCATAACCCACCTCATTTTCATGCTGTTTATAATAACTATAAAGCACTTATCGATATAAAAAATGGTTGTGTAATGAAAGGAGTTCTTCCAATAAAACAAACAAAGTTAGCTCTTGCTTGGTGTGAAATTCATAAAATAGAGTTGATGAAAAATTGGGAGATTTGTAAGGAGTCAGGTGAATTAATGGTTATAGAACCATTAAGATAAGGAGGTGTCTATGGTTACGCCGGAAGTGGTGCAAGTAGTACCAAGAAAAGATTATGTAGTTGAAGTTTTATTTCAAGATGGGAAAATTGTATATTATGATACAAAACATTTGCTAAAAAAAGGTGTTTTTACAGTATTAAACGACTTCGATTTTTATATGAATCGATGTACTGTAATGAATCATACATTAGCGTGGGATTTGTCGGGCGAATATAATCCTGCAAATTGCATAGACATTGATCCTGATATGTTATATTCATTGGATACTTAAGCTTAGCGTTTGCAAAATAAACATGTTTAATTTATAATAAAAGCAAATATATTTTGTAAAGGAGATGTCTGTTATGAGCGAAGAATTACAACAAATTTTAATCACATATGTGCCATTAGTTATTGTAGCTATTATGCTTGCTATTGGATTCATAAGATTATACAGACTTAGAAAGAATGGCATTAGAAGAGATGGTAGTACTTATGGAATGGTGATAGGAATTTTACTTGCTACTCCTGTAGCGCATGCTTTAAATCTTCCTGTTACTGCTTGTATGGCAGGTGCAATGATACTTGGATTTGTTATTGGTATGTTTGTAAAGTACGAAAGAAAAATGGATAATAATGACGATTACAATGATGAAAACTAAGTGTTGTCGTTAAGATGAAGAAAAAACATTTAATATGTGCATTAACAAGTTTATTAGCTGTATTGTTGTCAGGATGTTCGCTGATTAGTGTATCAGAGAGTATATCTAACTTCGGTGAAATATCGGAAACGATATCGGTTGAAAATAAAAAATCTAAATTTGACACAGCTGATATTCCAGATTATTCTGGTGTGCCGTATGTGGAAGTTAATAACAACATTCCATTTTTTTCAGAAGAAGACAAAGGTTCTACAGCTGAATTTGAGATGTATAGTAGTCTAGATTCCTTAGGCCGATGTGGCGTGGCTTATGCAAATGTGTGTAAGGATATTATGCCTACAGAGAAGAGAGGGGAAATTGGTCATATAAAACCTTCTGGTTGGCATACTAAAAATTATCACGAGTTGATTGAAGGTAATTATTTGTATAACAGATGTCACTTGATTGGATATCAATTAGCTGGGGAAAATGACAATCCTAAGAATTTGATTACAGGTACAAGGTATCTTAATGTTAAGGGAATGCTACCGTTTGAAAATGAGGTTGATGATTATGTAGATACAACAAATAATCATGTTTTGTATCGTGTTACACCAATATTTGAAGGAGATGATTTGGTCGCAAAGGGAGTCTTGATGGAAGCATATTCTGTAGAAGATCACGGTACGGGAATTCGCTTTTGCGTGTATTGTTATAATGTGCAACCTGGCATAGAGATTGATTACAAGACAGGTGATAGTAGACCAGTTAAATAATACGTTACATGAAGATCAAAAAAGGGACTGTGATTAACAGTCCCTTTTACTATATATAAAAGTTTTATATATTTTCTTATGACTCTTTAAATGCGCTAATTGCATCTGTAAGAGTTTCTGCCATAGAAGTCATATCGCCTGTACGATTTGCAATGTCACTAATGTGTTCAGACAAATCTGTAACAGATGATGTAACAGCTTCGTTACTTGCAGCATTTTCTTCTGAAATTGCAGATAAGTCGGAAACAGATGAAAGAGCTTTATCTTTTGAATGAGTAAGCTTATCTGTCTCAGCTGATATCTGTGCAATTTGTTCTACTGAGTTGTCAATTTGTGTCTTTAATTCTAAGAAGCTTTCTTGTGTTTGCTTAACCTTTGCTTGTTCCTCGGCAATTGTATCTTTGATAGATTCTGCCATAGAAACAGATTTCTTAGAAAGCTCTAATACCTTGTTAATAACATCATCAATTTGTTTTGTACTATCATCTGATTGAGAAGCAAGATTAGATATCTCAGTTGCAACAACGGCAAAACCACGTCCTGCTTCACCAGCTCTTGCAGCTTCAATAGAAGCGTTAAGTGCAAGCAAAGAAGTCTGACTAGAGATGCCGGAAATGATAGTGGTTGCTTCAGTAACTTCATTGATAGCATCTGAAAGCTCTGAAATATGTTCTGTAATAATTCCAACAGCATTTACCGATTCTTCAGAAGATAAATATACATCGTGAATATCGTTTTTAGCTTTCGCAGAAATGTTATTCATATTTGCTGAAGAGTTATTCAAATTATCAAGCGCTGTCAAAATTCCATTAATGTTATCTCCGATATCAATCATTTCTGTATTCAATAATTGTACTGAATCAGCCATAGACATTGCTGTATGAGATAGTTCCTCAACGGTTGATGAAATGTGATTTGCACCATCTGATGATGAAATACAAAGAGCATTTGTTCCGTCAACACTATCAGTTAAAGCACCAGTTGCTGTTTTGATATTTTCGGCAATCATTTTCAAGGTCTCTTGTAATTTCTGTACAGAAGATATGATTTGGTTTGTTTCACGTATGTTTGACTTGATTGTACAATCAGTGTTGATGTATCCGTCAGACAAAGAATTAGTTACTTCTGCTAGGCGTAGCAATGGTTTAGATATTTTTGTTGAAATGAAAACACCAAAGCCAATCAAAACTGCTAATATAATAACTGAAGCAATAATTGCCTGCAGCGTTAAGCTATTGATTTCTGCCATAGCATCGCTCTTGTCTGCTGAGAATACAAGTATTTGATAATCACCAGAACCATCAGTTGATTTGAAAGCCTTAGTGATATCATATGCAGCGTATTTTGTAGAACCCTCGAAATCGTAAGAAACAATATCTGCTTCTGGAACATTTCCTTCTTGTAATTTCTGAACAAGATCTTTTACTACAGCGTTTTCAACTGGTTGTCCGACCTTTGATTGAGTTGGATGATATAGCATTGTTCCATCGGAAGAAACAAGATATGCATACGAATTCTCTAGTCCGTCTAGCTTAACATTTCCTAAAATGTCTGCGTAGAAGTCGTAATCCATTTTCTTGCCGTCACGATTAGCATCTGCCTTTTCAATATTAAGTGTATTACACTCAGCCTTAACAGTGTAGAGCATGTGTGAATGAATGTTTTTTTCAATGAGTGATGATGCTCTTGGTACAATAATTAGAATTGTAGCCACAACTGCGACAACAGCTACAACAATTATAGTAAGCATAAATGTAAGCTGTATACCGAGTCCTTTCTTTTTTTGTTTCATAGAGAAAACTCCTTTCGATTTTGTAAAAACTCCGCACTAAAATGTTAAAAACAAATTTGAATTTATTATATCACATATCATATATAGATACACTAGATTTTATGATTTAAAACAAATCAGTTTTATGGTAAAATGCTAGTAGTGTGTTTAAATATAAGTAACATTTTTTATGGAGGTCTATATGCTAGATAAAAGTTATTATGAGAAAGTTGACGAAATTATCAAAGAGCATGGTAATAAAGAGGCATCTTTGATTCCAATTATTCAAGATATCCAAAGTGAGTATAGATATCTTGCGCCAGAGTTACTTTCATATGTAGCCAAATGTATTGGTATCACAGAAGCTAAAGCGTATTCAGTTGCAACATTTTATGAGAATTTCTCTTTTGAACCAAAAGGAAAGTATGTAATAAAGGTTTGTGATGGTACAGCATGTCATGTTAGAAAGTCACCAACAATTCTAAATAGATTATATAAGGAACTAGGTTTATCAAAGGAAAAAGTTACTACAGATGATATGCTTTTTACTATTGAGACCGTTTCTTGTCTTGGTGCATGTGGTCTTGCGCCAGTACTTACTGTAAATGATAAGGTTTATCCTTCTATGACTGAGGATGCAGCAGTTGATTTGATTGAGAAATTGAGAGGAGAAGCATAGATGAAATTAGATAGCAGAGAAGCTTTAAATGAGCTTAGAGAAAAAACAAGTGAAGTTATTTCTAATAGCAAATGTCGTATACTTATCTGTGCTGGTACTGGTTGCTTGGCTGGTGGTTCTGCAGATATTTATCAAAAGATGCTTGCATTAGTTGAAGAGAATCCTGATGTAGAAGTTGATTTCGGTCCTGAAATTGCACACGGTGATGGACCTGTTGATGTCAAGAGAAGTGGTTGTCATGGTTTCTGTGAGATGGGACCTCTTATGAGAATTGAACCTGCAGGTATTTTATATACCAAGGTAAAGGCTGATGATTGTGAAGAGATTTTTGAAAAGACTATCAAAAATGGCGAAGTTATTAGTCGATTATTATACAAGCAAGATGGAAAGGAATATCAGAAACAAGAGGATATACCTTTCTATAAGAAGCAAACTAGAAATGTTTTGAAAAACTGTGGTCATATTGATGCAGAGCATATCGATGAAAGCATTGCAAATCAAGGTTATCAAGCATTTGCCAAAGCCTTATTCGAAATGACACCTGATCAGGTTGTTGACACAATTGAAGAGTCAAATCTACGTGGCCGTGGAGGCGGTGGATTCACTACTGGATATAAGTGGAGACAAGTGGCAAAGCAGCCTGAGAAGATTAGATATGTAGTTTGTAACGGTGATGAGGGTGATCCAGGTGCATTTATGGATAGAAGTATCATGGAAGGTGATCCTCACAAAATGATTGAGGGTATGCTTATTGCCGCATACGCAGTTGGTGCACAGGAGGGTTATATCTACGTTCGTGCAGAGTACCCACTTGCTATTTCAAGATTAAAGCTTGCTATAGATCATGCCAAAGAAAAGGGATTACTAGGTAAGAATATTCTTGGTACAGATTTTTCTTTCGAACTTCATATCAATAGAGGTGCTGGAGCATTTGTATGTGGTGAAGGTTCTGCACTTACAGCCTCTATCGAAGGTCAAAGAGGTATGCCAAGAGTTAAGCCACCTCGTACTGTAGAGCAAGGACTTTTTGCAAAGCCAACAGTATTAAATAACGTTGAGACTTATGCAAACGTGCCTATGATTATACTAAATGGTTCTGATTGGTTTAAAGGAATTGGTCCAGAGAAGAGTCCTGGAACAAAGGCGTTCGCACTTACTGGTAGCGTGAAGAATACTGGACTTATTGAAGTTCCTATGGGAACAACTTTGAAGGAAGTTATTTTCGATATCGGTGGTGGAATTAAGGACGACGCAGAATTTAAGGCTGTTCAAATCGGTGGACCATCTGGTGGATGTCTAGTTACTGATGATATAAATGTAAGCCTTGATTTCGATTCATTAAAGAAGCTTGGAGCTATGATTGGTTCGGGTGGACTTGTAGTAATGGACAGCAATACTTGTATGGTTGAAGTTGCTAGATTCTTTATGAACTTTACTCAGAATGAGAGCTGTGGTAAATGTGTACCTTGTCGTGAGGGTACAAAGCGTATGCTTGAGATTTTGGAGCGTATTGTAGCTGGAAATGGTACTTTAGAAGATTTAGACTTATTGGATGAGCTTGCAGAAACTATTACAGAGACAGCATTATGTGGTCTTGGTAAATCAGCAGCTTTGCCAGTTAGAAGTACGCTTAAGAAGTTTAGAGATGAGTATATTGAGCACGTTGTTGACAAGAAATGTAGAGCTAAGAACTGTACTGCTCTTCGTAAGTTTGTTATCGATCCTGAATTATGTAAGGGTTGTTCAAAATGTGCAAGAAATTGTCCTGTTGGCGCTATCGAAGGCAAAGTTAAAGAACCATTTGTAATCGATAGTAGTAAGTGTATTAAGTGTGGCGCATGTGAAAGTAACTGTAACTTTAATGCGATTCGCATAGAAGCATAGGAGGACAATGATATGAAATATATGACAATTAATAATAGAAAAGTTGCTTTTGATGATGAGAAAAATGTGCTTTCAGTGCTTCGTAAAGCAGGTATTGATTTACCTACATTTTGCTATCACTCAGAGCTTTCGACATATGGTGCGTGCCGTATGTGTGTTGTTGAAGATGATAGAGGACGTGTCTTCGCTTCATGTTCAGAAGTGCCAAGAGATGGAATGGTAATCTACACTAACACACCTAGATTACAGCATCATAGAAAGATGATACTAGAGCTTCTTCTTGCTTCTCACTGTACTGACTGTGCAACTTGTAAGAAGAATGGTAATTGTTCACTTCAGAAATTATCACAACAGCTTGGTGTATCATATATTAGATTTGAAAATAATAAGCCACAAGTACCAATTGATGAATCCTCTGATTCCATAGTTATTGATCCTAACAAATGTATTTTGTGTGGTGACTGTGTTCGTACTTGTAGCGAGATTCAAGGCATGGGTGTTCTTGATTTCGCATATAGAGGCTCGAATATGAAGGTTATGCCTGCATTTAACAGAACTATGGCTGAGACAGACTGTGTTGGCTGTGGTCAATGTCGTGTGGCATGTCCAACCGGTGCTATTACAATTAAGCAAAATATTAGACCTGTATGGGAAGCATTATATGATCCTAATAAGCGCGTTGTAGTTCAGATTGCTCCTGCAGTTAGAGTTGCGATTGGTGATAAATTCGGCATTCCTAAGGGAGAGAATTCTATAGGAAGACTTGCAGCAGCACTTCGTAGAATGGGATTTGACGAAGTATATGACACTAATTTCGGTGCAGATTTAACTGTTATTGAGGAAGGTGCTGAGTTAGCAAGTAAGCTAGAGAAGAATGAGAATTTACCACTATTTACATCATGCTGTCCAGCATGGGTTAAATTCTGTGAGACAAAGCATCCTGAGTTTGTGAAGAATATTTCTTCTTGTAGAAGTCCTCAGCAAATGTTTGGTGCTGTATTAAAAGAAGATGCACGAGTTAATCCAAAGGATGAGAGAGAGACTGTTGTTGTGTCAATCATGCCATGTACAGCTAAGAAGGCAGAAATAAACAGACCTGAACATTTTACAGATGGAATCAAAGACGTTGACTTCGTTCTAACTACAAACGAGATAGCGCGTATGATTAAAGAAGCTGGTATTGATTTGACAAAGCTTCCTTCAGAATCTGTTGATATGCCATTTGGTATGGCATCAGGTGCCGCAAATATCTTCGGTGTTACTGGTGGTGTTACAGAAGCTGTTCTTAGAAATCTACTTGGAAGTAGTAGACAAGAGGATATCCAAGAGATTAGCTTTACAGGTGTAAGAGGCTTTGACGGATTGAAGGAGACTACAGTAAAGCTTGGAAATAGAGATGTTCGCATTGCGATTGTAAGTGGTTTACATAACGCAGATGTTTTGATTAATAGAATTAAAGCTGGCGAAGTATCTTATGACTTTGTGGAAGTTATGGCTTGTAGAAGAGGATGTATTGCTGGTGGTGGACAACCACTGCCTATTGGTAATCGTACTAAGGCTGCTCGTTATAACGGTATGTATAAGATTGATGAAGATGCTCAAATTAAGAGATCTGATGACAATCCTATTGTCGCTGATTTGTACAAAGGCTTGTTGAAGGGAAAAGAGCATAAATTACTTCATAATGATAAATAAAAAATGATTCGTAAAACCCATTTCATTGAGTGGAATGGGTTTTTGTAATTTATATAACAGGGAGATATATAATGAAGAAAGCAAATGCAATTGTAGGTCTATTAGCGACAGTGGTTTTTCTAACACATGCAATGACTATGTCATATTCATTTATGACAGGTTGGTATAACTTCGCTATTTGTAAAGGGTTAGCATATGCAACGATGATTATCGTAAGCGTGCATATATTATTAAGTGTAATTAATATATTTTTCCTACATGACCAAACATATATTAGCAAATACAAGAAGAGAAATGTTAAGACAATTATTCAAAGAGCGACAGCAATAATTATAGTTATTCTTCTTCATGCACATGTTAAGACATATACATTTATCCCGGCTAAAGAAATGTTAAGTATTGCAATGAAAGCTAGAATAATTATTGTAGAACTAATATATTTTGCTTCAATATATACTCACGTAAGTATATCCTTCAGCAAAAGTCTTATATCACTTGGCTTGATAAGATCAGATAAAGCTGAAAAGAACATTAATAACACAGCAGTAGTTGTGTGTATTATACTGTTTGTCGTTTCTATGGTGAGCCTTGTGAAGTTTGTTGGTTCATGGGGGTAGGTTCTTATGAATATAGTAATAATAGGCAGTGGTATAGCTGGAATGTCAGCAGCTATAGAGGCGGCTTCTAAGGGGATAAATGTTACAATTATATCGCCGCTTGCTTCTGAAAGAGCACAATCTGTTATGGCAGCAGGCGGAATAAATGGTGTCATAGAACCAGAAATATATAACGATTCGATAGATAGTCACGTTGAAGATACCTACAAGGGCGGATGCTTTATAGAAGATGTTGAAAGTATTAAATATTTATGTAACAAGGCACCAGAGCATATTAAGTTCCTTGAAAGTATAGGTGTTGTCTTTAGCAGAGATGACAATGGCAATATTGCGCAACGAGCATTCGGCGGACAAAGTCATAGAAGAACAGCTTATGCGGGTTCATCAACGGGAAAGCAAATCATGACAGGTCTTATTCAGAAATGTCGTGAGTATGAGAAGAAGGGAATTATAAAAAGAGTACTTAGTTTACATTTTCATTCTGCGCTTATCGAAGATGGGAAATGTTATGGTGTTCTAATGGTTAATTCTCGAAAGGGTGATTTGATACCTTTCTATGCTGACGCTGTTATCATTGCGGCGGGTGGACAGAATATGTTGTTTGGTAAAACCACGGGGACACAAATCTGCGATGGTTATACTGCAGCAAGACTGTTTACTCAAGGCGTCAAGCTTCGTAATCTTGAATTTATACAGTATCATCCAACTACAATTGAGACATCTCACAAGAGGATGCTTATAACTGAAGCGGCTCGAGGAGAAGGTGGAAGACTATACTATGAACAAGATGGCAAGCGTGTATATTTTATGGAAGAAATGTATGGCGAGAAAGGTAACTTGATGCCTAGAGATGTGGTGTCAAGATGCATTTACAATTGTCCATCGCAGGTCTATCTAGATATAACATTTCTCGGAGAGGAATTGATTCATAATCGACTTGAAGAAATATATGACTTGTGTCTTGAATATATTAATCTTGATGTGACTAAGGAAAGCATTCCTGTGTATCCAAGTGTGCATTTTTTCATGGGAGGAATTGCTGTTAATATTAATCATGAGACAAATGTTAAGGATTTGTATGCAGTAGGTGAGTGTGCATCTATGTATCATGGTGCTAATCGATTGGGCGGTAACTCATTACTTGCAGCAGTGCACTCGGGAAGAGAAGCGGCGTTGCATATTAATGAAAATGTTGAGAGTAATCGGGTAAACATTTCTGATAAGAAGTTTGATGAATATATAAAATGTGAAAAAGACAAAGTGTTATTGAGAAAGACTTCGAAAAGTAAATTTCCAGCAGAGTATATTCTTAAGGATATAGCGAGTGTTATGAATAAAGAGCTAGGAATATCTAGAGAAGAAAGCGGACTTAAGGATGGGTTAGAAGAATTAGATTTTCTGCTTACAATTATTGATAAAATCAACTTTGATAAAGATGTGTCACTTTATGATAATCTAAGATTAAAGTATATGATTATTCTGGCAAAGGCAATAATACTTAGCGCTTTGGCAAGGAAAGAGTCAAGAGGTGCTCATTATCGAAGCGACTATCCAGAAAGTTTGGAGGAGTATAAGAAGCCTTCTTATGCAACTTATAATGATGGACAAATTCAAGTAGAATTTGAGTAGCAGAGAATTTAAGTACATTATGGAAAATGAGTTTTAAGACGTAAATAAGCAACTTGAAGTGTAAAACATTTAAGAGTGAGAAAGATATGAAAGTAACAATAAAGCGACAATTAGATGAAGAGTCTAAGCCATATTATGATACATTTATATATGACAAAGAAGAAAAGGTTACGGTAGCGGCCGTGCTAGATTACCTCAATTATAATGATGATTTGGTTGACATAGACGGCAATGAAGCTAGGCGTATAATGTGGGAATGTAGCTGTATGCAGAAAATGTGTGGAGCTTGTGCTATGGTAATTAACAATGAGCCAGCACTTGCTTGCAGTACATTTGTTGACCCAAAAGAGACTAAGGAGCTTCTTATAGAACCACTCACGAAGTTCCCAGTTATATGTGACTTATTAGTGGATAGGTCTTATATTATGGAATTCTTAGAAGAAGCAGAAGTTTATTTGGGCGAGTTAGACGAGGCTAACATGGATGAGCATAAAGTGCAATATAATGTCGCTAAGTGTCTAAAATGTGGACTTTGTCTTGAGGTGTGTCCGAACTTTAGCATAGGTGGAGACTTTGGCGGTGCAGTACTTGCTAATGAAATCTACCTATACCATACAGTGACAAAAGACAGGAAGAAGGAGCTGAAGAAATCCTATAAAAAACATTTTGAAAAGGGCTGCTCTAAGTCCCTAGCATGTAGAGACATATGCCCTATGAAGATTCCAACGTTATCTTCTATTGATATGTACCCCTTTTACTGGACTAATCCAGTGAAAGGGGTTTTTGTATGAAATATGATTATGCATTTAAATCAAATGCCGTAGAGATGTATCGATCTGGGCAATGGATTAGCACGCCTGAAGGTATCGGGCAAAAGAA
>JAZUIN010000001.1:0-30989 GCA_045642225.1 Lachnospiraceae bacterium | reverse complement strand
TTTATAAATTGCATCTGCACCTATTATACTGGCAATGGCTGTGACCATTGCTTTTCTTTGTTTACCTGTTACTCCATACTTAATTTCCATATGTACATGACCTCCTTTTTTGGTATGTACATATATCACTCTAAAGCCCAGAAATAGCAAGTTAATTATGTTTATTTATATTACTTTTGCTTGACCATTCATTAATAACGGCAACACTCTATTTCTAACTCTGACTAACTCTTCAATTTCCAATTCCAAATCAGAATACATTCGGTACATTTCTTTTGTTTCTTTTAAATATAATTGTCCTACTTTTCTACTCGGCACAATTACTTTTGAATCCTTTAGGAATTTAAAATGGCGAGCGTACCCTTGGCTAGGCAAATCAATTGCTTTTATTGACTGATAAAACAATGTATTAGGCATTCTATCCGAGTTAGAATCTAAAACTTGCGTTCCATCTGCCCCACGTGCAAAAGGAAATCCAACATATTTTACCACTCGTGTGTGGTCTCCAAAAACAATGCAACCATCTTCAAATGAGAGCTCAACATCAGTTCTATCTGTATACCCTGCAATCATCCCCCCACTTTGGTCGACAATCGGCAGTTTTCCCTTTCCTAAATATGCAGTAGCCGGTATTTTTTCAGTTCGCTGCACCTTTTTCAAAAGACTTTCTACATTAACAACATCCCACTCCTTGGGAATTTCCATCTTTATTTCGGGATTCCATACCATTTCGCCTTCCGATACCTTGTATGGTTTCCCATCATCATTTGGAAAATCAAACTGCACAAACCAATGTTCATACAATAAATTAAGAATCGTCTCAATTTCCGTTTTCTTTTCTGTGCTGTTTTTTATCTTTCCATTAATGCTGTTTATTACTTCAGCAACTTTTTTCTGCTCATCTAATGTTGGCAATGCAATTAACATTTCTTCCGCCGAATGAACATTAAAATGCTTTTGTATCGACCCAACTTTATTATCGAGAATCTGTTTCTGCCCCCAATAATTTATATACGCAGCTAGATAAAAAGGGTCTACCATCTCTGTATTAGGATGCACAATTACAACATCTGCACAATTACAGCCATCATACTCAGAAGGAATCACCGTACATGTTCCGGGAAGTCCTGTTCGAACAATAATAATATCATTTTTTCGAAGCTGTGATTTCTTCAGTGTCTCATTAAATTCTTCTGAAATATATTTTATATCATTATCAGAAATAAAGAATGGTTTCACATTTAACGAGCGCAGAAAAGGAACACCCTGGTTTTCATAATGACTAGCCATTGTCCCTACAAATCCCACTGTCAAATCAGCGATTTCACACATCTTAACAAATTTTAGCATAATTTAATACTCTCCAATTTTTTAAGAATTTCTGTCTCGTATTTTTTGCCCTCATCAAATAATATCTTTAGTCTCTTTTTATGCTCATCAATCTCTTTTTTGAAACTTTCCTCCGTCATTTCAACATATTCGATTTTAACTTCGAAAAACTGCCCTGCACTAAATGAATATTTTTTATTCTTTATTTTCGAATAATCTACTTTGACGCAGAAATTTTCCTCCTCGCATTCATTACTGAAATTAGATATTATCTTCTTTATTTCTTCGTCATTCAAAACGGTTCTTTGATTTTTTCCATCTAGTTTTTCCTTATGCCCCATATTGGAAGCATCCATAAGAAAAGCGTATTTATTATCTTCACTGCGCTCCAAAAAGAGAATAGATACATTTGTACCCGTAGTAGCAAATATATTGCTTGGCATCGAAATTGCACCTTTTAACATCTTCTCTTTTATAATGTATTCCCTAATTTTTTTTTGAATTCCGCTTCCCGCTGTTAAAAAATTTGTTGGAACTACAATTGCAGCCTTACCATTTTCTTTCATTGAATAAACTATATGCTGAACAAAAAGAAGATATATTGCCATCTTATCTTTGTCCTTATCTGGTATCTTAGGAACTCCCGCCCAAAATCTTTCCTTATAGTTCTCGCCAGCCAATGTGTCTCTATTATCACTAAAATCCACATTGAATGGTGGATTAGAAACTATATATTCGAAATGAGCTAATTCATTTTTTTGACGATTATAATGTTGTGGCTCTAACAATGTATCTCCGTGAACAACATTGCCTAATGAATGGACCAGGTTATTTAATATTAAATTCAATCTTAAAAACTCATTCGACTTTTGTGTAATGTCCTGCGTATAAATAGTGCAATTGCTCTCACCAATTTCATGTGCCAATGCCAAAACAAGAGTACCTGATCCTGCTGCCGGGTCATAAACAGTTACATTTTGGACTTCTTTCGGAACCATTATTTTCGCTATTATACTTGCTATTGAATGAGGTGTATAATATTCTGCATACTTACCAAAATCCTTATTATAGTCCTTTATCAAATATTCGAATATTGTCGCAAAAAAATCATATTTCTGTTGGAAAACATTTTCAAAGCTAAAATTCACAAGTTTATCTATTATTGCTCTACAAAAATCATCTCTTTTATTTGTCTCAATTACATATTGAGATAGTGCATCAAATAGCTTAATGACATCTTCTCCACCTGCATGAACTGAAAATATCTGAATATTCAGATTAGATATTTCAATAAGTGTGTCATCAAATAATTCGCTAAATGACTTAACCCCATCTGCTTTTTTCTGATTCTTATGATTAAACAGATACGAAATCAAATGTTCTCTCTGTAATACCGCTGTCGATGCAGGAAGTTCATCAAGCAAATCATCATACTCATCCTCGGATAATTTGCTCAACGCCTCTTCTAAATTAGCACTATTTTTCCACTTGTCGTCCACTAGACGAATCTCATGTAGAAACTTATCATTCAGATATTTATACAAAAACACTTCTGTAATAATTTTATATTCACTTGGTGCATTACCAAGTCCGAAGTTACCGCATACCGTTTTAAGATCATCAATCATCCTTTTGGTATCAGCCATTATCTGATTTGTATCCATTACGAAACTCCTACTCTTTCATCAAAATATTCACTTGCAATACAAGTATCAATAAAATCTAACTGCGGCCTTGTTAATGAAACATTCTGTTCCCTACAGGCACCTTTTATAACGGGTCTTAATTCCTTAAAGAAATATGGCTGATTATCCAATATGCTCTCGTTGTGAGCAATTTTATCATCTGCCAAATCTTTTACATTTAAAAGAATTCTAAACACGGTTATTGGATCCCCTATTGGCGGTGGGCTGCTCATGATTCGCTTATGAGTTCTCATAAATTTAACATCACCACGATACTTTGCAGCAAGCATAGCATCTTCACGATTACGCTTTTCTGCCTTCTTACGAAGTGCATCCAGTTCCTCTGTCATCTTCTTCATTTCATCTGCTGTTAATTCTTCTATGTTCTTCTTTTTAAAGATACGTTTCAATTCATCGAGCAATGAAATATATTCTGGGTCTTTAGGGTCAAGGCATCTCTCAACAAGTTCTCTTCTGGTCTTCTCTAACGCATTTCTAAATACATCTGCTATTACCAGTTCTTCCTCATTTATCTTTCTAAATTGGAAATCGATCTGGTCTAAAGCCATATTCAAAACACCAGACATATCCTCTGACTCTTGCATATTGTTTTTGAAATTAATAATGCTGATACGATTATTAACCTCGTTCAATAACTGTATGGATTTAGCAATATCAAAATGGTCTGAAAGCTCATCATACCCAAATAGTCTTATAAGATTACTAAGTATCTTATAATCTTCTAAAGCCTTCTTTAAATCAAGCAATGTACCTTTTTCATCAATCGAATTAATCTGATTTATAAAGCCGACTACATTTTCAGTATCATATAAAAATAATTGATTTTTTATATTCTGTAAGTCACTCTCAATATCTTCTTTGCTCTTAAAGATATCACTATAATTCTGAACTTCATCTCCCAGCTCACTCTGCAATTCTTCAAAGTATGCCTGATTAGTTTTATCAAATTCATCCTTGATATTGGCAAAATCAACTACATAACCATAATGGTAATCCCGGTACGGACGATTTACTCTTGTTAATGTCTGTAGCAGGTTATGAGCTTTAATCATTCTAGCAAGATACTGCTTTTTCAATCTTGGAGCATCAAACCCTGTAAGGAGCATATTATATACTACAAGAATATCGATATTTCCCTTCTTAAAATCCTCTTGAATATCTTTCCTATCCTGCTTAGTTCCTTCATCATGAAGAACCAATGCATGGGTATATGCTGCTATTCTATTTAACTGCGCATCTACTTCTCTTGCCTGCGCAGCAGAATCACATACTATCATTGCACCTATGGAATCATCTAAAGCTACACGTCCCTTTCTGAAATCTGCAATTATATAATCAACCATATCTGCAACAAACTTTGGATGTGCATATACTTCCTGCTTTTTAAAGGAGCCCATTTGTATCTCAAGTTGCTCAAGAGTAGTCTTAATCTTAGATTTGTAGGATGTTTCTATTTCCTCCCTTATAAGACGGAGCGTATAACCATCAGCAATTGACTGGTTATAGTAATATTTGTGGATGTAATCACCAAAAATATCCTTCGTATTATAACCCTCTCCAATAAGAGGAGTTCCTGTCAACGCAATCATAACAGCCTCTCTATCAGATGCCATTAAGTTTGCTAGGAAGGAGCCTTTTGGATTATAACTTCTATGTGCTTCATCCATGAAATATACTCTTTGAACACTGACATTATAGTCAGACTTCTGCGTAATAGATTCTGATGAAAACTTTTGTATATTTACAACGGTAATAGTTGTTTTTCCACTCTTATCATCTTCTCCCACTGAGGCAATATTGGACTTAAAGCTTTCTTTTGAATCAACTAGAACAACCTTTAATCCTCTAGCTTCAAATTCATTCTTTGCCTGCGTAGCTAAATCAATTCTATCCACGATAAAATAGAACTTGGCAATTTTACCATTTGACTGAAAGTAATCTTTTAAATAATGAACATTAGAGAATGCCAACGCAGTCTTTCCGCTGCCCTGTGTATGCCAAATAACGCCCTTTTTAACGCCATCATTCAATTTATCTCGAATGGCCAATGTTGCAAAGAACTGTGGATAACGCATAATATGTTTTTCGATTGTAGTAATTCCATTTTTATCTGTAGTTGTTTTATAGCACAGACCATAATAGAGCATAAAAATAACTCTCTCCGGCACATACAATGATGTCACAATTCTATTGGTCGGAGAATCTGCAGAAATAGATGTCTGATATTCTGGAGTTCCTTTTATAGCAATAAGGTTATTATCTTCCAAAATAAACTGCTCTATTGCCTGGTCTGTTTCACTAATATACTGCTTTAATTCATCAGCCCTCTGCTCGCGGAATTTGCTGAAGAACATTCTTCCATAATTACTTGAAGCATAGAATGCACCCTGTATTGGCTCAATATCGGTATCATCATATTCATTATTATTTGAGAACACTGTGAACTGTGTGATATTCACATATTTCTTATATATAGGGTTTGCAAATCTTCTTGTCATTCTTTCACGCTCAACAAGAATACCCTCTCTATTATTTTGGCGCTTTACCTCTACGAATGATAACGGCATACCATTTATCAAAACCACAATATCCGGTCTGAAATTATCATCACCGCTTTCATATGGCAATTCTGTAACCACCACATAGCTGTTTTTATCACTACTATTTTTTCTATTAAAATCGATTAACTGTAAACCGTTTATACCTTCTTTTAACAACTGATAAAATGACTTACCTAAGTCATCATTATCCAGTTTAATTTTTATTTCCTCGATAATCTTCTTTGCATCATCAACACTGAGTTCAACCCCATTTATACGATTAATAGCATCAGTAAAAAGAGCATAAAAAATATTGGTGTCTGGGTCATAATCCAAGCCACGAGTTTTATCTTTTATGGACATATATTTATACCCCAGTCTTGTAAAATGAACAAGAGCTGGTATCTTAACCCTAGAGTCCTCTGGTCTACCCATAGTTCTCTACACCTCCTTTGCTTCTTCTACATACTCCATTATTTCCCCAAAGTCAGAATGTAAGACTCCACAGATTCTACCTAACACATCCAATGATACCTCTTCATTTTTTCTAATACGTGTCATTGTATTTGGTGCTATATCTGCGGCCTTTCTGAGTTCTACCATTGTTACATTCTTTTCTTCAAGAACTTTATATAATTTATTGTATGATACAGCCATTTTCTCAAACCTCACATGCGATTACAGTACAGTTTAATAATTATAATTATCATATCACTAACGCACATTTTTCGCAATATCTTGCGACCAATACAATGCGATGTTTTAATATTTCTGTATTCTCAACCTCATATAACAATAGTGTAGTTGCAACCCTATCTCATCTGCTCTCCTGCAATTCCAGCCACAACCGCCATTGCAGAAATCCTAACCCCCACACTTCTGTATTTTTCACTTGCTCTCTAACCACTGATAAGTTTCCAGAGATAACTAAAAAAGACCAAAGGCAACATCCGAAAATGCAACCTTTGGTCTGCAAACCCTTTATTTACGGCATTTCTGCCACTTTTCTATTTAGTTCTTGTCATCAACACGACAGTCTCAACGTGCCCCGACTGCGGAAACATATCTACCGGTGTAACTGCCTCTAATGTATACTTCTCTTCACATAGTATTTTAAGATCCCTCGCAAGTGTTGAAGGATTGCAGCTCACATATACAATTCTTTCAGGTTCAAGCTCTAACATAGTATTAATACATGCCTCGTCACAACCCTTTCTTGGAGGATCTACCACTATTACATCTGGATATGCAACACTTTCTTTCTTGCCATTATATTCTAAACCCCCTCGTCTTGATACTCCCTCAGGAGTATCTCTCCATTCGATTTCTCTTATAATATCTTCTGCTTTACCAACTACAAATGTTGCATTTCTTATATCGTTTTCTCTTGCATTCCCTAATGCATCTTCTATTGCCTGCGGTACAACTTCAACCCCAAATACAGACTTGGCATTTTTACTCAAGAACAAGCTTATTGTTCCTATTCCACAGTATAAATCCCATACATTTTCCGCTCCCGTAAGCGAGGCATATTCTAATGCCTTACCATACAATTTCTCAGTTTGTATAGGATTAACTTGATAAAATGAATTTGCGGAAATGTTAAACTCTACTCCACCAATACTATCCTTAATATATTCTCTTCCATGAATACAAACCGTCTTTTCACCAAGAATAACATTTGTATTTTTAACATTTTCATTAAGAACGATCGATGTCATTCCTTCAATCACAGATAGCTCATCTATTAACTTCTGCCATTTCTTCCCGCTCTTAGTCGAGTCATTAATTGATTTCTTAATATCTGCAATATTGTTATTTACGACAAGACACACCATTATTTCTTTACTATCAAATCCATATCTAACCAATATGTGTCTAATATCTCCAGTGTTATTCTTCTCGTCATACACACTTATTGACTCATTCACAATCCATGCCTTGACTACTCCAACTACTTCATCGCTTATAGACTTACTTAAGAAGCATTGCTTTATCGGAACAATCTCATGGCTTCTTGCTTGATAGAATCCGACCTGAACTTCACCATTTCTGTCTCGTCTAACAGGATACTGTGTCTTATTTCTATAATGATAAGGCTCGTCCATTCCGATTATTGGCGCCATTACATTTTCAATATATTCAGGCGAAAAACCTCCTATACGAATCAAACTATTTGCAACACTTGATGCTTTAAGTTCTAATTGCTTATCATAAGACAATGCTTGCAACTGGCATCCGCCACATTGCTTTGCAACTTTGCATTTAGGAGTACTCCTGTAGGCGGATGGACTTGTCACTTCTATAACTCTTGCATAACAGTAATTCTTCTTAACTTTGGTTACCCCTGCAACTATTTCGTCTCCAACAACTGCGTCCTTAACAAAAAAGGTCATACCTTCAGCATGACCTATACCCTCACCATTAACAGACATATCTTCTATTGTAAGATTTATTACATCATTTTTCGTATACATTTTAATTCCTTATAATTCTCTCAAAATGTTTAACCCTGTATTAAACTAAGTGCTTTATTCTGGCTTACTTGTTTTTCTAATATTAGAATCAAGCAATCTATTAAATCCTTGCCAACTCAAATCATTATCCTTAACCTTTGCCATTGCTTCTCTCATTGTTTCAAGCTTTGCATCCATATCATCTGCATAATTAAGTGCAAAGGCTTCCGCCAAAGCTGGTGTCTTAGGTGAACCATATTCTAGCTTACCATGGTGCGCTAATATACAATGCAACAACTCGCGTTTTTTGACAGCAGGGAAATCATCTATCTCACTAATAGTGCGAGACAAGAGATTATATCCCATAACAATATGACCTAACAATTGTCCTTCGTCAGAATAATCATTTTCTGGAAAAGGTGTAAGCTCACCTAACTTACCTATATCATGAAAAATTGCCGCTGTAATAAGCAAATCTCTATCCAAGTAATCATATTGTTTTGTCATTTGTTCACAGAATTTTGTGACTGATAATGTATGCTCTAACAAACCACCTACATATCCATGATGAACCTGCTTTGCTGCCGAATGATAACAAAAACGTTTTTTGAATTTCTCGTCTGCAAAGAACTTATCCAAAAGCTTTTTCATATAAGGCGCTTTAATTGAATTTATAAAGCCTAAAAGCTCCTCATACATTTCATCAATATTCTTATCAGTGCAAGGAATATAATTTGTCTGATCAACATTTTCAGCCGAAACAACAGAAAGTCTTGTTATATTAAGCTGATTCTTACCCTTATAATCTCGAACATCACCTGTAACCTCGACATAATCCTTCGCATCAAATTCATTAATTCCTGGATTAGAAACATCCCAAACATTTGCCTCTAATATACCTGTTTTATCTTGGAGCGTTATAGCATAATATTCTTTTCCATTCTTGCTTACACCACTTCTCTTAGCTTTGCACAAGTATGTCTCTGTAATAACATCTCCCACTTTCAACTCTTCAATATATAACATAATAACTACCTTTCTAATGCGATTTTCTCGCAAAAAATATCATAACAATTATAGCTTGAAACACTAGCAATATCAAGAAAATATGATACAATAGCCCTATGAATAAGAAAGTATTTAAAACCCTAGAATATTACAAAATAATAGATATGCTTGTGTCTCATGCTTCTTCCGAAGCTGGACAGAAATTAGCTCGTCGTCTAACACCAAGTAGCGACCTAGAAACAATTAACACTTGGCAGACAGAGACAGAAGATGCCTTAAACCGCATTTTCAAATGTGGTAACATTTCTTTCTCTGGCATTGTAAATGTCAATGAATACACCAAGCGGCTAGAAGCAGACGGAACACTAACATCGGGAGAGCTTCTTCAAATTGCCTCTCACATTTCTTGTGCTGCTAATGCTTTGCGTTACAACAAAAGCCGTGTAGAGAAAGACAAACGAGATACGCTCGACCCTTATTTCGAAGCCTTAGATCCTCTTAAAGACCTTGATTCTGAGATAAGAAAATGTATTATTTCAGAGGGCGAATTTGCAAATAACGCCAGTCCTACCTTGTATGACATTAGACGTAACAAGAACCAAGCTCAAGATAGAATCAGAAGTCAAATGACTTCTTTACTTAATAAATTAAGCGACTACCTACAAGACCAAGTTATAACTTCAAGAAATGGTCGCTTTTGTCTAAGCGTTAAGGCCGAGCACAAATCCAGAGTAAACGGAATGGTTCACGACCAATCTTCTTCTGGACAAACACTTTTCATTGAACCAATGAGTGTTGTAAACCTTAACAATCAGATAAAAGAGCTAGAACTTCAAGAATCCGAAGAGATTGATAGAATTCTTGCATCGCTATCTGCATTATGCAAGGAATATGTCAGCGAATTAATAATGGATTACGAGGCTATGTCTCGTCTTGATTTTATATTCGCAAAGGCAAAGCTAGCCGCTGATATGAATGGCATGAAACCTAAACTAAACACTAATGGTATCATCAACCTAAAAGGTGCAAGACACCCACTTCTAGACAAGAAGAGCTGTGTTCCAATCGATGTACTCCTAGGGGAGGAGTATGATATGTTAATTGTAACAGGTCCTAACACTGGTGGTAAAACAGTATCCCTTAAGACTTGTGGTTTGTTAACTCTTATGGCTCAAGCTGGTCTTCACATTCCAGCCAAGGACAATTCTATAATTGCTATTTTTGAAAATGTATATGCAGATATAGGCGATGAACAATCAATAGAACAATCCCTATCAACATTTTCTTCTCATATGACAAATATAGTTCGTATACTTGACGGCGTTCGCTCTTGCAATGAAGCTAATCACAAAGTTCTATGTCTATTCGATGAGCTTTGCGCTGGTACAGACCCTGCCGAGGGTGCCGCTCTTGCAACAGCAATTCTAGAGCATCTTCGTATTGAAAATGTAAAGACCATGGCAACAACTCACTACAGCGAGTTAAAGCTTTATGCTTTATCAACTGACAGAGTTGAAAATGCGTCTCTAGAATTCTCAGTAGAAAATCTTTCACCAACATATAGGTTGTTATACGGTATTCCCGGCAAATCAAACGCATTTGCCATATCAAAAAAACTTGGCTTACATGATAGTATTATAGACAATGCCAAGTCCCAAATATCGGACAGTGACAAAAATTTCGAAGATATTATTATTGATATTGAGACAAAACGTATTCAAATAGAAAGAGACCTTGTTACCATTGAGGCTGAAAAGAAAAAGTCGGAAGGCTTAACAAGAAATTTAGAAGAAAGAATTGAAAAACTTAATGCACAAAAGAAACGTGTTCTTGATGATGCTAACACTGAAGCTGCTGATATTCTTTTCAAAGCAAAGGCTGAAGCTGATGCCGCAATTAGAAGCATAAATAAATACGGAACGGCAAATCCCGATATGTCTAAGCTTGAGAAGACACGAAGTAATCTAGGTTCTAAAGCCAAAAAAGCACGTGAAAATGCAGCGGTAAAAACCGTAGCAGAAAATAAAAATGTGCCTAAGAACTTGCGTATAGGTGATGCTGTTAAAGTTTTAAGCATGAATATGAAAGGCACAGTTCACACCCTACCTAATGCCAAGGGGGATTTACAAGTGCAAATGGGCATTATGCGCTCAACTGTTAACATCACCGACTTGGTTCTAGTAGAAGAAAAAGACGCCTTAGCAGAAAAATATGGATATGCGAATCGCAAGCTTCGAAAGAAAAACAACAACAATCAAGTTCAAATCAACAAAAAAGGTAGCATCAACAATAAGTCTGCTAATACATCCTACGAGATAAAATTACTTGGATTAAATGCAGATGATGCGATACAAGAATTAGATAAATACTTAGATGATGCATATCTTGCACACATCCCAGTTGTAAGAGTAGTGCACGGAAAAGGAACTGGTGTATTAAGGCAAGCTTGTCACCAATATCTCAAGAAACATCCTCACGTTGAAGAATTTCACCTAGGCGAGTTCGGCGAAGGCGATGCAGGTGTTACAATTGTTACTTTCAAATAAAAACCCCTTTCACTGGATTAGTCCAGTAAAAGGGGTACATATCATACTTTGTCTAGTAAAGAGGGTACATGTTATTACTCTTTAGATGTTTTCTTACTATTAATATTTACTTAACACCTTATCAAGATGCTCTAAATATTTTTCTTTTACATCAACAGGACCTTCGACTGTACAAATATCTCCAACTGCAATTAACCATCCAAAGAATTGATTACTAACTTCAACTTCAACTCGAACTAAAGCATCTTCCCCGTCCGGTCTAATATCTACGTCCGTCCCAAACCTGTCTATTAAAACTCCGACATCCTTGCGATTACATCTTATTGTGACCTTCTCAGGTTCACCTTGAAACATACCAAAAGATGTGCTGACACGCCTTGACACCTCTGACTTATTTATAATAGAAACATTTTCACGCATCTCTTCAAGAGGCTCAACATTTATCATCTTATCAACACGATAATATCTTATGCCTTCTCTATCGCCACCATGCTTATATGCTATCAAATAATAATTCTCGTCAAACCACACAAGATATGCAGGACTAACAACAACTGGTTTGCCGCCATATCTATCAACCTTCTTCTTATTCCTATCCCAGGTTGTGTAGTTAAATTGAATCTTGCAATTCTTGTCTATTGCTTCAAATATGTCATCCACAATATACATAATCTTCTCATTTTCAAGCTTACTTCTTTTTTCCGCCACTAACTCTCGAGAAAGACTTGCCGCTTCATATTTGTTCGTAAGCTTTGCAATTCTTTCGGCAAAGCTTTTGGTTTGTTTTACGGAAATAAACTTCGAGGCCGATATTGCATCAATCAAAAGCTTAAGCTCTGAAGGTTCAAACTCAGAGTTGTAAATGTAATATCCACCATTTCTTCCACCCACCTTGCAAACTTCTAATCCATAATCTTCAAGCACATTAATATCAGCATATATACTTTTACGTTCTGCGTATATTTCATATCTCTTTAACATTTCACATATCTGAGTAGCATTCAAAGGATGCGCTGCATCAGCTTCATTAGATAAAATGTCTTTCACAAGAAGTAGTTTTAATTTATTATTCTCTTTATTTGCCATAATAGAACCCGCAATATTATTTTACAATATATAAAACGCCTAGTGTTCCATAGCCACAATGGCTCGCAATAGTTCCACCCGCATTTGTAACAATTACTTCTTCAAACACACCTAGACCTTCCACATAATCTTTAACCGATTGACATATTTTATCATCAATTCCAGAGTGTGTAATAAATACTCTACTAGGATCTGCATTTTTCATTGCTTCTTCCATATCCTGAGCATATTTCAAGACAATTCCAGAATACTTTCCTCTGTACTTCTTGCCAACAATCATCTTGCCTTCTTCAACTTCAATTTTGGGATGTAGCTTAAGTGCACCACCAAAGAACGCTGCTACGCCAGAACATCTTCCACCTCTATGTAAATATGTAAGAGTGTCCACAACAAAGCTAGCACGTACTTTAGGAATCAACTCATCAATTCCAGCTATAATCTCCTCTCTACTTTTACCATCTCTAGCCATTTCTGCGGCTTTCACAACGAGAAGACCTATTCCTGTAGAAAGGTTTCTTGAATCAATTACAGATATCTTATCCGTAGCTTCTAATTCGTCTGCTGCTAGACGCATTACATTTGCAGAAGTTGACATATCTCCAGAAATTGAAAATGCAACTATTTCATCTCCGTTATCCAAAATAGGCTTAAACAAATCAATTGCGTCTGCCATCGATGGTGCTGACGTCTTAGGAGTTGTCTCATGCTTATCAGACCACTTATATAATTCGTCTCTAGTAATATTTACACCATCTAAATATTCATCCTCCCCTAGGAGTATATGTAGTGGCAAAATACCAATATCAAATTCCTTTATAATTTCTGGCGACAAATCACTTGTACTATCTGAAATTATTCTAATCATTGTATCCCCTCCCTTTTTACAATTGGTATTAAAATACTTTCTATTTGTTTTTCTTTGTCTTACGACGCTTGTACTTCCTTCGTTTTCTCGGCTTACTTCCGTTAGCCTGTCTATATTCATTTATTCTCTCTGCAATAGTATCATAATCTCGTTCAAACAATTCGTCACAAAACTGCTTTGATAAAACTTCAACATCTACAGCTTCGACAATGTAATTTGCTACATATGCTTTTGACTTAGATTTATATGCATAGAGCCCATTCAACTCTTGTATATGTGCTAATTCCATTCGCCACAAAATTTCAATCTTCCTATGCCAATCCATATTAGGATTAACCTTAGGTTCTCTCATTGTATAAAAATCGAGCTTGCAGCTACTCTCGTTCGAAGATTCACCCTCTAAAATATCACCATCTCCGTCAACAGCTTCTACTGTAATTATTCCCCAATGCGTTGGAACATGTTCTGCTATGTGATGTCCATGACTGCTTCCGACGACTACATAATTATAATCATAATACAAATCATAATCTCTAACCTGTCGCTCTAGCCTTGCGTACGTATCCGCATCACTTTTGATTTCTATTCCATATAGCGCATTTTCTGTTACCATTACCGCATCAGCTCGAGATGCACCTATATTTTTTTCTTCAAAAATCCTCGACTTGCCATACTTTTCTTCAAGTAAATCAAATAACGGCTCTCTAATATCCTTATCGTAAATCATAATTATTACTCTTTTTCAATCTGTGTTAATTATATCAAATGTTAAATATTTTTCACAACCTTTTTTACATCAATGTTTTCTTGAATTTTCCTTAAAAATATCAGATAATTATATATATTTATGGAGGGCGAAAAATGACAGATGTTATTATTATCGGTGGCGGAGTTATAGGCTGTGCCATCGCTCGAGAGCTATCTCGTTTTAATCTAAATATTACACTTCTTGAAAAGCAAGAAGATGTATGCTCTGGAACATCTAAAGCTAATTCAGCAATAGTTCATGCTGGTTTTGACGCTGTTCCAGGTTCTAACAAAGCCAAATTCAATATCGAAGGCAACAAAATGATGCCTGAAATATGCAAAGAATTAGATGTTCCTTTTTTTCAAGAAGGTTCACTAGTTGTTTGTACCAAGGATGACGATCCTAGCATACTTACTGATTTATACAATCGCGGTATCGAAAATGGATGTCCTGGTTTAGAAATTATTGATAGAGATAGAATTCTAGAACTAGAACCAAATATTGGCGACAACATTGAAAAAGCGTTATTCGCACCAAGTGCTGGCATTGTATGTCCGTTTACGCTTACTATTGGCTATGCTGAAAATGCTTGTATGAATGGTGTTCATTTCAAATTCAACCATTCTGTCACAGATATAACCAAAAGCGAAATAGGCTACACTGTTACTTGTGATACTCCTACAGGAGTACAGACATATAAGACAAAGGCAATTGTAAATGCTGCTGGTGTATATGCAGATACTATTAACAATATGGTTTCAAGCAACAAATTAGAAATTACACCAAGAAAAGGTGAATATAAGCTACTAGACAAACAAGAAAGCTTTGTTAATAGAACTATTTTCCAATTACCTTCTAAAATGGGTAAAGGTATTCTTGTTACACCAACAGTAGCTGGCAACGTTCTGCTTGGCCCTACAGCCCTTAATATTGATGATAAACAGGATACTTCTACAAGTCGAGATGGGCTAGAAGAAATAACAAGTAAAGCATCTATTAGTGTAAAAAACATACCTTTTAGAGAGGTTATAAGATCTTTCGCTGGTCTTCGTGCCGCAGAAAAAGGTCATGATTTTATTATCGGTGAAGCAAGCGATGCAAAAGGCTTTTACAATGCTGCTGGCATTGAGTCTCCAGGGCTAACTTCTGCTCCTGCTATAGGTTCATATCTGGCAAATGTAATTGCTACAGATTTAGATGCTACAGCGAATGAAAATTTCATTTCCACAAGAGAAGGGATAAAATATATGGCTTCTCTTTCAGATGAAGAGAAAGCAAAACAAATATCTAAAAACCCATTGTACGGTAATATAATTTGCAGATGCTGCTTCGTTTCAGAAGGAGAAATTGTTGACGCAATCAATAGACCTGTTGGTGCAAAAAGTTTGGACGGTGTCAAAAGAAGAACGGGCGCGATGATGGGTAGATGCCAAGGTGGTTTTTGTTCACCAAAAGTCATATCAATTATCGCAAGAGAACTTGGGATTAGTGAAAAGGAAGTTACTCAAACAACACTTGGCTCAGAACCAATAGTCGGAGAAAATAAATTTTAGATAGGGGAAAACATGAATTACGATTTAGTTATCATTGGTGGCGGCCCTGCTGGTCTTGCTGCAGCCATTAGCGCTAAAGAAAATGGCATTAACAACATAATAATTATCGAAAGAGATGATAAACTAGGCGGAATCCTAAATCAGTGCATACATAACGGTTTCGGCTTACATACTTTCAAAGAAGAATTGACCGGCCCAGAATACGCTAGTCGATTTATCGAAAAAGCAACATCTCTTAACATCGAATACAAGCTTAACACTATCGTATACGACATTACAGAAGATAAAACTGTTACAGCCATGAATTCAGTTGATGGCGTAATAAAAATCAAAGCAAAGGCAGTCATCTTAGCAATGGGCTGCAGAGAACGTCCTGCTGGTGCACTATCCATTCCTGGAAAGCGACCTGCTGGCATATATTCTGCCGGAACTGCTCAACGACTCGTTAACATTGAAGGCTTTATGCCTGGACGCAAAGTTGTAATCCTTGGCTCTGGCGACATTGGTCTTATTATGGCAAGACGCATGACTCTTGAAGGTGCCAAAGTTCTATGTGTTGCTGAATTGATGCCTTATTCTGGAGGCCTTAAGAGAAACATTGTACAATGTCTCGACGACTACGATATTCCACTATACCTAAGTCATACTGTATGCAATATTGAAGGCGACAAACGTGTAGAAGCTATAACCATTGCTGAAGTTGACGACAACCGTCAAATAATTCCTGGCACAGAGAAAAGATATGAATGTGACACGCTTCTACTATCATGTGGACTTATTCCAGAGAACGAGCTTTCAAAGTCTTGCAATATCAACATGAGTCCGATAACATCAGGACCTCTCGTTGACGAATCTTTGTCTACAAGTATCGAAGGAATTTTCGCATGTGGAAATGTACTTCACGTACACGACCTTGTTGATTATGTTTCAGAAGAAGCAGCTAACGCCGGAAAATGTGCTGCTAGCTATATCAATAACCAAAAGAAGTCAGACGGCACTATTGTAAATGTAAATGTTTCAAACGGAGTCAGATATTCTGTACCAAGCACAATCAACATTAATAATATGTCAGACTATGTAACTATCCGTTTTCGTGTCGGAAACATTTATCGTGACAAAAATATTGCGATATATCTCAATGACAAATTACTTAGAAAACAAAAGAAAAAAATACTTGCTCCCGGCGAAATGGAACAAGTTATTATTACTAAGTCTCAACTTGAAGATGTTGATGACTTAGAAAGTATTACTTTATCTATCGAAGACTAACGAAGGGATTTTACTATGAAAACTAATTTAACCTGTATTGGATGCCCTATTGGCTGTTCATTAACAGTTACACAATCAGAAAACGAAATAACTGTAGAAGGAAACAATTGCAAAAAAGGTGAAGAATATGCAAAAAATGAAGTGACAAGCCCAAAAAGGACTGTCACTTCTTCAATTCGTCTTATTAGTGGCGTGGAAAATGTTGTTTCTGTCAAAACAGAATCAGATATTCCTAAAGATAAAATTTTCGACATCTGTAATGTCTTAAAAAACACAACCGCCACTGCTCCTATTTACATCGGAGATATAATTATTGAAAATGTTTGTGACACAGGCGTCAACATTGTTGCCACCAAAAATGTCATGTCAAAATAACATCTAATTTTCAACTTCTGGATAAACGCCTTTTTTGACATTTTCCATAATCTCGCTAATTCTATGAAGATTTGTATGAGGGTCAGTCAAAGTATAGATTTCTTCTTTGGCTGCACCCTTTTTTGTAAGATAAATAATAGCATTTTCCATATGAATTTCACTTATATCTTGAAAACTATATATAGTTTCAGCGCCCTTATTACTTACAAAAACTAATTTCTCTCGACGCAATTCAAGCTTTCCACGCTTAAATCCTTTGGCACAATCAACCGAAACATATGTAATATCTCCTGCTGTACCCACACGTGTACCACAAGACATACAGAACTTTGCCTCATCTGGCAATTCCTTTCCACAATTCATACAAAACATAGCTATCCCCCCTACAAATCTAGTCTAAATCTGAACTTTTGATTCCTTCTTGATTTCTCTGTAAACATCGGCTGCTGCACTTATATAATATGGGTTTACATAGAAAACTCCCAAAATTCCGCAAGTCAAAATGTTAAGTATAAACCAACCAATAAACGACAAATCAAATGCGAAGGTATGACCTTTTCTACCCGTCATCATTTCCTTGCTCTTAGCAAATGCCTCTTCTTTAGTCATATCAGGATTTTCAACCAACAAATATGACATCATGCGATACTCATAAGCTTTAACTATTCCTGGTACAATAAAAAGCAATGACCATAGACAAATATACAAATCCCTAAAGAATAATACCTTAACAACATTGCCGTAATTATCTTTAAAGCCTTTTCCTAAATTCTTCAAGTTAGTTGGCTCTTCATAACTCTTAAGTGTTGTTGCTACTGTACCTTGAATCAAAGGATTTATTAGAAATACCTTCAAACAAAAGCCTATTGCAAATACAATTAATCCAATAATTACAGCCAATAAAATCGCTGTAGCCTCTATAGCGAAAGCCTTTGCACTCATGTAACCTCTTCTATTACCACGTATAATGCCATTTATCATTCCGTTAGGAAATGATGCAAAGGAACTAAAAAGACCTGTAGCTGCACCAAATATCAATGCAACCAAAACCATTGACCAATAATTCACTTTGAAGACTTTCATGCCTTCTTCTTTTACTTTACTAATATCAAACATAATTTACCTCCTTATTATGCTGCAACCTCAGGCTTCTTATCAGCCTTACCATCTTTGAATGAAACTTTAAGCAATAAAGGTGTAATAAGTGTAGTAACAATAACCATAACTACGATAGGTGCAAATAATGTTTCGTCGATAAGACCTGCTTGTCTTCCCTTCTCAGCTACAATCAAAGCAACTTCGCCTCGGCTTACCATACCAACACCAATTTGCAATGCTTCTTTCCACTTAAATCTGCACACTTTAGCACCTAATCCACAACCTATCAACTTAGATGCAATTGCAACTAAAGTAATTACTACTGCAAATATAAATAACTGCATATTCATTCCACTAAAGGTTGCCTTAACACCAATACTCGCAAAGAATATATTACTAAAGAAATGATTATTTACAGTTTCAACCTTAATATTTATGTAATCTCTAATCTTAGAATTACAGAACATAATACCTGCGAAATATGCACCAGTAATATCTGCAATACCAAAGAAATGCTCTGAAGCAAATGCTAATAAGAAACAAAATGCCAATGTAAACAAAGAAACTCTACGCATTTGGTTTCTCTTAATAAGAAAATTCTCAGAGAACTTGATAATTAAGAATAGAACTACAATTAATGCTGCATATAATCCTATATTAATAAATACTCTTGACGGCTTTACTGAAGGATCACTTAGACTTGTTACAACAGTAAGAACTATAATACCTAAAATATCATCAATAACTGCTGCACCCAAAATAGTTGTTCCAACAGCGCCCTTCAACTTACCCATTTCTCTTAAAGTTTGTACCGTAATACTAACTGATGTAGCTGTGAGTACTACACCAATAAACACAGAACGAAGAAGTCCTGTTGTTATAGAAATATCTTCTCCAAAATATAACCAATATGTCAAAAATCCTAAGCCTAATGGAGTAACAACACCTAATATTGCAACTACAAAAGAAGCTACTGCGTTTTTCTTAAGTTCAGTAAGATCAGTCTCTAATCCCGCTGCATACATAAGAAGTACTACACCAACCTCTGCTGCATATTCAATAAATGTACCACTAGGTCCTTCAAAATTAACCAAGTTAAGAAGTGATGGTCCAATAATAATACCACCTATTAACGCACCAACTACTTCTGGTAAATGAATTTTCTTACAAACAATACCTAATAATTTACATACAATAAATATTACTGCAAGACTCAATAAAAATCTGTAATCCATGATAATTCCCCTTCACTTTTCATTGTAACGACAACTTATAATATATACCAATACCCTATATTTTTCAAGTTTTAGGCATTACATAATAACTCCCTTAGGAGTTCAATAAATCTTCACACAATTTCAATTTTTCTTCTGTCATCCTACTATTTTCAAATACAACTTTGCCTGGCTCTAAACTATCAGTCAATAAACCTGCTTGTTCTATTCTTCTTCTCATTTCTCGAGCTGTGCCTGCGCCACCATCAAACACTTCTACACCTGGCCCAACCACTTGTCTAATCGCATCCTCAACAAACGGATAATGCGTACATCCCAAAACAACCGCATCAATCACTCCTCGTCTGTAAGGAGACAACAATTTCTCTAGAAAATTTCTAACCTCTTTGCTGTCAGACATTCCACTTTCAACATATTCCATCAGCCCAGGACACGGTAATGAATAAACCGTCGCCTTATCATCATATTTCTCCAATAATCTTTGGAACTTCTCTTGTGAAATAGTCATAGGTGTTGCTAGCACTAATACTCTAGCATTTCTCTTATGCAAAGCCGCTGGCTTAAGTGCTGGCTCAATACCAACGAGCGGTAGCATAGGATACATCTCTCTAAGCTTTCTTACCGCCGCAGAAGTCGCCGAATTACATGCAATAGCGCATGCCTTAACAGGACGCATCATAAAATCTTCTACATGTGAAATGGTAAGATTTCTCACAACTTCCATTTCCTTAGTCCCATAAGGAGCATTTGCTGAATCACCATAATACAAGAAATTCTCATTCGGCATTAGCTTAACCATCTCACGCAAGACGCTTATTCCGCCTACTCCCGAATCAAATACTGCAATCGGTCTATGAATCAAATCATACTCTTTCGGATGCTCTGTTATATATTCATATTTTTTGAAAATATCACTTTCACTTCCAGACATAATATCCTCTATCTTCTCTTACGAATATTGTAATAGCCGCCTTCACCCTTAAAATTCAGCCTACCTTCATCAACCCATTGATAGACTTTAGATCTAGGTATGTCAAACACTTCCGCTATTTTAAGTGCTGTCAAATTGTGATTTTCATTTAACGCTTTCTTTACTCGCTCAAACAAATCTTCTTCTACACATTCAGCGCACAAGCTCTTTTCGACATCAACAACAACTCTCTTTTGACATCGAATACATTTCTTAACTTCTTCTTGTTTATCTTCTTCAAACGTAAAATTCTCTCCCAAATACCACACCTTCTTTCGAGTGCTAATCATACGATTGACTTATATATTATACCATATTTGAATTATATTTACATTGCAACATTATTTGCAACATGCAAGATTATTACATATTATCCCCTTATCCAAACACTAACATTTCCACCTGACACAGTAAATACTGCACCACCATTTTCATCTAAGGTAATCTCTTCTTCACCAAATACATTCTTCATTGTCATTCCTGCAAATTCAGGATTAACAACCATATACTTACTACCCTCGCAATTATCATTCATAAGAACAGCTAGTCCTGACTTCTCATGCTCTAAGTCGCCACTTCTAGTAAATCCCACAATATTAGAATCGTCAAAATAGCTTCTTTCCTCACCATAAGCGTGTGTTTTACGAAGCCTAATCAATGTAGGAAGTTCTTTTATTGGATCGATATTATCATGCTCTATTCCATATAAATCACCATAGAATACACATGGAACACCATCTCTTTGCAATAAAATCAAAGCATAAGCTATAGGCTTAAACCACGCAGGAACATAAGAGCACAAAGCCTGTCCTATTTGTGTATCATGATTATCAACAAATGTAACGGAATTCATTGGTCTATTACTTGTCAAAGTATTATTTCTAAGGCTTCCCAAGTCATAGTTGCCATTAGAATTTGCTGCCTCATACATATTAAAATGTAATGGAACATCAAATAATGAAAAGGTGTTTTCAACTGAATCAAGATAATGTAATAATTTGCCTAATTCATTAGACCAATATTCTCCAACTACAAAGAAATTATCTCCTTTATAGTCTCGCATTTCACTTATCCATTTTTTGTAAAATGCAAATTCAATATGTTTGACAGCATCTAGACGCATACCATCCATCTTAGTTGTGTCCAAATACCATTTGCCCCACTCGTTCAATGCTTCTACTGTATCAGGGTTATCCATATCAAGATCTGCGCCCATTAGATAATCAAAATTTCCATTTTCTGAATCAGTCTCGCCATTCCAAGACTTGCCATCAAAAGAAAAAATTCCATTTCGAGAATTTCCCTGGTCCCAATCTGTACCACTAAAATTTTCATGGTTCCAGGTACGTTTAGAATACTTTCCATTTCGTCCTGGGAATTCAAATTTTGTCCACGCAGTGATAGTCTGCTGTCCCGAAATCTTGTAATTTCTATTATCTCCTGCCTCTTCTTCTGCAAGAACTTCTTCAGTATCATCAGCACCCATCATGTGATTGAGCACAATGTCGCCTAGAACTTTAATATTATTCTTTTGCATAGACTTGATGCAGTCCAAATACTCTTTTCTAGTACCGTATTTTGTTCGTATGCTACCCTTTTGATTAAATTCTCCCAAATCATATGTATCATATACATCATAACCAACCGATGATGCACCATTTGCACCTTTATACGCTGGCGGAAGCCATATATGATTTATTCCCATATCACTTAGTTCTTTTGCTTTATTTTTTAAAGAATTCCAATGTGTACCATCTTCTGGCAAATACCATTCGAAACCTTGAAGCATTGTCATATTTTCCATATTATTTCTCCTAGTAAAAAACCGCAGCCTGCAAAAAGCAAACTGCGGATAAAATAAGTCGTAATATAAATTACTTAAGTGTACAAGTAGCACCTTCAGCTTCTAACTTAGCCTTGATGTCTTCAGCTTCAGCCTTAGCTGCGCCTTCCTTCATGATCTTAGGAGCGCCATCAACTAATTCCTTAGCTTCCTTAAGTCCAAGACCTGTAGCATCTCTAACTACCTTAATAACCTTAACCTTGTTAGGACCTACTTCTGTTAACTCTACATCGAATTCGTCCTTCTCTTCAGCTCCGCCTGCTGCATCTCCGCCTGCTGCTGCTACAACAACACCTGCTGCTGCAGATACACCAAATTCTTCTTCACATGCCTTTACAAGGTCATTTAACTCTAATACGCTAAGCTCTTTGATAGCTGCGATAAAATCTTCTGTACTCATTTTAGCCATTTTTATTTTCCTCCATAATTTCTAAAATATTTAAAATCTAATTACAGCTTATTCTGCTGCTTCTTCTGTAGCTTCTTCAGCCTTTGCTTCTTCTGCTGGAGCCTCTTCTGCTTTTGCTTCCTCTACAGGAGCTTCAAATGATGCGCCACCATTTTCAGCGATTTGGTTAAGAACACGAGCGAAGTTTGTAATTGGAGACTGTAAGCTTCCAAGTAACTTCGAAACAAGTTCTTCTCTTGATGGAACTGCTGCGATAGCCTTCATGCCGTCTGCATCATAAAATGTTCCTTCAACAACACCTGCTTTAATTTCAAGAGCTGGTGCAGATTTTGCAAATTTAGCTAATACTCTTGCTGGAGCAGTAGCATCCTCTGTTGAGATTGCAATAGCGCTTGGTCCTTCAAGAACTGGTGCTAAGCTTTCGAAATCTGTATCTTTGAAAGCAAAGTTCATCATTGTGTTCTTGTATACTTTGTAAGTAATACCAGCTTCTCTAAGTTCTCTACGTAATTGTGTATCTTCAGCAACTGTAAGTCCACGATAGTCAACTACAACAACTGATTGAGCATCTTTTACGTTTTCAGAGATCTCTTGAATAATTGGTTGCTTTAATTCAACTTTTGCCACGAATGTGTACCTCCTTATTTTATTTTCATGTTGCACACATATAAAAAACCTCTCTGCCTAAAGACAGAGAGGATAATAATCAATTACATAGTTATATAAACTATTCTGATTGTTCCTCGGTTGGAAATGCAATGCATTATTACGGTTACCCACCAACTGTCTTCGGCAACATGCTTGATAACTATATCAAATTATATATTGGATGTCAACAATTTCCAATAATTATATTCAGAAAATAATTATTGAACCTTTGCTGTGCTAACCTTTACACCTGGTCCCATTGTTGGAGCAAGTGTAATGCTCTTTAAATACTGTCCTTTTAAGCTTGCAGGTTTAGCCTTGTTTAATGCATCCATTAAAGTCTGGAAGTTGTCAGCTAATTGTTCCTCTGTAAAGGAAGCTTTTCCAATTGGCACATGGATAATGTTTGTCTTATCTAATCTATACTCAATCTTACCAGCTTTGATATCATTTACAGCCTTAGTTACATCCATTGTAACTGTACCAGCTTTAGGGTTTGGCATTAATCCCTTAGGACCAAGTACACGACCAAGACGACCTACAACACCCATCATATCTGGTGTAGCAACTACTACGTCAAAGTCTAACCATCCCTCATTTTGAATCTTAGGAATAAGATCCTCAGCACCTACAAAATCAGCACCTGCTGCAGTAGCTTCGTCTGCCTTTGGTCCCTTTGCAAATACTAATACACGAACCTTCTTACCTGTTCCGTGTGGTAATACTACAGCGCCACGAATTTGTTGCTCTGCATGACGACCATCACATCCTGTTCTGATATGAGCTTCGATTGTTTCATCAAATTTAGCTTTTGCATTTTTCTTAACTTGTGCAACAGCTTCTTGTACGTCAAATGTTTTTGACTTATCATAAGCCTCTAATGAAGCTTTATAATTCTTTCCGCGTTTCATAAAATTTATACCTCCTGTGGTTTTAGCGGGGTCTGTTCCCTCCCACTTTGAAATTTACTGTAATTTATGCGACTACAAATATTAATCTACTACTTCAACACCCATTGAACGAGCTGTACCAGCAATCATGCTAATAGCTGAATCAATGTTTGCTGCATTAAGATCTTTCATCTTAACTTCAGCGATTTCTTGAAGTTGAGCCTTTGTAATCTTAGCGACTTTCTTTCTATTAGGTTCACCAGATCCTGATTGAATCTTGCAAGCCTTCTTAATCATTACAGCTGCTGGTGGAGTTTTTGTGATGAAGCTAAAGCTTCTATCTGCATATACAGTGATAACAACTGGCACGATTGTGTCACCCATATCAGCTGTCTTAGCATTAAACTGCTTTGTAAATTCTACAATGTTAACACCATGTTGTCCAAGAGCTGGTCCAACAGGTGGTGCTGGTGTAGCTTTACCAGCAGGAATCTGTAATTTAATATATCCTTCAATTTTCTTTGCCATTGGTAAATATTCCTCCTTAATTCATTTTTTTGATGTCTGCAAAACTAATTTCTACAGGTGTTTCTCTACCGAAGAATTCAACATTGATTGTTACCATTTGCTTAGCAGTGTTCATTGCTTGAATAACACCAATAGTATCCTTCCAAGCTCCACCGATTACCTCGATTTCATCGCCTTCGCCAAAGTCAACAACAATATTTTCAGTCTTGATACCAAGAGAACGCATCTCAACATCTGTCAAAGGTACTGGTTTACTTCCAGGTCCTACGAATCCAGTAACACCTCTTGTATTACGAACAACATACCATGTATCATCATTCATAACCATATTAATAAGAACATAACCTGGGAACATTTTTCTCTCCACAGATTTTGATCTTCCATCTTTAACAACAACCTCATTTTGCATTGGAATACGAACTTCAATGATTTCTTCTTCCAAATGTCTATTCTCGATTGCTTTATCGATGCTACTTTTTACTTTGTTTTCATAGCCTGAATAAGTATGAACTACATACCACTTTGCTTCTGCCATGCCTATCTCCTCCTGTAAAATCTACCTATAGATTCACTAAAATGTCGACACCATACTGAACTACCATGTCAATTAAGACTATTAGTAATCCAAGAACTACTGAAACTGAAACAGTAGCTATTGTTTGCTTTGCAACAGACGAACCTGTTGGCCAAACAATTTTACTAAATTCAGTTTTAAGTCCTGAAAAAAATTTTTCTTTTGACTTTTCTTTTCCCATTAGAATCACTCCTTACAGACTATTTAGTCTCTTTGTGCAAAGTGTGTTTCTTACAGAAACGACAATATTTCTTTGTCTCCATTCTGTCTGGATGGGCTTTCTTGTCTTTAGTCATATCATAATTTCTACGCTGACATTCTGTGCATGCTAATGTAATTTTCGTACGCACTACTTCCACCTCCACTTTCTTAAATTAATGTGTTTTCTACGCTTAAATCCTGGACGAACAGTTTCCATTTTTAAGCATAAAAAAAAGACCTATACTTCCGTCGCCCTACAACTATATCACAGGAAAAGTCTCGCGTCAACACAAATATCCTTAAAATGCGGTATTTTCAAGATTATTCCAACATATTATAAAAAAGGCCTTCGGGCTATAAACCCGAAAGCCTCAAATTTTTATTCCTCTACAAGTTCTTCCTTGTATTTATCTAGAATCAACGTTTGAATATGTTCTCTCGTCTCTGATTTGATTGGATGAGCAATATCTTTATATTCACCATCTGTAGCTTTACGCGATGGCATCGCTATAAATAACCCCTTGTCTCCTTCAATCACCTTGATATCGTGAACAACAAACTCGTCATCAATTGTAATAGATACTATTGCTTTAACCTTGTTCTCTTTGTCAATTCTTCTCATCCTGATGTCTGTTATTTGCATATGTAAGCCCCCTTCTCCTAAAAAGTCTAAATGCCGTATCTATTATTGCGTTCTGAAACTACCTTGATACCATCTTCCCCAATATATTCAGTATCACTCATTAGTGTTTCATTACTTTCTACGATACAATTCTCTACCTTAACGTTGTCCCCAATATAAACGCCAGGTAAAATAATCGAATTCTTAACAACACTGTTATTGCCTACAAATACATTTTTGAACAATACAGAATTCTCCACCTTACTATTAATGATACATCCACTAGCTATCAAGCTTCCACTAACATCAGCAGGTGCATTGTACTTAGCTGGTGGCAAATCAAATGATTTAGAATAAATCTTAGGCTCTTGCTTAAAGAAATAATTTCTAATCTCAGGCTTTAAGAAATCCATATTAGTATTATAGTAAGATTCTACGCTTGCGATATTACTCCAGTAATTATCAAGCATATATCCGTAAATCTTCTTCATACCTTTGTAACGAATTAGAATGTCAGTAACAAAGTTATATCTTCCCTCTTCATTACATTGTTCAAGTAATTCAATAAGATTTCTTCTTCTTATTATATATATACCAGTTGATACAATATTAGATCTTGCCATCATAGGCTTCTCTTCAAAATCAGTAATTAAGCCATCACTATCCATCTTAACTACACCAAATCTTGAAATATCATCATGATCAGGAGCCTTAGCGCATACAACTGTGATGTCAGCTTGCTTACGAATATGATCCTCTAATACTGCATTGAAGTCTACTTTATATACGCAATCACCACTTGCGATTACAACATATGGCTCATGACACTTCTTAAGGAAGTCGATATTTTGCCACATAGCATCTGCAGTACCTCTGTACCACCAGCTATTGTCTGTTGTAACTGTTGGTGTAAATACATATAAGCCACCTTGCTTTCTACCAAAGTTCCACCATTTTGAAGATGCCAAATGCTCATTCAAAGATCTTGCATTATATTGACTCAATACTGCAACTGTCTGAATATGAGAATTTGTCATATTACTCAAAGAAAAATCAATTCCTCTATAGCTACCACCAATTGGCATAGCCGAAATCGCTCTTTTATCAGATAAATTCTGCATTCTAGAGCTATTACCACCTGCTAAAATAATACCTAATGCTTTCATGATTCTTCACCCTCCTTAATAATATATCCGCCACTCTCTAACTTGCCTTGAGGGTAATCCTCTTTGGTTGTTACTCCAGCAATTGCTGTGTTCTTACCTATTGTAACATTATCTGGAATAACTGAATTCTCACCAATAACTGCAAGATCAAATGCATAAATGCTAGCATTCAACTTACTTTCAGCTGATTCTCCAACACCAACTTGAACATTTGCTCCGATTTCACAATTCTCTGCAATAATTGCCTTCTCAATTGTTGTACCAGCTTTGATAACAGTGTTCTTCATAATAATTGAATCAACAACTGTTGCACCTTCCTCAACAACAACACCAGCACTTAATACCGAATTCTCAACCTTACCTGCAATCTCGTTACCTGCACCAATGATTGACTTCTTAACTGATGCCGTATTAGAAACGAACTGTGGTTCAATCATATCTTGCTTTGTATATATCTTCCAGAATTCTTCGTATAAGTTAAATTCAGGAATAAGTTCAATAAGCTCCATATTAGCTTCCCAATATGAACCTAATGTTCCTACGTCCTTCCAATATCCATTAAATTCATACGCAAAAATTCTCTCTCCATTATCAAAACAATATGGGATGATGTGCTTACCGAAGTCACAATTGCTTTGATCCTTAAGCGTAATCAATGCCTCTCTTAGCACTGACCAACTGAAAATGTATATACCCATTGATGCCAAATTACTCTTTGGATTCTCTGGTTTTTCTTCAAATTCATTAATCTTACCTGTATCATCCGTAACAACGATACCGAATCTACTAGCCTCTTCCATAGGAACTGGCATAGCAGCAATTGTAATGCCCGCATTATTCTCTTTGTGAGCATCAAGCATAGCTTCGTAATCCATCTTATAGATATGGTCACCCGACAAAATAAGTACATAATCAGGATCAAAGCTATCAATATATCTAATATTCTGATATATAGCATTAGCTGTTCCCGAATACCATTCCGAGCTATCACTTCTCTCATATGGTGAAAGTACAGTTACACCACCATCATTTCTGTCCAAATCCCAAGGAATACCAATTCCAATATGTGTATTAAGTCTTAGTGGTTGATACTGTGTCAAAACACCTACTGTATCAATTCCCGAATTAATACAGTTACTTAGAGGAAAATCGATAATTCTGTACTTTCCGCCAAAAGCAACTGCTGGCTTAGCAACATCAGATGTCAAAACACCCAATCTGCTTCCTTGGCCACCTGCTAATAACATAGCAACCATTTCTTTTTTTCCCATAATAATCACCTCACGCCTTTCTTTTCAAGCCTAACTTATGCCATTTCCCGTCCGCATAAGCCTAAACATATAATAAGTATAACTATTCATATAATTTTATGCAACATTTTTCCAAAATTTTTCCTTGTATACAATTTCTTTTTGTGCATAATGTATATATTTGGACGATTTTTTTCTACATATTGTGTTTCCATTATGACAATTTAATAGATAATGTTATTTTTAGCATTTTTAGTACAATATTTCCTATTATAATTACTACAAAATTGGTATGTATTTATTTTGAAAAATGTATATAATAGTACTTGTTTTAAGATATATTATGATAAAAGATTTCACCGAAAGGAATAATTTCATGTACAAGGTTAATTTTAACGAACCAAAACATTTTCATTTTATAGGAATAGGCGGAGTTAGTATGAGCGGGCTTGCCGAGATTTTGCTCAAGAGAGGCTTTACAGTTTCTGGTTCTGACAACAAAGAATCTGGCTATACTGAGAATTTAGCTTCACTAGGAGCAAACATTTCTTTCCCTCAGAAAGCAGAGAACATAACACCTGACATCGATTGCATTGTATACACAGCGGCCATTTCAGAAGACAACCCAGAATTAATCGCTGCTAGAGAATCAAAGAAGCCAATGTTAACTAGAGCAGAATTTCTAGGACAGGTAATGAGTAACTACGAAGAATCAATTGCAGTTGCTGGTACTCACGGTAAAACTTCAACAACTTCTATGATAAGTCAAGTTTTACTAGAGCTTGACGATGACCCAACAATTTCAATCGGTGGCATTTTTAGTGCTATAAATAGCAACATTCATGTAGGTGATTCTCAAACATTTATCACAGAAGCTTGTGAGTACACTAACAGCTACCATGAATTTTTCCCTAAATATTCTGTCATCTTAAATGTAGAAGCTGACCACTTAGACTTCTTCAAAGATTTAGCGGAAATAAGACAGTCGTTTAATAAATTTGCAAACAATACTTCTGAATCAGGTTTTCTCATTATTAACAAGGAAATTCCTAATCTAGACGAAATCACTGCAAATGTAAAAGCAACTATAATTACTTTCGGTACAAACGACAGCGATTGTTATGCAAGCGATATTTCTTATGATGATATGGGAAATGGAATTTTCAATGTTGTATACAAAGGCAAAGAGTTAGGAAATATACATTTAAAAGTGCCTGGACTACACAACATAAGCAATGCACTTGCTGCTATAGCAACTTGTATGGAATTTGGCATTTCATTTGATTTAATCAAAACAGGTATTGAAAAGTTCAACGGCGCTGATAGACGTTTCCAATATAAAGGCACTTATAATGGAATTAACATTGTTGATGACTATGCTCATCATCCTACTGAAGTTAAAGTAACTTTAGAAGCTACAAGAAAAAGATATCCTGATAGAAATATCGTAGCTATCTTTAAACCTCATAGAGCAAGCAGAGTAAAATACTTTGTTGATGACTTTGCTGATGCTCTAAAATTAGCTGATCAAGTTTATTTATTAGAATTTACTTCTATTGATGATAAACAAGATGGAACAGATGTTAATATTTCATATCTAGCAGATAGATTAAAAGGTTCTATCATTTTGCCAGAAAATGAAGAGGGTGCAAAAGAACTTGCTAAACATACAGGATCAGTTTATGTCTTTATGTCTAGTAAGGATATATATAACATAGCTAATGATGTCAAAAGATTGATTTAGTTATACTTAAACGTATCAAAAAGACTTATTTTAAATGGTTTTCTTGACTTTTTACTAAAAAATGTATTATTATTTACTTGCAATGATGTAAGTATATTGAAAAAGGACGGTTGCCTCCGTCCTTTTTCTATGCCTTTGCAATGATATAAGTATTACTAAGCTATTTCAGCTTAGAATACAAGGTTAATATTGCTATAGCAGTTGCTAAAATAGCAATAACCACATCAACCATATGGTTTCTGAGTCCCTCCTTTTCAGGAATTCTTTCTTGCAAAGGCAACAAGAAGAAAAGTATCATATTCGCTTTTCCTCCTGACTTATTAATACGAA